>JAEUPJ010000030.1 GCA_016790285.1 Roseateles sp. | reverse complement strand
CGGCAGCGCTTCAGGCGGTGGCCAACGCGCTCAACAACAGACCTCGCAAGGTCTTGGGCTGGAAGACCCCAGCTGAAATGTTCGAGACCTTGGTATCGTCAGTGAACCAAAGGCGTGTTGCAACGACCGGTTGAATACGGGATGAACACCTCCATCGATGTGATGGATGCATTCTGACCTGCCCGGATTTCCCCTGTGTAAATCAGCGTTGCAGCGTGATGACCGAGGCGGTGGGCGACGGCGTGGCGCAAGACTCGTCATCGTCGAAGGCGATGTCGCCGTCGGGCGTGGCCTGGCCGGTGGCCTGGATGGTCTCGAAGGGGAAGAGCTTCTTGTCCATCATGTGCGAGGGCACGATGTTGGTCATGGCCGTGAAGATGTTGTCGATGCGCCCGGGGTAGCGCTTCTCCCACTCGTTGATCATGGCCTTGACCTGCACGCGTTGCAGGTTCTCCTGGCTGCCGCACAGGTTGCACGGGATGATCGGGAACTCGCGGTGCTCGGCCCAGCGCACGAGGTCGGGCTCCTTCACGTAGGCGAGCGGCCGGATGACGACGTTCTTGCCGTCGTCGCTCACGAGCTTCGGGGGCATGCCCTTCATGCGGCTGCCGAAGAACATGTTCAGGAACAGCGTCGTGACGATGTCGTCGCGGTGGTGGCCGAGCGCAATCTTGGTGCAGCCCAGCTCACCCGCCACGCGGTACAGGATGCCCCGGCGCAGCCGCGAGCACAGGCCGCAGGTCGTCTTGCCTTCGGGCACCACGCGCTTGACGACCGAGTAGGTGTCCTGCTCTTCGATGTGGAAGGGCACGCCGCGGCTCTTGAGGTAGCTGGGCAGCACGTCTTCCGGGAAACCGGGCTGCTTCTGGTCGAGGTTCACGGCCACGAGCTCGAACTTGATCGGCGCGCGCTGCTGCAGGTTCAGCAGGATGTCCAGCATCGTGTAGCTGTCCTTGCCGCCGGACAGGCACACCATGACCTTGTCGCCGTCTTCGATCATGTTGAAGTCGGTGATGGCCTGGCCGACCTGCCGGTGCAGCCGCTTGGAGAGCTTGTTGATCTCGTGGGCGGCTTTCTTGGCGGCGAGGTCTTCGGCGCTGGGCGTGGCAGGGGCGGTGGGAGCGAGGACTTCGGACATGGGGCTCGGGGAGGGCGACCGGCGGGCGGGCCCTCGAGGTGGGTGGTGACGGCGGGCCGCCAGGGGCAAAACCGCCGCATTGTCCCAAACCCGGCTGAATTCGGCGCGGCGGCACGGGTTTGACGTACGTCAAACCCCCGGTTGGGCGGTCTTTCTACTATTCATGCATCCGAAATGCATGTTCAAGTTCGTGCCTGGGCACGGCCGGCATCCGGGAAGGAGTCCCCCATGAAATCCACCAAGCGGCTCTGGCGTTGGCTGGGCCTGATCTTCGTCCTGTCGTTCGGGGCCCTCGGGTACCTGGGTTGGCAGATCTATCTCACGGCGCCGCCGATTCCACAGCGCGTGGTCAGCACGGACGGCGAGGTCCTCTTCACGGCGGAGCAGATCCAGTTCGGCCAGCAGGCGTGGCTGTCGGCGGGCGGGCAGCAGCTCGGCACGGTCTGGGGCCACGGCGCCTATGTGGCGCCGGACTGGTCGGCCGACTGGCTGCACCGTGAGGCCGTGGCATTGCGCGAGCGGCGCCTGGCCGAACAGCAGCAGGCGAGCGCTGCGGTGAGCGACGTCCAGCGGGCCGCCGTCGATCAGTCGGTCCGCGAGGAGATGCGCCGCAACACCTACGACGAGGCCAGCGGCGAGGTGCGGGTCACGGCGGCTCGCGCGAAGGCCATCCGGGAGGTGGCAGCACATTACGACGGCCTCTTCGGCACCGACCCTGCGCTGGACACGCTGCGCGACCAGTACGCCATGACGTCGGGCACGCTGCCCGATGCCGAGCGCCGCCAGGCGTTGACGGCGTTCTTCTTCTGGTCGGCCTGGGCCGCCACGACGGACCGCCCGGGCGAATCGGGCCTGTCCTACACGAGCAACTGGCCGCACGAGCCGCTGGTGGGCAACACCATGAGCACCACGGCGGCCATGTGGTCCATGGCGAGCATCGTGCTGCTGCTGGCGGGCATCGCCGCCATGCTGTGGCTGCACAAGGGCGACTCGCCCGATGACGTGGCCGTGGTGCCCGCCGCTGACCCGCTGCTGGGCGCAGTGGCCACGCCGTCGATGAAGGCCACCCGCAAGTACTTCTTCGTCGTGATCGGCCTGATGCTGCTGCAGATCGGCATGGGCGCCATCACCGCGCACTACGCAGTGGAGGGGCAGGCCTTCTTCGGCATCCCCCTGGCGCAGATCCTGCCCTACACCGTCAGCCGCACGGTTCACACGCAGATCGGCGTGTTCTGGATCGCCACCGCCTGGCTGGCCACGGGCCTGTACGTGGCGCCGCTGCTGTCGGGCCGCGAGCCCAGGCTGCAGAAGCTGGGCGTGGACGCGCTTTTCTGGGCGCTCATCGTCGTGGTGCTCGGCTCCACCATCACCGGCTGGCTCGGCACGCTGCAGCACCGCGGCGTGGACTTCAGCTTCTGGTTCGGCAACCAGGGCCTGGAGTTCACGAGCATGGGTCGCTTCTGGCAGATCCTGCTGTTCGTCGGCCTGCTGTTCTGGGTCTTCCTGCTCGGCCGCGCGCTGTGGCCGGCGCTCAAGAAGCCGTCGGAGACCCGCGGCCTGATCGCCATGGTGTTCCTGTCGGCCACCTGCATCGGCGGCTTCTATGCCACCTCGCTCACCTGGGGGCAGCACACGCACTACTCGATGGTCGAGTACTGGCGCTGGTGGCTGGTGCACCTGTGGGTGGAAGGTTTCTTCGAGGTCTTCGCCACCGCGGTCGTCGCCCTGATCTTCACCAACCTCGGCCTCATCCGTGCCGCGTCGGCCAACCGCGCCATCGTGGCTGAGACCATCGTCTTCCTGTTCGGCGGCATCCTGGGCACGCTGCACCACCTGTACTGGACGGGCACGCCCACGTCGGTGATCGCGGTGGGCGCCGTGTTCTCGGCGCTGGAAGTGGTGCCGCTCACGCTGATCGGGCTGGAGGCGCTGCAGACCTGGCGCCGCTCGCAGGGCGTGGCGTGGCTGGGCGCGTACAAGTGGGTCATCCTGAGCTTCGTCGCGGTCGGCTTCTGGAACACGGTGGGCGCGGGCCTACTGGGCTTTGCCATCAACCCGCCGGCGTCGCTGTACTACGTGCAGGGCCTGAACATGACGGCGGCCCACGGCCACGCGGCGCTGTTCGGCGTGTACGGCATGCTGGGCATCGGCCTGATGCTGTTCTGCCTGCGCGGCTTGTTCCCGCGCTCCCTGCACGCCGACAAGTTCCTCAAGCCTGCCTTCTGGGGGCTGAACGCCGGTCTCGCGATGATGGTGTTCATGTCGCTGCTGCCGGCCGGCATCTACCAGGCCTATCACAGCATCACCACCGGCCTGTGGTTCGCCCGCTCGCCGGCCGTCATCCACTCGCCGGTGATGGAGACTCTGGTGTGGCTGCGCGTGCCGGGGGACATCGTCTTCGCCGCGGGCAGCGTCTTCCTGGCCGTGTACGCGCTGTGCCTGCTGCGCCGCCCGGCCGCGCAACCCCTGCCTGCGGGCGCGACGATGGCCCGCGGGCGCTGACCGGACCTTGCCCCGCATGAAGCTCACCGCATTCACCGACTACAGCCTGCGCGTGCTGATGTTCCTGGCCGCCGAGCCGGACCGGCGTGCCACGATCGCCGAGATCTGTGCGGCGTTCGATGTGAAGGCGAACCACCTCACCAAGGTGGTCCACCACCTGGCCCGCCGGGGCTGGGTGGCCACGGTGCGGGGCAAGGGCGGCGGCCTCACGCTCGCCCGCGCGCCCGAAGCCATCCGGCTGGGCGACGTTGTGCGCGAGGCCGAGGGCGAGGACCTGCCGGCCGAGTGCTTCTCGGCCCGCGGCAGCCACTGCGCCATCGCGGGCCAGTGCCGGCTCAAGGGTGTGCTGGCGCAGGCGGTGGACGCCTTCTACGCGGTGCTGGACGGCTACACGCTGGCCGACATCACCGCCAATCGGGAGGTGCTGGCCCAGTTGCTGCACCTGCCTTCCGCTTCGAGCGTGGCTGCATGACCGGCGTCATTCACCTGGAGGAGCCTGCCCGTCGCGGGCCTGCGCCACCGGCAGGGTTCGCGCTCTTTGCATTGGGATTTCGCCCCTTCTACCTGCTGGCAGCGGTCTTCGCGGCGCTGTCCGTCCCGTTGTGGGCGCTGCAGTTCAGCGGTTGGCTCGGCCATGCCTACCTGGCGGGTCCGGTCTGGCACGCCCACGAAATGCTGTTCGGCTTTGCACTGGCCGTCATCGTGGGCTTCCTGTTCACGGCCGGGCGCAACTGGACGAACCAGCCCACGCCTACCGGCTGGCCGCTGGCGGCCCTCGCAGGGCTCTGGCTGGTGGCCCGCGTGCTCCTGCTGACGCCCTTCGGCTTGGCAGCGGCGCTGGCCAACGTGGCCTTCCCGCTGGCCGCCGCCGTGGCGCTGGCCCGGCCCCTCATCCGGGCAGGCAGCCGACGCAACTACTTCTTCGTCGGCCTGCTGGTGTTGATGGGAGCTGCGGCCGCCGTCGTGCATGCGGCTGAGCTTGGCTGGTTGACGTGGCCGGCGGGCGTGGCCATCGGCGTGGGGCTGGACGTGGTGCTCTTCATCGTCGCGGTGATGGCCGGGCGCGTCGTGCCGATGTTCACCAACAACGGTGTGCCCGGCGCGGCGGCCGCCCGGCATCCGCACGTTGAGCGGCTCGCACTGGGCAGCGTGCTGGCGCTGCTTGGGGCTGATGCGTTCGGCCTGACGGGCGGGCCCGTTGCCGTGCTGGCCTTGGTCGGCATGGCCGCGCACGCCGCCCGGTGGTGGCTGTGGCAGCCCTGGCGCACACGCCGGGTGCCGCTGGTGTGGGTGCTGCACCTGGCCTACGCCTGGGTGCCGGTGCACCTGGCGCTTCGCGTGACGGCCAGCCTGGGTTGGACGTTGCCGGCCCTCGCCACGCATGCGCTCACCGTCGGCGCCATCGGCGGGCTCGTCATCGGCATGATGACGCGCACGGCGCGCGGCCACACCGGCCGGCCGCTCAAGGCCGACCGGTGGGAGGTGGCCTGCTACGGGTTGGTGGCACTGGCCGCCGTCGCGCGCGTGGGCCTGCCTCTGGTCGCGCCGGCTCAAACGGTGCATGCCGCGTTGGCGTCGGCGCTGCTGTGGTCGGCCGGCTTCGGCGTCTACGCCGTGCGCTACTGGCCCGTGCTGTCGCGCCCCCGCGTGGACGGCCGCCCCGGTTGAGGCCATGCGCAAGTTCCCGGTCAGGCCGGCGCACCCCGAGCGCGTCTGCTGGGGATGCGACCGCTACTGCGCGGCTGACGCGCTGCAGTGCGGCAACGGCTCGCTCGCCACGCCGCACCCGAGCGAGCTCTTCGGCGACGACTGGATGAGCTGGGGCCTGGATGCCCGGGCTCAAACGAATCCACCCGACCTTGCCCCACATCAAAGCCCGGCGGCGGCGGACGCGCCAGCATCGCCGCCTGCCTCCATTCCTGCCGAGCCTGCGCCATGACCTCACCTTCGCTCCTGGACCGCGTCGAAGCCGCCGGCCTCAAGCCGCTGCACGTGGGCGACCGCGCGCTGCTGCCCATCGTGCAGGGCGGCATGGGCGTGGGCATCTCTGCCCACCGGCTGGCCGGCAGCGTGGCTGCGCAAGGGGCCTGGGGCACCATCGCCTCGGTGGACCTGCGCCGCCACCACCCCGACCTGATGGCCCGCAGCGCGGGCATGAGTGATGGCGACGAGGCCAAGAAGGCCGTCATCGAGCAGGCCAACCAGGAGGCGCTGCGCCGCGAGATCCGCCAGGCCCGCGAGATCGCTGGCGGCCGTGGGCTGCTCGCCGTCAACGTGATGCGCGCGGTGAGCGACTACGCCGCCAGCGTGCGCACGGCGCTGCAGGAGGGCATCGACGCGCTCGTCGTGGGCGCTGGCCTGCCGCTGGACCTGCCCGAGCTGGCCCAGGACCACCCCGACACCGCCCTCGTGCCCATCCTGAGCGACGCCCGCGGTGTGGCCCTGCTCTGGAAGAAATGGGAGCGCCGCCAGCGCCTGCCCAGCGCCATCGTCATCGAGCACCCGGCGCACGCAGCCGGCCACCTCGGGGCGGCCAAGGTGGCTGACCTGGGCGATGCCCGGTTCGAGTTCGAGACCGTGCTCCCCGCCGTACGCCAGCACCTGCGCGACGCCGGCATGGAGGGCCGCGTGCCCCTGATCGCCGCAGGCGGCGTGCGCAGCTGCGAAGACATCCAGCGCCTGCAGTCGCTCGGGGCCGATGCCGCCCAGCTCGGCACCGCCTTCGTCGTGACCGCGGAATGCGATGCCCACCCCCACTTCAAGCAGGTGCTGGCCGAGGCGCGCGAGGAAGACCTGGTGGAATTCACCAGCGTGGCCGGCTTGCCGGCCCGCGCGGTCATGACGCCCTGGCTGAAGAAATACCTCAAGGCCGAGGAACGCCTGCAGAGCGTCGCCCAGCTCAAGCAGCGCTGCACGATGGCCTTCGACTGCCTGAGCCAGTGCGGCCTGCGCGACGGCCTCAAGGGCTGGGGCCAGTTCTGCATCGACCAGCGGCTGGCTGCCGCGCTGCGGGGCGACATGGCCAAGGGCCTGTTCTTCCGCGGCCGCGGCGCGCTGCCCTTTGGTAGCCAGGTCACGAGCGTGCGGCAGTTGCTGGAGCGGCTTCTGACACCGGGCGTGCCGCTGGGCACGCCAGCCTGAGACCGGCGCGGCACCGGCGCTTCAAGCCGTCGGTGCCGGGGTCTTGAACAGCAGCGCCTGTTCCCGCGGCTGCTCGATCAGCAGACGCAGGCTCGCGTCGGGCATGCGCAGGCCGGCGTGGGCGGCGGTCTCGCGCAGTTGCGCGTGCGCCAGCTGCGGCGCGGCATGCAGCACGGCGCTCAGCCGCCAAGGCCAGCCGGCGGTGCCCGGCGCGCTGATGACGCGCTCCACGCCCGGGTGGTCGTGCAGCCGGGCAAGGCTTTGCGGCGCCACGGTGTCCGACCACAGCGCCAGCAACCCTGGCTGTGGCACGCGCGTGGGCGGCGGCTTCAACGACATGCCCGTCAGCACGCCACTGCGGCGCCAGGCCTGAAGGCGTGCGAGCAGCTTGGACTCGCTGCAGCCCAGGCGGCGGGCGCATTCAGCGAAGGGTCGCGAGCACAGCAGCAGGCCTTCTTCCAGCTGCCGCGCGGTGTCGGGGTCGTCGCAGGGCTGGGCCAGTGGCGACCCTGTCGTCACGGCCAGGCGTGAGACGGGCGGCAGGGGCAGGCGCTGCAACTGGCGGTCGAGCGCGGCGTCGTCCAGCACCTCGACCTCCGCCCACACCGAGGGCAGGCCCGGCGCAGGCTCGCAGCCGCGTTCGATGTGGATGCAGCCGGGCAGGGCCGCGAGGGCGCTTGCCAGCGCGGCGTCGTCGCCCACGGGGGCGAAGGCCAGGCGCCAGCGCGTGCGCTGCAGGCCATCGCCCCAGGCGGGCAGCACGCGTTGCAGCGCCCCCTTGCGGTGCAGGTCCTGGCACAGGCTCAGCAACTCGCGCGGCGTCGCGCCGCTGCGCGCGGCCATCTGGCGGAAGGGCGACGAATGCAGCGGAAACGACTGCTGCCAGCCCTGGAGCAGGGTTTGCCGGAGGCTGGCGCAGCAGCTGACGTGCGAGGTGTGCAACATGGACGACGCCAATACTCCGCGCGAGCGCGGGCGCCGTCCTTGCCCTGCGTCAAGACCTCGCGTCGGCCGCCGCCGTCAGATCAAGAAGACCGTTCGGCCGCGGCGGCGGGTCACCAGGCGCCAAGCTCCGTGCTGATGGCGACTTCGCAGTCGGGGAAGATCTCGAGCTTGGTCAGCTTCAGCCGCACGCCCACCACGCCGGGCAGGCTCATCAGCCGGTTGCACAGTTTGCCCAGCAGGGCCTCGACAAGGTCGGTGTGCTCGGCCGTGCACTCGTCGATGATGGCCGTGCGCACGCGCCGGTAGTCGAGCACGTGGCCGATGTCGGCGTCGCGCGCCACCACCGGCAGCGCGCCGAGGTTGACCTCGGCGTCGACTTGGATCGGCTGCGGCCCGGTGCGCTCGAAATCCAGCACGCCGAGGTTGGCCCGAAAGCGCAGGCCCTGCAGGTGGATGACCTGGCGGTTGTTGTGCCGCTGCGGTGCCGCGGTGGCCTGCGGGCGCAGCGCCTGCTCGATCTGCTTGGCGGCTTGCACGCCATCGGCCAGGGCCGTCTGCACGCAGGGGTGCCAGCGGCCGCTGGCGTCACCCGCCACGAACACGCGCTGGCGGGCGTGCTCGTCCAGCAGCGCGAAGGCCGACGGCTCGGGCTCGAAGCCCAGCAGCACGGCGGCCACGTCGAAACGCTCGGTGCCTGCGGTGACGCCGGTGGCGTCGGGCAGCAGCGCGTCGGGCAGCGGGGTGGACAGGCGTGCCGTGATGCGCGGGTGGCGCTCGATGCGCTCGACGAGGGGGGTCTGGGCGCGCCAGCCGCTGCGCGTCCACACCGTCACGTCAAAGCCCCGCTCGGCCAGGTGCAGCGCGTTCTCCGCGGCGTTGTCGCCCGCGCCCAGCAGCAGCGCGCGGCCAGGGGGCAGCGTGTCGCGCTGGGCGGTGAGGCTGGAGGCGTCCAGCACGCGGGCGTGGGGCGACGCGAAAAAGCGCGCCGGGCGCAGCAGCTTCAGGCCCGTGGCGATGAGCAGGGCGCGTGCCTGCACGCGCTCCCCACCGGCCAGCTGCAGAGCCCAGCCGTCGCCCGTGTGCCGGGCCGACTCGACCTGCGCGCTCAACCGCAGCGTCAGGCCGGGCGTGGCGCGGGCCTGGGCGGCGTACTGCGTGGCCAGGTCGCACAGCCGCGTGGCCGGCTCGCCCAGCACCCAGTCCTGCGGGAAGTCGAGGGCGGCCAGTGACGCGCACAGCTGCGCCTCGCGTTCGACGAGCAGCGTCGTCAGGCC
Source organism: Roseateles sp. (assembly GCA_016790285.1). Classification (GTDB taxonomy): domain Bacteria; phylum Pseudomonadota; class Gammaproteobacteria; order Burkholderiales; family Burkholderiaceae_C; genus Pelomonas. Next base: position 125,896 of record JAEUPJ010000030.1, on the reverse strand, counting down.
GAGCTGGCCGAGCCAGGAGGCTGCGCTGCAGCCGGCAGGGCCGCCGCCGAGGATGGCGACGTCGAAGGAGGAGGGGCTGGTCATGGCGCGCCTGAGTGGCTGAAGGGGCTGGAGGGGCAGGTCGGAAAATTATCCGCGCAGCTTCTTCCACACCCGCCAGCCCAGCAGCAGGGCGAGGATGGCGCCATAGACCGCCGGCTCGCCGAAGTTGTTCTTGCCGGCGCGCATCCAGATGAAGTGCATCAGCGCCACCACGGCCACGGCGTAGACGGCCTTGTGCAGCGCCTGCCAGCGCGGCGCGCCCAGGGCCTTGATCGCGCGGTTGAAGCTGGTGGCGGCCAGCGGCAGCATCAGCAGCCAGGCGGTGAAGCCCATCAGGATGAAAGGCCGCTTGGCGATGTCGCGGGCGATGTCGGCCACCTCCAGCCCCATGTCGAGCCACCCGTAGGCCAGCAGGTGCAGGCTCGCGTAGGCGAAGCTGAACACGCCCAGCATGCGCCGAAAGCGCGCCAGCGCCGCCAGGCCGCTGAGCTGTCGCAGCGGGGTGATGGCGAGGGTGAGCCACAGCAGGCGCATCGTCCACTCGCCGAGCTCGCGGATGAGCTTCTCGGCCGGGTTGGCGCCGAGCTGGTTGGTGGCTGCACCGTAGAACAGCCCCGCCAGCGGCGCCAGGCACAGCAGGAACAGGGCCGGCTTGGCGGCGCGGTGCAGCAGCGCCGCCGTCAGAAGTCGCTTCACGGGGTCAGTAGTTCTTCTTCAGGTCCATGCCGGCGTAGAGCTGGCCCACTTGGGCCTCATAGCCGTTGAACATCTGCGTGGGCCGCTTCTTGGCGAAGAGGCCGTCCTCGCCGATGCGCCGTTCGCTGGCCTGGCTCCAGCGCGGGTGCGGCACGTTGGGGTTCACGTTGGAATAGAAGCCGTACTCCTGCTGCGCGGCCTTGGTCCAGCTGGAGGTGGGCTCCTTCTCGACGAGGCGGATCTTCACGATGCTCTTGGCCGACTTGAAGCCGTACTTCCACGGCAGCGCCAGCCGCAGCGGGGCGCCGTTCTGGTTGGGCAGCACCTCGCCGTACATGCCGAACACCAGCATCGCCAGCGGGTGCATGGCTTCGTCGATGCGCAGGCCTTCCACATAGGGCCAGTCCAGCACGCCGGAGCGCACGCCGGGCATCTGCGACTTGTCGGCCAGGCTCGTGAACTCCACGTACTTGGCCTTGGAGGTGGGCTCCACCTTCTTGATGACCTCAGCCAGCGAGTAACCGACCCACGGGATGACCATGCTCCAGCCTTCCACGCAGCGCAGCCGGTAGATGCGCTCTTCCATGGCGCTGAGCTTGAGCAGGGTCTCGATGTCAAAGCGCATCGGCTTGGCGCATTCGCCCTCGACGCTGACCGTCCACGGGCGCGTCTTGAGCGTGTGGGCGTAGGACGCGGGGTCGGACTTGTCGGTGCCGAACTCGTAGAAGTTGTTGTAGCTCGTGGCGTCGGTGTAGCTGGTGGGCTTGTCCAGCACCATGGCGCCTGCCACGGCCGAGCGGGTGGCGGGCAGCTTGGGCAGCTTGCCGCCGCCCGGGGCGCCTTGGGCGAGCGCCAGCGGCGAAGCGGCCGCGAGGCCCAGGCCGGCGAGCGCCGTGCGGCGGTTCAGGTAGACGCCCTGCGGCGTGATCTCGCTGGGCAGGGGCTCATGGGCAAAAGGGGTCTTGATCAGCATGGGGCTCTCGGCAGGTGGTGGGCCTCGGTCGCGCGGCCCCGGGCGCAACTTACACCGACGGCGCGCCGGCTGCCCGACGTCACGTGTAAACCCGAGCGCCGCTGTCCTTGACGCCCCGTGCCCGCCCACCGAGCATGCCGGCATGGCTTCCCTGCTGACGGCACCCGTTCCTACGCCCTGGCGCGACACCAAGCGCTACGCCTGGCTGCTGTCCGGCCTCTTCCCGGGCCTGGCCTGGCTCAACGTCTGGCAGGCCGACCGCAGCGGGCACGCGGGCTGGCTCTGGGCCATGCCGGTGGTCATGTACACCTGCATCCCGCTGCTGGACTGGCTGCTGGGCGAGGACCGCAGCAACCCGCCCGAGGCGCAGGTGGGGGCGCTGGAGGCCGACCGCTGGTACCTCGCCGTGCTGCTGCTCTTCGTGCCGCTGCAGTTCGGCCTCACAGTGCATGGCGCGTGGCTGGCGGTGCACGGCGGCCTGGGCTGGCCGGGCCTGGCGGGCCTGGTGCTGACGGTGGGCGGCATCAACGGCGTGGCCATCAACACCGCGCATGAACTCGGCCACAAGCATGCGGCCTGGGAGCGGTGGCTGTCGCGCGTGGTGCTGGCGCTGGTGGCGTACGGCCACTTCTTCGTCGAACACAACCGCGGCCACCACCGCCGCGTGGCCACGCCGGAAGACCCGGCCAGCGCGCGGCTCGGTGAGAGCTTCTGGGCCTTCCTGCCGCGTACGGTGCTGGGCAGCGTGCAGTCGGCCTGGCACCTGGAGCGCCAACGCCTGGCCGGCCGCGGCCACGGCCCCTGGCACTGGCGCAATGAATGCCTGCAGGCCTGGGCCATGACCGTGCTGCTCTACGCCGCCCTCATGGCCTGGCTCGGCTGGGCGGTACTGCCCTTCCTGCTCGTGCAGGCGGCCTACGGCGCGCAGCTGCTGGAGGTGGTGAACTACATCGAACACTACGGGCTGCTGCGCCAGAAGGGGCCGGACGGCCGCTACGAGCGCTGCGCGCCCGAACACTCCTGGAACAGCAACCACCGCATGTCCAACCTGTTCCTGTACCACCTGCAGCGCCACAGCGACCACCACGCCCACCCGGCGCGCCGCTACCAGGCCCTGCGGCATTTCGAGCAGGCGCCGCAGCTGCCCAGCGGCTACGCGGGGCTGCTGCTGGTGGCGTATGTGCCGCCGCTGTGGTTTGCGCTGATGGACCGGCGGGTGAGGGCGCATTACGGCGGGGATCTGGGGCGGGCGAATGTGCAGCCGGGGGCGCGGGGGCGGCTGGCCGGCCGCTGGGGTGACGGCCAGCCTTGAATCGCACTCGGTCTTGGTCGCTTACGCTGCTGGACACGCCTCTTTCGTCACCGCCATGCCCGCCATCCTCCGCGCCCTGCGCGCCGACATCACGACCTTGCGCGTCGACGCCATCGTCAATGCGGCCAATTCGTCGCTGCTGGGCGGTGGCGGCGTCGACGGCGCGATCCACCGGGCCGCGGGACCGGATCTCGTGCACGAGTGCAGGCTCCTGGGTGGCTGCAAGACGGGCGACGCCAAGATCACCGGCGGCCATCGCCTGCCAGCGCGCTACATCGTGCACACGGTGGGTCCGGTGTGGCGAGGCGGCGGCCACGGTGAGGCCGAGCTGCTGGCGTCCTGTTACCGCCGCTCGCTCGAAATGGCGGGCGCCAAGGGCGTGACATCGCTGGCCTTTCCGGGGATCAGCACGGGCATCTACGGCTACCCGGTCGAATTGGCGGCATCGGTGGCCATTGCGACGGTCCGTGCGGTGAGCGCAGTGCAACCACAGTTGCGCGAAGTCATCTTCTGCTGCTTTGCTGAGGCTGATCTGGCGGTCTACCAGAAGGCATTGAACGCGTCTTCGATCTGAGGATTGCGGGAGATCGTCTTGCTGCTGAGCGGTTCATGCCGTGAACGGGTTCAGCAGCGGCACACCAAAGGGCTTGAAGTCGGCCACGTTGCGAGTCACCACGGTCAGGCCGTGGACTTGTGCCGTCGCGGCAATCATGGCGTCCTCGTAGACGGTGTCGGAACGCCGGTGCATGAGCCGCGCCCAGGCGCGGAAGGTGGCCGCGTCCATCGGCAGCACGTTGTAGGCCGCAGCCACGTGTTCCAACCAGGCTTCGATCTCCGCAGCCTTGACTGCATCCTGCTCCCGGGTGATCTCGACGCCCGCCTGGATCTCGCCGAGGGTCACCGCCGAGAGATGCAGTTGGGTGTCTTCGAGGCGCTCGAACCATGCGAGCACGCCGCCGTGCGGCTTGGGCTTGCGCAACTCGGAGACGATGTTGGTGTCCAGCAAGTACACCGGCTCACCTCGCCGCAGCAGGCGCCCGCCGCCGAGCGGTGCCGCGAGCGGGAATGTTCATCTCGTGGCGACCTTCTGCCGACAGCAGCAATTGCTTGAGCGACGGTCGCGCAGCAGTCTGGAGCCGGCGCCATTCGTCGATGGGCACCAGCACCGCGGCTTCGGTACCGCGTCGGGTCACCATCTGGGGCCCTTCGGCCAGGCAGGTTTCCAGGAATTCGCTGAAGCGCGCCTTCGCGTCCTGGACAGGCCATGTCTGCATCTCACACCTCATCTGACTAGTTTGCTGACTAGTTTACGCCTGCGGTTCTCGGCAGCACCTCACCTGAAATCCCGACTCTCCGTCTGCAACCTTCCCAGCAGCGGATTCAGGTTCCTGAACCCCCGCGCCAGCAGGTGGCGCACGTCGCCGTCGCCGCGCTGCCAGATGCCTTCCACGGCCAGCAGCCGTGCGCCGAGGATGGTGTTGCGGTGCTTCTCGTACACCTTGGGCCAGACGATGACCTGCACGTTGCCGGTCTCGTCTTCCAGCGTGACGAAGAGCGTGCCCTTGGCGGTTTGCGGCTTTTGCCGGCCGGTGACGATGCCGCAGGCCTTGGCGTAACGCCCGGCCTTGACGGCGTCGAGCTGCCGGGCGGTGAGCAGGCCCTGCTTGGCCAGCTTCGGGCGCAAGAGGGCCAGCGGGTGGCGGCGCAGGGTGAGGCCGGTGGCGGCGTAGTCCCAGAGCACTTCCTCGCCCTCGGCGGCGCTCGGCAGCGCGAGGTCGTCTTCGGGCAGCAGGCTGCCCTGCAGCAGCTGGGGCAGGGCGTGCAGGGCCGAGGCCTGCCAGACCTGCTGGCGGCGGTGGCCGGCCAGGCTCGTGAGGGCGTCGGCGGCGGCGAGCTGCTGCATGTCCTGCTGGGTGAGGTGCGCGCGGTGGGCGAGGTCCTGCGGGTGCGCGAAGGGGCCGTGCGCCCGACGTGAGCGCTCGATGCGCAGCGCGGCCTCATCGCCCAGGCCGCTGACCAGGCGCAGGCCCAGGCGCACGGCCGGTTGCGGGCGCTCGCCATGGGTGCCGAGCGGCGACGCGTCGGGCTCCAGCGTGCTGTCCTTATCGCTGTGGTTCACGTCGATGGCGCGCACCTCGATGCGGTGGCGCCGCGCGTCCTGCACGAGCTGGCTGGGCGTGTAGAAGCCCAGCGGCTGCGAGTTGAGCAGCGCGCACAGGAAGGCCGCGGGTTCGTGGCATTTGAGCCAGCAGCTGATGTAGGTGAGCAGCGCGAAGCTGGCGGCGTGGCTCTCGGGGAAGCCGTAGCTGGAGAAGCCCTTGATCTGCTTGAAGATGCTCTCGGCGAAGTCATCGGTGTAGCCGCGCTCGCGCATGCCCTGCACGACCTTGTCGTAGTACTTCTCCAGCACGCCGGGGCGCTTCCAGGCGGCCATGGCGCGGCGCAGCTGGTCGGCCTCGCCGGCGCTGAAGCCCGCGGCGATCATGGCCACCTGCATCACCTGCTCCTGGAAGATGGGCACGCCGCGCGTGCGCCAGAGCGCCGCCTTGAGCGCCTCGCTGGGGTAGGGCACCTCGTTCTCGGGCAGGGCGCGGTTCTTGAGGTAGGGATGCACCATGCCGCCCTCGATGGGGCCGGGGCGCACGATGGCGACTTCGATGACGAGGTCGTAGTAGCAGCGGGGCTTCAGGCGCGGCAGCATGGACATCTGCGCGCGGCTCTCGATCTGGAACACGCCCACGGTGTCGGCGCGGCAGATCATGTCGTAGGTCTGCGTGCATTCGCGCGGGATGGTGGCCAGCTCCCAGCGCTCGCCGCGCAGTGTGTTGACGAGGTCGATGCAGCGTCGGATGGCGCTCAGCATGCCCAGGGCCAGCACGTCGACCTTCATCATCTTGAGTTCGTCGATGTCGTCCTTGTCCCACTCGATGACGCTGCGGTTTTCCATCGTGGCGTTCTCGATGGGCACGAGGCGCTCCAGCGGCCCCTCGGTCAGCACGAAGCCGCCCACGTGCTGCGACAGGTGCCGCGGCAGCCCGTTGAGCTGGCGGCCGAGCGCGATCAGCTGCAAGAGGCGCGGGTCGTCCTCGGCCAGGCCGAGTTGGGCGAGCAGCGCGGCGCGGTGTTCCTCGGGCAGCACCTGGGTGGACCAGCCGCTGTGGTCGCTGCTCATCACCTCCAGCTGCGCCTCGCTGAAGCCCAGCGCCTTGCCCACGTCGCGGATGGCGCTCTTGGGCCGGTAGCAGATGACGACGGCTGTGAGCGCGGCGCGGTCGCGCCCGTATTTTTGGTAGAGGTGCTGGATGACCTCCTCGCGGCGCTCGTGCTCGAAGTCGACGTCGATGTCGGGCGGCTCGTTGCGCTCTCGGCTGATGAAGCGCTCGAAGAGCAGGGTGCTTTCCTCGGGGTTCACCGAGGTCACGCCCAGGCAGTAGCAGACGACGCTGTTGGCCGCCGAGCCGCGGCCCTGGCAGAGGATGTCCTGGCTGCGCGCGAAGGCGACGACGTCGGCGACGGTCAGGAAGTAGTGCTCGTAGCCGAGCTCCTCGATCAGCGCCAGTTCGTGCTCGATGCGTGCGCGCAGTTCAGGCGTCAGGCCCTGGGGCCAGCGGCGGGCCATGCCGGCTTCGGTGAGCTGGCGCAGGTGCTGCGCGGCCGTGAGGCCGGCGGGCACCACCTCGCTCGGGTAGCAGTAGCGGATCTCGTCGAGGCTGAAGTGGCAGCGCGCGGCCACGTGCAGGGTCTCGGCCATCAGCTCGGGCGGGTACACGCGCGAGAGGCGGTAGCGGCTGCGCAGGTGGCGCTCGGCGTTGGGCTGCAGGTCGAACCCGCACTCAGCCACCGTGCGCCCCAGGCGCGTGGCGGTCATGACGTCCTGCAGCGCCTTGCGCGAGCGCACATGGAAGTGCACGTCGCCCGCCGCCACCAGCGGCAGCGCGGTGGCCTCGGAGAGCACCTGCAGCCGTTGCAACCAGAGCGCGTCGCTGGCCTCGCGCAGCAGCTCCACCGCCAGCCAGGCGCGGCCGGTGAAGTGCTGCAGCGCCCACTGCGCCGGGGCCAGCAGCTCGGCGTCGGGGGCCTCGCGCGGTAGCACGAGCAGGGCCAGGCAGTCGGTCAACAACTCCGGTGCGAGCTGGCGGAAATAGAGCGTGTACTCGCCCTTGACGGGGCTGGCGCGGCGCAGCCGCGTGATGAACTGGCTGAGGTTGCCGTAGCCGTGGAGGTTCTGGGCGATGAGCACGAGCTTGAAGCGCGGCGTGCCGGTATCGTCGCGCACGAGGAACTCGCTGCCGATGAGCAGCTGCAGCGTGACGGGATCGCCCCCTTCCGCGGCGGCGGCTTCGCGCATCTCGCGCAGCTGCTTGTGGGCGCGCACGACGCCGGCCAGCGAGCATTCGTCCGTGAGGGCCAGGGCCGCATAGCCCATCTGCACGGCGCGCTCCACCAGCTCCTGCGGCTCGGAGGCGCCGCGCAGGAAGCTGAAGGCCGAGAGGCAATGCAGCTCGGCATACCCCTGCCCCTCGGCGCCCGGGGGGATGCCGGGCCGGCTTGGGGCGGCCCGGCGCTCGTCCTGGGGCCTGGGGAGGGTGGGTCTCATGCGAACACCCCGTGCAGGAACCAGCCCGAAGCCTTCGGCGCCGCCGGGTCGGGGAAGCGCTCGTGGTAGACCCACAGCACGCCGCGTGCGGCGCTGCGGTAGACGAAGTAGTCGCGCGTCTGCAGGCCGCCGCCCTGCCACCAGCCGGTCTCGATGCGGTGCGGGCCGCTGACGCGCGTGAGCGGCCCGGCGAAGAGCGGCTGCTCGCGTGCGTCGCAGCGCAGCGGCAGGGGCGGGTCGACGAGCCAGGTCGGCTGAGGGCCGGGCGGCGGGCGCACGGGCGCGGCGGCCGAGGCTGGGGAAGCGGACCACGCCTGCCAGTCCTGCATGCGGTCCAGCCGGTGGTCTTCGCGCAGCCGGCCCTGGCGCACGCGGGCCGCGCCCAGCCGCACCGACAGCCGCTCCAGCAGCGCGTTGGTCGTGGTGTGCTCCTGCTCGTCGCCGGACTCGGGCAGCAGCCCGGCGCTGAGCTCCTGCAGCGGCAGCAGCGTGTCGGCGCTGAGCGAAAGCTCGCCGGCGGGTGCCGCCAGCGTGGTGCGGGCCAGGTGCTCGGCCAGCAGCCGGGTGAGGCGGGCCAGGTCGCGCGTGGTGTCGGCGGTGGCCACGGTCAGCTCGCCGCCGCTGGCCACGTCGCGGGCGCGCATCGCGTCGTGCTGCCAGGCCAATCGCAGTGACCGAATGCCGGCATGGCGCGCCGCCAGGAAGGTGCAGAGCTGGCGCAGCAGCGTCTCGGCGAAGTTCAGCAGCACCGGCGCGTGCTCCACGCGCCAGGGCAGCTCCAGCCGGGCGTGGAAGCGGTCGGGCAGGGTCAGCCATTCATGCGCTTCGGGGAGGTCGCCGTAGGCCTGGTCGAGCGCGGTCAGCAGCCCCGGGCCGAAGCGCCGCGCCAGGGCGGCGCGCGGCAGGGTGCGCAGCTCGCCCAGTTGCCGGCAGCCCAGGCGGGCCAGCATGGCGTGGTGGGCCTGGGCGGCGCTCAGGGTGTGCAGGGGCAGGGCGTCCAGCCGCTCGGGGAAGCTGCCGTGCCGGGGTGGCTCGGGCGCGCGCGCCAGGGCCAGCGCGCCCAGGGCCGTGGGCGCCCAGGCGCTCGCGCCCAGCGCCAGGCCCGCCTGCGCGGCACCGGCCTGCAGCCGCAGCCGCAACGCCCGCGCGCCGCGGAACAGCCGCAGGCTGGCCGACACCTCGGCCACCACGGCCTCCTCCAGCCGGGCCACGCGGGGCGTGAAGCTCAGCGCCAGCCAGCCCAGGGCGTCGGTGTCGCTGGCCGGGGCATCAGGCGAGCAGCACAGGGCGAGCCAGCGCATCGGGGCGCTCCGGGCTGGTGGGGGTGGGGCCTGCCGGCGGGACGGGCGGCACGGGTGGCACCGGTGTGGGCTGCGGCTTGCGCTTGGCGGCCGTCAGCAGCGGCTCCACCGCCCCGGGAATGGCGGGCAGTGCCAGCCAGCCCTCATGCGCCGGACCGCGGCGCTTGAGCAGGTGCACGCCCAGGTCCCAGCCGTCGCCCGGCCGCACCACCAGGCGCAGCGGCGCGGCGGACGACTGCGTGCCCATGCGCTCGGGCCGCACGAGGAAGGCGGGGGCGTTGGACCCCAGCGCGCTGACCTGCAGCCGCCGGATCTGCTCCGGCCGCGCCTCGGGCAGCCAGGCCAGCACGGCCACGTGCGACTTGATGGCCTGCTCGGCCGCCCAGAGGCTCTCCGCCGCCGTGCTGGCTGCCACCCACACCAGGGCCGACGCGGGCAGGCCCAGCCCCTGCAGGCCCGGCAGATGGGGCGTGTACGGTGGGTTGATGAGCAGCAGTGCGCGCAGGGCCGCAGGCGGCGTGGCACGCACGCGGCGGCCCGGGCGGGGAGGGGTGGGCGGCGCCTGGCCGGCCCACCAGCCCCGCAGGGCGGGGGCCAGCAGCCGCCACTCCAGCGCGCCGGCCTGCGGTGCCAGCACCTCGGTGACGGCCCGCAGCGGCCAGCCGCCGCCGGGCAGCTCGGCGTCCAGCGCCGCGAAGCCGCTGGCCAGCACCGGGTCGGCCGTGCGGCCCAGGCTGTTGCCGCGCCACAGCCGCCCCTGCAACCCGGCGGTTTCTTCCGGCGCCAGCCGGCCGGGCCGGGGCGGGGCCGCCGGCAGGACAGTCGGCAAAAAGGGCAGGGGCGGGGCGACGGAAGCGGGCAGCATGGCCGGTCGGGAGGGCAGGAAAGGAAACAGGCGGGGGAAGAAACCGGAGCCTGGATGAGACCACAAGACTGTATGCATATCCAGTATTTTTACTGGATGTCGCTGCCCGGATGCGGCAGCATTGCGCGCCTTGCCGCCCCTCAACCGCTGCACGAAAGACCTTCGCCATGCCCCTGCACGACTACCTCCTCCTCTCCCGCGGCCAGTGGGACCCTGACGCCAGCCCCGAAGCCGTGCAGCAGGCCATCGACGCCTTCTATGTCTGGTACGAGCAGGGTCTCGCGCAGGGGCGATTGAAGCCCGGCAGCCGCCTGGAGCCGGGCGTGCGCTTCGTGGGGCGGGGTGGGCTCGTCACCGACGGCCCGTTCGCCGAGACCAAGGAGTGGGTCGGCGGCTACTGGTTCATCGTGGCGGCGTCGCTGGACGAGGCAGCGGCCATCGCGGCCGAGAACCCCTGCCTGCAGTTCGGCCTGACCATGGAGATCCGCCCGCTGGAAGCCGCCCGCGCCGATGTGCGCGTGCTGGCCAACGAGACGCCGCCGACCTGGCGCTGAGCGGGGCCGTCGGCCTCAGGAGAAGCCGTCGCCGTCGAAGTTGACTTCGTCCTCGTCACGCGTGAGCGCCGGGGCGGCGTCCCGTGGCCGCATGGCTTCCAGCTGTTCGCGCAGCTTGGCGACCTGGTCGTGCCAGTAGTTGGGCGTGCCGAACCACGGGAAGGCCAGCGGGAAGGCGGGGTCGCCCCAGCGGCGGGCCAGCCAGGCGCTGTGGTGGATCATGCGCATCGTGCGCAGCGGCTCGATGAGGCGCAGCTCGCGGTCGTCGAACTCGGCGATCTGCTCGTAGCCGTCGAGCACGGCGTTGAGCAGCTGGCGCGCGGCGTCCGCCTCGCCGGGCAGCAGCATCCACAGGTCCTGCACGACCGGGCCGGTGACGGCGTCGTCCAGGTCGACGAAATGCGGCCCGCGGTCGGGCGTCCAGAGGATGTTGCCGGGGTGGCAGTCGCCGTGCAGCCGCGTGAGCTGCAGGTCGGGCAGGCTGTCGAAGGCGGCCTGGATGGCGTCGATGCAGCGCCGGGCCGCGTCGTCCCACGCCGGGGCGATCTCGGGCGGCAGGGCGTCGTGCTGCATCAGCCAGTCGCGCGCCATCTGCGCCGGCTCGGCACTGGCCCAGCCCAGGCGCTCGGCAAAGGGCTTCTGCCGGCCCACGCCATGCAGCCGGGCCAGCAGCCGGCCGATCCAGCGCAGCACCTCGGGGTCTTCCAGTTCGGGGCCGCGGCCGCCCTGGCGCGGCGTGACGGCCAGGCGCTGGCCCTGGTGGTGAAACAGCGTGGTGCCGCCAGCCAGCACCCAGGGCGCGGCCACCGGCACCTCGGCAGCGGCCAGCTCGGTGGCGAAGGCGTGCTCCTCCAGGATCTGCGCGTCGCTCCAGCGCCCGGGGCGGTAGAACTTGGCCACGGCCGCGCCGCCGTCCTCCAGGTGCAGCATCAGCACCCGGTTCTCGAAGGAGTTCAGCTGCAGCATCCGGCCATCGGCGCGCAGGCCGGCCGCGTCGAGGGCGTCGAGCATGAACTCCGGCGTGAGGTCGCCGAAGCTGAGGTCAGGGGTGGCGTGATGCATCCGGCGAGTGTCGCCGGGATGGGATCGGGTCAGCGGCGGCGGGGGCGTTCGCTGGCGTAGCGCGGCGCGTCGACGACGACGCCCACGATGTCGTCCATCATGGCTTCGTCGTCGGCATCGTCCAGCACCGGCAGGCTGCGCGGGTTGTAGCGCGAGGTGTCCAGGCTGCGCTGCGGCAGGCGGCGCTGCGGGGCGGTCTGCTCTGGATGGTGCATCGGCGCATGGTGGGCCGGGTGATGGGGCGCATGCGCCGGATGGGCCGGCATGCGTGGGTAGCGTTCCCCATAGGCGTCCTGGCTGCCGGCAAAGACGCTGGCGTCCTGCCACAGCGGCAGGGGCTGCGAGAACTGGCCCCAGTCGCTGCCGTACTCGTCTTCGCCCAGGCCCTGGCGGCGGCGCGACAGGCCGGCCGTGGCCGCGGGCGCCGGCAGCGGTCCGCGCGTGTTGCTGCCCTGGGGCACGAGCAGCTGCAGCTCGGCAACGCTGGGCAACTGGTCCATGGCGCAGCGCAGGTAGCGCACGCGGCAGGCCGACAGCACGGCGTGCTTGATCTGCAGGTTGCGGGGCGTCACGCCGCGCTCGCCTTCGAGGTCGATGGCAGCCAGCACCCGGCCGTTGGGGCTGCAGATGGCAAACGTCACGTGGGCGGCGCCGAGCAGGTCGAACCAGTAGCGCACTTCCTTGGCCTCGGTGGGCTGGCAAAAGCGCACCAGCGGCAGCTTGGACAGCACGACGTGATGGGGCAGGGCCTCCCGCAACAGGCGGAAGACACGCCGCTCATCGGTCGTGAACACCGGCCGGGCCGTGAGTGACCACTCCGCCGGCAGGCCTTTATTGGCGTAAGCCGGCCGCCGCAAGGCCCAGATCAGGCTGACGGCCAGGCCCAGCACGCAAACAGCCAGGGCGGCGATCCAATAGACGGCGTACGGCATGTCCCTCGGGAGTTGGGGCGGCAGCGCCAATCCCTCGGCGCGATGAGGAATCAATGTAGCGCAACGTCCCTAGAATTAAGTACTCGCAAGCCCCGATAACCCCGGGTCTGAGGGGGCCGGTTCAGGGGGGAGCCGTCGTCCAGCTGACGTCACTGTTTGGCGGCGCGGCCCGACGAGTCGAAATGGGCCTTCACCTCGGCGACCCCGTCGACGAACCCGCTGATCACCTGCGCCTGGCGCTTGAACTGGAAGTCCAGTTCGCCCAGGTGGCGCTCCAGGGCCTGCTCGACGCGGGAGCTGATGGTGTCCTTGGGCAGCCGCAGCCAGGCCGCGGACTCGCCGCCATCCCGCTCGACCGTGGCGCCCGCCGCCGCCGCGATGCGCAGCATCGGGCGGTTCTCGCTCAGGGCATGGATGAACAGGGTGTCGATGCCGCGATTGCGGGCGTGCAGGCCGGCGGCATCGAAAAGGCGCCGCCCCAGGCCGCGGCTGCGCGACTGGGCCAGCACCGACACGCCGAACTCGGCCATGGTGCGCTGGGGCTCGCCCGGCACCGGCTGCCCGTAGGCGACATGGGCCAGGGCGATCAGGTACAGGCGCCGGTTGAAGATGCCCAGCACCTCGTCGCGGGCGAAGTCGATGCTGAGCGCGTACTTGCGGATCTGCTCGTCCGACGCCGGGTAGCCGAAGCGCAGGTAGCGGTCCTCGGGTTCCAGCGCCAGCAGGTGCTCGATGATGCGGCGGCGGTGCCGGCGCCCGAGCGAGCGGATGGGCACCCAGGTCGACAGCCGCTCCAGCGCAGCCCGGGCGCCCGCCAGCGGGCCTGTGGGTGGCTCCGGCGCAGGCATCGGGGGCGCTGCCGCATCAGGCCCGAAGGCCGCCAGCTCGTGGTCCCACCCCGTGACGGCGTCATCGGGCGGCGGTGGGGGAGCGGTGGGCGGGGTGGTCATGGGGGCTGGCGGCGTTCACCCGAGGTTACAGCGTCGCCAACTTTCAAACCAGCGGCCGAGCTGCTACACTCGTGGGCTTTTCCGTCAAAGGCTGCGGGAAAGAGCCCTGCTGAGAGGTTGTGCATCCAAGACACAGCACCGAGGCGGGTCAGCAAATCAGCCAACCATCGCCGGTGGCCTTTTTTTGGGCGCCGGCACAGCGAAAGCTACTCTCATGAAGACCTTCAGCGCCAAGCCGGCCGAAGTGACGCACGAGTGGTTTGTGATTGACGCCACCGACAAGGTGCTCGGACGTGTTGCCAGCGAAGTGGCACTCCGTTTGCGCGGCAAGCACAAGGCCATCTACACGCCTCACGTCGACACCGGTGATTTCATCGTCATCGTCAATGCCGACAAGCTCCGTGTGACCGGCAACAAGGCCACCGACAAGGTGTACTACCGTCACAGCGGCTTCCCCGGCGGCATCTACGCCACGAAGTTCAAGGACATGCAAGCCAAGCACCCCGGCCGCGCGCTGGAGAAGGCCGTCAAGGGCATGCTGCCCAAGGGCCCGCTGGGTTACGCCATGGTCAAGAAGCTGAAGGTCTACGCAGGTCCCACGCACCCGCACACCGCTCAGCAGCCCAAGGCTCTCGAGATCTAAGGAACGGCCATGATCGGAAACTGGAATTACGGTACCGGCCGTCGCAAGTCGTCGGTCGCTCGCGTCTTCATTAAGAAGGGCACGGGCCAGATCATCGTCAACGGCAAGTCCATCGAGACCTACTTTGGCCGTCAGACCTCCATCATGATCGCCAAGCAGCCCCTGCTGCTGACGAACAACGGTGAAGCGTTCGACATCAAGGTGAACGTCCACGGTGGTGGCGAATCCGGCCAAGCCGGCGCCCTGCGTCTGGGCATCACCCGCGCGCTGATCGATTACGACGCCACGCTGAAGCCCGAACTGAGCCGCGCCGGCTTCGTCACGCGTGACGCGCGTGAAGTCGAGCGTAAGAAGGTCGGTCTGCACGGCGCCCGTCGTCGGAAGCAGTTCAGCAAGCGCTGATCCCCGTCTGGGCTGCAATGCCCACACATCAAAAGGCCGCTTCATGCGGCCTTTTGTTTTTGCGCCGACAATCCCCATCTCTGTTTCCGTACCGATCCACAGGAGCCCCGCCATGAGCGCCGTGCTTGAGACCCCGACCGACATCCCCGTGCCCCTGGTGTTCACTGACAGCGCCGCTGACAAGGTGCGCGACCTGGTGGCCGAAGAAGGCAACCCGGACCTGAAGCTGCGCGTGTTCGTCCAGGGCGGTGGCTGCTCCGGTTTCCAGTACGGCTTCACCTTCGACGAGGCTGTCAACGACGACGACACCCAGATGCAGAAGAACGGCGTGACGCTGCTGATCGACTCGATGAGCCTGCAGTACCTGATGGGCGCCGAGATCGACTACAAGGAAGACCTGCAAGGCGCGCAGTTCGTCATCAAGAACCCCAACGCCACGACCACCTGCGGTTGCGGTTCGAGCTTCTCGGTCTGACACCGCCTTCCCGCACCGTGCGTTGACCCGCACCCGCACAAGCCGCCTCCGGGCGGCTTTTTCGTTTCCGCGCCATGGCACCACCCTTGCCCGCCCCGACTCCCACACCCCCGCTGGACGCCGACCAGGAGCGTGCCCTCAAGCGCCTGCTCTGGCTCGTGGCGGTGGGTTTCTTCATGCAGACGCTGGACGCCACCATCGTCAACACCGCGCTGCCCGCCATGGCCCGCAGCCTGGGCGAGAGCCCTCTGCGCATGCAGTCGGTCGTCGTCGCCTATTCGCTGGCCATGGCCATGCTCATTCCAGCCTCGGGCTGGATGGCCGACCGCTTCGGCACGCGGCGGGTCTACATCGCGGCCATCGTGCTCTTCGTGGTGGGGTCGGTGCTGTGTGCGATGTCGTCGAGCCTGACCATGCTCGTGGCGGCGCGCGTGGCCCAGGGCCTGGGCGGCGCGCTGCTGCTGCCCGTGGGCCGCTTGGTGGTGCTGCGGACCTTCCCGCGTGAGCGCTTCCTGCAGGCGATGAGCTTCGTGGCCATTCCCGGCCTGGTCGGCCCCCTCATCGGGCCGACGCTGGGCGGCTGGCTCGTGGAGGTGGCTTCCTGGCACTGGATCTTTCTCATCAACCTGCCGGTGGGCATCATCGGCGCGCTGGCCACGCTGCGCTGGATGCCCGCCCCGCCGGCCATGGCGCGCGTGCGGTTCGACCTGGGCGGCTACCTGCTGCTGGCCTTCGGCATGGTGGCGCTGTCGCTGGCGCTGGACGGGCTGTCAGGCCTGGGCCTGCGCCAGGCCTCGGTGCTGGTGCTGATGATCTTCGGCCTTGCCAGCCTCGTGGCCTACTGGCTGCACGCGTTGCGCCGGCCGGACCCGCTGTTCTCGCCCCAGCTGTTTCGCGTCGGGTCGCTGCGCATCGGGCTGCTGGGCAACTTGTTCTCGCGCCTGGGCAGTTCATGCATGCCCTTCCTGATCCCGCTGCTGCTGCAGGTGACGATGGGCTACTCGCCGGTGCAGGCCGGGATGATGATGCTGCCGGTGGCGCTGGCGAGCATGTCGATGAAGCGCATCACCACGCCACTGATCCAGCGCCACGGCTACCGCCGTGTGCTGGTCGTGAACACCGCCCTTGTGGGCCTCACCATGGCGAGCTTCGCCCTTTCGTCGCCGCAGCAGCCCCTGTCGCTGCTGATCCTGCAGCTGGCGCTGTTCGGCGCCGTCAACTCCATGCAGTTCACGGCGATGAACACGCTCACGCTGAAGGACCTCGGCCCCGGCGCAGCCAGCAGCGGCAACAGCCTGCTGTCGATGGTGCAGATGCTGGCCATGGGCATGGGTGTGGCCGCGGCGGGCGCGGTGCTGGCGGCGTTCACGGAGTTCTTCGGCAGCGCGGCCGGCGGGAGCCAGGCCCTGCAGGCGTTCCAGGCGACCTTTGCCTGCATGGCGCTGATCACCCTGGCCTCGGCGGGCATCTTCTGGCAGCTTGCCGCGGCCGACAGCCGTGCGGAGCCCGCCAACAAGGAGCAGGACGTGCCTGAGGCGGGCTGAGCCCCTTGCTGCTCAGGCCGGGTACAGCGCGCCCAGCACACGCAGGCCCGCTGCCCCCGTGACTGCCGGCAGGTTGCCCGGCTGGCGCGTGACGAAGCGGTGGGCCAGCCACGCGAAGGCGGCAGCCTCGACCTGGTCGACCGGCAGCCCGCGCGCTTCGCTGCTCGTGATGGCCACGCTTGGCAGCAGCGCTGCCAGGGCCTGCATGAGCCGGCCGTTGCGCGCGCCGCCGCCGCAGGCGATGAGCTGGCGCGTGCCCGGCATGTGTGCCTTCAGCGCATCGGCGACGCTGCGCGCAGTCAGCATCAGGAGCGTGGCCTGCACGTCCTCCGGCGCCCAGTCGGGCGCCAGGCGCTGTTGCAGCCAGTCGAGGTGGAACAGGTCACGCCCGGTGCTCTTGGGCGGCGGCAGCGCGAAGTAGGGCTCGGCCAGCAGCGCGTCCAGCAGCTCGGGCAACACCTGGCCCGTGGCCGCCCAGGCGCCGTCGGCATCGAAGGCCAGGCCGCGGTGGCGGGCGATCCAACCGTCCATCAGGCAGTTGGCCGGGCCGCAGTCGAACCCGCCGGTGTGGCCACTGGCGTGCAGCAGGCTCAGGTTGCTGATGCCGCCCAGGTTGAGCACGGCGACGTCCTCGCCGGCTGTGCCGAACAGTGCCCGGTGGAAGGCCGGCACCAGTGGTGCGCCCTGGCCGCCGGCGGCGATGTCGCGGCTGCGCAGGTCGCACACCACGTCGATGCCGGTCTGCTCGGCGAGCAGCGCGCCGTTGAGAAGCTGGGTCGTGTAGCCGTCGAAGCCGCCCGGTTGGTGGCGCACCGTCTGGCCGTGCGCGCCGACGGCAGCCACCTGGGCGCGGGGCGTGCCGGTCTGCTCCAGCAACTGCGAGACGACGTCGGCGTAGGCGCGCGCGACGGCATTGGCCGCGAGCGAGGCGCGGTGCAGCTCGTTGCCGCCCGGCGTGTTGAGCGCGAGGAGCTCGTCGCGCAGCGCCGCAGGGAAGGGCGCGTGCACGTGGCCGACGACGGCCTGTGAGCTGGCGTCGAAGAGCACGGCATCCGTGCCGTCGAGCGAGGTGCCCGACATCAGGCCGACGTAGAGCCGGCGTGCGTCAGTCGGCGGCAGAGACGCCATCCATCGTCTGGGCGACGGCCAGCTGGGTTTTCACGCTGGCAACGGTCTGCAGGAACTGCGACTTGGCGTAGCCCGGCAACGTGACCGCCTCGGAGGCGCGCGCGATGATGCGCGGGTCCATGTGGCGCCCGCCCACGCGGAACTCGAAGTGCAGGTGCGGGCCGGTGGCCCAGCCCGTCATGCCGACGGCGCCGACGCGCTGGCCCTGCTCGATGCGCTGGCCCTTCTTCACGTCGATGCGGCTCAGGTGGGCGTAGACCGTGGTGCGGTCGCCACTGTGGCGCACGTGCACCACATTGCCGAAGCCGTTTTGCCAGCCGGCCATCTCGACAACGCCGTCGCCCACCGTGCGCACGGCCGTGCCCGTGGGTGCGCCGTAGTCCACGCCGTTGTGCTGGCGCCAGGTCTGCATGATGGGGTGGAAGCGCATCGCGAAGCCGCTGGTGATGCGCGAGAACTCCATGGGGCTGGCCAGGAAGGCGCGGCGCTTGCTCTGGCCGTCGAAGCCGTAGAAGCTGCCCTTGTTGGTGACGCTGTCCTTGAACCAGACCGCCGAGTAGGTGCGGCCGTTGTTCGTGAACTCGCCGGCCAGCAGGCGCCCGACGCCGCCGTCCCACGTGATGGGTTCGCCGTCGGCGGTGAGGGTTTCGTAGACGATGCTGAAGCGGTCGCCCTTGCGCAGCTCGCGGTGGAAGTCGATGTCGCCGGAGAACATGTCGGCCATCTGGGAGGCGATGGCGTCGGGGATGTTGGCGTCGTCCGTCGCGGCGAACAGCGAGCTGCGGATCGTGCCGCTGCCCAGGGCCACCTGGGCCTGCAGTGGTGCGGTCTCGGTGCGGGCCGTGAAACGACTACCGTCGCGGGCGATGGTCAGGCGGGTGAAGTGCGTGCCCTGCTGCTCGGCGCGCTCGGCCGGGAAGCGGGCAATGATCTTCTGCACCTGGCCGGACGCGTCGGCCGTCAGGTGCACCATCTTGCCGGCACGGCCCTGGAAGATGCGGCGGGCCAGCGGGTCGGCGCGCAGGAAGGCGGCGGCGGCGGGGTCGAAGGCGCCGGCGCGCTTGAGCAGGCTGTCGGGCGTGTCGCTGGAGCGCGTGGCTTCGGCGCGGCTCAGGCCGATGCTGTGGGCGGCGAGTTCGTCGAGCTGGGCCTCGATGTCGGGCATGGCCACGGCTTCGACGAGGGTGCGCTTGGGCAGCTCGGCGGCGTCAGGCGCCAGCGGGGCGATACCGAAGGCCGTCACGGCGAAGCAGCTCAGCATGCCGACGACCGAGGCCGTCAGCGCGCGGGGGTGGCGGGCAGCAAAGGCTTCGGCGCTTTTCAGGCCGGCTTGGAGTTGCGAAAGGCGTTGCTGGAAAACGGTCACGCTGTCAGTTCCGGGGGTTGTCGCAGGGGCAATCCCGGCAGGGCCGGTTCCACGCGAGGGGCGCGCTCGTGGGCACGCCCTTAAAATCCCTTGCTCCGGCGCAGAGGGTTGCGTTTGCGCAACACCCCTGAATCGGAGGGTGAATTCTAACGGCTTTGTCCTACCCGACATGCCGGTTAACCCCGATGGATCAATAACTTAACAATTTGGTTCGGCTTGTTGCCGGTCCAGCCTCGCCATGTCCGACGCTCCTCAATACCCCGTCACCGATGCCGTCCTGGAGGCGCTGGCCGTCACGCGCCGCGGCGTGGACGAACTGCTGCCGGAGGCGGAGTGGACGAAGAAGCTCGCGCGCTCCGCGGCCACCGGCGTGCCGCTGCGCATCAAGCTGGGCCTGGACCCGACGGCGCCCGACATCCACGTCGGCCACACCGTGGTGCTCAACAAGATGCGCCAGCTGCAGGACCTGGGCCACCAGGTGATCTTCCTGATCGGCGACTTCACGTCCCTCATCGGCGACCCTTCCGGCCGCAACGCCACCCGCCCGCCGCTGACGAAGGAACAGATCCAGGCCAACGCCGAGACCTACTACGCCCAGGCCAAGCTGGTGCTGGACCCGGCCCGCACCGAGATCCGCTACAACTCCGAATGGAGCGAGCCGCTGGGCGCCGTGGGCATGATCCAGCTCGCGGCCAAGTACACGGTGGCCCGCATGATGGAGCGCGACGACTTCACCAAGCGCTACGCCGCCGGCACGCCCATCTCGGTGCACGAATTCCTCTACCCGCTGATGCAGGGCTACGACTCGGTGGCGCTCAAGAGCGACCTGGAGCTCGGCGGCACCGACCAGAAGTTCAACCTGCTCATGGGCCGCCACCTGCAGCAGGAGTACGGCCAGGAGCCGCAGTGCATCCTGACCATGCCGCTGCTCGAAGGCCTGGACGGCGTCGAGAAGATGTCCAAGTCCAAGAACAACTACATCGGCATCACCGAGCCGGCCAACACCATGTTCGCCAAGGTCCTGTCCATCAGCGACGTGCAGATGTGGAAGTGGTACGAGCTGCTGTCGTTCAAGTCGCTGGCCGAGATTGCCGCGCTCAAGGCCGAGGTGGCCGCGGGCCGCAACCCGAAGGACGCCAAGGTGATGCTCGCCAAGGAGATCACTGCGCGCTTTCACAGCCTCGCTGCGGCCGACGCGGCCGAGCAGGACTTCAACAACCGCGCCAAGGGCGGCATCCCCGACGACATCCCCGAGGTGCAGCTCAGCGGTGCGCCCCTGGGCATTGCCCAGGTGCTCAAGGCCGCCGGCCTGGTGTCGTCCACCAGCGAAGGCCTGCGCATGGTCGAGCAGGGCGGCGTGCGCCGCGCGGGCGAGGTGCTGTCGGACAAGGGTCTGAAGCTCGACGCCGGCGAGCATGTGCTGCAGGTGGGCAAGCGCAAGTTCGCGCGGGTGACCCTGAGCTGAGGGGCAAGCGAGGTGGGGCGTTCCGTGGGGGCGCGCTGAGGCCTTCAGCTCGAGAGTTCCCGCCGGACGATGGCCGCCCCTGCGCTCAAGGCTTCCAGCTTGGCTCGGGCGATGGTGCGAGGCAGCGGAGCCATGCCGCAGTTCGTGCAGGCGCACAGCTTGTCGGCATCGACGAACTGGAGGGCCCGGCGCAGCGTGTCGGCGACGTCCTCGGGGGTCTCGACCGCGTTGCTGGCTACGTCGATGGCGCCGACCATGATCTTCTTGCCGCGAAGCAGTTCGATCAATGCCATCGGCACGCGCGAGTTGTGGCATTCCAGCGAAACCATGCCGATGCTGGAGGCCTGCAGCTTCGGGAAGACACGCTCGTATTGCCGCCACGCCGACCCCAGTGTCTTCTTCCATTCGGTGTTGGCCGGGATGCCGTAGCCATAGCAGATGTGCACGGCGGTCTCGCACTGGAGCCCCTCGATGGCCCTCTCCAGCGTCGCGATGCCCCAGTCGTTGACCTCATCGAAGAACACGTTGAAGGCGGGCTCGTCGAACTGGATGATGTCGACGCCGGCTGCTTCGAGTTCCCTGGCCTCCTGATTGAGGATCTTGGCGAACTCCCAGGCGAGCTTTTCCCGGCTCCGGTAGTGGCCGTCGTAGAGTGTGTCGATCATCGTCATGGGGCCCGGCAGGGCCCATTTGATGGGCTGCCGGGTCTGCTGACGCAGGAACCGGGCGTCATCGACAAACACACCCTGGCGGCGGGACACCGGGCCCACGACGGTCGGGACGCTCGCGTCATAGCGATCACGGATGCGGACGGTCTCGCGCTTCTCGAAATCGACGCCCCCCAGGTGTTCGATGAACGTTGTGACGAAGTGCTGGCGGGACTGTTCGCCGTCGCTCACGATGTCGATGCCGGCCTGCTGTTGTTCGTGCAGCGACAAGCTCAGCGCATCGCGTTTGGCGTCTGCAAGTTCATCGCCCTGCAGCTTCCAGGGTGACCAGAGCTTCTCGGGTTCGGCGATCCACGAGGGCTTGGGCAAGCTGCCGGCGGTCGAGGTGGGCAAGAGTGGTTTCATCTTCTGTCCATGCATGAAAGTGGGCGTGCGGCCTCAATGAGCGCTGCGGGCCGCCCACTGCTCGAGCAGGGCGCGGTGGGGCTTGATGAAGTGTTCCTCGGCGAACCGACCCTGCTCGACCGCCAGGCGGCCCCGCTCCTCCCGGTCGTAGACGACGTGGGTGACCGAGTGGTCCGGGTTCTTCAGGCTGGGCCGGAAGCAGGCGCCAGCGACGGCATTGGCGTTGTAGATCTCGGGGCGGTAGATCTTCTGAAACGTCTCCATCGTGCTGATGGTGCTGATCAGCTCGAGGTTGGTGTAGTCGTTGAGCAGATCGCCGAAGAAGAAGAACGCCAGGGGCGCCACGCTGTGGGGCGGCATGAAGAAGCGCACGCGCATGCCCATCTTCTGGAAGTAGCGGTCGGTCAAGGAGCACTCGTTGGACACGTATTCCGAACCCAGCACCGGATGCAGCGTTTCCGTGCGGTGGTAGGTCTTGTTGTCCGACACGCTCAGGCAGATGACCGGCGGCTTGGCAAAGTGCTGCCGGTAGGCCTCGGAGTGGACGAAGTGCTGGAACATCTTGCCGTGCAGGTCGCCGAATTGGTCCGGGACGCTGAATGCCGGCTGGTGCTGGTTGTGCCGCAGCAGCAAGACGCTGAAGTCGTAGTCCCGCACATAGGACGAGAAATTGTTGCCGGCGATGCCGTCGATGGACTTGCCCGTGTGGGTGTCCGCGATCTGCGTCTTGAGGATCTCGATGGCCGGGAACGACTCGTTCGTGGCACGGCTGCCGACGGTCAATTCAACGGAGATGATCTCCAGTTCAACCCGGTAACGGTCGGCTTGCGGGTTGTCCCAGTGCGCCAAGGCATTGAAGCGCTTGTCGATCATCAGCAGGGCCCGACGCAGGTTGTCCTGACGCTCGGGACCCCGGGCCAGGTTGGCGAAGTTGGTGGTGAGGCGCGTGGTGTCCGAAGGGCGGTAGTGCTCATCGAAACGGATGCGCTTGAGCGCGAATTCAAACGGTGGGTTCATGGGGTCATGGGCCTGGTGGCGCCATCAGGGATGAGCCGATGGCGGCATCGTATGGATGCGGATGCATGACGTAAAATGGTCTTTTCTCACCAATCAATCAATTTCACTCATGATTGAGCGTTCGCACCTCACGGTGATCCGGGAGGTGGCGCGCCAAGGCTCGCTGACCGCCGCGGCCGATGTGCTTTGCGTGACCCAGTCGGCGCTCAGCCACGCCATGAAGAAGCTGGAGGACGGGCTTGGCACGCCGATCTGGCTCCGGGAGGGTCGGTCGATGCGGCTCACCCAGGCGGGTGAGTACCTGCTGGCGGTGGCCAACCGGATGCTTCCGCAGCTGGAGCTCGCAGAGCAGCGCGTACGGCAGTTCGCCGCGGGAGAGCGCGGCACCTTGCGCATCGGCATGGAGTGCCATCCCTGCTACCAATGGCTGCTGAAAGTCGTCTCTCCCTACCTCACAGCATGGCCCGACGTGGATGTGGATGTGAAGCAGAAGTTCCAGTTTGGGGGCATCGGCGCGTTGTTCGGCTACGAGATCGACCTGCTGGTCACGCCCGACCCGCTGCACAAGCCGGGCCTGCACTTCGAGCCTGTGTTCGACTACGAGCAGGTGCTGGTGGTGAACAGCCGCCACGCCCTCGCTGGCGCGCCCTATGCCAAGCCCGAGCATCTGACCGATGCGACGCTGATCACCTACCCAGTGGACATCGAGCGGCTCGACGTCTACACCCAGTTCCTGATGCCGGCCGGCATCTCGCCGCGCCGCCACAAGGTCATCGAGACCACCGACATCATGGTGCAGATGGTCGCCAGCGGTCGCGGTGTGGCAGCTCTGCCGCGCTGGCTGGTCGAGGAGTACGCGCAACGAATGGACGTGGTGCCGGTGCGGCTGGGCAGAAAGGGTGTCGCCAAGCAGATCCACCTCGGCGCCCGGGAAAGCGAATTGCACATCGACTACCTGAAGGCCTTCGTCGAGCTGGCGCGCAAGGGCGCAGCCCCCGCCGGCAAGTCCTGAGAGACACCGCCGGGCTCGCGTGGGAGCCGTGGCTGGCGTCGCCCTTCGCGCAGGCAGGCTCGCCCATGAGGCTGCTGCACGGTCGCGTCCGCCCCGCGCTGCGCGGCGCTGGTGACGCGGCAGCCGGCGCTCAGGCGCGCGAGCGCCGCTTGTCCGCGTACATCTGGCCGTCACTGCGCTGCAACAGCGCCTGCATCGACTCGCCCGCGCGCGCCTGCTCCAGCCCCACGCTGATGCTCACCTGCAGGCCCGCGGCAATGGCCTGCCAGTCATGCGTTCGGACGGCGCTCTTCATGCGGGCGCAGATCAGTTGCGCATCGGCCAGCTGCGCATCGCCGAACAGCACGACGAACTCGTCGCCCGCCAGCCGCGCCACGAAGTCGCCGCTGCGAACGGCGCCCGCCAGCACGGCGGCCACCACCTTGAGCACCTCGTCGCCCACCTGATGGGAGAAGTTGTCGTTGATGTGCTTGAAGCGGTCGACGTCGATCAGCGCCACGCAGGTGGCGCGCGCACCGCCCGCCCCGGGCGCCAGGCGCGCGTGCAGCCGGCGCTCCAGCGCGCGGCGGTTCGGCAGCCGCGTGAGGCTGTCCTCCAGCGACATCTGCTCGAGCATGCGCGAGCGCGACTCGAGCCTCTGGATCTGGTCGGCCGACGCGCGAGCCTGCAGCTGCCAGGCCGCGGCGCGGTCGCGGCTGTCCAGCGCCTCCAGCCGCAGTGCCTGCTCGCGCTGGCGCAGGCGGCGCAGCTCGTCGGCCTCCGCCTGGGCGCCCCCGCGCAAGCGCTCCAGCGTCGCCACCACCAGGTGCCCGAGGCATGCCAGCTGCTCGTGCTCCGCCTGCGCGGCGGCGGTGATCATCTCGCGGCCGAGCTCGATGGCCAGCGCCGTGTCGCCGCAGGCGGCTGCGGCTTCGCTCTCCAGCCAGCGGCGCAGGGCGGTCAGCCAGCTGATGCGGCCATGGCGCGTCTCCCAGGCGTCGCACCACAGCAGCTCCGCCGACGCGCGCTCCAGGTCGCCCGCCCAGGCTGCAGCCATGCCGTTGAACACGTGCCCCAGGGCGCGCGTGGTGACCGTCATGCCCGGCAGCAGGCCTTCGTCGCCGAGGCGGTCGACGATTTCGGCGCAGTCGGCCAGCCGGGCCTGGAGCTTGTCCACGGGCGGCGCGGCGCCGTCCTCGAAGCGCAGCACGGCAAAGCGGCAGGCCTCCAGGAAGGCCAGGTTGATCAGCGGCTGCAGGGGGCTCGCTCCGGGCTCGTCGGCCTGCACCAAATCCGCCGAGCGCTCGAACGCCGCCTCGGCGCGGACGAAGTCCTGGCACCACAGGAAGGCGGTGCCGAGGTAGTTGTGCGCCAGCGGCTGCAGGTGCGACACGGGCATGGCCTCCGACAGCGAGACGGCCAGCAGCGCGCTCTCCACGGCTTCGTCCGAGCGACCGAGGCTCGCGGCGGTGTGCGCGAGCGTCGTCAGTGCCATCACCTCGCCGGCCAGGTCCTGGGCCATGCGCAGCAGGTGCACGGCCGACTGGCTGTTGCCAAAGGCCCGCCGCAGCCGTGACAGCTGCCGGTCGCAGTCCGCCAGGCAGGCCAGCGCCCGGCCTTCATGCAGCAGGTTGCGGCTGCCCTGGGCGCTCTTGAGCACCTGCCGCGCGAGATAGATCGCCTGTTCCACGTCGCCGACTTCCAGCGCCTGCTGCGCGCGCTGGAGTGCGACCTCGTCTTCCTCGGTCACTTGCGCCCCACCGACTCGTGATTGCTTTGCCCGCGATGGTGGCCGCAGTTGGCCGCGCCCCGCGCAGGCCGATGCACGGCGGGCGGCGCAAGTGCCGATTTGTGCACGCCCGTGACATGGCGTTGCCTGTTCGCGGCACGGCCAGGCGCCGTGCCGCGCCGCTCGCTCAGGGCCGCACGGGCCGCGGGTAGCTGCCGGGCTTGACGACCTTCACCGGCTGCTCGGCCATGCGGCGCTGGAGCTCGGCGATGGCTGCGTCCAGCTGCGCGTCCTGCCCCATGGCGGTCGCGCGTGGCAGGTTGTCGACCTCGATATCCGGCGTCACGCCGATGCCTTCGATGAGGAAGCGCCCCTCGGCGTCGATCTGCCCGCTCTCGGCCGCACGCATGATGCCGTTGTCCAGCAGCCGGTTCTGGTCGGACAGCCACACGCCGGCGCCCGAGCTGCGCTTGCCGATCACGGGGCCCAGCTTCAGGCGCTTGAAGCCTTCGGCAAACGTCTCGCCGTCGGAGTAGGTGTCCTCGTTCATCAGCACCACGGTGTGGCCGCGGTAGACGTTCTGCATGTTGGCGTAGGTGGCCGAGCCCGCGGGCGAGCGCGTCTGCCAGAACGCCCAGGCGCGGCGCAGCAGCTTCTCCAGGATGAGGCTGTCGATGTTGCCGCCGTTGTTGTAGCGCACGTCGATGATGAGCCCCTCGCGGTCGTTCGCGGCGTAGAACTCGCGCACGAAGTCGGCGATGTCGGCCGGCCCCATGGCCCGCAGGTGCACGTAGCCGATGCGGCCCTGGCTCGCCTGCTCCACGGCCCGCGCGCGGCTGACGCGCCAGTCGTTCAGGCGCAGCTGGTTCTCGCGCATCTGGGCCACCGGCGTGACGATGCGCTGCACCGTGCGCTCGCCCTGCTTCACCTCGATCAGCACCTGGCGCCCGGCCTGGCCGCGCAGCAGGTCCAGCAGGTGCGGCGCCGCAGCGGTGGCGCGCCCGTTCACGGCGGTGATGACGTCACCCACCTTCAGCCCCACACCGGGTGCGGCCAGCGGCGGCGCCTCCGAGGGCAGCTCGGTTTCGTGGGCGTAGATGGCCTCGATGCGCCAGCCCTCGGGCGTGCGGGAGAAACGCCCACCCAGGCCCGCCAGGCCCGGCTCGTCCGGCGCCGCGCGGGTGTCGCCGGGGCCGACCTGGCTGTGCAGGGCGCTGACCTCGCCCACCATCTGCGCCATCAGCTCGGCCAGCTCGAAGCGGTCGGTCACGCGGCTCACCAGCGGCTCGTACTTGGCCCGCACCGCCGTCCAGTCGACGCCGTGCATGGCGGCGTCGTAGAAGAAGTCGCGGTGCATGCGCCAAGCATCGGCGAACATCTGCTGCCACTCGGCGCGCGGCTGCGTGGCGATCTGCCAGTCGCTCCAGCGCACCTGCTGCTTGGCCAGGTCGGCCGGCAGTTTCGGCGCGGCTTCCACGATCAGCACCTCGGGGGCGGCGCCGCCCGGCTGGTTGCGCACCAGCATCAGCTTCTTGCCGTCGGCACTGAGCTCGTAGCCCCGCACGTCGGTGGCCAGCGTCTCGGCGGGGCCACCCTGGTTGTCCACGGCGATGGACTTGAGGTGGGCCTTGCGGTCCAGGTCCTGGTCCAGGAACCACAGCCGCTTGCCGTCAGCGCCGAGCGAGCGGTAGTTGCCCGGCGGCGTGGGCAGTTCGTACAACCGCGAGGCCAGGCCTTCGAACTGGATGGTGGGTTTGGCCTTCGGGTCGGGTTTGGCGTCCTTGGCGTCCTTGCCGTCGGGCTTGCGCTCGGTCGGGTTCTTGTCGGTGGCCTTCTTGTCCTCGGCGCGCTGCTCGTCGGCCTTCTTGTCGGCCGGGGATTCGAGTTCGTCCTTCGGTGCGAAGGGCGAGCGCAGGCCCGGCTGCAGCGCCAGCGCATACAGCTTGCTGCGCGCGCCGAAGAAGGTGCCGGTGTTGCGGTCGCCCCAGGGGCTGCCGCCGGCGGTGGCCACGAAGTTGCGGTTGGAGGCGAGGTAGAGCCACTGGCCGTCGGGGCTGAACGCGGCGCCGGTGGTGTCGTAGCGGTCGCTGGTGAGCGTGTGGATGCGGCCGTCGGCGGTGCTGTAGAGCTGCAGCTGCGCGCGGTCCGGGTGGCGCACCGAGCGTGTCCAGGCCAGCGCCTGGGCATCGGGGCTCCAGGCGAGCAGCTGCGGGGCTTCGCCGCGCTCGCCCTGGGCGATCTGGCGCGTCGTGCGGGCCTTCAGGTCGGTCAGCCAGACGCGGTGCTCCTTGTCGGTGTGGGCGAGCCAGCGGCCGTCCGGCGAGGGCAGCAGCGCCAGGCGCAACGTCGTGGCGCCGGACGTGATGCGCTCGGGCTGGCCCGTGCCGTTGGCGGCAAAGCGCCAGATTTCGGTCTCACCGCTGAAGTCGCACACGGCGAACACGCTCTTGCTGTCGCTGCTGAACTCGCCCCGGCGGCAGCGGCCGTCTGCCGGCTGCGGCAGCTCGGCGCGGCGCAGCTGCTGCACGCCCTGCGTCGCGAGATGACCCCGCGCCGCCAGCAGCACGCGCTCGCCGTTGGGCGCGAAGGCCGTGTCGGTGAGGAAGTCCTGCGGCTTCTTGACCCAGCGCTCGCGCTGCTGGTCGAAGTCGCCGCCCAGGCGGATGTCGAGCTTGCGGGGCTCGGCCGCTTGCGCCAGGTCGACGAGGTAGAGGTCGGCACCCAGCGCGTAGACGACGCGGCTGCCGTCGATGGATGCGTGCCGGATGTCCCAGCCCTTGTGCGTGGTGTGCTGGCGCAGGTCACCGCCCTGCGCGTTGGCCGACCACAGGTTGACCGTGCCGTCGCGGTCGGACAGAAACGCGATGCGCGCCTGGCCGCCGCTGCTGTAGGGCAGGGGGCGGCGGTCGTTGCTGCCCTCGGGCACGAGCGGGCGCGCCTCGGCCTTGCCGGCCAGGTCCATGACCCACAGCCGCGCGATGGCACCGCCCCGGTACTGACGGGCGTTGTCGCCGCGCAGGCCGCTGCGCGTGAAGTACAGCGTGCGGCCGTCGGCGCTCAGGGCGGCGTCGCTGGCCTGGCCCACGGGCAGCTGGCGGCGCTGGCCGGTCTTCATGTCCACTGCAAAGAGCTGGCTGCCGGGGCGGGCGTCCAGCCCGGTGTAGAGCACTTCGCCGGCGGCGGTGATGCCCCACACGCGCATGCCGCCGCCTTCCCAGGTGAGCCGCCGCGGCACGCCGCCGGCCACCGGCATCACGTAGATCTCGGTGCCGCCGTCGTACTGGCCGGTGAAGGCGAGCCACTGGCCGTCGGGCGACACGGCGGGCTGGGTTTCCTGGCCGCTGTGCGTGGTCAGGCGCTGGGCCTCGCCGCCCTGCATGCCGACCCGCCACAGGTCGCCCTCGGCGACGAGGAAGACCTGCTCGCCCTGGATCGCGGGCTGGCGGTAGAAGCCTGGGGTGGCGGCTGCGGCGCTCGTGACACCGGACAGGGCCAGGGCCGCAACGAACGCGGCCAGGGGGAAACGGGACATGGGATGACTCCTGAAGGAGCCGGCATTGTGGTGCTAGGGGGGTGAGGGGTGATTCGTCACATCGGGTGAATCCGGGGGCGGGCCTGCGCCGTAACCAAGCCCAGATGCCAAGCCGGCATCGCCCCACAGGATGCCCCCATGAACGCTCGACTCACCCGCTGCGCCCTCGGCGCAGCCCTGCTGGCGCTGGCCTGCGGCGCCCAGGCCTCCAGCCACCGCGAAGCGCCCTTCATCACCACCGTGCCCAAGGTGGATGCGACCGACTTCTACATGTTCCGCAGCTACGAGACCGGCCGCGACGGCATGGTCACGTTGATCGCCAACTACCTGCCGCTGCAGGACGGTTACGGCGGCCCGAACTACTTCGCGATGGACCCCAACGCGCTGTACGAGATCCACATCGACAACAACGGCGACGCCAAGGAAGACCTGACCTTCCAGTTCCGCTTCAAGAACAAGCTCGCGGGCGACGGCAAGGGCGTGGCCCTGACCGTCGGTGGCAAGTCGGTCAACATCCCGCTGATCCAGGCGGGCGCCGTGTCCAACGTGAAGGACGCCAACCTGCAGGTCAACGAGAGCTACAGCGTCACCGTCGTGCGCGGCGACCGCCGCGGCGGCACGGCCCAGGCGGTCACGCATGCCACCAGCGGCGCGACGAGCTTCGACAAGCCCGTGGACAACATCGGCAAGAAGACGATCGCCGACTACGCCGGCTACGCCGCCAAGCACGTCTACCCGGTCACGATCCCGGGCTGTGCCACCCAGGGCCGCGTGTTCGTCGGCCAGCGGCAGGACCCGTTTGCCGTCAACCTCGGCACCATCTTCGACCTGGTCAACGCGCCCGTCTCCGTCATCACCGACCCGGCTTTGATCAATGCCGCGCCCAACACCATCGGCGACAAGAACGTCACCACGCTGGCGCTGGAAGTGCACAAGGACTGCCTGAAGTCCGCCGGCGACGACGTCATCGGCGGCTGGACGACGGCCAGCCTGCGCCAGGGCCGCCTGCTCGACCCCAAGCCCGCCAGCGGCCACCAGACGAGCGAGAAGGCCGGCGGCGCGTGGGTGCAGGTCTCGCGCCTGGGCATGCCCCTGGTCAACGAGGTCGTCATCGGCCTGAAGGACAAGGACAAGTTCAATGCCGCGAAGCCGCGTGACGACGCGCAGTTCGCCGACTACGTCACCAACCCGACGCTGCCTGCCCTGCTGGAGATCGCGCTGGCGCTGCCCAACACCGCGCCCACCAACTTCCCGCGCAACGACCTCGTGACGACCTTCCTCACCGGCATCAAGGGCGTGAACCAGCCCGCTGCGGTGACGGCCTCGGAGATGCTGCGGCTGAACACCGCCATCAACCCCGTGCCGTTCGCGCAGCAGAACCGGCTGGGCATCGTCGGCAACATCCTCGCGGGCGGCACCGACAACGCCGGCTACCCGAATGGCCGCCGGCCCAAGGACGACGTGGTGGACATCTCGCTCGTGGCGGTGATGGGTGGCCTGTGCGTGGCCAACGGCGACACCGACAAGCTCGGCTTCGGCGCTGCGTGCAAGCCCTCGGCCGTGCCGCTGGGTGCCACCGCCTTCAAGCTGCACGACGCGGTGGACCAGGCCGTGGTGCCGCTGCTGCCGGCCTTCCCCTACCTCAACACGCCCATCCCGGGCACCAAGTGAGCGAGGCGGCCATGCTGACCACCCGCACCTCCAAGACCACCGTCCTGGCCCTGTCCGCTGCCGCCGTGCTGGCGGCCTGCGGCGGCAGTGACGACGCCGACGTCGTGACCCCACCCCCGCCGCCGCCCCCCATGGCGACGGCGGTGCCGGACAGCGCCGTGGCGTCATCGACCGCCCTCGTCGGCTACCTGCAGGCGCAAAAGAGCGACGACGAGACCGCTGAAGCGCTGACGCTGCCGTCCGTGGACGTGGCCACCAGCGAGACCGAAGAGCCACGAAGCCTGTGAGGCCGCTCGCCGCGCTCGTGCTGGCGCTGCCGACGGCGCTCCTGGCGGCGCCCTTCGTGCCGCGGGGCGACGCCGAGATCGTGCAGCGCCTGCCCTACCGGGTCGACGCGGCCGAGCGGGCGCGCCGCGCGGCGCTGGCGCGTGACCCGGCGCAGCTGCCGCTCGCGGCGGCGGCGGCCCGGGCCGCGCTGCAGCGTGCCCGCGTGCATGGCGACCCCCGGGAGCTGGGCGCTGCGCAGGCAGCGCTCGCGCCCTGGTGGGGCCAGGCGGACGCGCCAGCGGAGGCGGTGCTGCTGCGGGCCCGCGTGCGGCAGGCGCAGCACGATTTCGAGGCGGCTCTGGCGGACCTGCGCGGCCTGCTCGCCCGGCCCGCGCTGGCGCCCGAGCACCGCGCCCAGGCCTTGCTGGACGCCGCGGCGCTGCACCAGCTGCGCGCCGAGCTGCCGCAGGCGCGGGCGCTGTGCGAGCAACTGCAGCCGCTCGCGGCGCTGCCGGCCGCCGCCTGCCTGGCGGAATTGGCCAGCCTGGGCGGCGCAGGCGCGGCGGCAGCGCGCGAGCTGGCGCAGCTGAGCCCCGGCCGCGTCGTGCCGCCGTGGCTGGCCCTGATGCGGGCGGAGCTGGCCGAACGCCTGGGCGACGAGGCCGGCGCCCCGGCGCTGTACCGCATGGCGCTGGCCGGCGAGGACGAGGTCTACACGCGTGCCGCGCTGGCCGACTGGCTGCTCACCCGCGGCCGGGCCGCCGACGCCCTCGCGCTGGTGGCGCGCAGCCCCGATGCCGAGGCCGACGCGCTGCTGCTGCGCCAGGCGATCGCGCTGCGCCAGCTCGGTCGCGAGGATGCGGCGCTGACGGCCCGCTTGCAGGAGCGCCTGGCAGCGGCGGACCGCCGCGAGCCCGGGCGACACGCGCGCGAGCAGGCGCGCTTCGCGCTGGATGTGCAGGCCCGGCCGGGTGAGGCCCTGCGCCTGGCGCAGGCCAACTGGGCGCTGCAGCGCGAACCGGCCGACGCCGTGCTGCTGCTGCGTGCGGCCCTGGCCGCCGGGCGCGAGGGGGAACCTGCGCGGCAGGCGCTCGCACGCGAGCTGCGCGGCAAAGGCTGGCAGGATGCTCGCCTTGCCGCCCTCGACCGGAGCTTTGCGCCGTGATCCGTTGCTTGCTGGCGCTGGCGCTGCTGCTCAGCGGCGCTGCGCATGCCCACCAGGCCAGCGAGGCCTACCTGAACTTCCGCGTGGACGGCGCGGTCGTGGAGCAGCGCCTGGACATCGCACTGCGCGACCTGGATCGTGACCTCGCCCTGGACGCCGACGGCGACGGGGCCTTGAGCTGGGGCGAAGTGCGCCAGCGCTGGCCCGACATCGAGGCCCTGGCTGCCGTGGGCCTGCAGTTCACGGCCGATGGCCAGCGCTGCGACGCGCTGGACCGGCCCGCGCCCCAGCTGGACGAGCACAGCGATGGCACCTACGCCGTGCTCGTGAGCCACTGGCGCTGCCCAGGCGACGTGGGTGAACTGGCCATCGACTACCGGCTCTTTGCCCACACCGACGCGGCCCACCGGGGCCTGGCGCGCCTGGCCGGTGCCGCGGGCCAGCCGCTGGTGCTGGTGCCGGGGGCTGGGGTGCAGCGCCTGCACGCCGAGAGCCGCGGGGTGGTCGGCTTCGTGGCCGAGGGCATGGCCCACATCGCCAGCGGGTTCGATCACGTGCTGTTCCTCGTCACGCTGCTGCTGGTGGCGGTGTGGCGGCGCGCCGGGCCGGGCTGGGTGCCGCGTGACAGCGCGCGCAGCGCGTTCGCCGAGACGCTCAAGCTCGTCACCGCCTTCACGCTGGCGCATTCCGTGACGCTCGGCCTCGCCGCCAGCGGCCTCATCGACCCGCCCGCGGCGGCGGTCGAGTCGCTCATCGCCCTGACCGTGCTGCTCGCTGCGCTGGACAACCTGCGGCCCTTCATCCCCGGGCCGCGCTGGCTGATGGTCGGCCTGTTCGGGCTGGTGCACGGCATCGGCTTCGCCGGGCCGCTGAAGGACCTCGGGCTGCGCGGCAGCGAGCTGGTGCTGCCGCTGCTGGGCTTCAACATCGGCGTGGAGCTGGGGCAGCTCGCGGTGGTGGCGCTGCTGCTGCCACTGGCACTGTGGCTGCGCTCGGCAGGCATCTATCGGCGCTGGATCGTGCCCGGCGGCTCAGGCGCCATTGCGGTGCTTGCGCTGCTGTGGTGCGTGGAGCGCAGCATGGCGGTGCAGCTGCTGCCCTGAGGCCACAGAAGGTTCCCGGACGCCCCCTGCATCTGCGGGGGTTCGCGGGTTCCCGGCGTTGACCAAGTTTGACGGGTTAGTGAAAGTCGGCCCGGTCTCTTCCTCTCGTCTTCTGCCGGAGCAATCGCGCATGTCTTCCAAGCTTCTCGTCGCCGCCGCCGCCCTCGTGGCCGCCGCGTCCGCCCAGGCCACCGTGTCGGTGTCCAGCGTGGCTTTCAACTACAGCCAGAGCTTTGACAGCCTGGCCTCCACGGGCAGCACCGCCTTCGTCAACGACTCGACGCTGACCGGTTGGAGCCTGTTCCGCGCAGCGGGCACGTCCATGGCCGTGACGGCCGGCACCGGCAGCTCCAACAGTGGCGGCTTCTACAGTTTCGGCAGCGCCGGCTCTGCTGAGCGCGCGCTGGGCTCCGTCGCCAGTGGTTCCACGGGCACCATCAACTACGCCCTGGCGCTGACCAACAACACGGGCGCGGCATTGACCAGCTTCACGCTGTCCTATGACGGCGAGCAGTGGCGCAACGGCGGCGTGACCGCCACGCACTCGCTGACCCTGCAGTACGGTTTCGGCGCGAGCTATGCCGGGGTCGCCTGGACGACGGCCGGCGCTGGCTTCGACTTCGCTTCGGTCATGAACAGCACGACGGCCGGGTTGGTGGACGGCAACGCCGCGGGCAAGGTGGCAGGTCTGGGTGGCACCGTCGCGACGAACTGGGCGGCCGGTGACACCCTGTGGGTGCGCTGGACTGACATCGACAACACCGGCGGTGACCATGGCCTGGCGATCGACAACGTCAGCATGAGCTTCACCGCCGCCGCCGTGCCGGAACCCAGCACCTACGCCATGCTGCTGGCTGGCCTGGGCGCCGTGGGCTTCCTGGCCCGCCGCCGTCGCGCCTGACCGACTGACGGCGCACGATGAAACGGCCCCTCGCGGGCCGTTTTTCTTTTCAGCCGGCCGCGATGCCCATGGCCACATGCCCCGCGGGCACGTGCACCGCGGCGCTGGCGATGTGGCCGGCCTGGTCGTCGAAGAAGAAGTCCGGTTCGAACTCGCGCAGGAACTCGCCCTTGGCCAGGCCGCCGAGGAACATGGCCTCGTCGACCTCGATCTGCCAGTCCATCAGCGTGCGGATGGCGCGCTCGTGGGCCGGCGCGCTGCGGGCGGTGACGAGTGCCGTGCGCACGCGCATGCCGCCGCCGGGTGACTGTTGCAGCCGGTGCAGCGCCTCCAGCACCGGCTTGAAGGGCCCCGCCGGCAGGGGCAGGTGCGCGCGCGAGGTCTCGTGGTCGCGGAAGGCGGCCAGGCCGTCGCGCTGGAACACCTGCTCGGCCTCGTCCGAGAACAGCACGGCGTCGCCGTCGAAGGCGATGCGCAGCTCGCCCGGGTGGGCCGCGGAGGCTCGCGCGGCCTGCGGCATGACGCGGGCGGCGGCCACGCCGGCCAGCAGCGCCTGGCGCACGTCGGCCTCGTTGGTGGACAGGAAGAGCTGCGCCGACAGCGGCTTGAGATAACGCCAGGGCGACGCGCCGCGCGTGAACACGCCGCGCTCGATGGGCAGGCCATAGTGCCGCGCCGAGCGGAACACGCGCATGCCGGAGATCGGGTCGTTGCGTGAGAGCACGACGACCTCCACCTGCGATGCCCCCGGCATGTTGAAGGCGAGCAGTTTCTCCACCAGGGAGAAGGCCACGCCCGGCGGGGCGGGTTCGTCCAGCCGCTGCTGCTGCAGGGCCATGTAGGCGTGGTCGTCACCGGCCTCGAAGACCTCGTTCTCGGCCTCGAAGTCGAAGAGGGCGCGCGAGGAAATCGCGACGACGAGTTGACCGTTCAGCGTGGCTGGCATGCCGGCATTGTCAGGCCCGGGCCTGCCGGGCTACTGCATGAACCCCATGCGGCCCTTCTTCTGGTTGCCCGACGGCAGGTCCTCGCAGAGCACGGTGGCGCGCTGCGCCAGGCGGGCGTTGCCGAAGGCGGTCATCCAGGCGCGGCGCATCTCGCGCGGGGCCAGCTCGGCCATGCGGTCGAGCACGGCGTCGCTAGGCTGATCGTCAAAGCGCCGGCCCCAGTCGTGGCCGCCGCGCAGTTTCTGGTACAGGCGCAGGGCGATGGCGCGCGCCGCGGCGAAATCGGGCGCCTGCACCTCGAAGACGTTGACGCGGTTGAGGATGGGGTCGGGGATGGCCCGGGCATCGTTGGCCGTGGCCACCCAGATGACCTGGCTCGCGTCCACGGCCACCTCCGCGAACTCGTCGATGAAGCTGCAGGCTGTGTCGTGCTCCAGCAGGCTGTAGAGCGAGCCGAGCGGGTCGTAGGCAGCCTCGCCGCCGGCCTTGTCGATCTCGTCCACCACCATCACCGGGTTGGCGTACTCGCCCTCCACCAGGGCCTCGAACACCTTGCCGGCGCGCGCGCCCTTCCACTGGCTGGAGGCGCCGGACAGCACCCAGCCGGCGGTCAGCGAGCTCATGGAGACGAAGCCCATGCCGGTGCCGAGCAGCTCGGCGAGCTGGCGGGCGAAGTGCGTCTTGCCCACGCCCGGCGGGCCGAGCAGCAGCAGCGGCGTGATCTCCAGCGCGTCGCTGCTGTCGTTGCACAGGGCGATCTGGCGGCGCACGTCGTCCAGCACCTCGTGGAAGTTGGGCAGCTCGTCGTAGAGCGCGTCCATGACCGGCAGCCCCGAGGGCTTCACCTGGAAGCGGTGCTCGCCCTTCTCGAGCATGCGCTCGTAGGTGGCCCGCAAGGACTCGTGCTCCTTGGGCGGCAGCTTGTCCAGCCGCCGGGAGACGTCTTCCAGCCGGTAGATGCTGCGCATGCGCGCCACCGGGATGCGCGGGGTGACACAGGTGAGGGCGTTACTGCTCATGCCGAGGCTCCTTCTGTGTACCGATTCAAGCAAAAAGCAGGCCCTGCGTGGACCTAGAGGAATCACCGAATCCCCTGGCAATCGGTCACATCGGCCCGGGCTGCCGCGTGCCCGGGTGGCTTCACAATCCGCCCGACCAACAGGGAAGGACCATGACGTTCACACCATGGCGCATCGCGCTGCCGCTGCTGCTGGCGGTGGCGGGCCCGGCCGCGGCGGCACCGTCGGCTGCGCTGGCCCAGGCCGAAGCCGATCTCGCTCGCGCCACGCTCGTGGCCACGCCCACGGTGGCCACGGCCACGGCGCAGTTCGCGGCACTGCGCCGGCATTTCGCCTTGACGCCGTCCCTGCACGCCTGGGGCGACCATGCCGGGCTGCTGCACCAGCTCCGGCACCAGGGCAGCGAGGAGGGCAGCCCGGCTGCGCCCGCCTGGCGCAAGCTGCTGGACGCGGAGTTCGCCGAGTCCCGCAAGATGCGCGCGGCGCTGAGCCGCGACTTTGCCCAGGCGCCGGCCGAGGTGCTGATGCAGCCGCCGAGCACGGGCATCAACGTGCAGCTCGCCGCGCGAAGCAGCCGCGAGTTCAAGCTCGACCCCGCGCGCATGACGGCGCTGGGCCTGGGGCGCTGGGGCGGGCGGGCACCCGCGGCCTCCTTCCTCAAGGCCGACGTGCTGGTGGCCGGTTTTGCCGGTGGCCCGCTCGTCAGCCGCCTGCGACAGCGTGACCCGGAAGGCGTGGTGTATGCCGTTCGCTACGACGCGCGCAGTGCCGCCGCGCTGGCGGACCTCTACGAGATCGCCAAGGCACGCCGCCTGGCCGTGAAAGCGAGCTGGCGCGAGAGCGAGATGGGCGACCTCGGTGGCGCGCTGCTCAACGGCAAGGGCAAGATCGACCAGCTCGTGCTCAGCCTGCGCCTGCCGGTGTGGGTCGTGACCGACAAGGGCCTGCTGCCCGGCGTGCTTCGCCGTGCGGCTTATGGCAGCGACGCCTGCGGCAGCACCGGCAAGCCCGACGAGCTGTCGAGCGATGCCGAGGTCGTGCTGGCCCAGCCGGCGCGGGCCGAGATCCAGGCCATTGTTGCAACCACCGCCACGGTGGACCCGGCCCTCGCACGCGTGCTGCCCCAGCGCGAGACCCGCGTCACGGCGCCAGGCGCCATGGGCACGTTGACGCACCGCGTGCTGACCGAGGTCGACCTGGACGGCGACGGCGTGCCGGACCTGCGCACCGTCGTCAGCCAGGACCAGGAGATCAGCCAGGCACCCTGGCTCGACCCGGCCCGTGCGTTGTCCGCCGACTGGCGGGCGGAGGGCATGCGGCGCACCGCGGGCTGGTATGCGCACGACCTCTACCAGCTCGAAGCCAACGAGCAGGGCTGGTGGCGCGTGCTGTCGCGCTACAACGTGGTGACCTGCACATGAAGCGGCTGCTGATCGCAACCCTGGGCGCGCTGCTGCACCTGGCCGCGTCGGCGCAGACGCTGGAGCAGGCGCAGGCCGGCTTCAGGCAGGACCTGGCGCAGTGGGGCAAGTCGTCCCCGCCGGGTGCGGCCGTGCTGAGCCTGGTGGACATGCAGCCGGGCTGGACGTGGTGGCCGCAGTTCCAGTCGTCACCGGCGCGTGTGGCCGGCAGTGGTGGCTTTGAGATGACGTCGGCGCCGGTGTTCCTGCCGGCCTGGGCGGTGGCACCGCTGGCCGAGTGGGTCGCGGGCCAGGGCTGGCCTGCTGGCAAGACCCCGTCCGCTGCGGCGGCGCGCTGGCCGTCGACCGGCGAGGTCCCGAACCCGGCACCCGTGACGACGGCCTTCATCGTGGCCGGGCCGGCCGTGAAGGACGGCGTGGCGCAATACCGGCGCGATGGCGGCGACACGGTAGTGCGGCTGGGCATCGACGACGGCCAGGCCTCCCAGTGGCTGCAGGCCGCCAAGGCGCTGGGCTGGGGCGTGCAGATGCGCCTGCGCGACACGCCGCCGCCCGAGCAGTTCGCGGAGGTGCAGGTGAGCGCCGTGTTCAGCACGGCAGCCGGCGCGCCGCGGGTGTGGGCCGTGAGCCCCACGGGCCTGACGGAGGCGCGCCTGCAGCGTCTGCAGTGGGGAGGCCTGGGGGCCAGTTGCGAGAGCTGGGTCGAGCTGCGCTGGCCGGGTGCGGCCGAGCCGCCCGTCTGGGGCGTGCTGGCGCTGGCCAACCCGGCCTGGGCGGTGGGCGCGACCGTGCAGCGCCAGCCGCTCAAGCCGGGTGACGCTGCCTCGCCCCGCGGAGACTTGCGACTGGCCCTGCCGGCAGCACCCGCACTCGGGCCCCTGCGCCTGCGCGCCACCTTGTTCGAGTTCGTGTCGGCCGACCTCGACGCCGAGCCCGACAACAACGGCGAGCAGCCGCAGCGCAAACGCGGCGCGGCCTGGGGCACGCGCATCTGGACGGAAGCGGCGATCAGCCAGCCCTACGAGGACTGGAACCCGCCGCCGACCCTCAGCGCGGCCGGCTCGCCGCGCTGCCCAGTTCGCTGAAGAGGCCGGCCAGCAGCAGCGTTTCGGCGAGGGCTTCCAGCCCCTCTTCGACCACCTGCATGGCGATCGTGTCGAAGGCCAGGTCCAGCGCGATCGCGCCGGAGCCTGCGAGCAGTGCTGCAGCCGCCCAGCGCCGCAGCGCCGCGCTGCCGTGCTTCCACACCGTATGCAGCAGCACGAGGCCACCGACCGCGTAGACCAGGATGACGCCGCGCGCCAGCGTGCGGCTCACACCGAGGTCGAACTCCAGCCAGTCCTGCACCGCCTCGTGCGCCATGAAGCGCTCGTCCAGCGCCGCCAGCACCAGGCCCACGGCCAGACCCGCCCAGGCCAGCACCACCGCCCGCCGCGCGCCGCACGCCCCCAGCACCGTCGCCAACGCCGCCATGGCCGTCGCATTCGCCACCAGCAAGGCGGCCTGCCACCACGCCAGCGGCGCATCCTCCGCCGCGAACGCCAGCCCCCAATGCGGCCACCAGCGCCCGCCGATCCACGCGACGACGCTCCAGCTCACGCCCAGTACGGCCACTGCCGGCAAAACACGGACCCTCACTGCCTGACCCATCGCGGTGCGCACGCAGTGCCGCACCCCCTCCAGCGACTCACGGGGATCCGGCTCCGCCGGTCCCACGTGAGTGCCCCCTTGAGGGGGCCGCAGCTCCGCTGCGGTAGGGGGTGGTCTATTTCACCCAAGTGTTGAGCTGAATGATCGGCAGCAGCACCGCCAGCACGATGAGCAGCACCACCGCGCCCATGGCCACGATGAGCAGCGGCTCCAGCAGCGTGGCGGCCGCCATCGAGCGGCGCTGCACCTCGGTGCCGAGCTGGCGCGCGGCGCGGCCGAGCATGTCGGGCAGCTCGCCGGTCTGCTCGCCCAGCCGGGCGAACATCGCGAGGATGCCCGGGAAGCGCTTCTTGCCCGCGAGGGCCGAGCCCAGCGGCGCGCCTTCGCGCACCATGACGAGGGCATCCAGCGCGTCGGCCTGCATGGCGCGGTTGGACAGCGTCTCGGCCGCGGCCTGCAGCGCCTTCAGGATGGGCACGCCCGCGCCGGCCAGCATGGCCAGCGTGCCGGCGAAGCGCGCGGCGTTGTAGCCGCGGGTCAGCCGCCCGATCAGGGGCAGCTTGAGGATGCCGGCATCGAAGCGCAGCCGAAAGGCCGGCGCCTTGAGCGCGTAGCGCAGGCCCACGCCGCCGGCGACGAGCACCGCCAGCATCGCCCAGCCCCAGCTGCGCACGAAGTCGCTGATGGCCAGCATGGCCACGGTCAGCGCGGGCAGGGTGCGCTTGGAGCTGGTGAAGACGGTCGCGATCTGCGGAACGACGTAGGTCACCAGGAAGATGATGATGAAGACCGAGATCAGCGACACGATGGCCGGGTAGGCCATGGCGCCCACCACCTTGGCCTTGAGGTCCTGGCGCTCTTCGAGGTCGTCGGCGAGCTTCTCCAGCACCTGGCCCAGCGCCCCGCTCTGCTCGCCGGCGGCCACGACGCCGCGGTAGACGTCGTCGAACTCGCGCGGCGCCGAGGCCAGCGCGCGCGCGAACGCCGAGCCGGCGTTCACCTCGGCCTTGAGCTGGCTGATGAGCTCGCGCTGGCGGGTGTCCTCGCTCTCGTCGGCCAGGGCGGTCAGCGCCCGCTCGATGGGCAGGCCCGAGCCGACGAGGCCGGCAAGCTGGCGCGTCCACACGGCCAGGGCCGTGGGGTTGAAGACCCGGCGCGTGAAGCGGCTGCCTTCCTGCGCACCGTGCTGCTGCACGGTGTCAATGGACAGCGGCGTCAGGCCCAGCGCCCGCACGGCAGCGCGTGCCGCGCGGGGGTTGTCGGCCTCGATCAGGCCGCTGGTCTGGCGGCCGGCATCGGTGAGGGCGTCGTACTTGTAGGCGGGCACGGCGGTTCAGCCTACTCTCGGGTCACGCGGAGCACTTCTTCGAGGGACGTGACGCCTGCCTTGATGAGCCGGTCGCCGTCCTCCCGCATGGACCGCAGGCCGGCCGCCTGCGCAGCCGTGAGCAGCTCGCTTTCGGCCGCGCGGTTGTGGATGAGGCCGCGCACGGCGTCGTCCGCCACCATCAGCTCGTACACACCGGTGCGGCCCTTGTAACCCGTCTGCCCGCAGGCCTCGCAGCCCACTGGGTGCCAGTGGCCGGTGTCGTCCTGCCGCTTGCACACGGGGCACAGGCGGCGCACCAGGCGCTGGGCCAGCACGCCCAGCAGCGAGCTGCTGAGCAGGAAGGGCTCAACGCCCATGTCGGTCAGGCGCGTGACGGCGCTGGGCGCGTCGTTCGTGTGCAGCGTGGCCAGCACCAGGTGACCGGTGAGCGAGGCCTGGATGGCGATCTGCGCGGTCTCGTAGTCGCGGATTTCGCCGATCATGATGACGTCCGGGTCCTGGCGCAGGATGGCGCGCAGGGCCTTGGCGAACGTCAGGTCGATCTTGCTGTTGACCTGGGTCTGGCCGATGCCGGGCAGCTCGTACTCGATGGGGTCTTCCACGGTCAGCACGTTGGTGGTGCTCGTGTCGACCGTCTGCAGCGAGGCGTAGAGCGAGGTCGTCTTGCCCGAGCCGGTCGGGCCGGTGACGAGCACGATGCCGTGCGGCTGCTGCACGAGGCGCTTGAAGGCCGACAGCACGTTGCCGTCCATGCCCAGGCCTTCGAGGGTGAACTTGGATTCGCTCTTGTCCAGCAGGCGCAGCACGGCGCGCTCGCCGTGGGCCGAGGGCAGGGTCGACACCCGCACGTCGATCGCCCGGCCGCCAATGCGCAGCGAGATGCGGCCGTCCTGCGGCAGGCGCTTCTCGGCGATGTCGAGCTCGGCCATGATCTTCAGGCGCGAGATCAGCGCGGCGTGCAGGGCCCGGTTGGGCTGCACCACCTCGCGCAGCGTGCCGTCCACGCGGAAGCGCACCGAGCTGCTGCGCTCGTAGGGCTCGATGTGGATGTCGCTCGCGCCGTCCTTCGCGGCCTGCGTGAGCAGCGCGTTGAGCATGCGGATGATGGGCGCGTCGTTGGCGGCCTCCAGCAGGTCTTCCACCGCGGGCAGGTCCTGCATCATGCGCGACAGGTCGACGGCACTTTCGACCTCGCCCACCACCACCGCCGCGCTGCTTTCACTGCCGGCATAGGCGGCGTTGATGCGCTCGGCCAGCGACGTCGCGGCTTCGGACTCCAGGCGGTCCACCGCGTACAGGCGTTGCACCTCGGACAGCGTCGCCCAGCCGACTTCGGGCGGCGCCCACAGCGTCAGCGTGTTGCCGTCGTCTTCGAGCAGGACGGTATTGGCCTTGGCGAAGGCGTAGGGCAGGGGATGGCGGATCGCGGCCATGATCAGGTGCGGCGCCTTACTGCTGCGGCAGGGGTTTGCGGGGCGAGGAAGTCTGCGTGTCGGGCAGGATGGGGGCGCCGGTGTCAGGCAAGAGCATGCTCTTTTGCGGCTGGGCGCCCTGTTGTACGGCACGGATGCTGTCGTAGCGGTCCATCGTGAGCTGGTTGCTGCTCTCGGCGCTGCGCAGCACCACCGGGCGCAGGAAGACCATCAGGTTGCTCTTCACCCGCTTGCGGTTCTTGCTGCTGAACAGGTTGCCGATGACCGGGATCTTGGACAGTCCCGGCACGCCATCGTCGCCGTCGGTGTATTCGTCCTTGAGCAGGCCGCCGAGCACGATGACGTCGCCATCGTCGACGACGATGCTGGTCTCGATGGCGCTCTTGTCCAGCGTTGGGCCCGTGGTGCCGTTGGAGCCGGGCACGACGGAGGAGTTCTCCTGGTAGACCACCATGCGCACCGTGCCGCCTTCGCCGATCTGGCTCTTGACCTTGAGGGTCAGGCCCACGTCCTTGCGGTCGACGGTGGTGAAGGGGTTGACCGTGCCGCCGGTGTTGGAGGTGCTGGCGTAGGAGCCGGTCACGAAGGGCACGTTCTGGCCGATGACGATGCGGGCTTCCTCGTTGTCCAGGGCCACGAGGTTGGGCGTGGACAGCACATTGGCGCCGCTCTGGCTCTCGAAGAAGTTGGCCACGGCGCCCAGCGTGTAGACGCTGCCGAACTTCTTGAGGAAACCAATGTTCAGGCCCGTGGGCGCCGTGGCGCCACTGGACAGCGCGGACTGCACGCCTGACGTACCACCCGCGATCACGCCCGTGGCGTTGATGATGTTGGACAGCCCGGTGCCGAAGTTGGTGCCGGCGCCGGTGAGGTTGCTGTCACCCTTGGTGCCGAAGATGTTCTGCCACTGCACGCCGAACTGCGCGGCCTTGGTGTTGTCGATCTTGACGATGAGCGACTCGACGTAGATCTGGGCGCGGCGGGCGTCGAGCTGCTCGATGACGGCACGCACCTGGCGGTAGAGCGGCTCCGGCGCGGTGATGATCAGGGAGTTGGTGGACGGGTCGGCCTGCACGAAGCCGCCGGTGGAGGGACCGGCCGACTGGCTCAGCGGCGAGGTGGCTGCCGCGGAGCTCATGCCACCGCTGGTGCCCGAACTGGCATTCGTGCCCGTCAGCGACTGGTTGTTGCCGCTGCTGGTGCCGGCGGTGAGCAGGCCGCTGCCACTGCTCCCGGACGACGAGTTATTGCCACTGCTGCCGCCGGATGCCGCGCCAAACGCAGCGCGCAGCACGGTGGCGAGCTTGGTCGCATCGGCGTTCTTCAGGTAGACGACGCGGATGTTGTTGCCACCGTCGGCGCTGGGCTGGTCGAGCTTGTCGACCATGGAGCGCACGGCGGCCAGGCGCGCCGGGTTGCTGGCGCGCAGGATGAGGCCGTTGGAGCGCGGGTCCACCAGCACGTTGACGGCGCTGGTGCTCTGGCCCGGCACGGCCGCACCGGCGGCGACGCCACCATCGGCCAGGCGCTGCACGAGCGGTGCGAGGTCGGCCGCCACGGCGTGCTTGAGCGGCACGATCTCGATGTCGCTCGCGCCCGGCGTGTCCATCGCCGCGATGATCTTGGCGATGCGCTGCAGGTTGTCGGCGTAGTCGGTGATGACGAGGCTGTTGTTGCCCGGGTTGGCGTTGATCGTGTTGTTGGGGCTGATCAGCGGGCGCAGCACGGCCACGAGGTTGTTGGCGTTCTCGTGCTGCACGCGGAAGATCTGCGTGATGATCTGGTCGCCGCGCACATTGCTGGTTTCCACGGCCACGGAGCCGGCCTGCATCTTGGCGTCGGCCTCGGGCAGCACCTTCAGAAAGCCCGCCACCTCCACCACCGTGAAGCCCAGGCCGCGCAGCGCGGCGAGGTAGTTGCGGTAGGCCTCGGCCACCGACACGGGCTGCTCGCTGTAGACGGTGACGGTGCCCTTCACGCGCGGGTCGATGATGATCTGGCGGTTGAGCATCACGCCGATGGCGCGGGTCACGGCCTCGATGTCGGCGTTGACGAAGTTCAGCGTGACCGGGGAGCTCGCCTTGACGGCCGGTCCTGCCGAGCGCCCGCGCTGCACGTTGGCGTTGTCGGGCTGGGCGCAGGCGGCGCTGGCTGCGAGCAGCAGGGCCGTGATCGCAGCAGCGGAGGTGGCAGTGCGTTGGAGATTCATGATCATCCGATCGTCAGGACGGAGCGCGCGCCTTGGCGGCGCCCGATGATGTTCAGCAGATTGTTCAGCGCTTCCTCGCGGCCGGGCGCGGCGCCCGCCTCGCCGGTGAAGCGGCTCTTGCCACCGCTGTTGAGCACGCCCACGCCCGAGAGCTGAAGCGCCCCTTCGAGCGTGGACAGGCGCAGTGCACTGACGCCGGGGTTGGCCGTGTCGGCCGTCACCGTGAAGCGGTAGCTGCCCAGCGGGGCGACGGTGGAGACGCGCGAGGAGAGGTTGACGAGGTCGAGCTGCAGCTCGCCGAACTGGCGCCAGCGGCCCTGCACCGACTCCAGCCGCAGCTCGCGCGCCGACAGCCGCAGCGAGCCGTCGAGCTGCAGGGTGTTCCAGGGCGTGCCCAGGCCGGCGAGCAGCCCGGCGGGCACGCGGGCGAGCCAGTCGGCCTTGCTGTCCACGCTCAGCTCCACGCGCCCCAGGCCCGGCTTGATGCCCAGCAGCAGCTCGCCGTTGATGCAGCAGTCCTGCCGCGCGGCGAGCTGCAGGCCCATCCCCTTGAGCGCCATGCGCCAATGCAGGCGGCCGGGCAGGGCGGAGGCGTCGCGGCTGCCCACACCGCCGGTCAGCACGAGCACGCCCGAGCCGTTCCAGACGCTGCCGCGGGTGTCCACGATGAGCAGATGTTCGTTCGTGGCCGAGGCCAGCGCGCGGGCCAGCCAGCTCGCCGGCGCGAAGGCGATG
Organism: Roseateles sp.; assembly: GCA_016790285.1. Lineage (GTDB taxonomy): Bacteria > Pseudomonadota > Gammaproteobacteria > Burkholderiales > Burkholderiaceae_C > Pelomonas. Next base: position 81,396 of record JAEUPJ010000030.1, on the reverse strand, counting down.
AGGGCCGCGGCAACGCCGACGAGCGCCCCGGCGATGCTCCAGCGCTTGGGTGTGATGTGGCGCACCGCGCGGCCGCCGGCGTGCATGCCGCCGAGCACGGAGTCGCCGGCCACGGTGGTGGCATGGGAGGTCTTGCGGAAGAGGGTCATCAGTTGCCCCCCAGCGTCAGCACGAGCGTGCCGGCGTAGCCCTTGGGGCCGCGCGTGAGCTGGGCCTCGACGGGCCGCGCCCGCGCCGCGGAGCGCACTTCGCCCAGCCAGCCCTGCAGCATCTCCGGGGTCACGCCATTGAGCGTGACGACGGCGCGGTCGCCGGTCAGGTTCAGCCGCGCGGCCGGGCCGAGGTGTTCGACGGACGCCGTCAGGGCCGCCTGCGCCTGGGCTGGCGGCACGGCGGGCGCCGCGCGCAGCACCTTGGCCTCCTGGGCCTGGGCCTGCATCTGCTGCAGCTGCAGGTCGAGCTTTTCAAGTTCGACCGGGGCGGACTTGAGCGTGCGCAGCGCAGGCGCGAGCAGCACGCTCCAGGCCAGCAGCAGCGCCAGCAGCGCGCCGACGGCGGCCAGCGCCACGCGTTCGCGTTCGCCCATGGCTTCCCACTGCGTGAGGGCCTGGGTCTTGAGCTGCTGCCACTGGGCAGCGAGTCCTTCGGCGCCGGAGGCGTTGTTCAGGCGTGCCATCAGCTGCGTCCTTGGGCGCTGGCGCGGCTGATGGTCAGCTTGCCCTCGCTGGCGTCCAGTTGCCAGCCTTCGCTGCGCAACTGGTTGCGGAAGTTGTCGATCTGCGTCGGGCTCCAGCCCTGGGCCGACACGGTGAGGCGTCCCGGCTCGAAGGCCAGCGCTTCGGTGGGGGGGCGGTCGCCCGGCCAGGCGGTGGCGGCTGCGCCGAGCAGGGCTTCGAGGTCCTGCTCGCCGATGCTGCCGGCATTCACGCGCAGCAGGTCGAGCTGCTTTTGCATCTGTACCGGCGCGTCCAGGATGGCACGCACCTGCGGGAAGGCGCCGGTGAGCGTGGCGGTGACGGCCTCGCGGCGCGCGTTGATCTCGCGCTTCTGGTGCCAGGCCCAGAGGTTCAGGCCGAGCAACTGCACGAGGGCGAGGCCAGCCAGCCCGATGCGCACCGGGCGCCAGGGCTTGCGCATGAACTCACGCGTGATCAGGCGCAGCGCGCGCACGCCACGGGCGCGCGGGGCGAGGTCGAACTGGCGCAGGTCCCAGGCGCTGTCGATGACGGCCAGCGCCCGTTGCGACGGCGTCTGCACGGTAACGGTCGTGCCCAGCCAGCGCTCGGCAGCCGTGGCCACGGGCGGTGTAGCCGTCCATTGCGCGGCATGCACGAGGCCCGGCGGGAAGAGCTGGCGGGCGAGGCCGCCTTCCAGCGGCAGCGTGGCGACCCCGTCGACATGACTCCAGCGCAGCGCGATGCCGCTGCCGGCCTTGTCGCCGTTGGCCTCGAAGAAGTGGCCGCGCGCGAGTTCGTCCGGCCAGGACAGCGGGGCCACGCGGTCGATGAAGACCTGGGCGGCTTCCAGCTGGGCGAGGTGCTCGGCAAGCCAGGGGCGGGACGTGATGGCGACCCAGGCGGTGTCGCCACCCAGGGCGTCGGGCTCGAGCGCGAAGTGCAGGGTGTCGGGCTCGTCGAGCAGCGACTCCTCGAGCTTGCCCGCCAGTGCCGCGCGCATCTGGCGGCCAGCCCGCGGCAGCTCCACGCGCCGCCAGCTGATGTCGGACTCGCCGACGACGGCGATCACGCTGTCGGCCGCCGGCAGCGAGGCTGGCGCGGCACGGCCTTGCCCGCTGAGCTGGCGGCCGTCTGTCGTGAGGGCGTACTCATACTCGCGCAGCGGTGCATCGGGCACGGCGCGGCCCGGCGCGCGCAGGCGCGTCCGCGGGGGCAGGAACAGCAGCAGGGTGCTCATAGGGTGAAGGCGCGGCGCATTCTAGGAGGGGGGCGTGACGTTCCCGGCGATGGCCTCAGGCGCACGGTGAACAGGTGTAGCCGGCTTCGACTTCGGGGCATCACCGATCCAGCAACTGGTTGATGCGCTCGCGGGCCAGCACTTCCATCTTGAGGTTGTTGCGTCGGATGAGAGAACGCTGTTCGAGCTGGCGTTCTTCCAGCCGCAGCCTGCCGGTGACGATGAAATACGACGACACCACGGCCGCACGCGATGCCGTGGCCTGCGCAAGGGCGTCGGGCGGCAGGTAGACGGCGGCATCGGTGGCCACGTCGTTCAGGGGCTTGGCCTTGCGGCCTTGCACGAGGCGCTCGGCGGTGGCGAGGTCCACGCCATCGAAGAGCGCGGCGATGACTTCCCGCGGGGCCGTGTTGAGGTTGACCGGTGTGGCCGCGGGCAGCAGCACGACGTAGGGCTGCAGCCGCTTGATGGTCTCCGCGTCGAGGCCGAGCCAGTTGAGCTGGTCCAGCCCGGCCGGTTGCAGCGGGCCGGTGTCGCGGGTCTGGGTCTGGGTGGTCGTGGTGGTCGTGCCGGTGCCGTTGCCGGGCGTGGTGCCGCCGGTCGAGCTGGTGGGCGTGGTGGTTCCGGTGGTGGTGCCGGTGGTGGCGCCGGTCGTGCTGCCGCTGGTTCCAGTGCCCGTGCCCGTGCCCGTGCCCGTGCCCGTGGTGCTGGCGGGGTACGCCTCGCGCAGCCCCGCAATGATGACTGCGGCCGTGCCGGCGGGCGCATTGACCTGGCTGCACAGCCGCTCGAGCACCCGCTGCTCCAATGCGGGCACCTGCTGTCCGCCGAGCAGGGCACGCAGGTTGTAGCGGCTTTGCGCGTCCTCGATGCTGCCCGAGAGGAAGGCTTCGGGGCCGTCGTCGTCGCTGGTGGCGCTCTTGTCCGCGGCCAGGAAGGTCGACAGCCGCGCCTCGGCCAGCGGCACGGCCCAGGGCTCGCCGAGGTGATCGACGGGCTTGTTGCGGTTTTGCTTGGCGTCTTCCTGCAGGATGAGGCGCGCCCAGTCGAGGGCGCCCTGCAGGATCCAGGCGCTTTGCGCGCGGGCGCGGTCGGCTGCCTCGATCTGCACGGCGCGGTACTGCTGCCACACCATGCCGGCAGCCAGGCTGGCAATCAGCGTGACGATGATCATGGCGGTGAGCAGGGCCGCACCGCGCTGCGGGTGGGCGCGGCTCATCGGACGGTGACCTCGAGCTGACGGGTGAGCGTGCCGCTCAGCCCGCTGCCGTCGGCGAACTGCATGGAGATGCGCAGGCCGTCGGGCGTCGTGGTCGTGGTCCGCACCGGCCCGGCGCTGCTGTTCGTCGTGCCGGTGGATTGGCAGTTCGCCCAGGCGGTGTTCCAGTAGCAGTAGAACTGCCAGCCCGCGACGCCGTCGAAGGCGCGCAGGGCCGGGTTGCGCTGGGCCAGTTGCTGCAGGCCGCGCTGGCGCTGGTCCTCCAGGTCCTGCACGGTGCGCACGGCCGGGCTCTCCCAGCGCCAGAGGCTGCCCTCGCGCAGGCTCCACACCACCACCTGCAGCCCGGTGCTGGCCTGGCGGGTGAGCACGAGGTTGCCGCCGTCAAAGGCCAGGGGCTGCACGGCACTGTGGCTGTCCTGCAGGGCGCGCAGGTCGACTTCCCACTGCGCCATGACCGTTTGCAGCCGCGCCGTCTGGGCCAGGTGGGCCTGTGCCACTTCGCGGCTGCGCACGAGGGCGTCGATGCCGCGCCAGGCCATCGCGGCCATCGTGGCCATGACCACCAGGGCGACGAGCACCTCGACGAGGGTGAAGCCGGCCGGCGCGAGGCCTCGGCTGACGCGGGCCCGCTGCATCATCACTTGCCCATGATGGTCGACAGGCTCAGCAGCGGCGTGCCGCGGTCGTCGGCAACGGCGGCGTCCACCCGGCGGAAATTCGGGTTGGGCGTGGGGCTGACCTTGAGCTTGCCGCTGTAGCTGCGGCCGAGCTGCTCGCAGCTGAAGGGCGACTCGCCGATGTCGGGGAACTGGTTCTGCGACTGCTGCTGCAGGCGCAACTCGGTCAGCAGGTTCTCGGCGCACCACTGCGCCGCGCTCACCTGGGCCAGCCGCTCGGCGTTGTTGCCCAGCGCCCCGGCCGCCTTGATGCCCGCCCCCAGCGCGATGGCGACGATGAGGAGGGCCACGAGCACCTCGATGAGGGTGAAACCGCGTGCTGCCTTCATGGCGGGGCGACGACGTCGAAGGGCCCCAGGCCGTCGGTGCCCAGCACCAGTTGCTGGCTGCCGAGCTGCAGGCGCAGCCGCTGTGCGGGGATGACCGGCTCGGGGCCGAGCGTGAGGCCGGGGTTGGCGGCGGTGGCGTTGTCGATCAGCACGGCCACCGGGTCGCCCAGCCAGCGCGTGGGCAGGGGCAGGGTGCGCGGCAGGCCTTCGAAGCGGAAGTCTTCACCGCTCTTCAGGCCCTTGGGGATCCAGCGCACCGTCAGCCCCGACGCGCGGCTTTCGGCGCGGGCGGTTTCGAGCAGCGCAGCCAGGCGCTGCGCCTCGCGCTGCAGTTGCAGCTCGGCCGGGTCGCGCAGGGCCAGCATGATGGTGGCGCTGCTGATGGCGATGAGCGCCACGACGACGAGCAGCTCGATGAGCGTGAAGCCGCCGGGGTGGGTGCGACGGTCTCGCCGACCGTCAGCCGGGAGGCGCAAAGGCTTACTGCCAGGAACCGATGTCTGCGTCACGGCCCTCGCCGCCGGAGCGGCCGTCGGCGCCAAAGCTGTAGACATCGACCTCGCCCTTCACGCCCGGGTTGGCGTACTGGTAGGGGTGGCCCCAGGGGTCGTTGGGGAGCTTCTCGAGGTAGGGCTTCCAGTTGGGCGGCGGGTTGCCGGTGCTGGGCTTGCGGACCAGCGCGTCAAGCCCCTGCTCGCCGCTCGGGTAGCGCTGGTTGTCCAGCTTGTACATCTTCAGCGCCTGCATGAGGTTGTTGACGTCGGTGCGCGCCGCGGTGACGCGGGCGTCTTCGGCGCGGTCGAGCACGTTGGGCACGACCAGGGCCGCAAGCACGCCAATGATGACGAGCACGACCAGCAGTTCGATCAGCGTGAAGCCGCGGGCAAGGGAGTAACGGCGCATGTCTGGAAGCGTGGAAGCGCGAAGCAGCGGTGAGCGGGCCATCATAATGGGCTGATGGTTGCTCGATTCATGGCGTTTTCGGTGTGGCTGCTGCTCGGCGGCTCCGTGGCCTACTGGGGCCTGCAATTGTTCGCCCGGCCGCTGCCGATGCCTGGCTCGGTGCTGTCCGCGGGGCAGGGCCGTGCGGCGCAGGTCGACCTCGGTCGATTGCTCGGCGTGACGGCGGCCGAGCAGGCGGCGGAGCCTGAGGTGGCGGCGTCCACGCGGCTGCGCCTGCTGGGAGTCGTGGCGCCCAAGAACGCCAAGGCGGCCGAAGCGGGCGAGGGCGTGGCGCTGATCGAGGTCGACGGCGTGGCGCGCACGGTGCGCGTGGGCGCGGTGGTTGACGGCGAGTTGCGCCTGCTGCGTGTGGATGCGCGCAGCGCCAGCCTCGGCGCGGCCGGCCAGGCGCCCGTGCAGGTGCTGCAGATCAGCCCGCCCGCAGCGCCGGCCACCGGCTCGCTGCCGCCGGCGCAACCGTCCAACGTGGTGCTGGGTGGCAACCCGAATCCGGGCGATGCCGGCGTGCCGCTGCGGGCCAACCCACCGGCGGGGGCGATGCCCGCCCCGGTGCCGGCAGCCATGCCCTCGGTCTACGGGGCACCGCCCGCTGGCCAGCCCGGCATGACCGGACGCGGCGGCGCAGAGGCGCAGCCGCGCTGAGGCGACCGGGCGGTTTCAGGCGCTCAGGCGCCCAGCGTGGGAATGTTGGCGCCGATCTCGGGCCGCGGCGCGACGCGCGCTTCGGCCACTTCGTGCAGATCGGTCAGCAGGGCGGCGGCGGCGCGGATCATGGGCCAGGCCAGGGCGGCACCGGTGCCGTCGGCGCTGTCCATGCCCAGCTCCAGCAAGGCCGAGGCGTGAAAGAGGGCCAGGGCCTCGTCCAGCCCGCGGTGCACATGGCTGCGGCAGAACACGGCGTAGTCGGTCACCGGCGCGCAGATGAGCGACGCCAGCTTCAGCGCCGCACACGCCGCGATGCCGTCCACGATGATGAGGCTGCGCTTGCTCGCAGCCACCAGCATGGCGCCCACCATGACCGCGATCTCGTGGCCGCCGAACGCGGCGAGCACGTCCATGGGCTCCTTGGCGTCGCGATGGCGGGCCAGTGCGCCGTGCAGCACGTCGAGCAGGTGCACGAGGTCGTCCTGGCGCATCGTGGGCCCGGAGACGACGAAGTCGCGCACGGATTGATCGGACAGGCGGGCCAGGATGAGGGCGGCACACTCCGGCGAGCCCTGCCCCATGGCGGCGCAGGCCAGCACGTTGCCGGGCAGGTTGTCGGCGATCTCCATGCCGACGCGCACGCCGGCGTGGGCCTGGTCCACGCTCATGGCGTGGGCCGTTCGGGCGTTGCGCGTGCCGTGTGCCACCTTGCGGGCCAGCAGCCGTGCGTGCGGCGGCAGGTTCTCGGCCACGCCGCAGTCCACCACCGTCAGGTGCAGGCCCTGCAGCCGCGCAAAGACCGACACGGGCAGCTGCGCATGCAGGGCCATCTGGACCTGGTCTTTCGTGGCCCGCCCCCACTGGGCGCCGACGCCGTCGACGACGATGCCGTGATCGGCCGCGAACAGCCCGAGCACCGGGTCGCGAAAGCGCGGGGTGAGGCTGTTCTGCACCAGGCCCAGGCGAACGGCCAGGGGTTCCAGTTCGCCGAGGCCGCCGGCAATCGCCGAGCGACGGTCGACGCGGTCACGCAGCGCCCGTTCCAGCTCGGGGTTGGCCGTGGGAGAGATCAGCGACTGTTGGGCAACGGTCATGGTGCGCGAGGTTGAAGACCCCCGGATTTCAACTCAACCGAGGAACAAGCGGTAGACCGGATTGTGGGTTTCGTCTTCGAACGGGTAGTTCAGACCGTCGAGGAATTCGCGCAAAGCCCCGGCATCGCCCTTGGGAACCTGGATGCCGACGAGGATGCGGCCGTAGTCGGCGCCCTGGTTGCGGTAGTGAAAGAGGCTGATGTTCCAGTCCGGGTGCATGCTGGACAGGAAGCGCATCAACGCGCCCGGCCGCTCGGGGAACACGAAGCGGTAGAGCCGCTCGTTGCGGGCCAGCTCGCTGCGGCCGCCGACCATGTGGCGGATGTGCTCCTTGGCGAGGTCGTCGGTGGTGAGGTCCAGCGTCTGGAAGCCCGCCTTGGTGAAGGTGCGCGCCAGCTTGGCGGCCTCGTCGACCTTGGAGATGGCCACGCCGACGAAGATGTGCGCCACCTGGGCGTCGGCGATGCGGTAGTTGAACTCGGTGACGCTGCGCGGGCCGAGCAGCTCGCAAAAGCGCTTGAAGCTGCCGCGCGCCTCAGGAATGGTCACCGCGAAGAGCGCCTCGCGCTGCTCGCCGACCTCCGCGCGCTCGGCGACGAAGCGCAGGCGGTCGAAGTTCATGTTCGCGCCGCAGGTGATGGCCACGAGCGACTGCCCCTTGGCCCCGGTGCGCGCGACGTACTGCTTCATGGCGGCCACGCTCATGGCGCCGGAGGGCTCCAGGATGGAGCGGGTGTCCTCGAAGACGTCCTTGATGGCGGCACAGACGGCATCGGTGTCCACGACGATGTAGTCGTCCACCAGCTCGCGGGCGATGCGGAAGGTTTCCTCGCCCACCAGCTTCACGGCAGTGCCGTCGGCGAAGAGCCCGACATCGCTCAGCGTCACGCGCTTGCCCGCCTTGACCGAGCGCAGCATGGCGTCGGAGTCGGTCGTCTGCACGCCGATGATCTTGATCTCCGGGCGCAGGGCCTTGACGTAGGCAGCCACCCCCGAGATGAGGCCGCCGCCGCCGATGGCCACGAAGATGGCGTCGATGGGGCCGGGGTGCTGGCGCAGCAGCTCCATCGCGATGGTGCCCTGGCCGGCGATGACGTCGGGGTCGTCGAAGGGGTGGACGAAGGTGAGGCCCTGCTCGCGCTCGAGTTCCTTGGCGTGGCCGAAGGCGTCGGTGAAGCTCTCGCCGAACAGCACGACCTCGCCGCCATGGCCGCGCACCGCGTCGATCTTGACTTGCGGTGTCGTGACCGGCATGACGATGACCGCGCGGCAGCCCAGCTTCTTCGCGGACAGTGCCACGCCCTGCGCGTGATTGCCGGCCGAAGCGCAAATGACGCCGGCGGCACGCTGTTCCGCCGACAGATGGGCCATCTTGTTGTAGGCGCCGCGCAGCTTGAAGCTGAAGACGTCCTGCTCGTCCTCGCGCTTGAGCCAGACCTTGTTGGACAGGCGCCGGGACAGCTTGGGCGCGGCGTCCAGCGATGTCTCGCGGGCCACTTCGTAGACCCGCGCGTTCAGGATGCGCTGCAGGTAGCTGCTGCCGGGCGGCAGCATGGCGGGCACCAGGGGCGTCGCCTTGCGGGCAGACGTGCGTCGCGAGGGCGGCCGGGCGGGGCTCATCGAGTCTCCATGCAGTCTTGTTGCGGCGCCGCATGATAGGGGACACCCCTGATGCGGCGACGCAGGCTGCCTTCGGCGAAAAAAAACCCGAGCTCTTGCAAGCTCGGGTTGAATCCACCATGGAGGCGGTGGAGGAGACAATCGGTGCGAAAACGTTTTCGCTTGGGTGGCAGTGTAGCGCCGCGTTATGCTGCGCTGCAATAAGTTTTCTGTGAACGAATTGGGGCTTTGACTCTAGATGACCATGGAATGCACCGTCAGTTGGCTGGGCCCTGAAGGCCCGAGTGGCATGACCTTCGTGGCCGAGACGGGCAGCGGCCATGTGCTGTCCATGGATGGCGCACCGGACGGCGGCGGCCGCAACCTGGCGCCGCGCCCCATGGAGACGGTGCTCGCGGGCACCGGCGGCTGCACGGCCTACGACGTCGTGCTCATCCTCAAGCGTGGCCGCCACGACGTGCGCGGCTGCAAGGTGGTATTGAAAGCCGAGCGCGCGACCAGCGACCCCAAGGTGTTCACCGCCATCCATTTCCACTTCGTGGTCAGCGGCAAGGCGCTGAAGCCCGAAATCGTCGAGCGCGCCGTCGCGCTATCGCACGAAAAGTACTGTTCGGCCACCGCCATGCTGGCCAGGACATCGGCCATCAGCACGTCGTTCGAGGTCGTCGAAGCCTGATCAGATGCGGTGCGCCACGGTCGTCATGACCTTGGCCGCCGCACGCATCAGCGCGGGAATCGGTGCGGGCAGGGTGCTTGCGCCTGCCGCCAGCGCGGCGTCGGCGTGGGCCGCTTCCTCGGCTTTCATTTGCGCCACGATGGCGCGGGAGGGCGTGTCCTGGGCTGGCAGCCGGTCCAGATGCCCGGCGAGGTGGGCTTCGACCTGGCGCTCGGTCTCCACGACGAACCCGAGGCTCCACTTGTCCCCGGCCAGCCCGGCCAGGCTGCCCCACGCAAAAGCGCCCATCCACCACAGTGGCGCCAGGTGACTGGTGTGGCCGCCGAGCTCCTGGATGCGGTCCGCCGTCCATGCGAGATGGTCGAGCTCCTCCTGGCCGGCTTCATCGAAATGCTGGCGCAGCGACGCCGTGCGGCTGAACAAGGCCTGCGACTGATACAGCGCCTGCGCGCAGATCTCGCCGACGTGATTCACCCGCATCAGCGCAGCGGCCTCCCGCCGTTGCGTTTCGTCCATCTCCACGGGCGCGATGCCTGCCGATGGATTTGGCCGCGAGGCCCGTGTGGGTACAAACACAGTTCGCAGGCCCGCATCGAGAGCGCCGATCAACCGGTCCTGCCAGTCATGTGCGCGGCGTTGTGTGTTGCTTGCTGCGGTTTGCATTCAGTTAACCAATGTTTCGATGAAGGATAGGTGAAAGGCGCATGACGTTGCGACTCCGCAACGACAACACACAATTTCATATCCGTGAATTCCCGGACACCCCCGGGCTCTGGTGGAATACGCGCACTTCCTCACAGGAGGTGAGTCGCTGCGCTTTCCAGCCCCGGCTCGGATGAATACCTAGGAGTATTGAATGAAAAAAGCTCTGATTGCCCTGGCCGTTCTGGGCCTGACCGGCGGCGCAGCCGTCGCGCAATCGTCCGTCACCCTCTTCGGCGTCATCGACGCTGACATGAAGTACGTCAAGACCGGCGGCCTCACGGTGAAGAAGCTGGATTCCGGCGGCCTGAACACCAGCCGTTTCGGCGTGCGCGGTACCGAGGACCTCGGTGGCGGCCTGAAGGCTGGCTTCTGGCTGGAGTCGCAGGTCGACGCCGATACCGGCGTCGCCGGTGGCGGCAGCGCCTTCTGGGGCCGTCGTGCCACCGTCAGCCTGGCTGGTGCTTTCGGTGAAGTGCGCCTGGGCCGCAACAAGACCGTGTCGCGCCTGCACCTTGAAGACTTCGACCCGACGTCGTTCACGGGCCTGGGCAGCGTCAGCGCTGTCTACAGCAACCTGGGTAGCGGCAACGGCACGTCCTTTGGCCGCGCTGACAACCTGGCTTCGTACTCGCTGCCGGGCAACCTCGGCGGCTTCTACGGTGGCGTGGACGTCTCCGCTGGCGAAGGCGTGGGCACCAACAAGGGCCAGTCGGTCCGCGGTGGCTACAAGGCCGGTCCGCTGCACGTGTCCGGCACCTACGCCAGCACGTCCAACGCTGCTGACAACGGCAAGTTCAAGTTGACCTCGGTCGGCGCCGCCTACGACTTCGGCGTGATCCGTCCGTCGTTCTCGTACACCGAGTCCAAGTACCTCTCCCGCAAGCAGGACATCTGGACCGTGTCGGCCACCGCGCCGCTGGGCCAAGGTTCCCTGTGGGGTTCGTACACGTCCGCCAAGACCACCGGCGAGGCGGGCTTCGCGACCGTCGGCACGCCCAAGCTGTTCGCCCTCGGCTACATCTACAACCTGTCCAAGCGCACCGCGCTGTACACCACGTACGCCCAGCTCAAGAACGACGGCACGACCCGTTTCGCTCTGGGCGGCGCGCCCGCGGCGACGGCCAACGGCCTGAAGTCCACGGGCTACGACGTCGGTATCCGTCACAGCTTCTGATGCCCGGCGGCTGCCCGGCCGCTCGTCGTCACCAAGGCCGCCTGAGTGCGGCCTTTTTCTTTGTCTCTCCGGAGACAGGGGAATCGCTGTGGGCAATCCACAACAAGCCGCGCGTTATGCGCCAGCGCTTCGCTGAGAATCAAGCGGTTCACATTACTACGCAGGAGACGACTTGATGAAAAAAGCTACTTTCGCTGTTGCAGTTCTGGCCGCCAGCACCTCTGCCGCGTGGGCCCAGTCCAGCGTCACGCTGTACGGCATCGTTGACGCTGCCGCGCGCTACACCAGCAACGCCAACCCTGGCACCAGCACCAAGCAGCTGATCCCCGGCGGCATGTCGCAAAGCCGTCTTGGCGTGAACGTCACCGAAGACATGGGTGGCGGCCTCAAGGCCCTCGTGAACATGGAGCACCGTCTGAATTCGGACACCGGTGCCGCTTCCTCGGGCACCGACTTCTGGCGTCAGGCCTGGGTGGGCCTGCAGTCCAGCGAGTTCGGCCAGATCCGCCTGGGTCGTCAGTACAACATCCTGTTCGACGTCTACACGTCGACGTTTGCCTCGTTCCGCTACTCGCCGTACATCGAGGCCTACAAGCCTGAAATCGGCATGGCCATGACGGCTCGCCAGGACAACATGGTGAAGTGGCTGGCACAGTTCGGCAACGTCTACGCCGAAGTCCAGGTCAGCGCCGGTGAAGGCCAGGCGGGTGCTGCGGCGGCCCTGCCCAACAAGACCATCGGCGGCTTGGTGCGCTACAACGACGGCAAGTTCGGTGCGGGTGGCGCCTACCTGCAGGCCACCGAGCAGACCGGCAAGAAGATCAAGGCCACGGTGCTGGGTGCTTCCTACACGGACGGTCCGCTGTACGTGCACGCTTCGTGGGGCGAGAACAAGTTCGACAATCCCTTCACGCTGCTGAACCAGACCAGCGCCGCCAACTTCGCCGCTTCGGCAGGCGCGGGCTCGCTGGCCAACGTGGCGCTGACCACGCGGGGTGCCTACACCAGCGGCATCCTGGGTGCGAACGTGTTCAACACGGACTCGGCCGACATCAAGAAGCGCACCATGATCATGTTCGGCGCGACCTACCAGTTGACGCCGCAGCTGAACGTCGGCGCCAACGTGTGGCTGACCGAGCAGACGCACTATGGCACCGTGCAAAACCTGGCGGTGCCGTTCCGTGCAGCGCTGGGCTTCACGACCGACGCCAACGTCAAGTCCAAGGCTGACTTCTTCGCCGTCGTCATCGACTACGCCTTCTCCAAGCGTACCGATGCCTACCTGGAAATGGACTACACCAAGGTCAGCGGCGAAGTGCTGTTCACCAACGGCGCCAGCAAGCGCGGCGGTGCCATGGTGGGCCTGCGTCACCGCTTCTGATGACGCTGCGAGGCGCCCTGCGCCTCGCCGACCACACCCTGACGGGCCGCGACAGCGGCCCGTTTTCTTTGGTGCTTTTGTTGCAGTGCAGCGCTAGGTGCTTTCCCTGGCGTCTGCAAGGCTCAGGCTTCGCCATGATCGCGCCTTCGCGCGGCGCAATGACGCGCCTGCCACCGAGTCTTCATGCTGGTCTTCATTCTTCGCCGCCTGGTCCAGGCCCTGGTTGTCATGCTGTCGGTGGCCTTCATCGCCTTCATGCTGTTCCAGTACGTGGGCGACCCCGTTACCAATCTGTTGGGCCAGGACGCCACCGAGGAGCAGCGCATCGCGCTTCGCAAGGATCTCGGTCTCGATCAGCCCTTCCCCGTGCAGTTCGCGCGCTTCGCCGCCAATGCGGCGCAGGGCGAGTTCGGCATCAGCCTGCGCCAAGGCCGCAAGGTGTCGTCCCTGATCGGCGAGCGCTTTCCTGCCACGCTGGAGCTGGCCCTCGTCGCGGGCTTGATCGCGCTGGGGCTGGGCATCCCGCTGGGCGTCTATGCGGCCCTGCGGCGGGGCAAGGCCAGTGCGCAGTTGCTGATGACCGGCACGCTGTTCGGCGTGAGCCTGCCCAACTTCGTCATCGGCATCGTGCTGATCTGGGTCTTCGCCGTCGAGCTGAAGTGGTTGCCGAGCTTCGGCCGCGGCGAGGTGGTCGCGCTGGGCAGCTGGACATCCGGGCTGCTGACGCGTGACGGCCTGCTGCACCTGATCCTGCCGGCCTTCACGCTGTCGGCGTTTCAGCTCACGCTCATCATGCGGCTGGTGCGGGCGGAGATGCTGGAGGTGCTGCGCACCGACTACATCCGATTCGCCCGCGCGCGCGGGCTGACGGACCGCAGTGTCTACTTCGGCCATGCGCTCAAGAACACGCTCGTGCCCGTCATCACCATCACCGGCCTGCAGCTCGGTTCGTTGATCGCGTTCGCCATCATCACCGAGCAGGTCTTCCAGTGGCCCGGCATGGGGCTGCTGTTCATCCAGGCCGTGCAGTTCGCCGACATCCCCGTGATGGCCGCCTACCTGTGCCTGATCTCGCTGATCTTCGTCGTCATCAACCTCGGCGTCGATCTGCTCTATTTCGCCGTCGACCCGCGCCTGCGCGTCGAAGGCAAGGCGCACTGAACGATGGCTGTCGACGCCAACCCCCATCCCACCGCCTCGTCGTCGGCCCTCAAGGCCTTCTTCGACGGCGACGTCTGGCACTCCTTCCGCACGTCGCCGGTCGCCATCCTGGCGGCCGTCATTGCGCTGGTGTGCTTCGTCTGCGCGCTGTTCGCCGAGGTCGTCGCGCCGCACAACCCGTTCGACCTCGCCACGCTGGAGTTGCTGGACTCCCTGAAGCCGCCCTCCTGGGTGGCGGGCGGCGACGCCAAGTACCTCCTGGGCACCGACGGCCAGGGTCGCGACATCCTCTCCGCGCTGATGTACGGCGCGCGCATTTCGCTGCTCGTGGGCATCGCCTCGGTTGTGCTGTCGATCCTGATCGGGGTCACGCTCGGCCTGCTGGCCGGCTTCGTTGGTGGCCGGGTCGACGCCCTCATCATGCGCATCTGCGATGTGATGCTGTCCTTCCCGTCCATCCTGGTGGCGCTGATGATCAGCGGCGTGGGCCGCAGCCTGTTCCCGCATGCCCCTGACGCGCTGGCTTTCGTCGTGCTGGTGCTGGCCATTTCCCTCACGGGCTGGGTGCAGTACGCGCGCACCGTGCGCGGCTCCACGCTGGTGGAGCGCAACAAGGAGTATGTGCAGGCTGCGCGCGTCATCGGCGTGAGCGGCTTTCGGATCATGCGGCGCCACGTGCTGCCCAACGTGCTCGGGCCCGTGCTCGTGCTGGCCACCATCCAGATCGCCTCGGCCATCATCACCGAGGCTACGCTGTCCTTCCTGGGTGTCGGCGTGCCCGCGACCAGCCCCTCGCTCGGCACGCTGATCCGCAACGGCAACGACTATCTCTTCTCGGGCGAGTGGTGGATCACCGCCTGGCCGAGCCTGACGCTCATCCTCATCACGCTCAGCGTGAACCTGCTGGGCGACTGGCTGCGTGACGCCCTCAACCCCCGACTCCGATGACAGCCCCGTTGCTTGAAGTCAGCCACCTGCGGGTGGAGTTCCCCACGCGGCGCGGCACGCTGCTGGCGCTGGACGACATCTCCTTCTCCATCGCGCCCGGCGAGATCCTTGGCGTGGTTGGTGAATCCGGTGCCGGGAAGTCGCTCACGGGGGCGGCCATCATCGGGCTGCTGGACCCGCCGGGACGCATTGCCGCGGGCGAGATCAAGCTCGCAGGCCGGCGCATCGACAACCTGCCGTACGAGGAGATGCGCCGCATCCGCGGCCGCGAGATCGGCGCCGTCTTCCAGGACCCGCTGACCTCGCTGAACCCGCTGTACACCGTGGGGCGGCAGCTCACCGAGACCATCACCACCCACCTGGATCTGTCGGCAGCCCAGGCGCGCACGCGCGCCATCGAGCTGCTGGCGTCCACGGGTATCCCGGCACCCGAGGCGCGGGTCGACCACTTCCCGCACCAGTTCTCGGGCGGCATGCGCCAGCGGGTGGTCATCGCGCTGGCGCTCGCCGCCAACCCCAAGCTCATCGTGGCCGATGAGCCCACCACGGCACTGGATGTCTCCATCCAGGCGCAGATCATTGCGCTGCTCAAGAAGGTCTGCCGCGAGCAGGGGGCGGCGGTCATGCTCGTCACGCACGACATGGGCGTCATTGCCGAGACCTGCGACCGCGTCGCCGTGATGTACGCGGGCCGCGTGGCCGAGATCGGCCCGGTGGCCGACGTCATCCACCGCCCGGCCCACCCCTACACCGTCGGCCTGATGGGCTCCATCCCGGCCATAGACGAAGACCGTGAACGCCTGCTGCAGATCGACGGTGCCATGCCGCGCCTGACCGCCATCCCGCCGGGGTGTGCCTTCAACCCGCGCTGCCCCCGCGTGGCCGACCGTTGCCGTGTCGAGCGGCCCGACCTTGCCGTCGCCGGCTCCACGCAGGCGGCGTGCTGGTTCCCCGTCACCGCCGAGGCTGTGCGATGAGCGCCCCTCTCGTGGAAGTGCTGGACCTCGCCAAGGTCTTCGACGTGTCGCCGCCCTGGTTGAACCGGGTCGTCGAGCGCAAGCCCAAGGCCTTCGTGCATGCGGTCGATGGTGTCTCCTTCGGCATCGAGCGTGGCCGCACGCTCGCCCTGGTGGGCGAGAGCGGTTGCGGCAAGAGCACGGTGGCGCGGCTGCTGGTGGGGCTGTACGGCGCTACGCGGGGCAGCGTGCGGTTCGACGGCGAAGACATCGCCACCACGCTCGCCGGCCCCAACGCGCTGCAGCTGCGCCGGCGCATGCAGATGATCTTCCAGGACCCGTATGCGTCGCTCAACCCGCGCTGGAAGGTGCTGGACATCGTCGCCGAACCGCTGCGAGAGCACGGCCTCGTCAAGACCGATGCCGACGCGAAGGCGCGCGTGGGCGAGCTGCTGAGCTCGGTGGGCCTGAACCCGGCGGACGCGGAGAAGTTCCCGCACCAGTTCTCGGGCGGGCAACGCCAGCGCATCTCCATCGCGCGCGCACTGGCCACGCAGCCCGAGTTCCTCGTGTGCGACGAGCCCACGTCGGCGCTGGACGTGTCCGTGCAGGCCCAGGTCCTCAACATCATGAAGGACCTGCAGCGCGAGCGGGGCCTCACCTACCTGTTCATCTCGCACAACCTGGCGGTGGTGCGCCACGTGGCTGATCAGGTCGGCGTGATGTACCTCGGCCGGCTCGTCGAGGTGGCCGACAAGGCCGAGCTGTTCGCCAGCCCGCGCCACCCCTACACCCGCATGCTGCTGGATGCCATTCCCGACATCCACATGAGCGGCCGCGCTCGCACGCCTGTGCAGGGCGAGGTGCCCAATCCGCTGAACCCGCCTTCTGGCTGCAGCTTCCACCCGCGCTGCCCGCTCGCCAACGCGCGCTGCAAGGCGGAACGCCCGGCGCTGCTGGAGATCAAGGGCGTGCGCGTGGCCTGCCACGCGGTGGAAGAGGGCAGGGCGGGCTGATCAGCGCCCCGGTGCAGGCGCCGCAGAAGCGGCCGAGGCGGCCGCTGCAGGCTTGGGGGTGTACAGCGGCCCCTTCTGCCCACAACCCGCAAGCGCGGTAAGGGTGATGGCCAGGGCGACGAGGCGCCCACCTACACTGACGGCAGTCTTCTTCATCTGCCCAGTTTATGTCTCTGTCCGACGCCGACTACCACGCCAAGGCCCATGCACTGCTCGACGCCATCGAGGCGCAGATCGACGGCTGGCTGGAGGCCGACGTCGTGGACATCGACACCCACCGCACCGGCGGGCTGCTGGAGCTGACGCTGCCCGGCGGCAGCAAGATCATCATCAACACGCAGCCGCCGCTGCAGGAACTCTGGCTGGCGGCGCGTTCGGGCGGCTATCACTTCAAGTGGGATGGTGCCCAGTGGGTGGACCGCGAGGGCCAGGAGTTCCTCGCACGCCTTTCGCGCAGTGCCAGCGAGCAGGCGGGCCAGGCGCTGGCCTTCACCGCCGCCTGACCGAGCCGGCGATCCCTAGCGCTTGAAGAGGTCCAGGATGGACTTCTTCTCGTCCTCGGTCACCGCGCCCGGCACGTTGGGGTCGTTGGCGAGTTCGCGCACGCCGCTGCCGGCGCTGTATTCCTCGTAGAACCACTCGCCATTCACGTTGACGACACCTTCCGGCGCGGTGATCTCGTCCACCGGCTTGCCCTTGAGTGCGAAGCCCATGTACTCGATCCACACCGGCAGGCTCAGGCCGCCGCCGGTCTCGCGGTCGCCGAGCTTGCGCGGCTGGTCGTAGCCGATCCAGACGATGGCGACCAGGTCCTTCTGGTAGCCGGCGAACCAGGCGTCCATGGAGTCATTGGTGGTGCCGGTCTTGCCGTAGATGTCGGGGCGCTTGAGGGTGGCCTGCGCGCGCGCCGCCGTGCCGCTGCGGGTGACTTCCTGCAGCAGGCTGCTCATCAGGAAGGCGTTGCGCGGCTCGATGGCGCGGGCATCGTCCGAGAGCGCGACCGGCGCCGCCTCGTAGAGCTGGCGGCCCTTGTTGTCGGTGATGCGGGCGATGAGCTGCGGGCTGACGCGAAAGCCACCATTGGCGAAGACCGCGTAGCCCTGCGCCATCTGCATCGGCGTGACGGAGCCGGCGCCCAGCGCCATCGTCAGGTAGGCCGGGTGCTTCTCGGCCTCAAAGCCGAAGCGGGTGATCCAGTCCTGCGCGTACTTCACGCCAATGGAGTGCAGCACACGGATGGAGACCATGTTCTTGGACTTGGCCAGCGCCGTGCGCAGTGGCATCGGGCCTTCGAACTTGCCGTCGTAGTTCTTGGGCTCCCACGGCTGGCTGCCGGTGGTGCCGGCATCGAAGAACAGCGGCGCGTCGTTGACGACCGTGGCCGGCGTGAAGCCTTTTTCGAGCGCCGCGGAATAGATGAACGGCTTGAAGCTCGAACCCGGCTGGCGCCAGGCCTGGGTCACGTGGTTGAACTTGTTCTTGGCGTAGTCGAAGCCGCCGACCAGGGCGCGCACCTGGCCGTTGCGCGGGTCCATCGACACGAAGGCGCCTTCGACCTCCGGCAGCTGGGTGATCGTCCACTCTCCGCCGTCCTTCTGCTTGGGCCCCTTGACGACGCGGATGACGGCGCCGCGGCGGATGCGCGTCTTGGGGTTGCCCTTCTCGGACAGCCCCGACGTCGCAGGCCTGAGGCCCTCACCGAGGATGGTGATGGCTTCGCCGCTTTGCAGCACGGCCGTGACCTTCTTCGGCTCGGCCTCCAGCACGACCGCGGCCAGAAGTTCGTCGTTGGCAGGGTGGTCCCCCAGCGCTTCGGCGATGCGGGCGTCGAGCTCCTTGTTGTCCCCAGGCAGGTCCGCGTAGGCCTCCGGCCCGCGGTAGACCTGGCGCTTCTCGTAGTCGAGGATGCCGCGGCGCAGGGCGCGGTAGGCGCTGTTCTGCTCGGCGCTGTTGAGGGTCAGGTAGACGTTCAGGCCGCGCGAGTAGGCTTCGTCGCCGTACTGGCTGAAGATCAGCTGGCGCGCCGCCTCCGCGACGAACTCGGCATGCGACGCCGACTCCTGCACCGGGCGGATGCGCAGCTTCTCGGCCTTGGCCGCGTCGCGCTGCTCCTCGGTGATGTAGCCGGTTTCGTACATTCGCTCGATGATGTACTGCTGTCGGATCGTCGCCCGCTTGGGGTTGTTGATGGGGTTGTAGGCCGACGGTGCCTTGGGCAGGCCGGCAAGCATGGCGGCCTCGGCGATGCTGACCTTGTCCAGCGGCTTGCCGAAGTAGATCTCGCTGGCCGCGGCAAACCCGTGCGCGCGGTGTCCGAGGAAGATCTGGTTCATGTAGATCTCGAGGATCTTCTCCTTGGACAGCGCTGACTCGATCTTCAGCGCCAGCAGGATCTCGTAGATCTTTCGGGTGAAGGTCTTCTCCGTGGACAGGTAGAAGTTGCGCGCCACCTGCATGGTGATGGTGGAGGCGCCCTGGCTGCGGGACTCGCCCACGTTGGCCAGGCCCGCGCGGATGACGCCCAGGTAGTCGACGCCGCCGTGCTGGTAGAAGCGCGCGTCCTCGATGGCGAGGACCGCCTCCTGCATCACCTTGGGAATCTGCTGGATCGGCAGGTAGTTGCGCCGCTCCTCGCCGAATTCGCCCAGCAGCACGCCGTCGCTGGACAACACCCGCATGGGGAGCTTGGGGCGGTAGTCGGTCAGGCCGCTGATGTCGGGCAGGTTGGGGTAGGCCAGGGCCAGGGCCAGGGCGACCAGCAGCGCAACGGCCAGGATGCCGCCCCCCAGCAGCCCGAGCGCCCACATCGCCCAGCGCCCGAGGCGGGGCGCGAGGCGCGCTGCGGGTGAAGCGGGTGGGGAGCCGGCGGCTGAAGAACTGGACGCAGCGGAGCGGGGCTTGTCATTCATGAGCCGGCGAGGCGCGCCCTTGTGGCGCGTTGGGAGGAGGCGGCGGATTATAGGAAGCGTGGTCGTGTCCCTCTTTTAAGCGAGACGCGGTGCCAAACCCTGTGGCATACGACCGCTTCCCATGTGTTTTTCAGGAGCTTGCAAGGTGGTCGAATCGTGTATGTTTAGCAACGTGGCGTTACGAGCTCGCGCCGAAATTGCGTTCGGTGTCAACGGCTTTGCTGCTAGCATTCAAGTAACTTATTAATAATCCAGAACGTAACTCCCGTGTCGGGAACGTCTCGGAGATAAAGGGCATGGGAATACTTGACGCACTTCTGGGTCGCAAGCACCCTCCCCTGATTGGCCTGGATATCAGTTCTTCCAGCGTCAAGCTGGTGGAACTCAGCCAGACCGGTAGCGGTGAATTCGTGCTGGAGCGTTTCGCCAGCGAACCCTTCGAGAAGGGTTGGATCGCCGACGGTCAGATCGAGAAGTTCGACGAAGTCGCGGACGCCGTGCGCCGCGTCGTCGCCCGCAGCGGCAGCAGGACCCGTGACGCTGCCCTGGCCATGCCGCAGTCGGCCGTCATCACCAAGAAGATCATGCTCCCCGCCGGGCTGCGCGAGGAGGAACTCGAACTGCAGGTCGAGGCCGAGGCCAACCAGTACATCCCGTTCTCGCTGGACGAGGTCAGCCTGGATTTCTGCGTCATCGGCCCGAGCCCCACGTCGGTGGGGGATGTCGAGGTGCTGATTGCTGCGTCCCGCAAGGACCGTGTGCAGGACCGGCAGGGTCTGGCCGAGGCGGCCGGACTTCGCCCGGTGGTTTTGGACATCGAGTCGCATGCTTCCCGCATGGCCATGGGCCGGCTGATCGCTGCGCTGCCCAACGAGGGCAAGGATGCCCTGGTCGCCCTTTTCGAGATCGGCGCCGACACCACCAGCCTCAAGGTGCTGCGCGACGACGAGTTGCTGTACGACCGCGACCAATCCTTCGGTGGTTCCCAGCTCACGCAGCTCATCTCACGCCAGTACGGCTTCTCCTTCGAAGAGGCCGAGCAGAAGAAGCTCGCCAACGAACTGCCGGAAGACTACGAAAGCAGCGTGCTCAACCCCTTCGTGGACAGCCTCTCTCAGGAGATCGGCCGCGCGTTGCAGTACTTCTTCACCAGCACGCCGCATCACAAGGTGCATTACGTGATGCTGGCCGGTGGCACGGCCACCTTGCCGGGCCTCAAGGAGCGTGTCACCGACCTGACCGGCTTTGCCTGCATGGTGGTCAACCCGTTCGAGAACATGGCCATGGGTTCGGCAGTGCGCGAACCCAAGCTGCGTCGTGAGGCGCCGTCCTATCTCACCGCCTGCGGCCTCGCGATGCGGAGGTTCTTCCAGTGATCCTGATCAACCTGCTGCCTTACCGCGAAGAGCGGCGCAAGCGGCGCAAGGCGGCGTTCTTCGCCGGCATGGGCGCGGCTGCGCTGGCCGGCGCGGGCATCGTCGGCGCGATCTTCCTGCTGCTGCAGTTCCTGACGACGGAACAACAGGCGCACAACCAGTACATCCAGAACGAGATCACGCGGCTGGAAGCGCAGATCAAGGACATCGCCGACCTCAAGACCGAGATCGAGTCCCTGAAGTCGCGCCAGCGCGCGGTGGAAGACCTTCAGACTGACCGCAACACGCCCGTGCACCTGCTGAACGACCTCGCGCGCCTGGCGCCGGAGGGCATCTACCTGACGGCCATCCGGCAGGACAGCAAGAACGTCGTCATCAGCGGCATCGCGCAGACGAACGAACGCGTCTCGGAATTCCTGCGCAATGTGTCGCGCGGCTCCGAATGGCTGGACAAGCCCGACCTGATCGAGGTCAAGCTCGCCGCCGTCACGACCAACACCCGTGACGCTCGCCGGCTGCTGGACTTCTCCATGAAGGTCTCCATCAAGGAGCCGCCGCGCGATCCGGCCCAGGCCGCATCCGGTGCGCAGAAGAAGAGCTGATCGACCATGGCCACCTCTACCTCCAAGATCGATCTGAACGCCTGGTTCGCCGACCTGTCGAGCCAGTTCCAGGGACTCAACCCGAAGGAGCCGGGGCAGTGGCCCTTGCTGCCCAAGCTGGCTGCGGCGCTGGCCGTCATCCTGGCCGTGGTCGGCGCAGGCTATGCCTTCCTGCTGTCCGACGTCGAGGCCGGCCTGGATGCCGAACGGGCCCGCGAGCCGCAGTTGCGCCAGGACTACCAGTCCAAGCTCGCGCAAGCCGTCAACCTGCCTGAGCTGCGCAAGCAAAAGAGCCAGGTCGAGGAATACGTGACGCAACTGGAGAAGCAGTTGCCAGGCAAGGCCGAGATCGACTCGCTGCTGTCTGACATCAGCAGCGCGGGCGTGGGTCGTGGCCTGCAGTTCGAGCTGTTCCGCCCAGGCCAGGTGCTGATCAAGGACTACTACGCCGAGTTGCCGATCGCCGTGAAGGTGTCGGGCCGCTATCACGACATCGGTGCCTTCGCGGCCGACGTGTCCAACCTCTCGCGCATCGTGACGCTGCACAACCTCATCGTCGTGGCGCCGACCAACGCCCGCGATGCGACCGGGGCGCTCACGATGGAAGCGACGGCGCGCACCTACCGCTACCTCGATTCCGCAGAAGTGGCCGAGCAGCGCAAGGCTGCCGCCAAGGCCGCCGGAGGCAAGAAATGAAGCGCCTGGTGATTTCGCTCTCGGGCGCGGTGCTGCTCGCCGGTTGCGGCGGCGACATCGACGAGTTGCGTCAATGGATGGAGCAGCAGCGCAAGGAGGTCAAGCCGACCGTCGCCCCGCTGCTGCCGCCCAAGAAGTTTTTGCCTCAGCCCTACGAGTCGGCCGCTGGGGTGGACCCGTTCAGCACGCAGAAGCTGAGCGTTGCGATCAAGCAGGAGGCGGCCCAGCCGAACTCCCTGCTGACGGCGGAAATCAGCCGCCGCAAGGAACCGTTGGAGGCCTTCCCCCTGGACAGCATGGCCATGGTGGGGAGCATGACGCGCGAGGGCAAGCGCTATGCGCTGCTGCGCGTCGACAACCTCTACTACAACGTCAAGGCCGGGGACTATCTCGGCCAGAACTTCGGTCGGATCACCAAGATCAGCGAGACCGACATCACGTTGCGAGAAGTCGTCCAGGACGCTGCTGGCGAGTGGATCGAGCGCACCAGTACGCTCCAGCTACAGGAGAAGGGACGATGAACAAGACAATGCAGGAGAGCAAGTCGATGGGCCGTGGCTGGTTGCTGGGATTCGCACTCGCGCTGCTGGCCTCGCCTGCCGCGTGGGCACAGACGCAGATACGCGCCATCAATACCAGCCAGCAGGCGGGTGTGGATGTCGTGCGCATTGAACTCAGCGAAGCGCTGACCGCGTTGCCGGCAGGCTTCACCGTTCAGGCGCCACCGCGCATCGCCATCGACCTGCCCGGGGTCGTCAATGGCATCGGGCGCAATCAGGTCGACCTCAACCAGGGCAACCTGCGCACGGCCAATGTCGCTCAGTCCGGAGACCGCTCGCGCGTCGTGCTGAACCTGCGCAACGCGTCGGGCTACACCGCCAGGCTGGAAGGTACGGCCATCGTCGTCGTGCTCGACACGGCGGCTGCGCCGACGCAAGCGCCGGGCGAGCCCGTGCACTTCGCGCAAAGTCTGAATGCCGCGCCGCAGGCCTTGCGGGATGTCGATTTCCGCCGCGGGCCCGATGGTGCGGGCCGCGTCGTCGTGAACCTGCCGAGCAACCAGGTGGGTGTGGACATCCAGCAGCAGGGCCAGAACCTCGTCGTCGAGTTCCTTCGCTCCAGCGTGCCGGAGAACCTGCGCCGCAAGGTGGACGTCATGGACTTCGGTACGCCCGTCCAGATGATCACCACGTCCCAGGTGGGCGACCGCGTGCGCATGGTCGTGCAGCCCAAGGGCAACTGGGAGCACAGTGCCTACCAGAGCGACAACCAGTTCGTGCTGGAAGTGCGGCCGATGAAGATCGACCCCAACAAGCTCACGCAGGGTCCGGGCTACGCCGGGGACAAGCTGTCGCTGAACTTCCAGAACATCGAAGTGCGCGCGCTGCTGCAGGTCATTGCCGACTTCACCAACTTCAACGTCGTGACCAGCGACACCGTGACCGGCAATGTCACGCTGCGCCTGAAGGACGTGCCCTGGGACCAGGCGCTGGACATCATCATGCAGGCCAAGGGCCTGGGTTTGAAGAAGTCCGGCAACGTGCTGTGGATTGCGCCGAAGGACGAGTTGGCGGCCAAGGAAAAGCTTGACCTCGAATCCAAGGCGGCCATTGCACAGCTCGAGCCGCTGCGAAGCCAGTCATTCCAGCTGAACTACGTCAAGGCTGAGGAGATCGCCAAGGGATTGACCGGCCAGAGCATCGGCTCCGGCTCCGGCAGCGGCAGTGGTAGCAGCGGTGGCAGCAGCAGCGGCAGTTCGGGTAGCGGCACACGCATCCTGTCGCCGCGTGGCAGCGTGATCTCCGAGTCCCGGACCAACCAGCTCTTCGTCTCGGACGTGCCCAGCAAGCTCGAAGAGATCCAGGCCATGATCACCAAGATCGACATCCCGGTGCGCCAGGTGTTGATCGAGGCCCGCATCGTCGAGGCCAACGACAAGTTCGGCCGCGCGCTGGGCATCAAGCTGGGTGCCAATGACCTGCGCGGTCAGCAGGGCGGCATCCCGGGTTACAGCGTCGGCGGCGGCAACTACGTGACCGTCGGCGGCAACTACACCGGCATCGGCTCGCAGACCAACCAGGGTGCGACGGCGAACTACAACAACACGCAGTTCATCAACCTGCCGGCCAACGTGTCGTCCGACGCATTCAGCAATGGCACCGCGGCGACCGTGGCGCTGTCGCTGTTCAGCGCCACCGCCAACCGCTTCCTGAACCTGGAACTCTCCGCGTTGGAGTCGGATGGCAAGGGCAAGGTCGTGTCCAGCCCGCGCGTCATCACCGCCGACCAGGTCAAGGCGCTCATCGAGCAGGGCGAAGAACTGCCCTATCAGGTCGCCACGGCCAGTGGTGCGACGTCCATCGCGTTCCGCAAGGCCAACCTCAAGCTCGAGGTCACGCCGCAGATCACGCCGGAGGGCAGCGTCATCCTGAACGTCGACGTCAACAAGGACAGCCGCGGCACTTTGACGCCGCAGGGCTATGCCATCAACACCAAGCACGTGCAGACGCAGGTGCTGGTGGAAAACGGCGGCACGGTCGTCATCGGCGGCATCTACACCCAGGACGAGGGCGAGACCATCAACAAGGTCCCGCTGCTGGGCGACGTGCCGGTGCTGGGCAATCTGTTCAAGAACAAGACCCGCACCACGTCCAAGACGGAATTGTTGATCTTCCTGACGCCCAAGGTCGTCAGCGAACGCGCGACGGTGCGTTGAAGCCATAGAGATTCACGGGAGTTTGAGCATGTTGTTGCAATCCATCGTCACGCAGGGCTGGCGCCGTATCGTCCAGGCTGCGATGGGATTCGGAATGGCCGCCTCGCTGGTGGCGTGCGGTGGTGGCGGCGGCAGCGCCGGGACGACCGTGTTCCCGCCGGGCAGCGGCGGCGGCACGACCACCCCGACCGAGCTGACGGCCCTGTCCATCACGGGCAATGCGACCCTCGCCAACAACGGCACCGATTCGCTCGCGCTGAAGGTGACGGCCCTCACCACCGGCAATGCCGCGCTTGTCGGCAAATCCGTGCCTGTGACGTTCTCCGTCACCAGCGGTGCCATCGTGACGGCGGCCAACACGACGACGAGCTCCACCGATGGCACGCTCGCCGCGACCGTGAGTCTCGTCGACCGGACCAGCCGCCCCATCACCGTGACGGCCAGCAGCGGCGCGATCAGCCAGACCTTCACCTTCAACGTCGTCGACAGCGTCACGGGCAGCAAGGTGGCTGACATCTCGCTGGTCGCCGACAAGACGACCCTGCCCAACAATGGCACGCAGACCGTCACGCTCACTGCAACAACGCTGGACTCGTCCCGTGGCACGGCGGGCGGTGCGCCGCTGACCTTCGCAGTGGATGACCCCGCCAAGTCGGCGTTCGTCACCGCTACGGGTGGCGCCACGGCGACCGACAGTGCCACCGGCCAGCTCAAGGCCACGGTCTCGCTGGGTGCGAGCCAGGCCAACCGGACCGTCAAGGTGACCGCCACCAGCGGCACCGTGTCGCGCC
Organism: Roseateles sp.; assembly: GCA_016790285.1. Taxonomy (GTDB): domain Bacteria; phylum Pseudomonadota; class Gammaproteobacteria; order Burkholderiales; family Burkholderiaceae_C; genus Pelomonas. The sequence goes on along the minus strand of JAEUPJ010000030.1, from coordinate 55,825 downwards.
AGGTGAGTTTTGACGTGGTGGACTCTGCTGCCGTCACGCCCGTTGCCGCCGACATCTCGATCGCGCTGGACAAGTCCACGATCGGCAACGGGGGCAGTGACCAGGTGGCCGTCACTGTGACGGCGGTCGATTCCAGCCGGAACGCGGTCAAGGACATCGACGTGACCTTCAGCGCCGACGCCAATGCCGTTGTCGTCGTTGGCAACTCCAAAACGGCGGCCGATGGCACGGCCAAGGCGACTGTCACCATCGGTGCCGACCGGTCCAACCGCCTCGTGACCGTCACGGCCAAGAGCGGCACGTTTGTGCGCCAGGCCTCGTTCCGCGTGACGGGCGCCAAGCTGCAGGCCACACTCCAGCCCGCCACCTTGAAGGTCGGCGACGCAGGTCAGGTCCAGTACACGCTGACCGATGTGAACTCCAACCCGATGGTGGGTGCCGCGATCTCGGTGAGCGGGCCAGGTGCGACGGCCGCTGCCACCGGCACGACCGACAACAGAGGCCAGTACCTGTACAGCTATGTCGCCGTGGGTTCCGGCCCGACGCAGATCAACGCCCAGGCGGGCGGGGCCATCATCTCCAGCACGGTGCAAATCGACGCCAAGCTGTCCGACGTGCCCGCCTCGACCACGATCGCATCAGCCACTTTCACGGTCGCACCGTCTGTCGTGAGCGTCAATGCGGTCGGGTCCAAGGACAACCGGTCCGAGTTGCGCCTGCTGTTCCTCTCCGACAACAACGTCCCCGTGCCCAACGTTCGCGTGCGTATCGGGTTGGGCGAGAACTCCTCGGGCACCGATGGCGACATCGGCTCTGGCAAGGATGGCATCGTCACGTCGGACGCCAACGGCGTGGCAGTGTCGAGCTTCATCCCCGGCCAGCGGGCCAGCTCCACAGACCAGGTCAAGATCTACGCCTGCTATGCGAAGGACGACACCGTCGAGTCCATCGCCAACTGCCCGGCCGGACGCAAGCTGTATGTGACCCTCACGGTCGTCGAGCAACCGCTGTCGATCAGTATCGGTACTGACGCGACCATCGCGGACGGCGCCAATGGACTGACTTACGTCCAGAGGTTCACCGTGCTGGTGGTGGATGCTGCGGGCAATCCGAAGTCGGACGTGCAGCTCACGCCGTTGCTGGATCTGCCCACCTACTCCAAGGGCTTCTGGGTCTACAACGCGGGGCTGCAGTCCTGGGTCAAGTTCGAAACGCTGTCATGCCTGGCGGAAGACAGTGCGGTGACGGGTTTCCGCAACGGCACGATCGAGACCTACAACGGCGTGTCCGAAGACGTGAACCACAACGGCCAGCTGGATCCGCGCAAGTCGGACGTGGCCATCTCGATGGTTGGCACCACGAAGACCGACGCCAACGGCACGGCCGTGTTGCGCATTGAGTACCCGAAGAGCTATGGCAGCTGGGTGGAGTACTCGATCCGCGTGGGGGCGTCGGGCGTGGTCAGCCCGCCCGCGTCGTTCGGTCGAGTCGCCAGCCCTGGCTACTCGATGGGGTCGTTGATCGGCAATCGACAACTGACGGGCGTGCCGGTCACGGCCGTGAAGAACGAAGGGGAACCTGCGTTCCGCGTGAGCCCGTACGGCCAATCGGCCTCCTGCTCCGACCCGAACTGACGACCTTCCGAGGGCGACATCTGAACCCGTTCGTGATCGCTCTGGTCGGTATGCCCGGCGGTGGCAAGTCCACCGTCGGCAAACAGATGGCACGCCAGATCGGCGTGCCTTTTGTCGATTCAGACCACGAGATCGAGCAGCGCATCGGCGGCAGCATCCGGCAGTTCTTCGAGCAACACGGCGAAGAGGCGTTCCGGGACCTGGAGACCGAGGTGATTGCCGAGCTCATCGCCCGGCCCGGCGACCGGGTCCTGGCCACGGGCGGCGGAGCCGTGCTGCGCGAGCGCAACCGCGAGTTGCTGCACCGCGGGGCGACGGTGCTGTACCTGCGCTCCACGCCCGAAGACCTCTACCGCCGGTTGCGGCACGACACCACGCGACCCTTGCTGCAAGTGCGTGACCCGCTGGGGAAGCTGCGCGAGCTGCATCACCAGCGTGACCCGCTGTACCGCCGCTGCGCGCACTACGTGCTGGAGAGCGCCCGGCCCTCGGTGCATGCACTCGTCAACATGGCGCTGATGCAGCTGGAACTTGCCGGCCTGCTGGACCCGGCCCGGGTGGCCGCGACGGTCGGCGCCGAGCCGCAATGACCGGCCGCTGAACCCCGCGTTGACCGGACGCAGAGGCCCGCCACGAGGCGCGGCTCTTACACTTGGCCGCATGCCCGCCACCGACACCGTCCGCATCCAGCTCCCCGACAGCCGCAACTACGAGATCCGCATCGGGGCCGGCCTCCTGGATGAAGCGACGAGCTGGCAGGGGCTGCCCAAGGCAGCGGCGGCGGTCATCGTCACCAACGACACGGTGGCGCCGCTGTACGCCGAGCGGCTGCGCGCCCAGCTTGCTGCCGCCTACGCCCGCGTGGACCTGGTGGTGCTGCCGGACGGCGAACAGCACAAGGACTGGGCGAGCCTCAATCGCATCTGCGACCACCTGCTCGGGCAGGCGCTGGATCGCAAGACGGTGCTTTACGCCCTGGGTGGCGGCGTCATTGGCGACATGACCGGCTTCGCCGCTGCGATCTACATGCGTGGCGTGCCTTTCGTGCAGGTGCCCACGACGCTGCTCGCGCAGGTCGACTCCTCGGTGGGGGGCAAGACCGCCATCAACCACCCCCTGGGCAAGAACATGCTCGGTGCGTTCTACCAGCCCGAACGCGTCATCGCCGACCTCGACACGCTGGACACCCTGCCGGACCGCGAGCTGCGCGCCGGCCTGGCGGAAGTCATCAAGTACGGCCCGATCGCCGACGCTGGCTTCCTGTGCTGGATCGAAGACAACCTCGACGCGCTGCTGGCGCGCGACAAGGCGGTGCTCGGCTATGCGGTCCGGCGCAGCTGCGAGATCAAGGCTGACGTCGTCGGGCAGGACGAGCGGGAGCAGGGCCTGCGCGCCATCCTCAACTTCGGGCACACGATCGGGCACGCGATCGAGTCGGGCCTCGGGTATGGCGAGTGGCTGCACGGCGAGGCGGTGGCCTGCGGCATGGTGCTGGCGGCGGACCTGTCCCACCGGATGGGCCTGATGCCGGCCGACTTCGTGCAGCGGCTGCGCCGGCTGATTGAGCGGGCAGGGCTGCCGACGGTGCCGCCGCGCCTGGGAGCCGACCGCTACCTGCAGTTGATGCGGGTGGACAAGAAGGCAGAGTCTGGCGCGATCCGCTTCGTGCTCATCGAGTCCCTGGGGCGCGCGGGCCTGCATGCGGTGCCGGATGCTCAGATCGCCCAGGTCCTCACGGAGCACGGGGCCGCCTGATGCAACGCCCGACGCGCCCGCCCTACGCTGCCGACCCCTTGCGCAGCCGCGGTCGGCGCCTTGCGGAGCCGGCGGCGCCCACGCGCAGCGAGTTCCAGCGCGACCGGGACCGCATCATCCACAGCACCGCCTTCAGGCGCCTGGTCTACAAGACCCAGGTGTTCATGAACCACGAGGGCGACCTGTTCCGCACCCGGCTCACCCACTCGCTGGAAGTGGCCCAGCTGGGCCGCTCCATCGCTCGCAGCCTGGGCCTGGACGAAGACCTCGTCGAAGCCGTGGCCCTGGCGCACGACCTCGGCCACACGCCCTTCGGCCACGCGGGGCAGGACGTGCTGGACGACTGCATGCAGGCGCATGGCGGCTTCGAGCACAACCTGCAGTCGCTGCGCGTCGTCGATCATCTGGAGCAGCGCTACCCCGACTTCGACGGGCTCAACCTGTGCTTCGAGACCCGAGAGGGCATCCTCAAGCACTGCTCGCGGCGCAATGCCGAACTGCTGGAAGCCATGGAGCCGGGTGGCGTCGCCACGCGTTTCCTGCATGGCGGCCAGCCGAGCCTGGAAGCGCAGCTGTGCAACCTCGCTGACGAGGTCGCCTACAACGCGCATGACGTCGACGACGGCGTGCGCTCCGGTCTCATCGAGCTGGAGCAGTTGCTGGACGTGGAACTGGTTCGTGAACACTGGCGCGCCGCGCTGGATGCCCACCCGCAGCTGACCGGCAGGCGCCTGCTGTTCGAAACCATCCGGCGCATGCTGTCCGCCCAGGTCTACGACATCATCGACGCGACACGCGCAGCGCTCGACGAGGCCCGGCCCGACAGCCCTGACGCCGTCCGTGGCGCTGACAAGCCTCTGCTGCGTTTCAGCGCCGACATGCGCGCCAAGAGCACGGCCCTCAAGCGCTTTCTCTTCGCGAATCTCTACCGCCACCCGCAGGTCCAGGCGACCCGTACGCGCGCCGAGCAGGTGCTGCGCGACCTCTTCGCGGCCTACGCCGCCGACAGCACCCAGCTCCCCGCCGACTTCGCCGCCCGCGAGAACCGCGAGCGCGCCTGCGCCGACTACATCGCTGGCATGACCGACCGCTTCGCCATCCGCGAGCACACCCGCCTGACGGGCAAGACCCTCTTCTAGAAAATGGGGTCGGAGTCGATTATTCTTTCGACTCCCCAACGCGCCCTCCGAGGCCCTGCCCATGGCCCGACTGCCTCGCCTGATCCTGCCCGGTCAGCCCCACCACGTCGTCCTGCGCGGCAACAACCGGCAGGCCATTTTCTTCAGCGACCTCGACCGGCAGCACCTGCTGGCCACCCTGGCTGAAGTCTCCACGCTCTACAACGTGGCCGTGCATGCCTACGTGCTGATGGACAACCACTTCCATCTGCTCGTCACGCCAGTGAGCGCCGACGCGCTCAGCCGCATGATGCAGGCGCTGGGGCGGCGCTATGTCGGCTGGTTCAATGCGCGCCACCAGCGCAGCGGCACGCTCTGGGAAGGGCGATTCCGTGCCGGGCTGATCGAGGGCGAGCGCCACCTGCTTGCTTGCATGCGCTACATCGAACTCAACCCGGTGCGCGCCGGCCTTTGCGCGCAAGCGCAGGACTGGCCATGGTCGAGCGCCGCGCATCACCTTGGGCTCGGCCGGCAGCCGCTGATCACGGAGCATCCCTTGTATTGGTCGATGGGCAACACACCCTTCGACCGGGAGCATGCCTACCGCGAGTTCATCGACCAGGGCGTGCCGCTGAGCGAGCAGGCGCAATTCACGCAGTCGGTGCTGCGTGGGCGCCCGGTGGCGAGCGAGGCCTTCCTGAAGCCGCTGGCGGGTGAGCACGAACGCGTCGTCTCACGCCGGCCCAGAGGGCGTCCGCGCAAACAACCAACTGCGCCTGTTGCGCCGATCGACTCTGACCCCAATTAATCGAACGACGCGGGTGAAAGAAAATTAAATAGACTCTGACCCCATTTTAATGAAGTTGCCGCAATTGTTGCGGTGCAGTACGCTCCCGCCCTGTTGTGTTCCAGGAGGGCGCCATGAGCCACGCTGCGCAGATTCAGTCCGAGATCCAAGACCTGAGCCGAAACGGGCTGTACCGGCCGTCCAATGAGAAAGATGCCTGCGGCCTCGGTTTCGTGGCGCATATCAAGGGCCACAAGGCGCACAACATCGTCCAGCAGGGCCTGAAGATCCTCGAGAACCTCGACCACCGGGGTGCCGTGGGTGCCGACAAGCTCATGGGCGACGGCGCCGGCATCCTGATCCAGATCCCGGACGAGTACTACCGCGAGGAGATGGCCAAGCAGGGCATCACGCTGCCCCCGCCCGGCGAGTACGGCGTCGGCATGATCTTCCTGCCCAAGGAAGCCGCCTCGCGCCTGGCCTGCGAGCAGGAACTCGCCCGCGCCGTGAAGGCCGAAGGCCAGGTGTTGCTCGGCTGGCGCGACGTGCCGGTGGACCGCGACATGCCGATGTCGCCCACCGTGCGCGAGAAGGAGCCGGTGATCCGCCAGATCTTCATCGGCCGCGGCCCGGACATCATCGTCCCCGACGCCCTGGAGCGAAAGCTCTACGTCATCCGCAAGACGGCCTCCAGCGCCATCCAGGCGCTCAAGCTCACGCACAGCCGCGAGTACTACGTGCCCAGCATGAGCTGCCGCACCGTCATCTACAAGGGCCTGCTGCTGGCCGACCAGGTCGGCAAGTACTACCTGGACCTCGCCGACCCGCGGGTCGTCTCGGCCATCGCGCTCGTGCACCAGCGCTTCTCCACCAACACCTTCCCCGAGTGGCCGCTGGCCCACCCCTACCGCATGGTCTGCCACAACGGCGAGATCAACACGGTCAAGGGCAACTTCAACTGGATGCGCGCCCGCGAAGGCGTCATGAAGTCGCCGGTGCTGGGTGACGACCTCAAGAAGCTCTACCCGATCAGCTTCGAGCACCAGTCCGACACCGCCACCTTCGACAACGCCATCGAGCTGCTGACGATGGCCGGCTACCCGCTGGCCCACGCCGCCATGATGATGATCCCGGAGGCCTGGGAGCAGCACGAGGGCATGGACGAGCGCCGCCGCGCCTTCTACGAGTACCACGCGGCCATGATGGAGCCGTGGGACGGCCCCGCCGCGATGGCCTTCACCGATGGCCGCCAGGTCTGTGCCGCGCTGGACCGCAACGGCCTGCGCCCCTCGCGCTACTGCATCACCGATGACGACCTCGTCGTCATGGCCTCGGAGTCGGGCGTGCTGCCCATCCCCGAGAGCAAGATCGTCAAGAAGTGGCGCCTGCAGCCGGGCAAGATGTTCCTGATCGACCTGGAGCAGGGGCGCATCGTCGACGACGAAGAGCTGAAGAACCAGTTCGCCAACGCGCGCCCGTACCGGCAGTGGATCGAGAACGTGCGCGTCAAGCTCGACGACATCGCCGTGCCCGAGACCGCGCGCCCGGCCTTCGAGACCGCGCTGCTGGACCGCCAGCAGGCCTTCGGCACCACGCAGGAAGACATCAAGTTCCTGCTCGCCCCGATGGCCGCCAACGGCGAAGAAGGCATCGGCTCCATGGGCAACGACTCGCCCCTGGCCGTGCTGTCGAGCAAGAACAAGCCGCTCTACAACTACTTCAAGCAGCTCTTCGCCCAGGTCACGAACCCGCCGATCGACCCGATCCGCGAGAACATCGTGATGTCGCTGAACAGCTTCATCGGACCGAAGCCCAACCTGCTGGACATCAACGCCATCAACCCGCCGATGCGGCTGGAAGTGAGCCAGCCCATCCTGGACTTCGACGACATGGCGCGCCTGCGCAGCATCGAAGGCCCGACCAACGGCAAGTTCAAGCCCAGCGAGCTCGACATCACCTACCCGCGCGAGTGGGGCCGTGAGGGCGTGGAGGCGCAGCTCGCCTCGCTGTGCGCCTCGGCGGTGGACGCGATCAAGTCCGGCCACAACATCCTCATCATCACCGACCGCCACGTGGGCCGCGACCGCGTTGCCATCCCCGCGCTGCTGGCGCTGTCGGCCGTGCACCACCACCTGGTGCGCGAGGGCCTGCGCACGACCGCCGGCCTGGTCGTCGAGACGGGCACCGCCCGCGAGGTGCACCACTTCGCCGTGCTGGCCGGTTATGGCGCCGAGGCCGTGCACCCCTACCTGGCCCTCGAGACGCTCGAGGCCATGCAGGACGAACTGCCGGCCAAGCTGACAGCCGAACAGGCCCGCTACAACTACATCAAGGCCGTGGGCAAGGGTCTGTCCAAGATCATGTCCAAGATGGGCATCTCGACCTACATGTCCTACTGCGGCGCGCAGATCTTCGAGGCCATCGGCCTGAAGGCGGACTTCGTCGAGAAGTACTTCCGCGGCACGGCCACGCAGGTCGGCGGCATCGGCGTGTTCGAGGTGGCGGAAGAAGCCATCCGCATGCACGAGGCGGCCTTCGGCGACGACCCGGTGCTGGAGAACATGCTCGACGCCGGCGGCGAGTACGCCTGGCGCACCCGCGGCGAAGAACACATGTGGACCCCGGACGCCATCGCCAAGCTGCAGCACGCTGCGCGCGCGGCCAAGTTCGAGACCTACAAGGAATACGCCCAGATCATCAACGACCAGAGCAAGCGCCACATGACGCTGCGCGGCCTGTTCGAGTTCAAGTTCGACCCGAGCAAGGCCATCCCGCTCGAAGAGGTCGAGCCCGCGACCGAGATCGTCAAGCGCTTCGCCACCGGCGCCATGTCGCTGGGCTCCATCTCCACCGAGGCGCACGCCACGCTGGCCGTGGCCATGAACCGCATCGGCGGCAAGAGCAACACGGGTGAGGGCGGCGAAGACCCGGCCCGCTACCGCAACGAACTCAAGGGCATCAAGATCGTCGGCGGCAGCAAGGTCGGCGACGTCCTTGGCCACAAGATCATGGAAGCCGACTACGAGCTGCAGGACGGCGACAGCCTGCGCTCCAAGATCAAGCAAGTGGCCTCGGGCCGCTTCGGTGTCACGACCGAGTACCTCGTGAGCGCCGACCAGATCCAGATCAAGATGGCCCAGGGCGCCAAGCCGGGCGAGGGCGGCCAGCTGCCGGGCGGCAAGGTGAGCGAGTACATCGGTTTCCTGCGGCACTCGGTGCCGGGCGTGGGCCTCATCAGCCCGCCGCCCCACCACGACATCTACTCCATCGAAGACCTGGCCCAGCTCATCCACGACCTGAAGAACGTCAACCCCAAGGCGGACGTGTCGGTGAAGCTGGTGTCGGAAGTGGGCGTGGGCACGGTGGCCACCGGCGTGGCCAAGTGCAAGGCCGACCACATCGTCATCGCCGGCCACGACGGCGGCACGGGTGCCTCGCCCTGGTCGTCCATCAAGCACTGCGGCACGCCTTGGGAGCTGGGCCTGGCCGAAGCCCAGCAGACGCTGGTGCTCAACCGCCTGCGCGGCCGTGTGCGCGTGCAGGCCGACGGCCAGATGAAGACCGGCCGCGACGTCGTCATCGGCGCGCTGCTGGGCGCCGACGAGTTCGGCTTCGCCACCGCACCGCTGGTGGCCGAGGGCTGCATCATGATGCGCAAGTGCCACCTCAACACCTGCCCGGTGGGTGTCGCCACGCAGGACCCGGTGCTGCGCAAGAAGTTCACCGGGCGCCCCGAGCACGTCGTCAACTACTTCTTCTTCGTCGCTGAAGAGGCCCGCCAGATCATGGCCCAGCTCGGCGTGCGCAAGTTCGACGAACTCATCGGTCGCAGTGACTGGCTCGACACCAAGAAGGCCATCTCGCACTGGAAGGCCAAGGGCCTGGACTTCGCCCGCATCTTCCACCGCCCGGTCGTGCCGGCCGAGGTCTCGTGCCTGCACAACGACGTGCAGGAGCACGGCCTGGAGCGTGCGCTGGACGTCAAGCTCATCGAGAAGTGCCTGCCGGCCTTCGAGAAGGGCGAGAAGGTGCAGTTCATGCAGGAGGTGACGAACGTGCGCCGCTCGGTGGGGGCGCGCCTTTCCGGCGAGCTGATCCGCCGCAAGCCCGAGGGCCTGCCCGACCACACCATCTTCATCCAGATGGAAGGCACGGGCGGCCAGAGCTTCGGCGCCTTCCTGGCGCAGGGCATCACCTTCTACCTGATCGGTGACGCCAACGACTACACCGGCAAGGGCCTGTCCGGCGGCCGTGTGGTCGTGCGCCCGAGCATCGACTTCCGCGGCGACGCGACGAAGAACATCATCGTGGGCAACACGGCGCTGTACGGCGCGACCCGCGGCGAGGCCTTCTTCCGCGGCGTGGCCGGCGAGCGCTTCGCCGTGCGCCTGTCGGGCGCTACCGCGGTGGTGGAGGGCACGGGTGACCACGGCTGCGAGTACATGACCGGTGGCACGGTCGCCGTGCTGGGCAAGACCGGCCGCAACTTCGCGGCCGGCATGAGCGGCGGCATCGCCTACGTCTACGACGAGGACGGTCACTTCGCCAAGCGCTGCAACACCAGCATGGTCTCGCTCGAGAAGCTGATGACGGCGCAGGAGCAGGAAGCTGGCGTCGACCGCGCCATCTGGCACCGCACCAAGGGTGTCGACGGCCTGGACCGCGAGCAGCAGACCGACGAGGCCATCCTCAAGAAGCTGCTGGAAGACCATCACCGCTGGACGGGCAGCCAGCGCGCCCGCGACATCCTCGACCACTGGGCCGAGGCGCGCACGAAGTTCATCAAGGTCTTCCCGAACGAGTACCGCCGCGCGCTGGGTGAGCTCAATGCCGCGAAGGAAGCTGCACAAACCATCGCTCAGGCCAAGGCGCCTGCGGCGGTCAAGGTCTAAGGAGTCAAGCCATGGGGAAAGTTACTGGCTTTCTGGAGTACGAGCGTCTGGAAGAGGGCTACGAGCCCGTCTCCGCTCGCGTCAAGAACTACAAGGAATTCGTCATCGGCTTGAACGTCGAGCAGGCCAAGCAGCAGGGTGCTCGCTGCATGGATTGCGGCACGCCGTTCTGCAACAACGGCTGCCCGGTGAACAACATCATTCCGGACTTCAACGACCTGGTCTACAAGGGCCGGCCGGAGGACTGGAAGAACGCCATCACGGTGCTGCACAGCACGAACAACTTCCCCGAGTTCACCGGCCGCATCTGCCCCGCACCGTGCGAGGCCGCCTGCACGCTGAACGTGAATGACGACGCGGTGGGCATCAAGTCCATCGAGCACGCCATCATCGACCGCGCCTGGGCCGAGGGCTGGGTGCAGCCGCAGCCGCCCAAGGTCAAGACGGGCAAGACGGTGGCCATCGTCGGCGCGGGCCCTGCGGGCCTGGCCGCGGCTCAGCAGCTGGCCCGCGTGGGCCACAGCGTCACGGTCTTCGAGAAGAACGACCGCGTCGGTGGCCTGCTGCGCTATGGCATCCCTGACTTCAAGATGGAGAAATCCCACATCGACCGCCGCATCGAGCAGATGAAGGCCGAAGGGGTGGAGTTCCGCGCCGGCGTGATGGTGGGCACGCTGCCCGAGGGCAGCAAGGTCACGAATTGGGCCAAGGAAACGATCTCGGCCGACGAGCTCAAGAGCCAGTTCGACGCCGTGCTGCTGACCGGCGGGGCCGAGCAGTCGCGCGACCTGCCCGTGCCGGGCCGTGACCTGGCCGGCGTGCACTTCGCGATGGAGTTCCTGCCGCAGCAGAACAAGGTCAACGCGGGCGACAAGCTCAAGGGCCAGATCCGCGCGGACGGCAAGCACGTCATCGTCATCGGCGGCGGCGACACCGGTTCCGACTGCGTGGGCACCAGCAACCGCCACGGCGCCAAGAGCGTCACCCAGTTCGAGCTGCTGCCCCAGCCGCCCGAGGTCGAGGACCGGCCGCTGACCTGGCCTTACTGGCCGATCAAGCTGCGCACCTCGTCCAGCCACGAAGAGGGCTGCGAGCGCGAGTTCGCCATCGCCACGAAGGAGTTCATTGGCGAGAAGGGCAAGCTCACCGGCGTCAAGACCGTGCGCCTGCAATGGCAGGGCGGCAAGATGACCGAGGTCGAAGGCAGCGAGCAGATCCTCAAGGCCGACCTCGCCTTCCTGGCCATGGGCTTCGTGTCGCCGGTGGCGACCATCCTCGATGCATTCGGCGTCGAGAAGGACGCCCGTGGCAACGGCAAGGCCTCGACCGAAGGGGCGGCGGCCTACAAGACGAACGTCGACAAGGTCTTTGCCGCGGGCGACATGCGCCGCGGCCAGAGCCTGGTGGTGTGGGCCATCCGCGAGGGCCGCCAGGCCGCGCGCGCGGTGGACGAGTACCTGATGGGCGCGACGACCCTGCCGCGCTGAGGCCTCAGGGCGCCGCCGCGTTCGCCAGTTCGCGCGGCGCCGGCATGGCGCCGGCCAGGCAGCGCGCGGCGTCTCGCGCCGCTCCTGGCAGCCATGCGAGCCGCGGCGCGGGAGCGTCCGGCTCGAAGCGCACCAGCAGGCAATAGGCCGAGCCGTTGCCAGCCGTGAACCGTGCCTGCCTCAGGGCGCGCTCCGTGGCTTTCTGAAAGCCTGGCGGCGGTGGCGCCGTGCCCGGAGGTGCTGCCGTCGCCACCTCGCGAAGGCTGCCGTCGGGCTCCAGTTCCACATAGGCGCGCAACTGCACGCCCTCTGCAGGCATGGGGGCGTCCGGAAAGCCGAGGCGCGGCTGGCCGTCCTCGTCGAAAGCCGGCGGGTGGCTGTCGGGCGCCGCGGTCTCGCGAGCGGTTTCAGCCTGAGGCGTGGGCGTGCCGATGTCGGCACGTGCCTCAAGCGGAGCCTCTGGCACGGCCGGCGCCTCGCCCGGGTCCTCGGGTGTGGCTCCCGGTGCCGGGGCTTCCAGCACGTACCGCGCGGTCACTGCCGCCCCGGCATGCCCACCCGGCGCGCGGGCCGCGTCGTGGGCACCGATCAGCAGGGCGGCGTGGGCGGCCAGCGCGAGGCTTGCGCAGACCGCCCCGGACTTCCCGCTCGTCACAGCCCTGCGCGCATCACTGCTGCAGGAGGTCGCGCCACGACAGGCGCCGCGTCGCATCGGAGCGGCCGGGCGTCGGGATCGTCGGCGATTCCGTCGTGCCGTCGCTCATCTGCGTCACGCCCACCAGCTTGTTGTTGGGCAGCATGACGATGGAGGGGCGTGTGGCGATGGCGTCACCCAGGGCGACGCTGGCGACGTTCTTGGCCGAATCGACGGCCGCACCGGTGCGGTAGTCGAAGAAGTTGGCCCAGGCGCTGCCGCCGGCCTGGCAGACGTTGCCCGAGGCGATGACGTTGGAGTTCACCACCAGCGTCCCCAACGCGAGTTGCGGGTCGGTGTTGACGCGTTCGCGTGTCTCGGGCAGGTCCACGAACCAGCCGCCGTTGGTGGAGAGGTTCACTGCCTTCGGCGTGCCGTTGGTGCGAACCACCTGGCCCGACGTGCAGGCGCTGGAGCCCGTCGGGCAGGTGCCGGCGGTCAGCGTCTGCTCCACGAACTTGTTCGCCGTGGCGCGCGGGTTGCCGATGTCCACGTTGGACAAGCTGTCCTTGATGCCATAGATGCTCTGCGGGCTGGCGTCGCTCAGGTCCGTCTGGCCGAGATAGCGGCCCGTGCCCACGAAGACCATCGCGAAGGTACCCACCTGGCCGAGTTCGGGGCGCGAGGTGATGGGTTGGGCCGCGTTGTTCTTGTCCTTGAGCGTGGCGATGCGCTGGGCGTCATAGCCGCTGTTGCCGATCGTGTCGTTCACGTCGAAGCGCCAGAGGTTGCCGCTGTTGTCGCCGCCATAGACGCGCTGGATGGTGTTGTCGACCTCGCTGTTGTCCACCCAGGCGCGGATGTGCGCCAGGCCCGACGGGGTGCTGGTGGTGCCTGCGCCGGTGCTGATCGTGCGGATCAGCGAACCGTTGGCTGCGTTGACCACGTACAGGCGCCCGATGCCATCGCCCGGAGACACGTTGTTGTAGCCGGAGGCGAACATCACCACCCAGGTGCCGTCGGCCAGCTTGCCGATCTCGGCCTTGCCCAGGGTCAGGCCGAGGTTGTTGTCGGTGAACTCCCACAGGGCCTTCGGGTTGGTGGGGTCGGTGACGTCCAGCGCGAAGTAGCTGCGGCCGCCGGCGCCCATGCCGGAGACCAGCAGGCTGACCCACTGCCCGCCGATGTAGGCGTCCTGCACGACAGGCGTGCCGTCGGCAAGGTACTGGTGCTGGGTGGAGTACTGCTTGTCGGCCAGCTTGTACATGTTGGGCAGCGCGGCGGTCGGCACGTAGGCCCACAGCTCGTCGCCGGTGTCGGCGCGGAAGGCGTGCAGCATGCCGTCGTTCGCGCCCACATAGACGACGCCCTGGCGGGTGGAGGTCGCCGTGGCGAAGGCGTCGTAGCCCGCGTCGTTGTACTTCACGTGCGTCTTGGAGACATAGACCGACTCCGAGTTCACGATGTCACCCAGCCGGTGCGCGCGCTGGCGGTAGAGCTTCGTCGGATCCACCAGGTCGCCCTCGCGGGTGCGGTCACCCTGCAGGAACTTGACCAGGTTCTCGCCGGCGCCCAGCGACTGGTCCGACGAGGACAGGCAATAGGGGCCATAGGCGCAGAACTGGCTCAGGGCGCGGCCGCTCGTGGTGATGTAGGACAGCGAGAAATAGTCGCGCTCGCTGCTGGTGAGCGAATTCCAGTCGAACGCCTTGAGCTTGCCGGTGGCGCCGGACGAATACATGTAGATCTTGCGCGAGCTGTTCCCATCGAGCTGGTCACGTGCAGACCAGTCCGCAGCGGCGTTGGTCACCACGCCGGTGTTGAGATCCAGGCGCTTGCTGAGGAGCTCACCAGACCATTCCGAGGTCTTGTAGTTGGAAACGAACACCTGGTTGTCGCCCGCCGACACGTTGGGATTGCTGGTCGTGGCCGCCGCAGAGGCGCCGATCTGCGCCGCCAGCGACAGGATGGCGTTGGACAGGCCGGTGTAGAGCGTCGTCGGGTTGGACGCGCTGAAGTAGGTGCCGCCCCCGTTCACGGCGGCGTGCCAGAGGTCGTCGATGGTCGTGAGCGTATTGCTGACCGGCGTGGGCCAGTTGCAGTCTCCGCTGGACTGCCAGCTGCAGATGCCCGAGCCCGGGTTCGGGGCGACGCCTTCCTTGACGGAATAGAAGTCGCCGCTGGTGTCGGTCAGGTAGCTCGGCGAGAACTGCATGAAGCCCGAGGCACCCAGGCCCAGGGTGAAAGTCTTCATGATCTGCTTTTCATCGGGCCGGATTGAGGTGTTGGAGCTGTTGCCGCAGACATCGGCGCCGGTCGGGCTGCCGCTGGTACAGGCGGCTGAGCCTGTCGTGCCGGTGCGCAGGTCCGTGTTCAGGTAGTACGCGGCAACGTCGGACAGGGTGTTCAGCGTGGCGTTGCCGTCGAACATGGGGCGCTTGATCGCGCTGTCGCCGTCCTGGTCGCCGATGTCGGTGCCGTCCAGCTTGGTCGGCGTGGCGGTTTCGTTCCAGAAGCCGTCGGTCGACAGGATCGTGAAGTTGCGCTGGCAGGAGTACTGCACCGGGTCGACGACCGAGACGCCATTGAGCGTGGTCGTGTTGTATTTGCCCGCGAACAGCTTGCCGGCCTTGGACAGCGCCGAGCGCAGCGGCGTCGAATTGCTGGGCTTGGCCGCGGTCAGCTTGGTGAACCAGTTCGTCTTTTGCGTGGTCTCGAACGTGTTGAGGTTCAGGAAGTCCGACCCGGTGTTGTTGTTGATGCTCATGTAGCCCACGCGCCGGTTGTTGCCGATCGCGCCGAAGGCCAGCGAGGCCGAGGACTTCATGGATTGCATGCGCGAGTGGTAGTACGTCCACCAGTTCGCGAAGTTGGTCATCTCCTCGGCATAGGTGCACACGCCTGCCGTGGCGACGCAGTCGGTGCGGCCGGCAGCCTTGGGATAGGTGGTGCGGCTCGAGAGGATTTCCACCCGCTCGAAGCTGCCGGTGTAGGAGCCCGGTACCGCGGCCACGGGCGCCGCGTAGCCGCTGAATGCGGGGCTGTTGTTGTCCAGCGAGAGCGTGCAGTTGGCGGGCGTCTTGGTGAACGAGATGGTGGCGGTGGTGTTCACGCCGGCTGCGGCGGTGATCGTGACGGTGCGGCCGCTGTTGGTCGTGGTGGCCGTGTAGGCCGTTGCCGAGCCGCTGGGCAGGCCCTGCGTGCGGGCATTGATCTGGGCGGCAATGTTCGTGCCGATGGTGTTGCGGCTGTTGCTCGCCGTGGTGGCGGCGGCCAGCAGGTTCACGCCGTTGACGGTGACGGACGTCACCGACAGGTTGCAGTTGTTGGGACTGCTCGTGATCGTGAACGTGGCGCGCGCGCGCACTTCAGCCGACCCCGCAGTGCCGGAACTGAAGAACTTCGTCGGGAAGCGGGCGTAGGAGAAGGTGCTGTTGCGTGTGGCCTGGCAGTTCGCATCCGGCGGGGCGGAGTCGCGGGAATCCGCGTCCGTCTTGCACCAGCGCACGGGGGCCGGGTAGGGATAGCCGGTGCTGGAGCTGGACTTGCAACGACGCAGGTCGATGCCATCGCAGTATTCGGCCGCGATGATGTTGTAGTAGTGCGGCCCGAACGTGCGGGTGGCCGTGGAGGGGTTGTCAGGCGCGCCGGTCGCGACACTGCCGCTGCCGCTGGCCGTCACGGCGTGGAAGGTGGTGTACGCCTTGCCGTTGACGGTGCCCGGCAGGATGTAGTTGTCGTTGCGCAGGCAGTCGGTCCAGGTGTTGTCGACGCACCATTCCGTGTCCGGGAACTGCGTCGTCAGGTCGATGTTGCCGGTGTTCTGAATGTTGTAGGCGTCGTTCTTGACGACCGTCCAGCCGCTGGTGTTGGCGCTGGTCTGGCTGGGCCAGTAGGTGCCGTCGGCCTTGACCGGGGGCTTGTAGTACACGGTGGGGTCGTAGGCCAGGCCGTTGAAGCTGGCCGCGAGGAAGGGGGCCTGGCCACGCAGGCTGCCAAACGGCGCGGCGCCGGTGTAGCAGGCCGATGAGCTGTCTCCGCCGATGCAGCAGGTGTTGTTGAAGTTGCCGCTGTTGATGGGCGTGGCGCCGCTGCTGCGGCACAACTTGGGGTCGGGCGAGCCGTCGCCGTTGATGTGGTCCGGCAGGAAGTCGAAGTTCATCGACCCCGAGTCGTCGAGGATGAACAGGACATTGGCTTTCACCGTGTCGGGTGCGGCCACGCTCAGCGGGGACTGCGCCACGTCGATGACGGCGGCGCCAGCGGTGAGGTTCAACCCGGCGAGCACGGCGGCTAGCGCAGCGCGAACCAGGAGTCGGGGCTTGCGGAACTGCATGATGACCTCGTCGTATGTCAGGGGGAGTCGCCGCTCAGATGGCGACCATGGCCTGGATGAAACTCGTGGCGTTGCGCGCGCTCTGCACGCGAACGGTGATGCGGTAGTACACCTGGCTCGTCTGCCGGACCTTCAGGTCGTTGGAGCGGCTGCCGTTGGCAATCGCCGTGGGCAGAACCGGAGCGGCCTCGCAGGCGCTGACCGTCGGCTCGCCGGCGTTGGCGCAGAGCCGGTGGATCACGAAGGAGACCTGGTTGCCTGCCGAATCGGCAGGCAGCGCGTTGACGACATTGGCCGTCACGAGCGTCTGCCAGAAGGCTTCCCAGGTCTGGTTGGCCGCGGGATCGGCGCGCGTGGCGACGTAGTTGTAAGCCTCGGTGCCGCTCTTGGCGATATTGGCGAAGAGCTTGTTGGCCTGCGTGAGGGGCGCCGGCGCCGGGTCACGCTGTTCCATCTCCTGGGTTTTCTGCTCCAGCCAGGCGATCGCGGTCTCCACGCCCACGTCCGCAGCCTGGACGGCAGCCTGCTGGAAGGCGAGGTTGCCGGCGACGCGGTTGCTGCCCAGCACGCCGCGCATCAGGCCGACGGCAGCGAGCGACATGGCCGCCAGCACGATGAGTGCCAGGACCAGCACCAGGCCCTGCTGGCGCAACGACGAAGAGGGGCGGGCGTTCAGGGTGGGCATGATATGAAGGCCGGTTCACCGGCACCGGGCACATTGCGCAGCGGCACCGTCGTCTCGAAGGTCTTGTAGCGGTAGAGCTGCCAGTCCGGGTTGCTGGTGGCGAACGAGATGGGGGCAGAGCCCGCCCAGCCCGGGGCGCTGGCCGTGACGGCGGCCTTCTCGGGCTGGCGATTGCGCGCGACGACCACCAGGCGCAGCCCCACGACGCGCGACCAGCCGCACCAGGTGGTCGGCGAGGTCTGGTCGTAGCCGTCGACCGACAGGTCGCGGGGCATGGTCGTGTCCTTGGCGTACTCGGCGCGCAGGCTGACGATGCCGTCGGCCACTTCGGACCAGTTGGCCGGGTCACCGCTCGTGCAGTCCTGGGTGAGGTAGTCGCAGGCCGTGAGTTGACCCGATCGCACGGCGTACGCCACGAAGCGGGGCGTACGCCCGAGGTTGAAGAGGGCGCCGCCGGAGACGTTGGCCGTGCCGAGGGTGACCTGCACGTTGGGCGCCACCGGGGCGGCAGCCAGGCTGGTCAGGTCCAGGATGCAGTTGGCGGCCCGGGCGGAGGGGGTCGCGATGACGCGGTCCCCCATCTGGAAGGGTTGCGTGGCGGCCATGGCGTACGTGGCGGCCCCAGGCTGTGAGTTGATGAGCGTGCCTTCAGGTGCGCCCCAGCCGGAGCCGTAGCTGATGACGAGGACGTCCGTGTCGTCGTCACCGGCGGGAATGCCGGCTGGATTGATGAATACCGGCACCAGTTCACTGAGGGTGCGGCCATTGCCCAGGCGCAGCTGGCAGTCGAGCATCTGCTGGTTGCTGAAGCCCTGGCCCGCCTGGCGCAGGTCGCGCTGCAGCAGGCTGATGGCGATGGCGCCCGTGGTCTGGGCATCGTCGCCGCCCGAGGTGGTGCGACGCTGGCCTTCGGCGACGCGGAAGATCTGCGTGACGACGATGACGGCCGCCATCGCCACCACGATGCCCACCATCAGCTCCACGAGGCTGAAGCCGCGGTCCTTGTGTTGCGGGGAGAAGCGCTGCATCACTTGATCTCGTTTATCAGCACGAAGGTGTGCGCCGGGTCGGACGTGGGCTCGCCGGGCGCCTTCCATCGCATGGTGATCGTCACGCGGGTGCTCGGCGCGCGCGATGACGCGGCGCTCGCCGCCGCGAAGATGTCCGGCAGCGGGGCGACCTGCGTCACCGTGACGGTGGGCGGGTAAGTGGTGGCGCCGGGCAATTCGGCCTCGACCTTCGCCTTCCAGGCCGTGAAGCTCGCGCCGTTGGTGGCGCTGCTGAAGCCGGCGTTCAGCGTGGCGTAGGTGCGGTTGGTCAGCCACATCTGGCCGATCAGCTCGTTGGCCAGCAAGGTGGCATCGGTGCGGTACTTGGACTGGCCGGACTGCTTGATCGCGTTGGCCTGCAGGCCCACGAGGCCCAGCACGCCGAGCGCGAAGATCAGCAGCGCGATGAGCACTTCCAGCAACATCACGCCGGATTGAGCGGGGCGGCGAGGGGTCAGCATGATTGTGGGTCGCTTGCCGAGACGGCCGGGTTGCACATGCGCGCCAGGCCGCCGGGGGAGACGACGATGCGCAAGCACGTCACCTTCCCGCCGCTGGCCACGCAACTGCCGGCCGAGGAGGCGGGGGTGATGTCGATGGTGACGACGGAAGCCGTCGTCGCCGGGCTGATGGGCACCTGCCGCCCCAGGCCGTTGAAGACCACCTGCGATGCACCGGCGGCGATGGCCACGCCGTTGCCGGTTTCGCTGGCGGAGCGCACCTGCAGGATGCTCGGGGCCGTGGTGTCGCTCGGCGCCACGTCGCACTTGTTCTCCACCGAGTCCGCGGTGGCGTCGGCGTCGACGATGTCCACGACCCAGTTCCCCCGGTTCGTGCTGCGCTGACAGGTGTTGCCCAGGTTGGAGGTCAGCTGGAAGCGCACCTGGGTGTTGCGCGTGGTGGCCTCGCTCTTGGCGTACTGGATGCCGGCCAGCACGCTTTCCGCGGTGGAGCGGATGCGCGTGCCCGTGATCCACGGGCCGAAGCTCGGCGCGGCCACGGCCATCAGGACGCCCATGATCACGAGGACCACCATGACCTCGATGAATGTGACGCCACGCTGGTGCGGCCTGCTCAGCATGAGCCGTCCTTCTTCACGACCCAGCAGGTGGTGGAAAGCGTCCAACCCGTCGGTGCGGCCGTGGTGGCTTTGGCGCCAGCCTGGTTGACGGTGTACGTGAAGCCCGTCATCGAGCTCTTGCCAGTCGCGGTCAGTACGTAGGCCGTGGCGGTGCTGGAAGAGCAGGTGAAGTCGAAGAACTTGCTGGTCGCGGTGTCGCTGCTGCAGGGCGGGGCGCTCACATAAGTGCGGTTGTCCTGGTAGTACTGCTCGAGCTGCACCTGCTTGGAGGACAGGGCGGACGTGGCGTCCGGGATGCGCCCGCGCGTCACGTAGTCGCGGTACTGCGGGATCGCCACGGCGGCCAGGATGCTCACGATGACCACGGTGACCATGACTTCGATCAGCGTGAAGCCCCGGGCTTCAAGGGGAGTGGCAGTGCGGTGGTGGCGGTGCATGGCGGCGCTTTGCATGGCAGTGTGGAAAGTATTTTGGTGGGCGGGGGCGCGGGCGTCTTACCGCTCATCGTGAAGCAATGAACGCTGGTCGCGGGCGTCACGTGATTCGTGAACTCGCGCACGTTTGCGCGGTTGCAGCGTGGTATCGGCCGGTTGAAACCGGCAAGCAGACGTAACGGGGCAGACGGTGCGAGGGCGCCCGTGCGGGGGTGCCCGTCAGGTCCTGTATCGGCGTTTGCGCGGGCTTCTCGACCATCATCCCGGCGATTCTTGGTGTTTCCCCTATCATGGCGCCCTTTCTCCCGCCCGGCTTTTGCCTGATCGCGTGAATTCTTCGGCACCTGCACCCCTGATCGAACTGCGCAACGTCAGCGTCGGCTACGGCGACCGCGTCATCCTCAACGGTGTCAACCTCCAGCTGCAGCGCGGCAAGGTGCTCGCCTTGATCGGCACGTCGGGGGGCGGCAAGACCACCGTGCTGCGCCTGCTCGGCCGGCAACTGCGCCCCTTGAGCGGCCAGGTGCTCTTTGACGGGCAGGACCTGGCGCCGCTGGACCTCGCGGGCCTGTACGCCGTGCGTCGCCGCATGGGCATGCTGTTCCAGTTCGGTGCCCTCTTCACCGACCTGAGCGTGTTCGAGAACGTGGCATTTCCGCTGCGCGAGCACACCGACCTGCCCGAGGCCATGATCCGCGACCTGGTGCTGATGAAGCTCAACGCCGTCGGCCTGCGCGGCGCGCGCGACCTGCTGCCGAGCGAGATCTCCGGCGGCATGGCCCGCCGTGTGGCGCTGGCGCGGGCCATCGCGCTCGACCCCGACCTGGTGCTGTACGACGAGCCCTTTGCCGGCCTGGACCCGATTTCCCTGGGCGTGGCGGCGCGCCTCATCCGGGACCTGAACGACGCGCTGGGGCTGACCAGCATCATCGTGTCGCACGACCTGCACGAAACCTTCGAGATCGCCGACGTGGTGGCCATGGTGGCCAACGGCCGCGTGGTGGCCCAGGGCACGCCCGACGAACTGCGCCACAGCGACGACCCGCTGGTGCGCCAGTTCGTCGGCGCCGAGGCCGACGGCCCCGTGCGCTTTCACCAGCCCGCCCGGCCGGTGGCCGAAGACTTCGGGGTGCGCGCATGATCGGCCTGGCCACCCGCATTGGCGCGAACTTGCGCCACACGCTGTCCGACGTCGGTGCTGCGGCGCGGCTGTTCTTCACGCTGCTGGCGCGCACGCCGCGGGCGCTGACGCGCTTCGTGCTCGTGCGCGAGCAGATCTTCTACCTGGGCAACCGGTCGCTCTCCATCATCGGCGTGTCGGGCCTGTTCGTCGGCTTCGTGCTGGCGCTGCAGGGCTACTACACGCTGCAGCGTTACGGTTCTGCCGAGGCCGTGGGCCTGCTCGTGGCTTTGAGCCTGGTGCGTGAACTGGGGCCGGTCGTGTCGGCGCTGCTGTTCGCCGGGCGCGCGGGCACTTCGCTGACCGCCGAGATCGGCCTCATGAAGGCGGGCGAGCAGCTCACCGCGATGGAAATGATGGCGGTCGACCCCGTCCAGCGCGTGCTGGCGCCGCGCTTTCTGGGTGGTTTTATTGCCATGCCCTTACTTGCGGCAGTGTTCTCGGCCGTCGGCATCATCGGCGGGTGGCTGGTGGCGGTGCCCCTGATCGGCATCGACGCGGGTGCCTTCTGGTCGCAGATGCAGGGCGGTGTGGATGTGTTCGCTGACGTCGGCAACGGCGTCATCAAGAGCCTGGTGTTCGGGGTGACCGTCACCTTCGTGGCGCTGCTGCAGGGCTACACCTGCAGCCCGACGCCCGAAGGCGTGTCGGCCGCCACGACGCGCACCGTGGTGTTGTCGTCCCTGGCCGTGCTGGCGCTGGACTTCATGCTCACGGCGCTGATGTTTTCGATTTAGGGAGAAGGAAGGATGCAATCCTCTCGATACGACGCCTGGGTGGGGTTTTTCGTGCTGATTGGCGGCGCGGCCCTGCTCTTCCTGGCGCTCAAGGCAGGCAACCTGCTCAGCCTCAATTTCGACGAGACCTACCAGGTGTCGGCGCGCTTTGACAACATCGGCGGGCTCAAGGCCCGTGCGGCGGTCAAGAGCGCGGGCGTGGTGGTCGGCCGGGTCGAATCCATCACGTTTGACGACAAGACCTTCCAGGCCCGGGTCGTGTTGAACCTTCAGAAGGGCACGCTCTTCCCGAAGGACAGCTCGGCCAAGATCCTGACGGCAGGCCTGCTGGGTGAGCAGTACATCGGCCTGGAGCCCGGCGCGGACGAGAAGAACCTCGCCAGCGGCGACGTGATCCGCCAGACGCAGAGCGCCGTGGTGCTGGAGAACCTCATCGGCCAGTTCATCAACAGCAAGGCGTCCGACATGGGCAGCGCCGCGGCCCAGCCGGCCGCCGCTGCGGGAGGCAAGCCGTGAGCCGCCTGTTCAAGATCCTGACCCTCATGGTCCTGGTCGTCGGCCTGACGGGCTGCCAGACCGTCAAGGGCGTGGGCACGCGCATCGAGCGCGCCGTCGACAAGGTCATGGGCTCCAAGGGCCAGCGGCTGGACCCGTGGGAATCCTGGAACCGCAAGGTCTTTGCCTTCAACGAGAAGCTCGACGAGAACGTCCTCAAGCCGGTCGCCACGGCCTATTCCGAGATCGTGCCGTCGCCCATCCGCACCGGCATCGACAACTTCTTCGGCAACATCGGCGACGCCTGGTCGGCCGTGAACCTGCTGCTGCAGGGGCGCTTCAAGGCGGGTGTCGAGCAAGGCATGCGCTTTGCCGTGAACTCCACCCTCGGCCTGGCCGGCGTGCTGGACGTGGCCACCGAGGCCGGGCTGGAGAAGAACAGCCAGGACTTCGGCAAGACCCTGGGCAAATGGGGCATGGGCACAGGCGCCTACATCGTCTGGCCGGTGTTCGGCCCGTCGTCCGTGCGCGATTCGCTGGCGTTACCCATCGACTGGCAGGCCTCGCCCGCCGTCGTGTTCGACGACGGCAGCAAGAAGGTCGCCATCACGGCGCTGAACCTCATCAACACGCGCGCCAACTTCCTGCGCGCCGGCGAGATGCTTGAAGGCATAGCGCTGGACAAATACACCTTTTACCGGGACGCCTATCTCCAGCGCCGCGGCAGCTTCGATGATGACGAAGAGGTCGAGGTGCTCGTGCCGGGCAACGGTGCTTCGGCGCCGGCGGCTGCCGAACCGGCCCCGACCGTCAAAAAGCCAGCTGAGCCTGCGTCCGCCGCGGCACGCTGAGCCAACCAAACCCGGGGCTGGTGCGTTGAGCACCCGTCCCGTTCAGAGAAAGCGACACCATGACCCTGCTGAAATCCCTGCGCCGTCTGCTCACCGTGGCCACGCTTGGCCTGGGCCTCGTGCACGCCGCCCATGCGGCGGACGCCAGCGCCCCCGACCAGCTCATCCGCCAGCTCTCGCTGGAAACCATCGAAGCCGTCAAGGCCGACAAGGACATCCAGTCCGGCAACATCAACAAGATCATTGCGCTGGTGGACAGCAAGGTGATGCCTCACGTGAACTTCCAGCGCATGACGTCGTCAGCTGTCGGCCGCTTCTGGCGCCAGGCGACGCCTGAGCAGCAGACCAAGCTGCAGGCTGAATTCAAGACCCTGCTCGTGCGCACCTATGCCGGCGCGCTCACGCAGGTGAAGGACCAGACCATCGGCCTGAAGCCCCTGCGCGCCCAGCCCACCGACACCGAAGTTGTCGTCCGCACCGAGATCCGCGGCAAGGGCGACCCCATCCAGCTCGACTACCGTCTGGAGAAGGCCGGTGCCGAGTGGAAGATCTACGACGTGAACGTGCTCGGCATCTGGCTCGCGGATCAATACCGCAACAGCTTCGCCCAGGAGATCGGCGCCAACGGCATCGACGGCCTGATCAAGAGCCTGGCCGAGAAGAACGCCAAGGCCGCAGGGCCGGCGAAGGGTTGAACTTGAGCGGGCTGAAGCTTCCGGCGCGATTGCGCATGGACGGCGCCCGCGCCGCCTGGGCGCAGATGTCGCCCGCGCTGCGCGCCGAGGCGGCCCAGGTGCTGGCAGCCGCCGGCCGGGAGGTGCGCCTGTCCGCAGCCGAGCTGACGGACTTCGATTCGTCCGCACTCAGCCTGCTGCTGTCCGCCTCGCGCCAGTGCGGAGAGCAGGGCGCGACGCTCAAGCTCAACGACGCCCCCGACAAGCTGCGCGAGCTTGCGCGTGTTTACGGTGTGGCGGAGTTGCTCTGGCCCGCCGCGGGTTAGTGCCCCGTCAAGCGGCCGGCGTGGAGCCGGCTTCTCGCCGGACAACCAGCGGCGCCCCCTCGAAGGGGCCGCTGAAGCCGACAGGGCGTGAGCCCTTTCAACCGGCGTAACGCTTCGCCCGCAGGTTCTTCTTGATCTCCTGCAGCACCGGCCTCAGGTGCTGGCCCAGGCGCAGCGCCACGCCCGTGGTCAGGATGTCCACTGCGATCAGGTGCAGCAGCCGCGACACCATGGGGCTGTAGCGGTCGAAGTCTTCCGGATGGTCCACCGCCAGCAGGATCTGGCTCGGGCCCAGGGCCAGCTGCGCCAGCGGCGAGGCGCTCGCGGTGATGATGATGATGGTCGCGCCCTTCTTGCGCGCGATCTCGGCGGCATCCAGCAGGTCGCGGCTACGGCCGGAGTTGCTGATGATGACGGCGCAGTCGCCCGGCTGCAGCATGGTGGCGCTCATCAGCTGCACGTGGCCGTCGCTGGTGGCGACGGTGTTGACCCCGAGGCGGAAGAACTTGTGCTGCGCGTCCTGCGCCACGATCCCTGAGTTGCCCACGCCGTAGAACTCGATGCGCCGGCCGTGCCGGGCCGAGTCGGCCAGCGCGTCGATGGCGCGCTCGAAGGCGTGGCTCGCCGCGTCGTTGCGGTAGTGCAGCAGGGCGGCGACGGCGTTGTCCACCACCTTCACGATGATGTCCGCCGGCTTGTCGTCTTCATCGACCGCGCGGTGCACGAAGGGCACGCCCTCGTTCACGCTGCCGGCAAGCTTGAGCTTGAAGTCGGCCAGGCCGTCGTAGCCCACGCTGCGGCAAAAGCGCACCACGGTCGGCTTGCTCACATGCGAGCGGTCGGCCAGTTCGCTGACCGGCAGGCTCGCGAAGCTGCGGGCGTCGGCCAGCAGCAGCTTGGCCACCCGTTGCTCGGCCGGCGGCAGTGCCGGCAGGGCGGCCTTGACGCGCTCGAGAATGCTCATGTCTGCTCCCCGTTGAACGGGTCAGTGGTCAGGCCCCGCGTGGCGGCCTTCATTGTTCTTCCGCCCAGCTGAAGCCGTCGCGCGCCACGAGGGCGCTGGCGGCGGCCGGGCCCCAGGAGCCCGCCGCGTAGGGGCGCGGGCCGTTGCCGTCCGCTTCCCAGGCGTCCAGGATGGGTTCCACCCAGCGCCAGGCCTGCTCCTGCTCGTCGCTGCGCACGAAGAGGTTCAGGCGGCCGGCGATGGCTTCCAGCAGCAGGCGTTCGTAGGCACCCACGCGTTGGGCGGCGAAGGCCTTGTCGAAGTCCAGGTCCAGCGTGACCGGCGTGAGCTGCTCGCCGTGGCCCGAGCCCTTCTGGGCCAGCAGTTGCAGCTCCAGGCCGTCCTCGGGCTGCAGCTTGATGACGAGGCGATTGGGCACGCTCGCACCCGGGAAGATCTGGTGCGGCACCGGGCGGAAGTTCACGACGATCTGCGCGTCGCGTGCGGACAGGCGCTTGCCGGTGCGCAGGTAGAAGGGCACGCCCGCCCAGCGCCAGTTCTCGACCTCCGTGCGCAGCGCGACGAAGGTCTCGCAGGTGCTGTCGGGCGGCACCTTGACCTCTTCCAGGTAGCCCGGCACCGGGTGGCCGCCGCACATGCCGGCGCGGTACTGGCCGCGCACGACGTCGCGGCCGACCGACTCGCGCGTGAAGGGCTTGAGCGCTCGCAGCACCTTGAGCTTTTCGTCGCGGATGGCGTCGGCGTCGTTGCTGGCCGGCGGCTCCATCGCGATCATCGTGAGGAGCTGCAGCGCATGGTTCTGGATCATGTCGCGCAGCGCGCCGGTGCCGTCGTAGAAGGCGCCACGTGTGCCCACGCCGAGCTGCTCGGCCAGGGTGATCTGGATGTTGGCGATGCTCTCGCGGCGCCACAGCGGCTCGAACAGCGCATTGCCGAAGCGCAGCGCCATCAGGTTCTGCACCGAGGGCTTGCCCAGGTAGTGGTCGATGCGGAAGGCCTGGCGCTCGTGGAAGACCGAGCGCACCGTGCGGTTGATCTCCTGGGCGCTGGCCAGGTCGTGGCCCAGCGGCTTTTCGAGCACCACGCGCACCTTGTCGTGGTTCAGGCCCACGGCGCCCAGCTGCTGGCAGATGCCGGTGAAGAGATGCGGGCTGGTGGCCAGGTACAGCACCACGGTGTCGGCGTTGCGCGCGTCCAGCCAGTCCTTCAGGCCCTGGTAGTGCTCGGGCTGGGAGAGGTCCATGCGCCGGTAGTGGATGAGTTCGGCAAACCGCGCGAACTCCTCGTCGCTCGGCCGCTTGCCGGCCTCGACCTCGCGGAAGCGCTCCTTGAGCCACTCGCGGTAACGCTCGTCACTCTGTTCATCGCGCGCGACGGCGAGAATGCGACCGCCTTCGGGCAACTTGCCGTGCCGGAAGGCCTGGAACAGCGCGGGCATCAGCTTGCGCCACGTCAGGTCGCCGGTGCCGCCAAAGAACACGAGATCGAAAGACATCTGCGGGGTCTCCAGGCCAGGGCCTCCCATGAGGCGCTAACCGTTGTGTAACTAAGTTTCGTGAAATACTATGCAGCAGTTTCTTTGCCGGGTCAATCAGTCGGACCCGAGGACAGCCCCACCATGAACCAGCTCGACCAGCTCAAAGCCTTCACCACCGTCGTTGCCGACACGGGCAACTTCCTGCAGCTCGCCCAGTTCGCTCCGCGTGACGCGACGACCAACCCTTCGCTGATCCTGAAGGCCGTGCAGTCGCCCGACTACGCACCGCTGCTGAAGGAAACCGTGGCCGCCCACCGCGGCAAGGCGCTGGACGAGATCGTCGACCAGGTGCTGGTGCGCTTCGGGCTGGAAATCCTGAAGGTCGTGCCCGGCCGCGTGTCCACCGAAGTCGATGCCCGCCTGTCGTTCGACAAGGCCGCGTCGTTGTCGCGTGCGCGCCGCCTCATCGCCCTGTACGAAGCCGCCGGCATCTCTCGCGATCGCGTGCTGATCAAGCTGGCCTCGACATGGGAAGGCATCCAGGCCGCCGCGGAGCTTGAGCGCGAGGGCATCCACTGCAACCTGACGCTGCTGTTCGCCTTCGCCCAGGCGGTGGCCTGCGGCGAGGCCAAGGTGCAGCTGATCTCGCCGTTCGTCGGCCGCATCTACGACTGGTACAAGAAGCAGGCCGGCGCCAGCTGGGACGAGGCCGCGATGGCCGGCGTGAACGACCCCGGCGTGAAGTCCGTGACGCAGATCTACGCCTACTTCAAGCAGCACGGCATCAAGACCGAGGTGATGGGCGCGAGCTTCCGCAACATCGGCCAGATCCAGGCGCTGGCCGGCTGCGACCTGCTCACCATCAGCCCCGACCTGCTGGCCCAGCTGCAGGCCACCGACGCCAGGCTCGAGCGCGCGCTCGACGCTGCCAAGGCACCCGCGATGCCGCTCGTGCACCTGGACGAAGCCGCCTTCCGCTTCGCGCTCAACGAGGACGCCATGGCCACCGAGAAGCTGGCCGAAGGCATCCGCCTCTTCGCCGTGGACGCCGGCAAGCTCGACAAGCTCATCCAGGAAGCCTGAGCATGACCCGGCGCTGCGACCAGTCTCCCGTCTGGGCCGAACTGCAGGCCCATTTCGACCAGGCCGGCGCCGCGGGCGGTCGCGGCTTCGACATCCGCGCAGCCTTCCAGGCCGACGCGGGCCGGTTTGAGGCGCTGTCCTTCGAGGCGCCCGAGGTCTTCGCCGACCTCTCCAAGAACCGCATCGACGCGCCGACGCTGGCGCTGCTGCTGAAGCTGGCGCAGGACTGCGGCCTGGAGGCGCGACGCGACGCGCTGCTGCGCGGCGACCCGGTCAACCACACCGAGGGTCGCGCGGTGCTGCACACGGCGCTGCGCGCGCCGGCCGGCAGCAGCGCGCCCTTCAATGCAGAGGTGCAGGCCTCGCTCGACGCCATGCTCGCCTTCGCCGAGAGCGTGCGGCGCGGCGAGCGCGGCGCCATCACCGATGTCGTGCACATCGGCATCGGCGGCAGCGACCTCGGCCCCGCCATGGTCGTGCAGGCGCTGGAAGCCTTCCGCGCGCCGGGCCTGAAGCTGCACTTCGTCTCCAACGTCGACGGCCATGATCTGGCCCCCGTGCTGCGCGGGCTGGACGCCAGGCACACCCTGTTCGTCGTCGCGTCCAAGACGTTCACGACGCAGGAGACGCTGGCCAACGCACAAGCCGCCAAGGCCTGGTTCCTGGCGCAGGGCGGCACGGACGTGGCGCGCCATTTCGTCGCCACCAGCAGCAACACGGCGGCGGCCGCCGCCTTCGGCATCGACACCGCCTTCGGCTTCTGGGACTGGGTGGGTGGCCGCTACTCGCTGTGGTCGGTCATCGGCCTGCCGATCGCGATCGCGGTGGGCGCCGAGCACTTCCGCGCCTTGCTGGCCGGCGCGCATGCGATGGACGAGCACTTCGCCGCCACGCCGCTGGCCCGCAACCTCCCGGTGCTGCTGGGCCTGCTCGACATCTGGTACCGCAACTTCCACGGCTTCACGAGCCGCAGCGTGGCGCCCTACCACCAGGGCCTGCGCCGTCTGCCGGCCTATCTGCAGCAGCTGGAGATGGAGAGCAACGGCAAGGGGGTCGACCTCGACGGCAACACGCTCGCACTGGCCACGTCGCCGGTCGTCTGGGGCGAGGCCGGCACCAATGGCCAGCACGCCTACTTCCAGATGCTGCACCAGGGCACGGATGTGATCCCGGTGGAGTTCATCGCGGTCAAGCGCCCCAACCATGGCGCCTCGGGCGAACTCGCCGACAAGCTGGCCGACCAGCACCGCAAGCTGCTGGCCAACTGCCTGGCGCAGAGCCAGGCGCTCATGCAGGGCAAGACCGCGGCCGAAGCGCTCACCGAGAAGGCGCCGACCGCCTCGGCCACGCTCGATCGCGAGGTGCTGGCCCGCCACCGCAGCTTCCCCGGCAACCGGCCGAGCACGACGCTGGTGTTGGACGCCCTGACGCCCCGGTCGCTCGGCGCCCTCATTGCGCTGTACGAGCACCGCGTGTTCGTGACGGGCGCGCTGTGGGGCATCAACAGCTTCGACCAATGGGGCGTGGAACTCGGCAAGGCGCTGTGCAACCAGTTGCTGCCGCGCCTGGACACCGGCGACACCACGGGCCTGGATGGCTCGACGGCCGGCCTGCTGCAACGCCTGCTGTCGGCATGAGGATCGTCTTCGACTTCGGTGGCGTCGTCTTTCGCTGGCACCCGGCGAGCTTTCTCGCCCGCGTCTGGCCGCACCGCATCGAGACGCTGGAGCAGGGGGCGGCCGCGGCGGCCGTCTTCTTCCAGAACTATGGCGGCGACTGGGGCCTGTTCGACCAGGGCCTGATCAGCGCCGACGAGGTGGTGCGCCGCATCGCGGCCCGCACGGGCTGGCCGCGCGGCGAGGTGGCCACCGTCGTGCGCGCGGTGCCGGACGAGCTGTTGCCCATCCCCGCCACGCTCGTGCTCATCCGCGACCTGCGTGCGGCCGGGCACACGCTGCACTACCTGTCCAACATGCCGGCGCCCTTCGCCGACCACCTGAGCCAGGCCTACCCGCTGACCGAGTGGTTCGCCTCGGGCTTGTTTTCCGGTCGGGTCAAGCAGATCAAGCCGAGCGCGGAGATGTTCAGCCTGGCTGAACGCCACTTCGGCGTGCCGCCCGAGGAGCTGCTGTTCCTGGACGACCACCCCGTCAACGTGGAGGCAGCACTCGCGCGCGACTGGCAGGCGGTGCTGTTCACCGACCCGGCGAGCGCCCGGCGCGAGCTGGTGTCGCGCCGCCTGCTCAACGCCTGATCAGTGCACCAGGGGCCCGTCGCCCGGGCCGAGTTCGTCCGGGTCCTGTGGCGGCGTCGCGGGCACGCGAAAGCTCTCGCTCGCCCAGGCACCCAGGTCGATCTGGCGGCAGCGTTCGGTGCAGAACGGGCGCCACTTGTTGCTGGGCGCGAAGATGCTGTCGCCGCCGCACTGCGGGCAGCGCACGACGCGCTCCTTGGGCTTGGACTCGGCACTCATGCGCACAGGGCCAGCTCGAAGCCGGTGTCTTCAGGGGCCAGCTTGAGCCGGCCTTCTTCGTCCTGGCGCATCAGGCGGATGGACACCATCAGCCGGTGGCCGGAGATCTCGGGGATGAGCCCGAGGCTCGGGTCGATGCGCATGCGCAGCAACTGGTAGACGCGGCCTGCGGGAAGGCTCTGCTGGAACTGCCCCGCGGTGGCCGCGACCTTGTGTGGCGCGCCCGAGTCGCGCAGCAGGCCGAGCAGCACCTGCAGGGCTTCGGCCATGGGCATCAGGGTCTGGGCCCAGGTCATCAGGTCCTTGCGGCGGCGCACCGGCAGCAGTTGCTGCCAGTTGTAGTAGGCGGGCAGGTCGAACTCACAGGTGCCGCCCGGGATGCTGATGCGGCTGCGGATGCTCATCAGCCAGTCGTTGGCCGTCAGCGTGGCGCCGGTCTTGCCGCTGAGCGCGTTCAGGCGCTGGAAGGCGCCGTCGATGCGGGCGATGACCTCGTCCAGGCGCGCTTCGTCCAGGCCGGCGCTGCCGCGGTAGGCGTTGAACTGCGTCTTGTGCTTTTCGAGTTCCTTGAGCAGGTCGCTCTTGAGGTCGGCGCGAGAGGCGACGTCCAGGATCTCGAACAGCGTGACCAGGGCGAAATGGTGGTCCAGCGCGGTATCGCGGGCCATCAGGGCGCCGAGGCGGTCAAACAGGTGTTCGAGGCGGAGCATCGTGCGGATGCTCTCGTTGAACGGGTACTCGTACAGGACCACGGCGGGATCTTCAGTCAGGGCGTGGCGATTGTTCCACAGCCCCAGCGCGCGGCCAGGTCCAGCACCTCGTTTCTGAGCGCAACAAGCGACAAGCCTTCGTTGAGCAGTACGGCATCGGCCGCCGCGCGGCGGGCCTGACGGCTTGTCTGGGCGGCAAGCGCGCCGGCCACGCGCTCGGGCGTCCAGCCCGGGCGCTGCAGCACGCGCGCGGTCTGGGTCTCGGCACTGCAGTCCACCACCAGCACGCGGGCCACGCGGGCTCGCCAGCGGCCGGACTCCACCAGCAGCGGCACGTCGAAGACGATGAGCGGCGCCCTTGCAGCGTCGGCCCGGGCTGCGGCTTGTGCGGAGATGAGTGGATGCAGGATGGCTTCCAGGCGCCGCTTGGCACCCGTGTCCGAGAAGGCGAGGGCGCGCATGCGGTCGCGGTCCAGCGCGCCGTCGGGCGTGATGAACCCAGGCCCGAACTCCGCGGCGATGGCCGGCATGGCCGCGCCGCCCGGCAGCGTGAGCTCGCGCGAGATGGCGTCCGTGTCGACGAGGGCAGCGCCGGCCTCGCGAAGGAAGCCCGCCACCGTGCTCTTGCCGCTGCCGATGCCCCCGGTCAGGCCGATGCGCATGGGCTCAGGCCCAGCCGAGCCAGCCCAGCACGGTCGCCTGGCCCGCGAACAGCACCACCAGGCCGCCGCCGGCCAGGAAGGGGCCGAAGGGCACGTAGCGGCCTTCGCGCAGGCCTGAATTCATCTTCATGATGAGGCCCACCACGGCACCGATGGCGGAGGCGCCGAGCACGATGGGCAGGATCATCTGCCAGCCAAGCCACGCACCGAGCGCGGCCAGCAGCTTGAAGTCGCCATAGCCCATGCCTTCCTTGCCCGTGGCGAGCTTGAAGAGCCAGTACACCGACCACAGTGACAGATAACCCGCCAGCGCGCCGATGAGTGCCTTGTCCAGCGGGATGGTCCATCCCATCAGCGCTGCGGCCAGGCCCGCCCACAGCAGGGGCTGGTTGATGCTGTCGGGCAGCAGCGTGGTGTCCCAGTCGATCATGGCCAGGGCGATGAGTGCTGCGACGAAGCCGCACCACAGCAGCGTGGTGGGCTGCGCACCGAAGCGCCAGGACAGCGCCGCGAAGGCCAGGCCCGTCACCAGCTCGATGAGCGGGTAGCGTGTGGAGATCGGGGCCTTGCACGCCGCGCACTTGCCGCCCAGGCGCAGCCAGCCGACGAGGGGCAGGTTCTCGTGCCAGCGCAGCTGGTGGCCGCAGTGCGGGCAGCGCGAGCGCGGCTTGGCGATGGTGAAGGGCGGCAGGGCTTCGATCCGGGTGCCGTAGGCATCGACGGCCTTGGCGAGCTTTTCGGTCTCGCTCTTGGGGGCGCCGATGACGCGCGCCATCGCGTCTGCATCGGTCAGCTGGGCGGCCGATTCATGCAGCCATTGCCGCTCCAGCATCAACGGGATGCGGTGGATGACGACGTTCAGGAAGCTGCCGATGCACAGGCCGAAGATGCCCAGCACCCAGGGCGAAAGCCAGACAGACCAGTCGAGGGAAGCAAGGGGCATGGTGAGGGCTCAAGACAAGGCGGGGCGCACCCGCGGTGCGCCCGGAAATGACGGCGGGGGGAGGGCCTCGCCCCGCACCCGCCAGTTTTTACACCACCGAGCCGAGCTTGAAGATGGGCAGATACATCGACACGACGATGCCGCCGATGATGCCGCCCAGGATGACGATGATGAAGGGCTCCATCAGGCTGGACAGCGCCTTGACGGCTTCGTCCACCTCGTCCTCGTAGAACTCGGCAGCCTTGGACAGCATGTGGTCCAGCGAGCCGGACTCTTCACCGATGGACGCCATCTGCAGCACCATCGTCGGGAAGATGCCGGTGGTTTGCATGGAGGTCGTGAGCGCCGCGCCCGTGGAGACGTCGCGCTGGATCTTCTCGGTCGCTTCGGCGAACACCGCGTTGCCCGAGGCGCCACCCACGGAGTCCAGTGCTTCCACCAGCGGCACGCCGGCAGCGAACATCGTGGACAGCGTGCGCGTCCAGCGCGCCAGGGCCGACTTGTAGAGCAGGTCGCCGAACACGGGGATCTTGAGCAGCACCCGGTCCATGCGCTTTTGCATGACCTCGGAGCGCTTCCAGGTCTGCATGAAGAAGTAGATGCCGCCCCCGATGCTGCCGAAGATCGCCCACCAGAAGGAGACGAAGAACTTCGAGATCGCGATGATGATCAGCGTGGGGGCAGGCAGGTCGGCGCCGAAGGACTTGAAGACGTCCTCGAAGGCCGGCACCACGAAGATCATGATGACCGCCACCACGACGAACGCCACCACCATCACGGCGATGGGGTAGGTCAGGGCCGACTTGATCTTGTTCTTGATGGCGACGGTCTTTTCCTGGTAGACGGCCAGCCGGTCCAGCAGGGCCTCCAGAATGCCGCCTGCCTCGCCGGCTTCCACGAGGTTGCAGTACAACGCATCGAAGTACATCGGATGCTTGCGGAAGGCCGAGGACAGGCTGGTGCCGGTCTCGACGTCCTGTCGGATGTCGTTGAGCAGGCGTGTCAGCCGCGGATTCGTGGCGCCGCGGGCAACGATGTCGAAAGCCTGAAGCAGCGGCACGCCCGCGCGCATCATCGTCGCCAATTGACGCGTGAAGATTGCGATGTCTTTTTGCTTGATGGCCGAGCCGCCACTTGTGCGGCGCTTCTTGACCTTGTTGACGAGGATGCCCTGGCGGCGCAGCGTGGCGCTGACCATGGCTTCGCCCCCGGCACGCAGCTCGCCCTTGACGATCTTGCCGTTGCGGTCCTTGCCTTCCCATTCGAAGACGAAGTCCTTGACGCCTTTTGCTGCAGCGGTGGCGGTGGCCATGCGCTCTCCTCGCGACTGATTATTCGTTGGTGGCCGACAGCACTTCTTCCAGCGTGGTGACGCCTGCGCGCACCTTCACGAGGCCTGACTGGCGCAGATCCCGCACGCCTTCCTTCTTGGCCTGCTCGGCGATGTCCATCGCCGTTCCCTCGGCCAGGATGATGCGCTGGATTGGCTCGGTGATCGGCATCACTTGGTAAAGACCGACACGACCTCGGTAACCATTTGTGCAATTGCTGCAACCAACTGCACGGTAGGGGCGCCAGCTGCCGTCGAAATCGTCGTCGGTGAAGCCGGCCTTGAGCAGGGCCTCGCGCGGGTAGTCGGCGGGCGTCTTGCAGTTTTCGCAGAGCCGGCGCACCAGGCGCTGCGCCGTGATGAGCAGCACGCTGGAGGCGATGTTGAAGGGCGCCACGCCCATGTTCAGCAGACGGGTCAGCGTCTTGGGCGCGTCATTGGTGTGCAGCGTGGACATGACCATGTGGCCAGTCTGGGCGGCCTTGATGGCGATGTCGGCTGTTTCCAGGTCGCGGATTTCGCCGACCATGATGATGTCCGGATCCTGGCGCAGGAAGGACTTGAGCGCCGCGGAGAAGTTCAGGCCCGCCTTGTCGTTGACGTTGACCTGGTTGATGCCCGGCAGGTTGATTTCGGCCGGGTCCTCCACGGTGGAGATGTTCACGCCCGGCTGGTTCAGGATGTTCAGGCAGGTGTAGAGCGACACCGTCTTGCCGGAGCCGGTCGGGCCCGTCACCAGCACCATGCCGTAAGGGCGGTAGATGGCGGCCAGCAGCCGTTCCTTCTCGATCTTCTCGTAGCCGAGGGCGTCGATGCCCAGCTTGGCCGAGGAGGAATCCAGGATACGGATGACGATCTTCTCGCCGAACAGCGTGGGCAGCGTGCTGACCCGGAAGTCGATGGACTTGCTGCCGAACTTCAGCTTCATGCGCCCGTCCTGGGGCACGCGGCGCTCGGCGATGTCCAGCCGCGAGATGACCTTGATGCGCGAGGACAGCTTGTCCTTGATGGCGATGGGCGGCTGCGTGATCTCGCGCAGTTCGCCGTCGACGCGGAAACGCACGCGGTAGTGGTACTCGTAGGGCTCGAAATGCAGGTCGGACGCCCGCAGGTTGATGGCGTCGACGAGCATCTTCTGCAGGAAGCGCACGACCGGTGCGTCTTCGACGTCGGCCAGTTCTGCCGCCTCCTGCTGGGGTGTGGCGTCTTCCTCGGCGATGTCGAAGTCGAACTCACCGCCCGCGATGGACTCCAGCGTCTCGGTGGCGCTCGCGCCCGTGTTGCTGAGCATCTTGGCGAGCTTGTCGTGCTCGACGATGACCCATTCGGGCTGCAGCTGGGTCGCGAACTTGATGCGCTCGATGACCTCCAGGTCGGTCGGGTCGGCGCCGCCGACGAACAGCCGGTTGCCGCGGCGGGACAGCGCCACGACCTGGTACTGGTGCGCCAGCTTGGTGTCGATGACGTTCTGCGGCATGCGCTGCTGGTCCATGGCGGACAGGTCCAGCAGGGGCAGCGCCAGGGCGCTGGAGAGGGTGTGCGCGAGGTCGGACGGCGAGACCTGGCCGCTGGCGATCACGGCATTGACGAAGCTGACCTTTTTCTCGCGGGCCTGCTTGACCAGCTCTTCGGCCGCCTTGGCCTGGAGCTTGCCCGCATGGACCAGCATGCGCGCGACCCCCGACAGGGAGGATTGAAGCGGCTCGGCGAGCGGTGTTTCCACAGGGGGTTGCGTCAGCGACGGGTGGCGGCGGAGTCCGTCGATTGTGCCAGTCATGGGCCTGGCGCGAGGCGAGGGTTTGGGCTGGGTTCCCCGTGAAGTTTTTCCTTGAATCGGCCGGGCGTGACCCGCGGGGCGGGCCATGACGACCGGCACCAGGCCATGGCCCCGTGCTGGCCCCGGGATGGCCTATGCGGCGCCGGGATGTGGCTCTTCCGGTCGATGCCGTTGCGGGCAGGGGTCCCTAACGTGCCGCCTGTCGCATCCCGGCCGGATCGAACGC
The DNA here is from genome assembly GCA_016790285.1 of Roseateles sp. Lineage (GTDB taxonomy): Bacteria > Pseudomonadota > Gammaproteobacteria > Burkholderiales > Burkholderiaceae_C > Pelomonas. The sequence goes on along the minus strand of JAEUPJ010000030.1, from coordinate 20,025 downwards.
CACTCCAACCCCTCACAGAACCCATCGCCATGCACCCGTTCCCCGTCCGATTTGCCGGCGCGCGCCGCGCCGCCACCCTCGCCGCCCTGGCCCTCGTGGCCTCCCTGACCGCCTGTGGCGGTGGGGGCAGCACCGCGGCCAACGGTTCGCCCGACGCCCCGGCGCCCGGCCCCAATCCGAACCCGAACCCCAATCCCAACCCGACCCCCACGCCGGGCTTCAACTTCACGCTGGACACCAGCCGCGTCATCGTCTGGCAGGGCCAGCAGGCGACCGTGCAGGTGGCCGTCCAGCGCGACGCGGGCTTCACTGACGCCATCAACTTCGCCGTTGACAGCCTGCCCGCCGGCGCCACGGCCGCGGCGTTGAGCGTGGCCGCCGGCAGCAACACGGGCACGCTCACCCTGCAGGCCGCCGCGAGCGCCCCCCATTCGCTGCCGACGAGCGTGGCCGTGAAGGCCAGCGCCACCGGCACGGCTGGTGCCACGCAAGCCTTGACCCTGACGGTGCGCGGCGCCGCGGGTGACATCGACACGAGCTTCGGCGGTGGCACCCTCGTCACCCCGGGCGGCCTCACGGACGACTACGTGCGCGGCGTCGCCGTGCAGGCCGACGGCAAGGCGGTGGTCGTGGGGCACGGTGTCTTCAGCGCCGCCAGCGGCACCGACTTCATGCTCGTGCGCCACCTGCGCGACGGCGGGCTGGACCCGAGCTTCGGCACGGGCGGCAAGGTCGCCACCGCCTTCGGCAACGGCGGCGGCAGCGACGAAGCCCAGGCAGTGGCCGTGCAGCCCGACGGCAAGATCCTCGTTGCGGGCGCCAGCGACCAGGGCGCCACCGGCTACGACTTCGCGCTGGCCCGCTACAACGCCGACGGCACGCTGGATGCCACCTTCGGCACCAACGGCCGCATCACCACCTCCTTCGGCAACGGTGCCGACAGGGCCTACGCGCTCGTCGTGCAGCCCGACGGCAAGATCGTCGTCGGCGGCGACAGCAACCAGGGCGCCAACGGCAACGACTTCGCCCTGGCCCGCTACAACGCCAACGGCACGCTCGACACCACCTTCGGCAACGGCGGCAAGGTCCTCACGCCCATCGGCGCCAACGGTGCCAGCGAGTCCATCTACAGCCTGGCGTTGCAGACCGTGGCCGGCGCGACCCGCATCGTCGCCGTGGGCGGCGAGGGCGACTTCATCGCCGCTGCCTACCGGGCTGACGGCACGCTGGACGCGAGCTTCGGCACCGCCGGCGTCGTCAAGGGCCTGTTCGGCACCGTCGTGGGGGCGGCCCGGGGCGTCGTCGTGACGGCCACCAACAACCTCGTGCTCGCCGGCCACCGCGACCACGACTTCGCCGCCGTGCGCCTGCTGCCCGACGGCAGCCTGGACACCACCTTCGGCACCGGCGGCCGTGCCGTGCATGTGCTCAGCGCCAACAACTGGGACGAGGCGACGGCGCTGGTGCAGCAGGCCGACGGCAAGCTGCTGCTGGGCGGCTGGGTCTACACCGGCAACAGCTCCAGCGCCAACACCGCGCTGATGCGCCTGAACGTCGACGGCAGCGCTGACGCCACCTTCGGCCCCGGCGGCGCCCGCATCACCGCCGTGGCGGCGGGCACGCGCACCGACCAGGGCTGCGCGCTGGCCCTGCAGCCCGACGAGCGCGTGCCGACCGTGCGCGTGTTGCAGGCCGGCGAAGCCAGCGGCAACAGCGACCTGGACGTGGTGCTGATGCGCCACTGGCTGTGAGCGCGCGGGCGGCCCGGGCCTTTCTAGAATCCGGCCGCCTGACGCCGAGGTGCGCCGGGCCGCAATGGCGGCAGCGGTCGCCTTCCGGCCGCCGTGCGCTGGCCGCGTCCCCGATGTCCCAGGAGCTCCTCCGCATGCACACGCCCCTCGCCCCGGTTGCCCCTGTGCCGCAGACCAAGTTCCGCGTGCCGCGCCTGCGCCGCGACACCGTGCCGCGTGACAGCGTGCTGGCGCGGGCGCTCGAGCCGGCACGCGAGGCCCGCCTTGTGCTGGCGCAGGCGCCCGCGGGCTTCGGCAAGACGACCTTTCTGGTGCAACTGACCGAGGCGCTCGCACGGTTGCAGCCCGTGGACGTCGTCTGGGTGGCCCTGGACTCGGAGGACAACGACGCCAACCGGCTCTTTGCCGCCCTGTGCGGCGCCATGGCCCCGCTGGAGCTGCCCTGGTCGCTGCCGCCTGCGGCCTGGCTGGCCCAGTTGCAGGACGCCGGCCCTCACGGGCGGGCGGCGCTCGGCCCCTTGCTCAACGCGTTGGCGGGGCGGCAGGGGCGCAGCGTCGCGCTGGTGCTGGACGACCTCCACCACGTCACCGACCCGGGTGCCCTGGCGCTGCTCGATGCCTTCATCGACCGCCTGCCGCCCGAGGTGTGCCTGCTGGTGGGCAGCCGCGTCACGCCGCCGCTGTCGCTCGCCCGCTGGCGGGTGGCCGGTGAGCTCGTGGAACTCGGCTTCGAGGACCTGCAGTTCGACACCGCCGCCGCCAGCGCCCTGCGCCAGCTGCGTGGGCTGGCGCAGGTGTCCGACGAACAGCTGCAGGCCGCGCTCGCCCGCACCCACGGCTGGCCAGCCGGGTTGCAGCTGCTGCTGGGCCACGCGCGCGAGCAGGGCAGTGTGCCCTCGCTGATCGGCCCCGCGGCGCACCGGCACCTGTTCGACTATTTCGCGCAGGAGGTGCTGGGCGAGTTGCCTGCCTCGCTGCAGGAGTTCGTGCTGCATTGCGCCGTGCTGCCCGAGCTGAGCCCCTCCTTGTGCCAGGCCGTCACGGGGCGCGACGACGCGGCCTTCGTGCTGGACGGCCTGTACCGGCGCCAGCTCTTCCTGAGCGCGCTGGACGAGGCCGTGCCGGTGCTGCGCTTTCACGACCTCTTCCGGGACTTCCTGCTGCGCGAGCTGGAGCGCCGCGAGCCCGGGCTGGCGCCTGCGCTGCACACGCGCGCCGCCGCTGCGGAACCCACGCCCGCGCGTGCCGTGCAGCATCTGCTGGCCGGGCAGCAGTGGGCAGGTGCCATCGAGCGCATCGGCGAGGTGGCGCCCGGCCTGCTGGCTGAAGGCGCGCACCAGACGGTGCAGCGCTGGATCGGCCAGCTGCCGGCCGAGGTCACCGCCGGCCACCCGGAGCTGCAGGAATTCCTCGGGCATGGTGCCTGGGCGAGCTACCAATACCCGCAGGCCGATGCGCACCTGGCGCTGGCGCAGGCCGGTTACCGGGCTCGTGGCACGCCGGCCGACTTGTGCCGGCTGCATGCCGTGCTCGTGCTGCGCGCGCGGGCGCACAACTCCATGGGCGCGCTCGATGTGTCGGCACGGCTGCTGGCCGAATGCGAGGGCCTGCCCGGCGATGAGCGCACCCGGCTGGCGCTGGCCGGCGTGCGCTGCTGGGAGGCCGGCGCGCGGGCGCCGCGCAGCGACTTCGTCCCCGCGTTGCAGGCGCTGGTCGAGGGCGCGGAGGACGCCGTGGCACGCCAGCGGCCCGACTGGCTCGTGCCGGGCATCAACGACCTCTACAACGACTTCTTCTACGACCTGCCGGGCACGCAGGCCCTGTGGCTGCGACTGCGCGAAGCCTGTGCCCGTGCCGTCGCCCGGGGGCCGGTGCACTGGCAGGTGCTGATGCAGGCCACGACCGCATGGCCCGAGTTCTGGCACGGTGAACGTGCGGCTTTCAGCGCTGCGCTGGAGCGGCAGATGCACGTGCGCGACCAGCTCCATCACCTGCCCGCGACATGGCTCGATGCCTTCGAGACCCGCGAGATGCAGGCCCTGCTCGCGGGCGACGCCCGCAAGGCAGCGCAGCGCATCGACCGTGCCGTGGAGGCCGTCCTGCAGCCCCCGCTGGATGGCCTGGAGGCGAGCTGGAAGCGGCCCATCCAGTTCCGCGTGGCGCGCCTGATGTGGTTCGCCCAGGATGCCGAGGGGCTGGCCCGCCTGGAGCCCGCCCTGCAGGTACCGCGCACGGCGGCCGAGTGGCCCTTCGTCGAGGGCGGCCGCCTGCTCATGCTGGGGCGGCTGGCGCTGCTGCGAGGGCGGCACGACGAGGCCGAGCCGCTGCTGCGCGCCGCCGTGCAGGGCTACGAACGGTGGCGCATCACCACCCAGACGGGAGACCCCCGCGTGGACCTCGCCTGGCTGCGCCATCAGCGCGGCGAAGCGGACGAAGCCTGGGCCTTGCTCGCGCCGGTTTGGGAGGAGTGCCTGCAGTGCGATGGCATCGGCCTGTGGCTGCTGCAGCCGCCCTGCGTGCGTGAGGCGCTGCTGGGGCTGATGCCGCCGGCCTTCGCAGCGCGGCCGGGCATGGCGGCATTGCGGGCCCGGCTGGATGCGTGGTCGGCGCCTGACGTACCCGTTGAGCGTGCCCCCGCCAGCGCCGAGGCGCCGCCCGATGTCTCCGACGAGGTCGGGGGGCTGCTGGCGAGCCTGACCGAACGGGAGCGCGAAGTGCTGGCGTTGATGGCCGACGGCCTGAGCAACAAGCTCATCGCCCGTCAGCTCGACCTGAGCCTGCACACCGTCAAGCGCCACGTGGCCAACATCCTGACCAAGCTGGCCCTGGACAGCCGAACCCAGGCCGCCGCCTGCTGGCACCGCCGCTGACCTCGCGGGCCATGGCCCTTCGCCATGCGGCGCATGGCTCCACCGAGCGATGTGCCAGCGCCTGCGGCTCCGGAAGATGACCGACATCCGTCACACCATCTTCTGGAGTCTCCATGTTCCCGTCTCGAAAGCCCGCGCGATCGCGCCTCCTGCCGACGCTGCCCTGGGCCTGCGCATTGCTCCTGCTGGCCGGCTGCGGCGGGGGGGGTGACGGTGCTTCCCCGGGCGGCCCGGTCATCCCGACCACACCGACCACGCCCACCAGCCCACCGCCGGTGGCAACGCTGGCGGCAGCCGCCGGCTCCGGCCAGCACACCACGCTGACCTGGCAGGGCGGCACGCCGGGCGCCGCCTGGCGCCTGGAGCGGCGAGCTGACGCGGGCGCCGACTTTGCGTTGGTGGCCGCCGTCGACAGCGGCCTGGGCCTGTGGACCGACAGCGGCTTGAGTGCCGACACGGGCTACACCTACCGCCTTGTGCGGGCCGACGGCAGCGTCGCCGCCACGACCCGCGTGCGAACGGGCGCCGAGGTGGCGCTCACGACGCCCGCGCCGGTCGAGCTGGGGGTGGTCACGACGATGCCGATCACGCCCGCGACGAGTCGGCTGGCGCTGGCCGACGGCAGCCTGGCACTCGACATGCCCGCGGGCAGCTTCACCCAGTCCGGCTCCGCCCAGCTGCGGCTCCTGGCCAACCCCTTGCCCGACGGCGTGGGTGCCGGCGTGAGCCTGAGCCTGCCCGAACGCCCGGCGCACGCGCTGACGGTGTCGATGCGCTACGGCGCCGACGAGGACGTGGACGACGTGCTGCAGGACCGCATCGCCGTCGGCCAGGCCGATGGCAGCTGGTGGGTGCTGCCGCTGCTGGCGCACGATGCCGGCCAGCGGCTGTTGCAGGTCAGCCTGCCCGTCAGCCTCTGGCAGGCGCTGCCCACGGCGTCGGCCCAGGCCGCACGGGCATTGGCGGCGCCGGCAGGCGTCAAGCTCCATGTGGTGCGCGTCAAGGCGCACAAGCTGGTGCCGGCGCAGGCCACGGTGCGCGTGCTGGGCCGCCAGCGTTTCGTGCCGGTGAGCATCTACGTGGTGAGTGACACATCGCAGTGCGACTCCCTGCCCGACGGTGACTTGTGCATCCCGACGCCCATCGTGAAGGACGTCGAGCTGCCCATCCTCAACACCAAGCCGGGCTTCCAGCGGCGGTGGCTGCTGGAAGGCAGTGCCACGCCAGCGCCGGCGCACGGTTCGATCAGCCCCGAGGCGCGGGCCGGTGTCGTCTACACCGCGCCGGCCCAGGTGCCCACGACCAACCCCGTCACGCTGCGCTTTGAGAGCGTCAACACCCGCAACGGCCGGCGGCTGGCGCTGAGTGCGCGCATCCGCGTGACGGAAGACGCCTGGGTCGGCACGCTGCAGACCCGGGTGGGCGTGGAGGGGGCCAACCATCTGTTCCAGGCCACCACGCGGTGGCGGCTGGACGGTGCGCAGAGCACCGCCACCCGCCGTGTCTACCGGCCTGACGGCGAGGTGGACCATGTCTACACCGTGGCCGACCCCGTCTGCACCCATGTGGTCACGCCCCAGCACCTGACCTTGACGGATGCCCACGGCCTGGGTGAACTCGTCGTCGACGAGTCGACCTCGCCGGCGCGCTATTCGCTGTCGCTCAGCATGTACTGGGACAGCCTGCTGACCGTCACCTGCCCGAAGGGCAGCACCAGCGGCGCCACCCTGGGCGGCAGCGTGTGGCAAGCCGAAGGCGTGGTGGGCGCAGGCGAACGCATCGAGGGCGCGGTCTCGGCCCCCGCGGCGCAGACCTGGTCGCTGGGGCGGCCGCAATGACGGCCCTCACGGTGCTCACGACCCATGCCCGGCCGGTGATTGCCGTCTTCGGCGCCACGGGCGCCCAGGGCGGCGGCCTCGTGCGGGCCCTGCTGCGCGACCCCTGGCGGCGCTTCGGCGTGCGTGCATTGACGCGCCAGCCGGCCGCTCGCGCCGCGCGTGCGCTGGTGCAGGCCGGTGCCGATGTCGTGCATGCCGACCTCGACCGGCCGGGCACATTGGCCGCTGCGCTCGAGGGCGCTGACGGCGTTTTTGCCGTGACTGATTTCTGGGAGCACTTCAGCCCCGAGCGCGAGCTGCGACAGGCGGCGCAACTGGCCAGCGCCGCGGCCCGCGCGGGGGTGCGGCACGTCATCTGGTCGACCCAGGAGGACACCCGCGGCGGCACAGGCCCGTGGCAGGTGCCGCCGATGGATGCCAAGGGCCAGGCCGACACGTTCTTCCGCGGCCTGCCCACGACCTACCTGCTGCCCTCCTTCTACTGGGACAACCTCATCCACCTGGGGCTGCACCCGCAGCGTGGCGCGGATGGCGCACTGCAGTGGGCCTTGCCCCTGGGGGGCGCCCGCCTGTGCGGCATCGCGGCCGAGGACATCGGCCACTGCGTGGCGGCCCTCTTCGTGCAGGGCGAGCGCGTGGTGGGCGAGCGCGTCGGGCTGGCCGGTGAGCAGCTCACGGGGGCGCAGATGGCGCAGGTGCTGTCGCGCGTGATCGGGGAGGCCGTGCATTACGTGCCCATGGCGCCCGAGGCCTTTGCGCGCCAGCCCTTTCCCGGGGCGGCCGAGATGGCAGGCATGTTCGCCTACCAGCAGGCCCGGGAGGGCGAGTACTGCGCAGCCCGCCCGCCCGAGGTGGCGCGGGCCCTGCACCCGGGGCTGCAGGGCTTCGCCGCCTGGGCGCAGTCGCGTGCGGATGTGCTGCGCCAGCTCGTCAGCGGCTGAGCCCGGTCGAGGCAGGACACCGGGCCACGGACGCTAGACGGAGCGGCCCTTCAGGAGGCGCGCCTGGTCGGACGGGCTGTAGTGGTTGAACAGGCCCTGGGCCTGGGCCGCACGCCGGTTCGACAGCCGGATGGCTTCGATCTTGCCGGCCGGTGCCAGGCGCGACACTTCCAGCTTGTTCAACGCCGTGCTGCCGCAGTGAGGGCAGGCGGGCGTGTCGCCGCTGCGCACCAGCTTCTCGAACTGGGCCTGGCAGGCGCTGCATTGGAAGTCGAAGAGGGGCATGGCGGGCTCCGGCGGGGGTGTGCGGGATCAGGGCTTGAAGTCGAACAGGGCGGGTTCGCTGCGCCGGTACACGCGCAGCCAGGTCAGCGTGGCAGGCACCAGGCCATGGGCGGCATCCCAGCCGAGCTCGTCGGCGTCCAGCGCCGCCGAGCCCAGGCCGTGCTGCACGCTGCGCCAACTGCCCCAGTCGATCTCGGGCATGGCCTGGCGCGTGGCGCAAGGCAGGGCCAGCAGGGTGTCGGCCATCAGGCGCAACAGGCGCAGCACTTCCTGGCGGGTCAGCCGCGAGCGCTGGAACTCGGCGGGCTCGACGTCGTCCAGAAGCACGAGCACACCTTCGCCCGCGTCCTGGATGACCTTGAGCATGGCGGCCTGCAGCATCGAGCGGAGGCCTGGCGCTCAGAGCCGCGGCAGGAAGGCGAGCCGCTCGACAGCCTGGCCGCCCTTGAAGTGGTGGTCGACGATCTCGTCGATGTCGGCCTCGGTGCGGGGCGCATACCAGAGCCCCTGGGGGTAGACCACGATCAGCGGCCCGGCCTGGCAAAAGCCCATGCAGCCCGTGACCGTGACGGCCACGCCGGCCAGGCGCTCCCGGTCCACGCGCATCTGCAGCCGCTCGACGAGGGCCTTGGCGCCGCGTTCGGCGCAGGAGCCGCGCGGATGGCCGGGCGGCCGGGCCTGCAGGCAGGCGAAGGCATGGACCTGGAAGACGAGGGGGAGGTCGGCGGTGTCGGTCATGGCGCGGCGGGGGCGGTTTCGGGACCGAAGCACAGCGCGTGGTCGGTGCACACGGCGCAGCTCGGCGACTTGCAGATGAAGACCTCCTCGCGCTCGCAGAGCTGCTTGTAGAGGAACTTCTTCCATTTCATCTGCGCATGGTTGCGGGCGGCCAGGCGCGGGAAATGCCATTCGATGAGGGCGCTGAGATCGGCACGCGAGGCGAGCTGCAGGTCCTGCCAGAGGTGGTTGTCGCCGAGGCAGGCCAGGGCGATGAGCTCAGCCACGGCGCGGGTGGTGTCGGCGGGCTCGTGCGGGTCCGCATGCGCCAGCAGCAGCTCGCGCACATCGTCCACCTCGTCGCCGCGCTGCTGGCGCCGTTGCATGGCCAGCGCCGTGGGCACAGGCAGGGGCGGGCCAGGCGGCACGGCGGCGGGGCGGTGTTCCATGCGGCAGGCCTCGCGCGGGTCGGGCTGCTCACGCCGCCAGGGCGGCGTGGGTGTAGCACTTCTTGGGGCAGATCTTGGCGCAGGCGGTGCAGCCGATGCACAGCTCGCCATGGGCGATGGTCATCACCTTCTTCTCATACTCCTCGTCGTCGTCATCGTCGAGGGAGACCTGCACGCGCTCGCCGTCCTCGTCCAGCCCCACCATCTCCAGGACGCCGCGCGGGCAGACCTTGAAGCAGCGCCCGCAGCCGATGCAGGTGGCCTCGTTGATCTGCTGCACGAACTTGGGCTCCCAGACGGCACCGCTGGGCAGGGTCACGGTGAAGCTGCTCATCTCGGGCTCCTTCAGGCCGACTGGGCCTGCGCTTGCGTCAGCGCCTGGCGGGCGGCCATCAGCGCGGCGTGGGCATCGTGGGCGACTCGGGCCACTTCGAGGATGCGCTCCCAGTTCGTGGGCAGCTCCTCGGAGAGGTCGTGCAGGTCCATCTTGGCCTGGGTGGCCTTGGCGTTGGCCTTCTTGGCCTCGGCCTTGAGGGATTCGAGATCAGCCATAGGTCGCCACCTCCTTGTAGTTGTTGACCATCTGCACGCCTTCGGTCACCAGCTTGTTGCCCGCCTCGGCCAGCTTGGCCAGGCTCGCGTAGCCGAAGCGGTGCACATCGCGCAGGTAGCGGTTGACGACGATGAGCCGGCCGGTGGTGAGCACCGTGCGGCCGAAGCCCTCGTGGCTCATCTTGGTCATGGGGCTGACCATGCAGCCGGTGGCGCGCTCGATGCACAGGCCCACGGCGTTATGGAAGAGGTCCAGCCGCCACAGCGTCTCGGGGTCGGGGTCGCCCATCATGGGCAGCGCCTTGCGCTGCTCGGCCGTCAGGATGAAGGGCGCGAGCAGCTGGGCGTCGCTCTTGCCCTCCCAGGTGCCATGCGTGTCCTGGGCGCGGATCTGCTTGATGAGCTCGCCGATGAAGCCGTCCTTGAGCAGGGCGTCGTCGCTCGGCGCTTCCAGGGTGGCGGTGTCTGTCATGCCTTCACCTCTTCGTCGTCGTTCTCGAACTCGGTGGCGCGCTCCTGGCCCTTCATCAGGGCCTTGCGCAGCCACGGGGGCGGCGTGCCCTGGAGCACGACCTGCATGCGGTCCAGCAGCTCGGCGATGGGCTCGGGCTGCGTCACCTTGATGGGGTGGATCTTGGCGGCCACCACGCGCGCCGCCGCGCTGCCGCCGATGGCAGCCACGTAGACGATGGCGCAGTCGCCGATGGCGGCGAGCTTGGGCGCGAGCTTGTCCTCGTTGCCGTCTTCGGCGAGGTCTTCACCGAAAGGGAAGGTCTGCACATGGCGGTGGCCGCCGGCATCGAGCTCGTAGACGGCCAGGAACTTGGCCCAGCCGAAGTGCGCGTCGACGCGCTGCTGGTCCTGGGTGGCAAAGGCGATCTTCATGGACCTCTCCTTCAAGGGGTGTTGATCAGGTCGGGCTGCGCCTGAGGGCGCGCCAGCCGCGGGATGCGGGCAGGGACGTGAGCCACCTCGGGCAGTCCCTGCGCGGCGGCGACGGCCGCGGGCGGCAGCGGCCAGTCGCCGGGGCCGTGGTGGGGGATCTGCTCGATGAAGACATTGCCCACCTCGTAGACCAGCCGGCGCGTGCCGCGGTAGCCGACGTGGCAGATGTGCGCGTTGCCGATGCGGTCGAAGATCGGGAAGCCCAGCCGGAACAGCGGCTTGCCCAGGCGCTCGGCGGCCTGGCGGCCGTGCGAGTGCGTCATCAGCAGGTCGCAGCCGGCGTCGCGCGCACCTTGCTCGAAGTCCTCCAGGTCGCTGATCAGCACCCGCTCCACCGGCAGGCCGGCCAAAACGGGCGAGGGCGTTGTCGTCACGCACACCGGCAGCTCCGCGCCCATCTCCAGCAGCAGGTTGCCCACGGCGAACAGCAGGTCGGGCTCGGCGGCGAGGGCCACCTTCCTGCCGCCGAAATGGAAGTGCCCGTCCAGCATGGCGTCCACGAGCTGGCTGCGCTGGCGGCGCAGGCGCGGCGGCACGGGCTGGCCCGAGAGCTGGCTGAGCGTCTGCACGAAGCGGTCCACCGCCAGCAGGCCGGTCACCCGGTCAACGACGGTGTAGGGCACGCCGCAGCGCGCCTGCAGTGCCTGGGCCGCCTCGCGCATCTGTTCGCCCAGGGCCAGCGTGTGGCCCGCGCCGCCGAGTGCGCGCAGCTCCGCCAGTGTGGTGCCGCCCAGCGTCGTGCCCAGCCAGTCGTCGGGGATGTGGCCATCGAGCGACCCGGAAAGGTCGGGCACGAAGGTGGGCGCCAGGCCGAAGGCCTCGATGAGCTCGCGCAACTCCTCGATGTCGCCGGGGCTCAGGTGGCAGCCGGCCAGCACATTGACGCGCCGGGCGTCCTTGGGCGCGTCGGTGACCTCGGGCAGCTGGCTCACCAGTGCTTGCACCGCCTTGGCCCAGCCGTCCTGCAGCGCGCCGACGTAGTCGGGCGTGGAAACGTAGACGACGGCCGTGTCGGCCAGCTCCGGGTGCTTCTGCTGCGCCAGGCGCACATAGGCTTGCACGTCGTCGCCCTTGGTCTCGGTGAGGCCCGTCGAGCACATCGCGATCAGCGCGGGCTTGGCGCGGCTGCGGATGTTGAGCAGCGCCTTCTCGACGTTGTCGTAGCCGCCCATGATGGTGGTGGCCTCGTTCATCGCCGTGGTCTGCAGCGGGATGGCCTCCTTGAAATGGCGCACCAGCAGCACCAGCCCGAACGACGTGCAGCCCTGGCTGCCGTGCATCACCGGCATGCAGGACGCCAGGCCCATGAAGGCGAAGCTCGCGCCGAGCGGCTGGCTCATCTTGAGCGGGTTCACCGCGCAGGCTTTCTTGCTGTCGACGACGAGGGCCATGGTGCTGGACTCCAGGGGTTGCTGGGGTCATTGCACGATTGGTGCCAGCGGCAAGTGCTTGATTTGATTGAGGGTCGGCGGGGTGGGCAGGGATGGTTGGGGCGAATGCGACAAATGCGACGCAGGCGCAGCTCCGTGGTGGCAAGTCAGCTGCGGCTGGCGCCGGCCGTGCTCGCCCCAACCGACCAGCGCGTGGATTGCAGCGTCAGCCGCGTGCCGTCTTCTTCGCGGCGCGGCTGGGATGCGTCAACGCCTGTGAGCCGGGCTGGTGCGCCAGCAGGGCGGCGTCGCTGCGCGTGGAGGCACGCCCGGCCCGCGCTCCGGCCGCCAACGCGCCGGCATCCATCGCCGGCGGCAGCTTGGGGTTGGTGCTGTGCCAGGTGGGAAGCCATTGCGTCGGCCCATGTCCCCAGGCATTGAGTTGGCCGAGCGCGTCGAACAGGCCCAGGTACTGGAAGTAGCCCACGCCCGCATCGTTCTCGGCAATCGGGCAGCCCAGTGTCACCACGCGCAGGCCCCTCGTGCGCTCGGCGGGCAGCGAGAGGATGGCGTTGCCGATCTGCAGGGCGCCCTTGCTGTGCCCCACCAGGAGCTTGAACGGCGTGCGGCGGTGGAGCATGAGGGCATGCAGCACGTCGGACGACCCCGACCCGTGCCGGAACACCGGCGCGCCATGGGTGGCCTGGGCGTCCGGCACCGACGCTGCCAGACCGCGCCCGATGGATGCGGTCTGCGGGGCCACGCTGGCCAGGCCCTGCTGGATCCAGCGCTTGGACTGCAGGAAGTCGTGCAGGCCGAATCCGAACCAGCCGCCCAACCCCTGCTGCACGACATCGGCCACGCCGTAGCCAGGGACGATGGCAAGCACCGGCTGCCCCAGGGCGGCCGAGATGTCCCAGGCGAAGGCGGCGCTGCCGAGGGCCGAGCTGCCAACGCCGGTGATGGTGGCGACCTGCACTTGCCGCGTCTCGTCATGGGGCGAAGCGAGGTAGGCCTGCACGTCGCGGTAACGGTGGACGTAGGGCTCGGTGGTGGCGTCGATCAGCAGCAGCGAGCCTTCGGGGTTGCTGAGCGCGTCGAAGTCCACGATGCGCGACGGCCGCTTGCCGCCGTGAGCGACTGTTGGCGCGTCCCGCGCGGCGAGCGCCGCTCGCAGGCCCGGCGTGTCGTAGAAGACCGCATCCAGTGCGGTGTTGAACAGGCGGCAAGCCTTGACCGCCGGCTCCACCCAGGCTCTGGGCAGGTCAAAAGCGGCGAGCCCCGACGGCCCCCCTTGATCAGCAGCTTCTTGGGCGATCAACACGGCGGGCCTCCCGGCGAATGGATGTTCAGGGGTCGAGTTCTACGCCGGTCGATGGTGCGCTGCAACATCGAGATCGGGCGGACGTCGGGCCGCTTCGTCAACTTGAAGGAGAACTCGCAGGGTCTGTGCCGGCCGGCACGCGCCGCGCGTGGTGTGGCAACGCTGCGTCGAGGCTTTGGTGCCGGGCGTGGTCGAGCCCGTGCGCCGTCAGCGGCCTGTTGGCTGCGTCATCAGGCCGGCGCCGCCTCGGCGGCCAGCTGCGCGGCCGTCGGTGCCTGCAGCAGCGTGTTGGCCACCTCCCACGGCGCGGGCGTGCGCACCTGGGCCCACACCGGGTTGAAGAGCGCCTTGGAGATCTCCTGCACCATCGTCACCATGCCTTCATAGCCGGCAAAGGCGTGGTGGCGCTCCTGGTTGATGTCCATCCAGGGCATGCGCGCCTTCAGCGCGACGAACTGGCTGCGGCCGCCGCTGAGCATGATGTCGGCCTTGGCGTCGCGCAGCATGGCGTACATCTGCCGCGGCGTCATGTCGTCGATCATGTGGGCATCGTCACCCATGATGTCCTTGATCTTCTCCTTGTCTTCCTTCGTGCTCTTCTTGATCGAGGTGCCCACGACCTCCAGCCCCGCCTCCTGCAGTGCCGACACGACCGACCAGCTCTTCACGCCGCCGGTGATGAGCAGCACCTTCTTGCCGGCCAGGCGGCTGCGGTAGGCGCGGATGCGGTCCCAGGCGCGGGCCTCCTCCACCTCGATCAGGGCTTCGGTGCGGTCCTGCAGCTCGGGGTGGGCGCCGCGCTCCACCAGCAGCCGCGCGATCTCGCGCAGCGTGGTGCTCATGTCGCTGATGCCGTAGAAGCTGCCTTCGAAGTACGGAATGCCCCAGCGCTGCTGCATGCGCGTGGCGATGTTGATCATGGACTTGCTGCAGACCATCATGTTGGCCCGCGCGCGGTGGGCGCTGGCCACCTCGGCATAGCGGCCGTCGCCCGAGATGCAGCTCAGCACGCGCACGCCCAGCGCGTCGAGCAGCGGCTTGACCTGCCAGAGCTCGCCCGAGAGGTTGTACTCGCCAATGATGTTGATGTCGTAGGGCGTGGTGTGTTCCGGCTCCATCGTGCCCACGACGTAGTCCAGCAGCGCCTCGGCGCCGAGCTTGTTGCCCAGGTTCTTGGGGCCGGCAAAGCCCGGCGCGTTGACCGGGATGACGGGCTTGCCGAACTTCTCGCTCGCGCGCTTGCAGACGGCCTCGATGTCGTCGCCGATCAGGCCGGTCACGCAGGTCTGGTAGACGAAGATGGCCGGCGGATCGTGGCGTTCGCAGATCTCGCGGATGCTCCTGAACAGCCGCTTCTCGGCGCCGTAGATGACGTCCAGCTCGTTGATGTCGGTGGTGAAGCCGGTGCGGTAGGTCATGGCGCCGGACGAGGCGCTGTGCCGGTTGTCCCAGCTGTTGCCCTCGCAGGCGATGGGGCCGTGCACGAGGTGGGCCACGTCGACGATGGGCTGCAGCGCGATCTTGGCGCCGTCGAACGCGCAGCCGCCCGCGGCAGCCCCCGGGGTCAGCTGCTTGGTGCAGCCCTTCTTGCGCTCCTTCGCGCTCTTGGCCTGGTTCTTGTCGCACCCGGGCTCGTCGAAGACTTCGGCGATCTTGGCGTTGAGGCTGGCTGACATCTGGACCCTCGCTGGTGATGGCTCCCGTATCCCATGCAGCTTCGATGCCAGCCCGCGCTACAGGCGATGGCGCGTGACCGCGCTTGACGCGGGTGCTGCGAATGGCGGCTTTGCGACAAAGTGTGGTGGCCGCGTCAGGCGTGCAGTCGCGCGTCCAGATCGGCCGCGAACCGCGCGATGAACATGAGCGCCTGCACGCAGCCGGCTGCCGCGGGCCAGTCCTGCCGGGCGTCGATGTACTCCACCAGGCGGCCCAGCAGCACGTCGCGGTGCTCCCCGACGACTTCGGCCAGGGCCTGCACCTCGCGCGCCTCGCGCGCGACGGCGAGCGCTTCGCGCCAGTCCATCTGCTGCATCAGGAAGCTGCGCGGCAGCAGCGTGCGGTCGGTGGCGGCGTCGATGCCGTGCAGCTGGCACAGGTAGGCGGCGCGGGCCACGGGGTCCTTCAGTCGCTGGTAGGCCTCGTTCACCCGCAAGGCCCACTGCAGCGCCAGGTGCTGCGCCGCCGGCCCCGCACTGGCGAAGCGGTCGGGGTGGACCTGGGCTTGCAGCGCGCGCCAGCGGGCGTCGATGTCGGCGCGGTCCAGCGCCTGCCGGCGCGGCAGGTCGAAGAGGCGGAAGTCGTCCTGTGCCAGCGCGGTGGGGTCGGCCAGGGTGGCGGTGTCAGAGGTCATCGGCCAGGGCCTCGACGGCGATGAGCTGCTGGCGCAGCGCGTGGCGCGCCCGCCAGCCGCCCGGGGCGTCGTAGAGCGGGTCGGGCAGGTCCACGGCGGCCAGCGCATGGGGCTCGTTCTCGTAGAACTTCCAGGTGCCGCCGCGGGCGCGCAGCGCGGCAAAGTAGGCGTCTTCGCAGCGGACCGCCGCGGGGCTGTAGAACCCGGCTTCCTGCAGGTGGTCGGCGCGGTAGAGCGGCGTGTCCCAGCCATCGGCCTGGCCGAGTGCGAAGAGGCCCGGAAAGCGCGCCTGCGCGCCAGGCGCGGCGGGCGTTGCGTCCAACAGCGCGAGCAGCTCCCGGGCCGTGGCGCAGTCCCAGATGGCATGGGCGGGCAGGGTGTCGCCAGCGGCGACCTTGCGCAGCAGGTCGTCGGCGTTGAACGCAAACCAGGCCGTGGCCTGGCCGCCTTCGGGCTGGTGCACGACGTAGATCATGGCGGCGGCGAGATCAGTCGGCGCCTTCGGCAAACACCTTCTGCCACACGGCCTGGTGCATGCGCGCCTGCACCGCGCGGGGCGAGCCGTCGAAGGTGTCCTGGTGCCGGCGCAACGCGGCCTGGGCGACCGAGGCTTCGGCCAGGGTCAGCGCGATGCGCCCGGCCATGTGGGAGGCGCCGGGCAGCACCTTCAAGATGGCCTGGCGGTTGGGGTGCTCCTCCAGCGCCGTGAGCTGGTCGACCTCACGCACGCCTTCGAGACAGACCCAGCCATCGATGACTTCGACCTTGCGGTCGTCGATGGTCCACTTCACGAACACGGCTTCGGACATTGGAGCCTCCCGTCAACCCATGGCGCACGCCGCGCGCGCGGCGTCTGCGATGGCCTGAAGGAGGCGGTGGGGGCCGAAGCGAATCCCACCGCCTGCGAGGGGTGAGCGGCAGCCGCCGTCGGGGCGGCTGCCGCAGCCTCTCAGCGGATGATGTCGTAGCTGTAGTCGGTCTTCGCGGGCACGATGGTGTTCGCATCCAGCGTCTCGAAGAACTCGTCGAGCAACATGATCAGCGTGCGCATGCCGCCCTCGTAGCCCCAGATGGGGTAGCGGTGGTAGTGGTGGCGGTCGAAGATCGGAAACACCATGCGGATCAGTGGCGTGCCGGTGTCGCGCTCCAGGTACTTGCCGTAGGTGTTGCCGATCAGGAAGTCCACCGGCTCGGTGTAGAGCAGGCTGCGCATGTGCCAGAGGTCGCGCTTGGGGTAGACCTTGCCTTCCTTGCCGTAGGGCGAGGCGTCCAGCAAGGCGCGGACCTTGTTGGCCCAGTCCTCGGTGCCGTTGGTGGCCAGGATGTGGGTGGGTTCGGCGCCCAGCTCCAGCAGGAACTGGGTCAGGCCCAGCATCATGTCGGGGTCGCCGTAGAGCGCGTACTTCTTGCCGTGCAGGTGGGCCTGGCTGTCGGCCATGGCGTCCACGAGCTGGCCGCGCTCCTTCTCGAGCTGTGCCGGCACCGGCTTGCCGCTCAGGCGGGAGATGGCCATGATGAACTCGTCGGTGCCGGCCACGCCGATGGGGCTGTTCAGCACCACGACTTCCTGGCCCTTCTCGGCGATGTACTTGGCCGTCTTCTCGCAGCTGTACTCCTGGAAGACGATGGTCGCCTTGGCGTTGAGCGCCTTCTCGACGTCGGCCTTGGTGGTGCCGCCTTCGAACATGCGGAACTCGCCATCGGTCGGCGTGTTCCACACCTCGGAGGGGTCGCACAGGATGGTTGCGTCCACCCCGAACAGGTCGAAGATGCGCCGGACTTCCTTCATGTTGCCCACGACGAAGCCGTCGAAGCCACCGATGAAGTTGATGCTCTCGCCGGGCACGCGGGTCAGCGGCTCGGTGGTGCCGGCCTTGCCGTCCCAGAAGTGCTGCAGGATGCCCAGCAGCGCGTTGTCGTAGCCCGTCACATGGCTGCCGACGAAGGCCGGCGTGTGGGCGAAGGGCACGTCGAACTCGGCCGGGACGCTGCCCTTTTCCTTGGAGGTCTTGATGAAGGCGTTCAGGTCGTCACCGATCACCTCGGCCATGCACGTCGTCGAGACGGCGATCATGTCCGGCTTGTAGAGGTTGTAGGTGTTGGCCAGGCCGTCGACCATGTTGTTGAGCCCACCGAAGACGGCCGCGTCCTCCGTCATCGACGAGGAGACGCAGCTGGTGGGCTCCTTGAAGTGGCGGCTGAAGTGGCTGCGGTAGTAGGCCACGCAACCTTGCGAGCCGTGCACGAACGAGAGCGTCTTGGCAAAGCCGTTGGCGACGAACACGGCGCCCAGCGGCTGGCAGGCCTTGGCCGGGTTGACCACGAGCGAGTCGCGGGCGAAGTTCTTCTCCTTGTACTCCTTGCTCTTGGTCCAGTCGCGGATCTCCGCGACCTTGGCGTCCGGGTGGTTGTACTCAAACTGCTGCTTCTTGTTCGCGAAGAGCTCCTGGTATTCGGGCTCGCGGAAGAGCAGCTCGTGGTCGATGACCTTGTCGGCGTTCTGAGGCATGGTGTTACTCCTTCAGGGTGTCGTGGGCGGGCCCGTCAGGCCGCTTTCTTCCAGGGCGCCTTGGCCAGGCCCCAGACCGGCGAGCTGATCGCCATGTCCATGTCGCGGGCGAAGATGGCGAAGCCGTCGTAGCCGTGATAAGGGCCGCTGTAGTCCCAGCTGTGCATCTGGCGGAAGGGCACGCCCATCTTCTGGAAGACGTACTTCTCCTTGATGCCGGAGCCGATGAGGTCGGGCTTGATCTTGTCGACGAACTTCTCGAACTCGTAGCCGGTCACGTCGTCGTAGATCAGCGTGGAGTCCTTGATGTAGTGGGTGGTGCGCTGGTAGTCGTCGTTGTGGCCGAACTCGTAGCCCGTGCCGACGACTTCCATGCCCAGGTCCTCGTAGGCGCCGATGACGTGGCGCGGGCGCAGGCCGCCGACGTAGAGCATCACGGTCTTGCCCTGCAGACGCGGCTTGTACTTCGCCACGACCGCGTCCACGAGGGGGCGGTACTTGGCGATGACCTTCTCGGCGTTGGCCTTGATGGTGTCGTCGAAGTGGCTGGCGATCTCGCGCAGGCTCTTCTCGATCTGCGTCGGGCCGAAGAAGTTGTACTCCACCCAGGGAATGCCGTACTTCTCTTCCATGTACCGGCTGATGTAGTTCATCGACCGGTAGCAGTGCAGCACGTTGAGCTTGGCGCGGGGTGTGTTCTCCAGCTCGGCGATGGTGCCGTCGCCCGACCACTGCGCGATCACCCGCAGGCCGATCTCCTCCAGCAGGATGCGGCTGCTCCAGGCGTCGCCGCCGATGTTGTAGTCGCCGATGATGGCCACGTCATAGGGCGTGGCGACGAACTCGCGCTCCTTCTTGGTCTTGCCTTCGAAGACCCAGTCGCGGATGGCGTCGTTGGCGATGTGGTGGCCCAGCGACTGGCTGACGCCGCGGAAGCCCTCGCAGCGCACCGGCACGATGGTGTGGCCTTCGTACTCCTTGGCCTTCTTCTTGGAGACGGCCTCGATGTCGTCGCCGATGAGGCCGATGGGGCACTCGCTCTGGATGGAGATGCCCTTGTTCAGCGGGAAGAGATCCTGGATCTCGTCGATGATCTTGTCGAGCTTCTTGTCGCCACCGAAGACGATGTCCTTCTCCTGGAAGTCGGAGGTGAACTGCATCGTCACGAAGGTGTCGATGCCGGTGGTGCCGATGTAGTAGTTGCGGCGCGCGGCCCAGCTGTACTGGCCGCAGCCCACGGGGCCGTGGGAGATGTGGATCATGTCCTTGATCGGCCCCCACACCACGCCCTTGGAGCCGGCGTAGGCGCAGCCGCGGATGGTCATCACGCCGGGCAGGGACTTGATGTTGGACTTCACGCCGCAGTCGGGCTTGCCTTCTTCGAAGGTGCCGAGGTGCTTGGCGCGCCGCTTGGCCATCTTTTCGGGATAGGCCTTCAGGACTTCGTCGATCAGGGCCTTGTTCGCGGCCTTGCGGTCTTCAACCGTGATGCTCATGTGATGCTCCGTGGTGCGAGGGGTGGGGCAGTGCGGGCGCCGAGCCGTCCGGGGCCGAGGCCTGCCGCGCGGATGGCGGCAGGCCGGCCCGGGTGGCGGATCAGGCCGCCAGTTCAGCCGCGGCCTTGCCGACCTGGCTTTCGTCGATCTGCTTCATGATCCCGTGCTCCATCAGCAGGTCTTCCAGCTGGTCCATCGTGATGGGCGTGGGGATGGTGCCGTTGCCGGCGTTGTTGTGGATCTTCTGGGCCAGCTGGCGGTACTCGCCGGCCTGCTTGGAGTCCGGGGCGTACTCCAGCACCGTCATGCGGCGCAGCTCTGCGTGCTGGACGATGTTGTCGCGCGGCACGAAGTGGATGAGCTTGCTGCCCAGCATCTTGGCCAGGGACTCCGCCAGCTCCAGCTCCTTGTCGGTCTGGCGCTCGTTGCAGACCAGGCCGCCCAGGCGCACGCCGCCGGAGTTGGCGTACTTCAGGATGCCCTTGGAGATGTTGTTGGCCGCGTACATGGCCATCATCTCGCCGGACATCACGATGTAGATCTCCTGCGCCTTGTTCTCGCGGATGGGCATGGCGAAGCCGCCGCACACCACGTCGCCCAGCACGTCGTAGGAGACGTAGTCCACGCC
>JAEUPJ010000019.1 GCA_016790285.1 Roseateles sp. | reverse complement strand
TCCATGACGGCCAGGAGCAGGGTCAGGGCGGACCGAACCAGCTGCTCGTCCCGGCCTGGGGCCGCCTCCGCGGTGTGCTTGCCGCCGTGGAAGAGGTTGTTGCGCACCCTTGTCGCGGCGTTCACCGCCTGCGCCACACGCCCTGCCCCGGGGAGCGGTTCAGCGACCCATGCCCCGCCGAGCAGTTGCACACGCGGCGGGTTGACGGTCAGCGCTTCGATCGCGTGGTCAAGGTCCGATCCGGGGGCCACAGGCAACCAGCCTGAGGCGTCATTTGCGAGCGCTCGCCATGCCGGCGCAGACCGGCCCCCGTCAGCGCGCTCATAGAGGTGCGTGTCCTTCATTGCGAACTCGCAGCGACAGAACACCCCGAAGAAGTCGGCGACCAAGTCCTTGGGAACCGCAAGGGTGGCGTAGGGATCGATGAGGGTGGTCAATGTCGGTTTGCGTTCAAGTCCGAAATGAGTCTCGGCCTGAATCAGGCCTTTAGCCGCCGCCGCGTCAAGCAGTCCCGAAGCCGTTAGTCACTCAAAGCTGAATTCTGCGGTGCCATCGTCATTCAAGTCTGAATTGTTGTGGACCCCTCGCATGCCAGCGATGGCATCAAGCCGGTCGTGACCCGGCGCGCGGAACACATTGCTAGTAGGCCTGGCCGGCAGAAGGCCTCGAGATTCGCCGCGCGGGGTGCGGACTAGCATGGATGAATGGATACCGACCTATTGACCAATCCAGGGTTCTGGCTCTCCATCCTGATGATCGCCTTGGCATGGGTATTCGGCACCGCGCTCAAGCGAGCAGGCGCGCGCCGGCAGCGCGCTCGCAAACAGGGCTAGCCGCACGCTCCTCCAGCAAAGAGACGCGCTACGCGATTCAGTCAGTCAGCGCTATGCAGGGCGGCCTTCCGTCGCCTCGCTCTCAGCGGCCTTCACCATTCAGAGCAGGTGTCCCATCGACGATCACCTCTCGATGACCTCGACCCCCAGATACCCAGGAGGCGGGGGAGCGAAGCGGGCACCGCTTATCGCGTTGCCTACGCGTTGTCAAGCGATCTGATAATTTCTGGTAATTGCCGATAAAGCCGTGTGGCGGCCCGCGGGCGACGGCGGAAGCCTCGAGCTCGGCGCTCGCCGTGAGTACTGTCCGCAACGTCACCATCGTTCCAGGCTTATGACCGACCCCCACGGGGTCTTCAACTCCTCCCGGGGACGCAGTCGCACAGACTCCCGCACTAGGTTGTCGAGCGAACGATCGCTTCTGAGCCGACGCTCCACGCGCAACCATTGCTGCGGGAGTGGCAACCACTCCTGGTACACACGGCGACGAAGCGCTGCCGTTCCGACGCCCTCTGCCCGATAGCGCGCCGTCCCGCTGCACAAGGAAGCAAGCAGCGCTCGCCCATTGAGGAGCCAGCAGGCCTCAAGTTCCGTCAGAGCGCTGGACGTGGCTGGATTGACGAGGCACGGCTTCGCGGCAGCAAGATCAGCCGTGCAATTCAAGCATCGGCGCTGCGACGCGTTGCCTGCGCGGCCCGCCTTGGAAAGTGCCATGTCCTGCGGATAGCAGACAGGCGTTCGGCATTGCCAGCAGACGCTCTCCATCAGACAGTTGTGAAGTGGGCAATAGCGCCAATCGATGAACCGCCAATGGATGTCCAGATGGGGCGTAGAACGCCGTCGCAAGCAGGCTGGGCAGTACCGGAAGGCCGGCGTGCCACGAGTCGTCGTCGCCAAGCTCCAGGGGCCCAAGCCAGTCTTCTCGAGGCCGGCCATGACACTTCCTGCAATTGCAAACGCGGTCTGGGGCAGGCTGCACCGGCGGCGCAGTTCGGCAAGCGCCTTGCCGTACATCATCTGATCGACGTCCACGTCTGCGTGAATATCGAGGAACACCTGAATTTCTTCCAGCGAACAGCCCTGCGCAAGCGCCAGGCGGCCCAGCCAGCTGCTCGGTGCTTCGAACTCGAACGGTGGCGGCACCCCGTACCGAAGAATGCGCGCCCCGCTCATGCGATGAACAGCGGAAGCTGCCCTTTTGGACGAGCACCCGCTCGCGTTCGACCGGGATCCACGCCGCTGCGCAACGCGAGCAGAAGCCACCATGCAAGCATGTGATCCTCTGGTGCGGCAAAGTCATCGGCGAGCTGCGACAAGGCAACCTGGTTCACCACGGAGCTGAGCTGCTGAAGAACGCCAGGGTCAGCTTCGACGGAACGCAACCGCGAGATACCTCGTGCGATCACCGCGCCGAGTGCCGACGGGGTCCGGCTGCCGGCGAGCGCAGAGCGCACAGACGCGCCCGGCGATGCACTCAGGCCCAATGCCTCGATGAGCCTGAACGCCCCATCAACGCTGAGACGCGTAAGTGCCGCAGGAAGCGAGTCGTGCGCCGGCCCCGCAGGCGTCCGACAGACAACTTCTTCCAGCCACGACAGCCAGTCGTGAACCTCCGGCTCCAACGGGGCCGCGTCGCGGGCTGCTCGAAAGGGATAGCCGCAACGACAGATGTCGACATCCGGGCGGTCCCAAACGACTGCTTGATCGCAGCGTTCGCACCGCCAAATCAGGCTGTATCCATGCCAAGGGCAGCCGACCGCGGCTCGCAGCAGCCAGGTCAGCCGAAGGCGGCCCGTCTCCCTGACGCATTGCGGACACAGCTTGGCGTACAGCCGGTTGGAGGCGACCTGACGCCGGATCCGATGCCCGGCCAGACGCACCCACCCCGCGCCGGCGTCGCGCGTCACGAAGCGGCTGCCCAACTGATCCCCATCGACATTGAGCGCCCATGCGATCTGCCGGATTGACTGCACGTCCACCGGTCGATGCCGCTGCAGACCCAGCCACTGCACGCCCCACTCGAAGGGGACGCCATTGGCGCGAAAGGCACGCAGGACGAAGCCGAGCCCCGACTCGGCATCGCCCAACTCCAGCGGGATGGGCAGCTGACGAGGTTCATTCGCTGCCATAGGGATTCGGTGCGATCTGGCCCGATCCGGTGGTGCGCTCGAAGGCGAGACGCAGGTGCGACACAGTCACCGCCGACGCGTTGTCGTCCACCGCAATCAGCACTGCCTCGGAGATCAAGCGTATGAAGGCTCTTCGGCCGCCCTTGGTTGCGGCATGCGTGGCCGCACAGACCTTGTCCTCAGTCAGCACGGCCAGCGACACCGCCTTGACCGTGCGAGCGAACTCTCCCAGAAACGCAGCCCAGATGCTGCCGTCCTCGAAGTGCTTGAGAGGCAGCGTTCCCGACAGGCGGTCGGCGAGTCCAGGATCGAGCTGGTCCAAGGACTGCAAGCGCTGGTCGGCGAGCAGCACGATGCCCACGCCAACGGTGTCGGCCAACTCGCGCAGCAGATTGGCGGCGGTGGTGTCGCGCTCCTCCGCCATCCGCTTGCCGCGATGCGCCAGGCATTGCGCTTCGTCGATGAAAAGGACGCGCGTGCCCTTGTGCTCCAGTCCTTCGCAGGCGATGTCGCGCATCGGCGCGACGCGATCCTGACGTACGTTGGTGAAGGGGTGGTGCAGCCCCTTGAGGACCTGCGACACGATGAAGCCGGCCGACGCGCCGGGGCGCATGCGCATGTAGATCGCCCCGAAGCCGTCGACCACGTCGGCTGCAGGCGGCAGCGACTTCATGAAGTACTTCGCGACGGTGCTCTTGGAGGAGCCAGGCGGCCCGGAAACCAGCACGCCCTGCGGGAGATCCAATTGCCGCGAGAGCTGGTAGATGCGGTCGAAGGCCGCCAGCACGCCCTTGAGCTGCGGGAAGATCACGTACTTTCGGGTGACCTCCTTCGCCGCCGTGATGGCGGCAATGGAATACATGGCCATGCGGCGCGCTTGGATCTTGCGCTCCTCGTCATCCCAGTCAGCGGGATCGATGATGTCAAAGCTCATGCGACACCCCCTTTTGCGGACGTGATGGGAGGCCGATGCATGGCGCGTTGGCCCGGCCGTTGCCGGGTTGGGTGGGTTGTGTTTTCATTGAATTAGAGGTCGACGGTTTCGAATTCGGCAGCGTCCGCTGGCGCGTAGGTCTTCACTTCCTGTTCGCTCACCGGCTCGGGTGGCGGGGGCGGCGCCGGGGTCTCCAAGTCGCCGGCGAACACCTTGGCCGAGGTGGCACCAGAGAACCGCGCCGCCAGCTTGCGATCGGCCTGGGTCTTCCACGCGACCGCTTCCATCCAGTGGTCGTGCAGGCGCAGCCGCGCCTTTTCCAGGTACTCATAGGAGCCGTTCTGCTTCAGCTCCTGGCGAGCGAACTTGCGGATGAGCAGGTGCTGGTTCCAGCTGAGGTTCGTGGCGTATTCACCCCAGCGGCATGGGCTCGACACCCAGCGCTGATCCGCTGGGTCCTGGACCCACAGTTGTGACATGTCGTCGGGATCCCACTTCACCCAGGTCTTGAAGCGCTTGCCATGCCGCTCGCGCATCGGCAGAAGCTCCGCGCCGCCGTAAGGCAGTCCATGCAGCTCGACGCCGCCCTGGTCCACCGTCTTCAGCTTGGACAGCGCCGACGCGAGGCGGATTCGCCCCATGTCATGGGGAAAGCTAGCCGCTGGCGTGCGCTCCAGACCTTCCAGGAACAGGTCGTAGGGCTTGGCCAGCTTGCGCTCGTTGATTTGGAACGGGTGCACGTCCACGGCAAACA
Source organism: Roseateles sp. (assembly GCA_016790285.1). Lineage (GTDB taxonomy): Bacteria > Pseudomonadota > Gammaproteobacteria > Burkholderiales > Burkholderiaceae_C > Pelomonas. Next base: position 28,068 of record JAEUPJ010000019.1, on the reverse strand, counting down.
TCACGAGGCCGCGTACGAACTGGGAGAACATGACGGACGCGTCCTTGGTCGGGTCAATGTTCAAGACGTTGGCCACGCGCTTGTGAATGCGACCCTTGGTCAACGTGAGCGTGTCCAGCGTGGCGAAGAAACGCTCGACGTGCGGCTTGAGCCATGGGGTCCGCACGCGGCAATACGTGAAGTCGCTGCCCAGCTCCCAGCCGATGCGCTGGAAAACCGGAGAGTGGAATTCCAAGCCGTTGTCTAGGATCGTCCTGTCCGGAATGCCCTCTGCAAGCCACCGGTGCTCCAGCTTGATGCCGGCGACCATATCCGCCTTGGGCGAGATGGCGCAACGCATGGCGCCGCTGACGCTACTTAGGCCTGGCCCGTAGAAGCTGACATAGAGGCCGAGGAGGTAGTTGCTGTAGGCGTCGATCACGACAGTCAGCATCGGGCGCCCCAACGGCAGACCGGTCCGATCGCATATCACCACCCAATTCAGCGGCGTGTGATCCACTTCGACGGCGTCGAGCGGGTACGCCGCTGTCGTCCCATCCATCGTTGTCCGGCATTCCATCCGCGCCCGAGCAGATCCCTGCCTCGCCTCGATCACACGATAGGCGTCCATGGCCTGGACGCGCCGGGTCAACGTACTGAGGCTGATCCGAGATCGGTCTTCGGGCAGTTGCCCCTTGATCACCTTGCGCTTGGCCTCCGCATGGATCACCGCCAGCGTATGGCTGAGCGAGTGGCAGTCGCGCGTCAGGTAGGTTGATCGCAAGGCCGATTCGACGATGCCCTGCATCACCGGATGCAGGCGCGACTGGCATCGACGGTTCGCATTCCGTGACACCAGCGCTATCGCGCAGTTGTCTGAGGTTTCGAACCGACGCATCCACTCCATGACGGAGCTGGCCGAGGGCGGTTTGGCGTCTTGGCGCCGCTCTGCGACCTTCTTGATGAGCGCCTCGATGGCCCGCCGCATGCCGCGGCTCAGATGCGCCTTGCGAACGGCAGTGACGTATTCGTCACGCAGCTCGAGCTCTTTGCGCTGCGATTCATTCAGGTTGTCCAGCGTGACGAGCGCCGGTGCGGCGGTTTCGTTCGAAGCTGGGGATGCTGCGTCGGCGCCGATGACCGTCGCCTCTCCCGACCAGACGAGTTTCAGGAGTTTGTGTCTCAGGATCGTGCCGGGCCGACGCGTCACGCAATCTTCGATCGCCAGCGTGCCGTCGGTCAGCTCCCGAATCACCTCAAGGGTTCGCCCTCCACGGCGAAACGTTAAACCAGCGCGCAAGGTGAAGGGCATTCGTGAACTCCGTGGATTGGGTGGCTTTGAGGACCGTGGTCTCTGTCGTACCGACGCCGCGGGCGAAGGTGATCTGTCGCTGCGCAATCAGATGGAAGAGCAGCTCGCGCGGCACTTGCAGGCGCTCGCGAAGGTCCGCGATGGACAGTCCATCGGGACTGGCCTGCAGGCACTGCAGTACGTCGCTGATGGGCTGCGGCGAGTAACTCGCCTTGGCGTATCGCAGGATCAAGCGGGCGTCACGGTGCAGGCGCCCGTCTCTCAGCTGCTTCTCGGAGATGACGAAGAAAGGCGCGCCACGCTGCGAGAAGTGCGCGGCGGCAAGCGCAAACCGATGGCGGTAGCTCCCGATGCGGGATTCGAGCTTCACTTCCCAGAACGACTGGCCGCCGTCCTGGGTTTCCACACAGTAGTCCGGCGTATAGCGCTTACCGCCGGGTAGCTCGATGGTCTCGGGTTGGGAAGCAACGGACTTCGTCGCCGGGCACAGTGCGGCGATGTGGACGAAGTTGCTCTCTGTGGTGGCCTCGGCCTGAACTGGCGCTGGCAGCGTGCGCAAGTTCAAGAGATGAACGGTCCGAGGCGTGGTCGGCTTGATCAGCCGCCTCGCGGGTGTAGACATGGGTTTCCTTGCGGTCGAAGGCACCCGACGCCTTGGCGTAGGGGCGAGCTTGACCAGCGCTGACCGCAGGGAGATACTCGGGTCGCCAAACCGCTTTGGGTATCCCCCGGCGGAACGCCGGTCATTCGAAAGGGTGATCGGCGTTTTCTTTTACATGGCCGTCTCCTTGCCGAGCGATTCGTCGCCGGCGTCATCGGGATAGAGGGCCTTGCGCTGGCAGCTATCCACGCAGTGGGCGACCTCTTCAGTGGCGAAGAGGTGCTGTTTTCGGCCGGGCATGTCCATCGGCGAGAGGGCGAGCCGCTTGCGCCGCAGCGCGGCTCGCAATGCCGGCACCGTCGGGAACTTGAGCACGCGCGCGACCTCCTCGGACGTCATGAGGGGTCCGAACTCGGCCGCGAGGAGTTTGAGGGTGTACTGCACAGTAACGCAACGTGTGGGACGGCGCGAGTGTTCCATTGCGCCCGCTCGCCGTCGAGAATCGTTTTTCAAGGAAAAACAGGATTAATTTGAATAGGGCTGGTGTGGCCGCCAGCCAAGCACAGGTGATGGGACGAACAAGTGCGACCTTGGCACAGCGGACTAGCGTCAAGGCATGGGCTGAGACGACTGTTTGCCTCGGCGGTGGAGCCAACAAGAAGTACCTGAACTTCTTCGCCAAGGCAGGCTCCCACGCCATGCCGACGACCTTCCACTCGTGCCTCGCGAAAGGGGTGCCAGCCCCACGGCTGCGGTATCCCAATGGGCAGGAGGGGCCAGCCCGGAAGATCGAGCACGTCGTGCCTGGCACGCTCAAGTGGCTTATCCACCCGCTTTGGTCAACGTTTGACACGCCCTGCGAGTCAGTCTTCGACCTCCACCGACTGATGGCGGCGCTTGCGCAGCCAGTGGTCGATTGCTTGTTCGATCCGGCTTCCCCACTTCTGCGTCGCCGTGGCCGGGCACTCAGGCCCTTTTGCGAACGCCTGTTCGAGATTGGCACGCTCGACGCTCTTGCAGCGTTGGTGTACTGCGGCTACGAAGCGGTAATGGCAAACGACTTGGCGGCCGCACGCGCAGTGGAGCGAACCCTACGTCAGCGGCTTCCGGATTGGCCGTGCCTGCAGCACCTCAAGGAGACAACAAGGCGATCCATCGCCGTGCTGTGCCGCGAAGCCATCGACGCATCGAGCGTTCAGCCGTCACGCAGGGAGGACGCGCCGTGGGCTGTGGCCACCGAGATCATCGCCAGTCGGTTCGTAGGTCCGTCCAAGCATGAATTGGCAGGCAGCGCCCAAGACATTGGGCTCGTCGAGCGAGTGTTAAAGGCGCCTTAGCCGGACTCTCCCGATGTGGCGCTTCTTCTTCTTGACTCGCAGCTGAGCCCTGGAGGTGCTGTCCTCCGCTGAAGGTCAGAACTCAGCGCGACCAAGCTGCCCGCCAATTCCCGCGTTTCCCGGTTTATGCGGAAATTCCGCACGGAGCGGGAATTTGCGGATCAAGACTAGGGCAAACCCTGAATTCGTGCGTATTTCAGTCCACCTCGTCAGTCAGCCCATCGAGCTGTTCAGCGCTGTTCGGCAACGTCGTCATGCTGAACGACGTCATAGTCATTTCGGCATCGTTGCCGCGCGCAGCGCGGCCCCCACGCCGGCAGGATCTTCGCGCGCGGAGCTGACGGCGCAGCTCGCGGTTGACCGCTCAGCCGGTGGGAATTGGCCACGTCGGCGGTTCTGACTCGATACGGTCCCCTTCGGGGAGCAACCGTGAGGTACCCAACCCGCCGGCGGTTGTGATCAGGCAAACCCTAGGCTTCAGTTGTGCAAGTGCACCTGCGTAACAATGGGGAGATCATGGCCAACGGCGATCAACTCAAAGCCTTGTTCCGCTCCTATGCGGAGGGAGATGATCGCCATTTCTACTCGGTGGCCATGCAGATGGCCGCGCACGAGGCCAAGCAGGGGCATGGAAAGCTGGCTGAGGAGTTGCGGGACCTGCTGGACGCCGCCAAGTCGCGTCGAAACGCTGGCGCCGCAGGTGCTGCTGACGGCGCCATCCCGCTGGCCCGCCCCAAAGGTGAACTGGCCTCGCTGCTCAGTGTCTCCTACCCTTCCAGCCGGCTGTCGGACATGGTCCTGGCTCAGCCACTGCTCGCAGGGTTGCAACGCGTCTTGAAGGAGCAGCGGCATCTGAGCAAGCTGCGCAGCCACGGCCTGCACCCGCGCCGCAAGTTGCTGCTCGTCGGGCCTTCGGGCACCGGCAAAACGATGACCGCGGCCGCGCTGGCGGGTGAGCTGGGAATACCGCTGTTCGTCGTTCGACTGGATGCCTTGATCACGAAGTTCATGGGGGAGTCGGCCGCCAAGCTGCGCCAGGTGTTCGACGCGGTTGCCTCCACGCGAGGCGTTTACTTCTTCGATGAGTTCGATGCCATCGGCAGTCAGCGTGGCATGGCGAACGACGTCGGCGAGATCCGGCGCATCCTCAACAGCTTTCTGCTGATGATCGAACAGGATGAGTCCAGCAGCGTCATCGTCGCCGCCACCAACCACGTGGACATCCTCGATGACGCGCTGTTCAGACGCTTTGACGATCTGGTCGAATACCAACTGCCGTCCGCCGACGAGATCCGGGCGCTGCTGCGCATGCGGCTGGGAAGCTACCTGAAGTCCGCCAAGTCCATTTCGGCGTTGACCACCGAAGCTGTCGGCCTGAGCCATGCAGAGATCACACGCGCCGTTGGCGATGCGGTCAAGGAAGCAGTCATGCACGACCAGGTCAGCGTGCCAGCCGATGACGTGAAGATCCTGCTGCTGCAGCGCCAGGCCGTGCGACGCCGCACGCCCGTGGCTAAGGCCTGAGGGCGCGTCCGCTGAATGGCTACCGGCGAGCAGCAGCACCGTCCCCACCTGTTCCCTCAAGACACCCGCAGTGTCGAGGGTTATACGGCCAAGAGCAGTGGCGGTGGCGACAAGGTCGTGGTGCAGCCGAAGGACCGGCAGCAGCATGCCGGCGCGTTGCGGGCACAACTCGCGCAAGTCGATGTCGCCCAACAGCAGCGCGTGGTCGAGCAGCAGGCAGCCGGCGTGCAGAGCGCGATCGGCATCCAGGTCGAGTTTGAGAGTGAGCAGGGGGTGGCCATGGCCGCCGCGAGCCTGGCTCGCGATCATCGCGGCATCGAGCTGATGAATGTTCGGCAGCAGGGCACACAGATTCTGGCCACCGTGTTCGTTCCACACGGCAAGCTCGACCATTTCGAGAAGCTGATTACCGAATACGTCGATCACAAGACCGACAAGAACGGCAACCCGCGGGACCACCAGACGCTGGTGGACGCCATCAGCGCACTGCGGGTGGCAACGTTCGATTCGCTCTGGACCGATGAGGCGGCCGCCTTGCCAGCCGACCATGCCCAGGCAATCTGGTGGGAGGCTTGGCTGCCCCTCGGCGCTCATGCGGAGCGCACGCTTGCCGACTTCCGCACAGTGGCCGACATGGCAGGACTGCGGGTCAGCGATCGCGTGCTGCACTTCCCTGAGCGCATGGTCGCCCAGGTGCACGGCACCAAGAACCAGCTCCTCCAGTCATCGCTCGTGCTGAACATGATCGCGGAGCTGCGACGTGCCAAGACCACGGCTGAGTTTTTCGCTAATCTGGCACTGGATGAGCAGGCCGCCTGGCAAGGCGATCTGCAGCAAAGGCTGCAGCCTGAGCCCGGCGGCAACGCGTATGTGACGTTGCTGGACACCGGCGTGAATCACGGCCATCCGCTGCTCGCGCCGTTTGTGGCCGACGAGGATCGCCACGCTGTCGAGCCGGACTGGGGGCCGGATGACGACAACGGCCATGGCAGCGAACTTGCCGGCCTGGCGCTGATGGGCGACCTCACGGCAGCGCTGGCCGAGGATGCGCCGCTGCTGGTTCCGCACCGCTTGGAGTCGGTGAAGGTGCTGCGCTTTCCCGGAGACAACGAGGGCGAGTCATTTGGCGCCATCACGGCGGAAGCGGTGGCTCGGGTGGAGATCACCGACGCCGAGCGCCGGCGCGTATTTGCGATGGCCGTGTCGTCGACTGACGGCCGCGATCGAGGCAGGCCCTCGTCCTGGTCCGCCCAGGTGGATAGGCTGGCTTGCGACTACGAAGGTCAGGGTGCGACGCGGCGGCTCTTCGTGCTTTGCGCGGGCAATACAAACGACAACGACGCATGGGCCGCCTATCCACACAGCCTGAGCACCAGTTCCGTCCATGACCCGGGCCAGGCGTGGAATGCGCTGACGGTCGGCGCGTATTCCGACTTGACGACGATCTCAGCGCATGCACCGGCGTATAGGGCCATCGCCGGCGCCGGCGGGTTGAGTCCCTACACCACTACGTCGGCGACCTGGCAGGCCGGTTGGCCCTTCAAGCCAGACATCGTCATGGAGGGCGGCAACGTCGCGATCGAGCCGTCCGGATTCACCAGTTCCATGGACAGCCTGTCCTTGCTGACGACCGGCCACCAGCCGCATGAGCGGCTTTTCACGCTCAGCTGGGCCACCAGCGCGGCGACTGCGCTGGCCGCGGGCATGTGCGCGCGGATCGCGGCGGCCTACCCGGGCTTCTGGCCAGAAACGATCCGTGGCCTGATGGTGCACTCGGCACGGTGGACCCAGCCGATGCTCGACGCATACACGCCGGGCGGCGTGCGCAACCAGAACACTATGCGCCAGTTGCTGCGCCATTGCGGCTACGGCGTGCCGAACCTCGAGCGGGTGCTGTACAGCGCGCGCAACTCGCTGACGATGATCGTGCAGGACGAGATCCAGCCGTATTACAAGGACGACGGCTCGGTGAAGACGCGGGAGATGCACCTCCACGATCTGCCTTGGCCCATCGACGTGCTTCAAGACCTCGGGGATCTGCCGGTCACGCTGCGCGTCACGCTGTCGTACTTCATCGAACCGAATCCCGGCGAGCGGGGTGGCATCGACAAGTACGCCTACCAATCGCACGCGCTGCGCTTTGCAGTGCGGCGGCCGCTAGAGACCGAGGCCGCCTTCCGCGGCCGCATCAACGCCCAAGCGGCTGCCGAGGAGCAGGGCCTTCCGGGCGGGGGTGGCGCGGATCCCGGCTGGACCATTGGAGAGCGGCTGCGCACCCGAGGCTCGCTGCTGTCAGACAGTTGGACAGGGACGGCCGCGCAGCTGGCCAACCGCGGGCAACTGGCGATCTTTCCGGCCATGGGGTGGTGGCGGAACCGGCCGTCCCACAATCGCTTTGACCGAGCAGCCAGGTACAGCCTGCTTATCTCCATTGAGGCACCCACGGCCGAGCAGGATCTGTATGCGCTCGTTGCGCAGCAGATTGCCGTTGCAGCCGAGGCACCTGTGGAAGTCCGGATTCCCTGACCAGTCATCGAGATCGGCTCAGCCACCCGAAATCATCAAGTACCGGTGTGGAGTGAGTAGCAGTCAAACGAGTCGCCGCCAAACAAATGTCCGCCGATACCTGCTGCGCGCGGGTGAGAGTATCCGTCGCACGCACCTGGGGCGCGGTGCCCACGCGTCGACGAAAGCCGCCAGGTAGTAGGAACGTCACAGATCCGCGCGAGCGATGATCAGCCCACGCCTGGCACGTCCCGCGCTAGAGTTGTGCCCATGAAGGCCCCCGAATGAAGCGAGTTCGAATCGCTCCCGGCAAGTTCGTCATGGTTTCCGCTGAGATGGCGGAGAAGGCGGCGCGCGTGTTCGCGACGGGCCTGACGCGCGACAAGGTCCGCGAACTCAAGGCCACTGAGCCGCGGCTTGCCACCGGCTTGATCATCGGCTCGCCCAAGCCGCTGGCTTTGGCCCGGTCGAAGACCGCTGTCGCGAAGGCTGTCGGAAGGGTCTCCTTGACTCCGCCGGCTTCAAGCAGCGCGGGACCGGCTGACGCGCCGGAAGAGACCTGAAGCCGCCAAGGGCGAAACCCGTCCGTCCGCCAAGCGCCCTTCCAACCGGGTCGGGCTAAGCAACCATCGGCTTCGTCCGCAGGTCGCGGAAACCGGATGATGATCAGGATGTACCTAAGGAAGTTCGGATTACCAGGGGTCCTTCCGAGAGCAACGACGTGATCTTGGCAGCGCTCATGTTGAACATCGTGCGCGTCAGTCTGGGCGCGATCATGGATGTGGGCGACTGGCCTTGCTCCCAGATGCCCCAGGCCTCGTAGTGCGGCATTTGACTTCCGGCTAGTTCAGCTGCCCAGGGTAGGTCCGGTACTGGTTGCGGCCTTGAGCCTTCGCCACGTACAGCGCCTTGTCCGCCATGGCTAGAACTCGTCGGGCGTCCAGGCGCCGATGCCCGTCTCGTCGTCAGGTGTGATGTTCGGGACGTACATCGCGCCGAAGGGTGTCGGCATCGCGCGGCCGCCGGCGAACTCGCGGCCGCCCGGCATGGTGTGGCAGGCCACGCAGTCGCCGGCGCGGGCCAGGTATTCGCCGCGGGCGATGACCTGCGTGGTCTTGTTGACCTCGGCGGGATGCGCTGACTTGGGCAGTTCCCCGGGAAGCATCAGGTAGAGGGCGCCCGCCGCTGCGATCGCCAGGGCGATCAGGATGCCGAAGACCTTCGCGAGGCGTCCCATGGCCTCAGCGCTGGCTGCCGCACGCGAAGGGCATGCGGTTGAGATTGGCCGGCTCGGGAGCCGCATCCTTCGGGGAGTCCTGGCGGGCAAGCCAGGCGGACACGGCAAAGACATCGTCCTCGCTCAAGCGCCCGGCGATGCGCCTCATGCAGTCGGGGTCCGCGGCGTGCCGCTCCCCCACCCGCCACCGCGTCAACTGCGCCGCGATATAGGTCGGGCGCAGGCCGATCAGCCCCGGAATGCCGGGAATCATCCCGGTGAGTCGGGCCCCGTGGCAGGCCGCACATGCGGGGACGCCCCGGCCAGGGTCTCCGACGGTGACGAGCTGCTGCCCCCGCTGGAGTTGAGCGTCGGCCGCCGGAGCCAGGTCTCGAGCGGCCAACGGCGGGCTCTGCCTTGAAAAATGTTCCGCAATTTCGCACAGGTAGTCGTCGGGAAGGTAGGCCACCAGGTAGTTCATCGGCGGGTAGCGCCGCGTGCCGTCCCGAAACGCAACCAACTGGTTGTACAGATACCCGGCCGGCTTGCCGGCAATGCGCGGGAAGTAGCCGTTGTTCGTTCCCTGACCACTTTGCCCGTGGCAGGTGACGCAGCCCTGGACGCGAGCGTCGATGGAGTCCAGTTGCTTGAATGCGGGTACCGCCGCATCCTGGGCCTGGGCCAGCTTTGCACCCCCCGACACCAGCATGACCGCCAGGACTGGCGCTACAAGAGGCCTTGGAGGAGGGTGCCGCGGCATCGTCAACACGCGTCAGTCACATCAATTCGAGCGTCGGGGCAATCGGAGTTCCCGACGCCACGGCATCAGCGAGCCCCTGCCGGCCCACCGCGACGCCCTCACCGCAGCGAGATTGACGCCGCTCAAACTCGGCTTTGCGGTAACTTGAAGCAGATTAAGGCCAGCCCTGATCAGGGAGCCGAGCATGGGCCACCATGCACATTCCCGCGTCCCCGCCCAGTTGCTGCGCCGGCTTACGTCAAACGCTGCTCCAAGGCTGGCAGCAGGACTTTCCGCTCCACACGTCACCTTTTCGCCTGATGGCAGCGCGCAGCGGCGCGAAGCCACGAGAGCTCCTTGACCTATGCCGGCAATTGAGCCGCAGCGGTGCCCTGCTGCCAATTCGCGTGCGGTGGGGAGCCGCGCTACGGCGGGAGCGCTGGAGACTCGCTTTCAACGCCCAGCCTGGATTCCGGTTAGCTTTGGCTTCCCTGCCAGGCTGCTTTCGCATCGAGAGCGTCGATACCAGCGCGAACCTCCCGACGATTTGGGCTGAAGTCGAAGCCCTTAACGAAACGGCGTTGCACCGTCAGCTCGCGCGCTTGGCACTGAGACCGGTGGCCCGCATCCGCTTGCCATCATCAGCGAACACGGTGTGCTGCGACGACCCCTTACTCGCTGCTCGCGTCGAACAGGGTCTGCAGATCTGTTCTCGGCCGTTTGCTGAATGCGCCAAGCAACTAGGCTGCAGCGAGCATCATGTCATATCCAGCCTGAGTTCATGGCGGCGCGGCGGGCAGGTCGAAGGTCTCATGCTGAAACCGCCTCCTACGTCGACCCCGCAATACGGAGTGCTTGCGCTATGGCGGCGCACCGCACCGACGGCTGACCTGCTGGCTCGGCTGCGCGAGCTGCCTGGCGTGGACAACGTTCTCGAAGGACCGGGGTCTCCGGAATGGCCGTGGCAGCTGAGCGTCGTAGTGCGCACCGCTTGCCAGCCCGGCGCCGAACAATGGCGCAAGCGGCTGGCGACTGCCGGGCTTGCAGCGGCGCCGGACGTTAGCCTGCCGCTGCGCATCGAGCAGCCGCGCGATCAGGCCCTGCTTTTCAACACCTAGGGTGAGGATAGGCGGCGAGGCGCTTGACGTCGCCGATTTGGATACGCCGCCCTTCGACCGCGATCAGCCTGCCCCCCTCCAGCTCGTGCAACACGCGCGAGAAGTACTCGGGCGTCAGCGACAGCCGCGAGGCCAGCGTCGCCTTGCTGACCGGCAGCACCACGGTGCTGGCGCCATCGTCGCCAGCATCGCGCAGCAGATAGCCGATGACGCGCTGCACGCCGGACTGCAAGGCATAGGCCTGCACATCGCCGACCAGGCCATGCAGGCGCCGGCTCAGGCCGGCCAGCATGCGCAGGGCCAGGCGCTGGTCGGCCGCCATCGCCGCCAACATCGCGTCGCGCGGTAGCACCAGCAGACGGGTATCTCCCAGGGCCTGCGCGTTCACCGGGCTCGGCCGGCCGAGGAACATCAGCGCCTCGCCAAAGCTCTGGCCGGTCGCCACCAGCTCGATGACCTTTTCGTTGCCATTAGGCGCCAGTACGAAGAGCTTGACTGGCTCGCCGAGGTTGACAAAGAAGGCCTCGCAGCTGTCGCCGGCCCGTAGCGCGAAAGCGCCGCGCTCCAGTGGCCGCCAGCGAGCCTCGGCGGCCAGGTGCTGCAACGAGGCTGCATCGATCTCGCTGAAGATGGGCAAGCGCCGCAGCCAGCGCTCGATGGGAACGGTGTCCATGCTCAGCCCGGCTGTCCATCGACACGCGGCCGCCCCAACCACGCGCCTTGGCGCCAGCCCCAAGTCGCGACCACGGCGGCCCAGATGGCTGCGGCCGGCAGCAACCCGACGGCCAGGCCCAGCGCTGCGGCGACGCGCAGCAGCACCGCAAGCTGCAGCAGGCGGTAGGCAGCCCAACCCAGGTTGTCGACGGCCAGCGACCGGCCGCTATGGCCCGCGGCAACGCGCGTGACCATGGCCATCAGCGTGCAGCCTAGCCAGCCCAGCGTCAGCGCATGCAGCGGTGCGGTGCCGAGGCCCGCAAGCCCGAAGGCCAGCCGGGCCTGGGAGGCGGCCTGCAGGCCCAGCGCCAGCCCCAGCCAGACAAAGCCGCCATGCAGCATGGCCAGTAGCCGGCGCGATTCGCCCTTGAGGCGCTGGGCAAGTCCCCAGCGCAGCGCCAGCGCGAGGAGCGCCAGCGACGCGAGGGCCAACGGTGGCGCCAGCAGGCTCGGCGCGAGCCAGCCCATCTCGGCCACGCCGCTCAGAGCTAGGCCGCCCAGCATGGGAAGCAGCAGCGCATTCGGCCGCCAAGCCTCCAACTGCGGCAGGGCCGCGGCGCTGAAGAAGGGAATCATGCGGTGCGACACGACGGCATAGACTGGTCCGACAAAGCCCCACAGGCCGAACTGGATGGCCGCGCGCAGCAGCACCGCGTCGCCCTGCACGAGGGCCAGGCAGGCCAGCAGCATGGCCACGACGCCGACGAAACAGGCCGCCAGCACCCAGCGCGCATGCAGGCGATCCAGCACACGACTAACCCGCAACATGGCGGCAAAGCGCAAGCTCAGGCGCAGCCAGCCGCAGGCGGAAGTCGCAACGCCGAAGGCCGCCAGCCACGCGCTGGCGTGTATGCCGACGAAGGCGATCAGCCAGCCGACGGCAAGCTGCAGCAGCGCTGTCAGCAGTGTGCGAGCGTCCACGCCGGGCTGGCCCAGCCAGCGGGGCCCGGCGGTGAACAGAAAGCCTGTCATGAAGGCCGGCATGAAGCCCAGCGTGAACAGCAGGCCATGGGCCAGCGTCGGCGGCACGGCCCAGCCTGGCGCGAAGCCCAGGCGGGCGGCCAGCAGCACCGCCAGCCACCAGAGCGCGAACAGGCCAATCGCCGCGGCACCGATGGCGAAGCCCAGACGATGCGGCGCGCTCAGCAGCCGCTTGAGCTGCCAGGGCGCAGCACTTGCGTTCATGCCGGCGTGCCCAGCGGGACGCCCGGCGTCAGCAACCGTTCCATCAGCTGGCTCACGCTGGCGATCTGCGGGCCGAAGGGCAGCCCGCCACGACCGCGGAAGAACAGGCCCTTGGCCATGTCGCCGCGCAGGGCCGCGGCCAGGCGCTGGTCGATGCAGAACTGGCCCCAGCCCTTGAGGCCGTCGCGCAGGCCGCACTGGGCCAGGCAGTCGAAGGCCATGGTGCAGCGCTGCTTGAGCTGGGCCACGGCCTGCAGCCTCTCCTCGGCCTTGAGGTATCTCTTCAGCCATGGCGTCAGCACGGCACGGGCCGGCAGGCCGGCCACGCTGGTGAACTCGACGAGGTCCTCGTCACGCGCCTCGGCCAGCACTTGCTTGAAATGGGGATGGGCGTCGCACTCCTCGGTGGCCACGAAGGCGGTGCCGAGCTGGGCCGCGTCGGCGCCCAGGGACTGCAGGCGCTGGATGTCCTCGCAGCGGCGCACGCCGCCGGCGGCGATCAGCGGCACCCGGCCCTCGACGCCGGCATCGCGCAGATGCTGGCGCACGGCCGGCAGCACGGTCTCGAAGTCGAAGCGTGCATCGCCCAAGTCGGCGACGCGGGCCGCGCCCAGGTGGCCGGCAGCATGGGCCGGGTGCTCGATGACGATGGCGTTGGGAATGCGCTGGCGGCGCTCCCATTTGCGCCACAGCAGCGCCACGCCACGGGCGTCGCTGAGGATAGGGATGAGGGCGGTGTCGGGATGGTCCTGGGCCAGCTCGGGCAGGTCCAGCGGCAGGCCGGCGCCGACGACCAGGGCGTCCGCCCCCTCCTCCAGGGCCGTGCGCACCGAGGCCGCATAGTCGCTGACGGCGCGCATCACGTTGACGGCCACCAGGCCACGGCCGCCGGCGATGCCGCGGGCGCGGTGGATCTCGCGCGCCAGCGCCTCCTGGTTGGCCTGCTGGATGACGGCCTTCTTTTCGTCGCCGTCATGCAGGCCTTCGCTGCGCGCCATCAGGTCGGCATGGTGGCGGCGCAGGTCCACCGAGGCGATGGTGCCCCAGGCGCCCAAGGCCGCCACGCTGCCGGCCAGGCGGTGGGCCGAGATGCCCACCCCCATGCCGCCCTGCACGATGGGCAGCAGCTGGCGCCCGGCCAGTTGCAAGGGGCGCAGGCCGGCGGCCGCCATGCGTTCGAGGAGCGAAGGAGGGGTCATGGCTGGGGCGGTTGAGGGAAAAGTCGATGCTGGCGTCAAGATTGAAACGCCGCTGTGATGCAGTTCAAGCTGGGGTGATTCAGCCGCCGAGCACATGCATGTCGGGGCGGACGATGCGGATGACGCTGAGCCGCTCGCGCTGTTCGGAATAGGCGTCGCTGCGCCGGGCCCAGATGGCGGCCAGGCGTTCGCGCAGCTGCGCCTCGCCGGCGTGGGGGTTGCGCAGCAGCGGCCGCAGATCGTGGCCCTCGGACGCGAACAGACAGGTGTAGAGCCGGCCCTCGGCCGTCAGCCGGGCGCGCGTGCAGTCGCCGCAGAAGGCCTGGCTGACGCTGCTGATGAAGCCGATCTCGCCGGCACCGTCGGCATAGCGCCAGCGCTCGGCCGTCTCGCCGCCGCGGGTGGGCCGCAGCGGCTGCAGCGGCCAGCGCGCGGCGATGCGCTCGCGCAGCTCGGCGCTGGGCAGCACCTCGTCGAGCTTCCAGCCGTTGTGGCGGCCGGCGTCCATGAATTCGATGAAGCGCAGCACCATGCCGCTGTTGCGGAAATGTTCGGCCAGCGGCAGGGCCTCGCGGTCGTTGACGCCACGGCGCACCACCATATTGACCTTGATGGACGTAAAGCCGGCGCTCCGGGCTGACTCCAGCCCGCGCAGCACCTCGGCGACCGGAAAGCCGACCTCGTTCATGCGCCGGAAGACGGCGTCGTCCAGCGCGTCGAGGCTGACGGTCAGGCGGTTCAGGCCGGCGTCGCGCAGGGCCTGGGCCTGGGCGGCCAGCAGGCTGCCGTTGGTCGTCAGTGCCAGGTCGGGCGCCGTGCCGTCCAGCGTGCGCAGGGCCGAGAGCTGGCCTATGAGGCGCGGCAGATCGCGACGCAGCAACGGCTCGCCGCCGGTCAGGCGCAGGGTGCGCACGCCCAGGGCCAGGGCCTGGCGCGCCACCTGGGCGATCTCCTCGAAGTTCAGCAGCCGCGCCTGCGGCAGGAAGCGGTGGCCCGGGCCGAACTTGCTGCGCGGCATGCAATAGCCGCAGCGGAAATTGCAGCGGTCGGTCAGCGAGATGCGCAGGTCGCGCCAGGGGCGCTTGCGAAGGTCGCGCACCGCGCCGTCGGCGCTCGTCCATGGCATGTGGTCCATGTGACCGATTCTTGGGCGCCGCGTCGCTGCGGCCCATCCGGCCGTGGCAGGACAGCGACCGGCGCGGCCTCCTCCTTTCGGACGACCCCGCCCTCCTCCGTCGGAGGCGCCGCGCCGCCTCGCGGCGGCTCAGACTGGACCTCGATGAACATCGAACACTTTGACGACCTGCTGGCCATGGCCCGCAGGCAACGCGAACCCCAGCATCTGCTGATGGTCTTCACCACCGCCGAATGCGACGCCGACGCGACGCCCGAGCAGCGCGCCGCTCATGCCGCCGGCAAGGGCGGCGTGCTGCGCCCGCTGATGTGCGTGGACAAGGACCCGGCCGACCTGGCCAACTTCGAGGCCCTGGCCGCCGAGGCGCGTCAGGCCGGCCCCACCTGGCAGCTGATGTTCACCGCCGCCCTGGCCGGGCGCACGACGGCCAGCGAGGTCAAGCGCATGCTGGAGCTGCTGGTCAAGCGCGTGGAGAGCGGCGAGTTCGGCGGCCTGCTGCCCTTCAACCCGGCCGGCGAGGCCGTGCTGATCGGTTAGGTCCGCAGCAGCAGGCCGGGCCGGATGGCCCGGGCCTCAGCCAGCAAGGCGGGCGAGGGCCAGGCCACCGGCGCGCGCAAACTGCCCGATGCATCGGGCAGGCGCGCGAGCTGCAGCACATGGCGTGGCACACCAGCCAGCTCGCGCACCAGGCGCAGCAGGTCGGCGTCGCTGAACCAAGCCGGATGCACGGTGCTGCGGCATTCGAAATCCACGCCGCTGGCCCGCAGCAGGGCCAGGGAGTCGCGCACCGCGCGCGTGCTGGCGCGGCGGCCGGTGATGCGGTCGTGCAGGCTCGCGTCGCCGAGCGCGGCCTTGATGTCCAGCCCCACCCAGTCCAGGCGCGGCAGCAGACCGCCCAGGCAGCGCGGCGCCAGGCCGGCCGTGTGCAGGCCGAGGGCATAGCCCATGGCTCGCAACTCGTCGAGAACGGCCGGCAGGGCCGGGTCCAGCGTCGGTTCGCCGCCGCTGAAGACGACGCCATCGAGCCGGCCCAGGCGGCGCGCCAGCCAGTCGCGCAGCTCAGGCCAGCGCGGGCCTTCCCCCCTGCCCCGCGGCTGCAGGCCGGGGTTGTGGCAATAGCCGCAGCGCCAGGGGCAGCCCTGCAGAAAGACCACGGCCGCCAGGCGGCCGGGGAAGTCGACGCTGCTGAAGGGCTGCAGGCCGGCGACGGCCAGTTGGCTCATCGCGACTGCACTCGGCCTTCCTCGAAGTGAACACGCTCGGCGAACTCGCCCTGCTTGCCGATGTTGAAGGAGGCGACGGGGCGGTGATAGCCCATCACGCGGGTCCAGACCTCGCAGCGCTGGCGTTCCTCTTCGCGCAGCGTGATGGCCTCGTCCTGGCGTTCGATGACAGCGTTCATGGGATCTCCTCAGGCGGGTTCGGTTTCGGATTGACGACGCTTGGCGGCCAGTCGCTCGGCGTCGCATCGGGGGCAGAACTCGTGGTGGCCGCTCAGATAGCCGTGGGTCGGGCAGATCGAGAAGGTCGGCGTCACGGTCACATAGGGCAGGCGGTGGTGGGACAGCGCCCGCTTGACCAGCTCGCGGCAGGCCATGGCCGAGCTGATGCGCTCGCTCATGTAGAGGTGCAGCACCGTGCCGCCGGTGTATTTGCGCTGCAGCTCCTCCTGGCGCTCCAGGGCCTCGAAGGGGTCGTCGGTGAAGCCGACGGGCAGCTGCGAGCTGTTGGTGTAGTAGGGATTCGCGTCGCTGCCGGCTTGCAGGATGGCGGGCCAGCGGCGCCGGTCCTCCTTGGCGAAGCGGTAGGTCGTGCCCTCGGCCGGCGTGGCCTCGAGGTTGTAGAGATGGCCGGTCTGCTCCTGGAACTCCACCATGCGCGCCCGCACATGGTCCAGCAGGCGCAGGGCCAGGGCATGGCCTTCCTCGCTCGTGATGTCGTGCCGGCCGCGGGTGAAATTGCGCACCATCTCGTTGATGCCGTTCACGCCCAGCGTCGAGAAGTGGTTGCGCAGGGTGCGCAGATAGCGCCGCGTGTAGGGGAACAGCCCCTGGTCGATGAGGCGCTGGATCAGCTTGCGCTTGATCTCTAGGCTGTCGCGGCCCAGCTCCAGCAGGCGGTCCAGGCGGGTCAGCAGGCCGGCCTCGTCGCCCGCGAACAGATAGCCCAGCCGCGCGCAGTTCACCGTGACGACGCCGACTGAGCCGGTCTGCTCGGCCGAGCCGAACAGGCCGTTGCCGCGCTTGAGCAGCTCGCGCAGGTCCAGTTGCAGCCGGCAGCACATGGAGCGCACCATCTGCGGCTCGAGGTCGGAGTTCAGGAAGTTCTGGAAATATGGCAGGCCGTAGCGCGCCGTCATCTCGAACAGGGCTTCGGTGTTGGGGTGGGCCCAGTCGAAGTCTTTCGTGATGTTGTAGGTCGGAATGGGAAAGGTGAAGACGCGGCCCTTGGCGTCTCCGGCCGTCATCACGGCTATGTAGGCGCGGTTGATGAGGTCCATCTCGGCTTGCAGCTCGCCATAGGTGAAGGGCTGCTCCTCGCCGGCGATGACGGGCACCTGCTCGGCGAGGTCGGCCGGGCAGGTCCAGTCAAAGGTCAGGTTGGTGAAGGGCGTCTGCGTGCCCCAGCGCGAGGGCACGTTGAGGTTGTAGATCAGCTCCTGCAGGCACTGGCGCACCTGCTCGTAGGAAAGCGCGTCCTTGCGCACATAGGGCGCCAGATAGGTGTCGAAGCTGGAGAAGGCCTGTGCGCCGGCCCATTCGTTCTGCAGGGTGCCGAGGAAGTTGACGATTTGCCCGACGGCGCTCGAGAGATGCTTCGGCGGCCCGGCCTCGACCTTGCCGGGCACGCCGTTCAGCCCCTCGTGCAGCAGGGTGCGCAGGCTCCAGCCGGCGCAGTAGCCGCTGAGCATGTCGAGGTCGTGGATGTGGAGGTCGGCCTCGCGGTGGGCGCGGCCGACCTCGGGCGGGTAGACATGGTCCAGCCAGTAGTTGGCGACGACCTTGCCCGAGACGTTGAGGATGAGCCCGCCCAGGCTCCACCCCTGGTTGGCATTGGCCTGGATGCGCCAGTCGCGCTGCTGCAGGTATTCGTTCATCGTGGCCTGCACATCGACCAGCGTCTGGCGGGCATCGCGCAGGCGGCGGTGCTGCTCGCGGTAGACGATGTAGGCGCGCAACGTGCGGCGCCAGCCGGCACCGAACAGCGTGGACTCGACGGCGTCCTGGATCAGCTCGATGCCCGGCAGGGTGTGCGCCATCAGCTCGGGCATCACGCCGTTCTCGGTCAGCCGGCGCGCCTCGTCGTCGCCGAACTCGCCGCTGGCGCGTCCGGCGGCGGCCAGGGCCTGCATGATCTTGTCCGCGTCGAAGGCCTGCAGGCGGCCGTCGCGCTTCATCACCTGCTGGGGATAGAGATTCATTCCACTACCTATGGTGTTTGCAACGCAGAGAGGCGCTACATCTAGTGAAGGGCAGTGTGACCAGCAGGCTCGGCGACGTCCTTGAACCAGGTCAAGAAGCTACGACGGCCTCGGGCATGGACAGGCGCCGCACCGCCTGCACAAAGCGCTGCAGCGTTGGCGAGCGTGCGCCGGGGGCGAGGCGGACGTCGATGAGCTGGAAGCAGCCGCGCGTTGCCAGGGCCTGGCGCAAGGCGGCGCCCAGCTCGGCGCGCGTCTGCACCGTGTAGCCGTCGCCGCCCATGCCGGCGGCCATGGCGGCGAAGTCCCAGGCGCCGAGGTCGTGGAAGCCGCCCTCGGGCATGAAGCTGCGCAGCATCTCCCAGCCGCCGTTGTTGAAGACGATGACGATGGGGTCGAGGCCCAGGCGGGCGGCGTGGCCGATCTCCCAGCCGGTCATCTGGAAGGCGCCGTCGCCGACGAGGATGAGGGGGCGCTGGCCGCTGGCGCGCTGCAGGCCGAGGCCGGCCGGCACCCCATAGCCCATGGTGGCGTAGTAGCCCGGCGCCAGCAGGGCCGTGGGCAGCACCGCCATGGCGGTGAACAGGCAGTCGCCGACGTCGCAGGCGATGGGCATGGGGCCGTGGCGGGCGAAGGCGTCGTTGATGGCGCGGGCGATGTCGGCCGGCTCGACCGGCGCCTCGTCCTCGACCAGGCCTTGCGGATAGCTCGGCGGCGCGGGCGGCGCCGCGACGGCGCTGCGCGGCAGCGGACAGCGCTCGAGCAGCGCATCGACCAGGGCCGCCAGTGGCAGCTCCGGGTAGACGTGGTGGCCGACACGCACCTCGTCGTCATAGGCCACCAGGGCATGGCGGAAGTCGATGCGCCGGGCCGACACGGCGAAGTTGGTGTCCGACACGATGACGCCCAGCAGCAGCAGCGCGTCCGAGGCCTCCACGCGCCGGCTCAGCTCGGGGTCGCCGGCCAGGCCGAGATAGGTGCCCGCCAGCGGCAGGTCGGCATCGGCCAGCAGGCCGCGGCCCATGAAGCTCGTCAACACCGGCAGGCCCAGGCGCCGCGCCAGCTCGGCGACACGCGCCTCGAGGCCGTAGCGCCTGACCTCGACGCCGACGACCAGCAGCGGGTCGCGCGCCGCACGCAGCCGCGCCAGCAGCTCGTCGGCGCAGGCGGCCACGCGCTCGGCATCCCAGCGCCGCGGCGCGGGCGCCGGCACCTCGGCGCAGGGCCGCCCCGGCAGGTCGCGCGGGATCTCGAGGTAGACCGGCCGCGAGCGGGCCAGGGCGTTGTCCAGGACGCGGGCGATGGCCTGGGGCGCGCGCTCGAGGTCGTCCAGCCGCGCGCGGTCGACGGTGATCTCCTCGTAGAGCCGCCACTGCGAGTCGAGCTGCTTGACCTGGTGGTGCAGCAGCAGGCCGCTGACGGCCTCGTGGGCCGCCGGTGCGCCCGACAGCACCACCAGGGGCACGCGCTCGGCATAGGCACCGGCCACCGCGTTGACGAGGTTGAGGGCACCGGCGCCATAGGTGACGGCAGCCACGCCGAGGCCGCCGCGCACGCGCGCCGTCGCGTCGGCCGCGAAGCCGACGCCGGGCTCGTGGGCCAGGGTCAGGATGGGCAGGCGGCCGTCGCGTTCGATCTCGCGGAACAGCGGCAGCGCGAAGTCACCGGGGATGCCGAAGATCTCGCGCGCACCGCGCGCCAGCAGCGCATCGACGAGGCGCTGGGCCAGGGTGGAAGGGGAAGGCATGGGAACTCCTTGCGGCGCTCGTGGCGCCGCTTCTTCAAACCAGCACCGCGTGGTTGTCGGGTGCCAGGGGTTGGGGCCAGGCCAGCATCTGTGCGCCGTTGGCCTGCCAGCGCGCGACGCCGCGGCCGGCCACCAGCAGCACGGCGCGCTCACCGCCATGCCAGCCGTCGTGCAGCGCGCAGGGATCGGTGAGCTCGGCGATGCGGGTCAGGTCGGCCGGCACGCCCGGTTGCCACAGCAGCCCCTGGCCGGCCTTCTGCGCGCTGAGCACGAAGCCGCCGCCGGGCGCGGCACAGATGTCGCCGGCATAGCCCTGGCCCGGCCCGCCGGCCACGGGCAGCTGCAGCTGGTCGCCCTCGAAGACGGCCAGCAGCGGCGCGGCCGCGCGGCGTTCCTTGGCCGCGTGCGCGGCCTGCAGTGCGATGCCGAGGCGCTGGCCGTCGTGGGACCAGGCGAGATGGCGCAGGCTGATGTCCGGGTCGTCCAGGCGCCAGCGTGCCAGTTCACCGCCGGTAGTCGGGTCCAGCTTCAGCAGCGCCGAGGCAATGGCGCCTTCGCGCTTGCGTCCATCCGGCCAGCGCCGCAGGCCGCCGAGGGCGAGCAGCAGGCGGCCGTCGGGCTCCGCCACCAGCTGATGGGCGTCGCGGCCAGCCAGCGGCAGGCGGGCGATCAGTGCCAGCGTGCGCGGTTCGCGCAGGGCCAGGTGGGAGCTCTCGTCGCGCGGGTCGGTCTCGGTGGCGAACAGGCCGGCCGGGTGCAGCAGCAGATGGCCGTTGAAGCGCCAGGCACCGTCCTGGCGAGCCCAGGTGGCGGCGCCGGCGGCGTCGACATGCAGCAGCCAGTCGCCCGCCCGCGCTGCGACGGCATAGAAGCCGCCCCGGCCGTCGGCGATCAGGCCATGGGCGCGGCTGGGCAGGGTCCAGGCGGCCAGCATGTCGATCCGGCGGGCGCCCCAGTCCAGGCCGAGCAGGCCGGCCTGCTCGCGCCCGTCGGCCAGGCGCCAGGCCAGGGCCAGGCGCTGCACCGGGGCGTCGGCTGCACTCAGCAGTGGGGTGGCCGCGGCAGCGGCCAGCAGGAGGCGTCGTTTCATCATCGGGCAGGCGCGACGGTCCACAGCGGACCGATCGCGTCCAGGGTGTTTTTCAGGATGAGGCCGTACTCGGTGTCGCCCTCCATGACGAGGGCGCCGTCGAAGAACAGGCGGTCGGCGTCGTCCTCGCCGCGCAGAAGCCGCCACAGCGCGTCGGCGCGGGCACGCAGGCGCAGATGGGGCGCCGCGCCCTCGCCGGCGGCGTGAAAGCCGCGCGGGCCGAGCTGCAGGCGCACGCGGGCGCCGAGTTCCTGCAGCTCGATCTCGACGGTGCGACCCTGCAGGGCTTCGCGCTGGGAGGCGTCCAGGCGCGGCAGCAGCAGGCGGTCAAGCAGCAGGGCCAGGGCCGTGGAAGGTGGCCGGCTGGGCAGGCGGGCGACGCGCTCGCGCCATTGCGGCGGCAGGCTGGGCAGGGTCAGGCTCGTCATGCCACCTCCGCGAGACCGGGCTGGCGGCGCGCGAAGCCGTCTACCAGGCGGCCCGGCAGCGGCAGCCCGCGCAGCTCGTCCAGCGCCTCCTCGGCGGGGGCGCCGCGCGCGAACACGGCGTCGAACAGTTCGACAACGCGGCCGAAGTGCTGGCCGCAGGGCGACAGCCGCAGCAGGCCGACGCCGGCCTCGCGCAGCGCCTGGCCCTGGCCCAGCAGGCATTGCAGGGCCGCGCTCTGGGTCTGGATGCCGTTGAGGGCCAGGAAGTCCTCGCCTTCCCCCGTCTTCAGCAGCAGGCCGTCGGCATCGTCGCGGCAGCGGAACTGGCAGTCGTCCTTCTGCAGCCGGTGATGGCGGGCCGTGAAGCAGCGCGCCGAGAAGGCCAGCGGCAGGCGGCCGAAGCCCCAGACCTCGGTCTCAAGGGCCGACGGCATGGGGTTGATGAGCGCTACCGCGTCCAGCGACAGCTCGACCGGCGCCACCCAGCGGTCGGCGCCTAGGGCCGCGTGCTCACCGAGGGCGGCAGCGTTGTAGATGTTCAGGTGGGGGCCGAGCGTGAAGGGACGGCGCCGGGCGCGCGACAACACCTGCAGCGCGGCGGCGTCGCCGGCCTCGACGGGAAACTCGTCCTGCTCGCAGACGCGGCGCAGCGTGCGCAGCTCGGCCTCGCTCATGACCAGGGCCATGGTGGCCAGGCGCACATCCTTGCCGGCGGTGCGCAGCTCGCGGGCGAGGGCCAGCCAGTCGTCGAACTTGATCTCGTTGCGCCGTGAGCAGACCAGCTCGCCCAGCACGACGCTGCGCACCGGCGCGTCGGCCAGGTCGGCATAGAAGTTCAGCACGGCCTCGCGCGGCCACCAGTACAGCAGGGGGCCGATGGACAACTCCGGCATCGTCTTCATCTCCAGGGGCGGTCGTAGGCGCCCAATGTGTGCTGCTGGCCCTCGGCCCAGCGGGCCAGCTGGCCGTCCCAGGCCGGCTGCACGCTGTAGCGGCCGCGGCCCTCCTGGGCGGCCCAGGCGGCGTCGATGGCGGCGCGCCAGACCTTGGTGACCTCGGCCACATAGGCGGGGCTGCGCTGGCGGCCTTCGATCTTGATGGCCTCCACGCCGGTGGCGATCAGCTGCGGCAGCAGGGCCAGGGTGTTGAGGCTGGTGGGCTCTTCCAGCGCGTAGTCGTTGGCCAGCTCGCCCACCTCGAAGCGGCCCTTGCACAGCGTCGGGTAGCCGCGCGGTTCGCCGGGGCGGTAATGGTCGATCAGCACGCCGCCGAGACGCGCGCGCACGCCGTCGGCGGCCTCGTCCCAGCGCACCGCACCGGGCGGCGAACAGACGCCGGCCGTGTTGGGCGACTGGCCCGTCGCGTAGCTGGACAGGGCACAGCGCCCCTCCACCATCACGCACAGGCTGCCGAAGCCGAAGACCTCGACCGGCACGGTGCAGTGCTTGAGCAGCTGCTGCACTTGCTGCAGCGTCAGCACGCGCGGCAGCACGGCGCGGGCGATGCCGTAGCGCTGCCGATAGAACTCGATGGCCTCCCAATTGGTGGCCGAGGCCTGCACCGACAGATGCAGGCGCAGCTGCGGATGGCGGCGGCTGGCATCGGCCAGCACGGCGCTGTCGGCCACGATGAGGGCATCGGCACCCAGCTCGGCGGCATGGTCGACGGCGCGCTGCCAGGGCCGGGTGTCGCGGGCGTCGGCAAAGGTGTTGAGCGCCATCAGCACCTGGCGGCCCTGGCGATGGGCCATCGTGACGCCTTCGTGCACCTGGGCGGCGTCGAAGTTCAGGCCGGCGAAGTTGCGTGCATTGGTCGCGTCCTTCAGGCCGAGGTAGACGGCGTCGGCACCAGCCTCGAGGGCAAGTTGCAGCGCACGCAGCGAGCCGGCCGGGCAGACCAGCTCAGGCTTGCGCGGCGCTGGCGTGAGGGCAGCGGCCGTCATGCTCAGGAGCAGCCACCACCGCCACCACATCCGCAGCCGCCGCCCTGGGGAGCGGGCGCCGTCGCCCCGCCGGGAGCAGCGCAGGTGATGCGGATGCGCCAGTAGCCGGGATTGGCCTGCACCACCTGCCAGTTGAAGGACTGCGGGCGGTAGGCGTGGAACTGCATCAGCAGTCCACGCGGTTCGTGGTCGTTGACCAAGTCGAAGGCCTCGCCCTCGGCGAGGGTGTCGAAGCACTGGAAGGCGAGCTGGTGGCGCTGCGGCGGGGCGAGCGGGCGGAGGTCGTGAAGGGCGTTGTTCATGGACCGGCAGCCTAGGGCCGGCGACGCCTGCGCGCCTTGATCCAGTTCAAGCCAGCGGAACGCCGCTGGCGTCCAGGCCGCTGTCAGCATCACCGAAGCGGTAGGGTCCGGTGCCTGCGTTGTCGGCGCGCGAGGCGGGCACGAAGGCGCCGACGCCGACGTCGAAGACATGCACTTCGCCGTCCTCGATGACGTAATGCCAGCCGTGCAGGGTCAGCGCGTGCGACTCCACCTGCTCGCGCACCATGGGGTAGTCCATCAGCCGCTCCAGCTGCAGCACGATGGCGCGCTGCTCGGTGCGGCGCATCACCTCGGGACCAGGCTCGGCGACGGGCAGGGCCGCCTCGCGGCCGAGGTCCAGCCAGCGCGCCAGGTTCTGGGCGGCGGGCGGTACCTCGCCGTACAGCGTGCGGATGGCGCCGCAATGGCTGTGGCCGCAGACGATGATGCGGCGCACCTGCAGGTTGAGCACGGCGAACTCGATGGCGGCGGCCGTGCCGTGGAAGCCCTGGCTCTGGTCATGGGGCGGCACAAAGGCACCAACGTTGCGCACCAGGAAGAGCTCGCCGGGCCCGGCCCCGGTCAGCAGATAGGGCACGAGGCGCGAATCGGAGCAGCCGATGAACAGCGTCAGCGGATGTTGGCCGTCGTCGACCAGATGCCGGAACAGCGAGCGCTGCTGCGGGAAGGCATCGGTCTGGAAGCGGCGCAGGCGTTCGAGCAGCTCGTCGGGCATCAGGGCCTCCTGACGCCATGAGAAGCCACGCGAACGAGTCTGGCCGACCGCCAGGCTAGGCGCGGCGCGACGCCCAGGCTAGCGCCTGGGCGAGCGGTGCAACAACGCATGGCGGTCGGCCAGGCCCGTTCCCTCCGGGTTGCCACCAGATAAGGGCGCCCACTTCGTTGCGAAGCCTCGCCGGGGGATCTACCCCGGCTTCGTTTCGCGCCTCGTTGGCGCCCTTTCTGGATGGCAACGCGTTGGCTTCTCATGGCGTCAGGAGGCCCTACTGCACCAAGGGCGAGCTGGCCTTTTGCAGATCGACACCCTCCAGGCGCGCATCGGCAGCCAGCGTCTGCAAGTACTGCCGCACCGCGCTGATCTGGTGCGCCTGGCGCATCTGCTGCGCCACTGCGGCCTGCACCTGCTCGAAGGCCGGCAGGCGGCCGGGTTCGCGGGCGTCGATGGCGACGATGTGCAGGCCGAAGCGGCTGTGCACCAGCTGCGGCAGCACGCCGATCTCGCTGCGGCCGAAGAGTTCGCGGGCGAACTCGGGAGCGCAGTCGTTGGCGGTGAGCCACCCCAATTGGCCGCCCTCGGCACCGCTCGGGCAGTTGGACAGGTTCTTGGCCGCGGTGGTGAACGCCGCCGGCTCGCTGGCGCGCAGCTCGATCAGATGGCCCTCGGCCTTCTGGCGCAGCAGGCCGACGTCGACACCCGGCGTGACGGCGAACAGGATGTGCCGCACCTGGATGCGCTCGCCCTGCGCGAAGTGCTTGCTGTTGGCCTCGTAATGCCGGCGGCAGGCGGCCTCGTCGGGCTCGGGCCCGGCGAGTTCCTGGGCGATCAGCGCCTCGATGGCGGCCGAGGCTGCCTCGCTGATCGCGCCCTGTTCGGGCGCGGGGTCGTCGGCATCCAGCAGGCCGAGCTGAATCGCTCGCTGGCGCAGCAGCTCGGTGCAGGCGCGCTGGCGCAGTTGCTCTTCGTCCAGTGCCTCGTCAGGCGCGGCGATCTCGATGTCGTTGACGGCGTAGCTCATCGCATCAGCCCTTCTTCGGCAAATTCAGGCGGCGCGAGCGCACCACTTGATACGGCCGGAACACATAGAAGATCGAAGCCAGCCCGCTCCACACATGCACCAGGCGGCTGAAGGGGAACAGCAGGAAGATCGTCATGCCCAGCACCATGTGCACCTTGTAGGGCCAGGCCAGACCGACCAGGCCGCTGGCGTCCGGGTTCAGCACGACGATGCGCTGCGCCCAGTCCGACAGGATCAGCATCACCGAGCCGTCGCTGTGCGACAGCGAGAAGGGCAAGGTGATCAGGCCGAGGGACAGCTGAATCCACAGGATCCACAGGATCGCCAGGTCGGTGCGGTGGCTGGTCAGGCGGATGCGCGGGTCGGTCATGCGGCGCCAGATCAGCATGGTCAGGCCGATGAAGCAGGCGGTGCCGGCCACGCCGCCGGCGACGATGGCCAGCATCTGCTTGTTGGCCGGGCTGATGAAGGACTCGTAGACCGCGTGCGGGGTCAGCATGCCCACCGTGTGGCCGACGAACAGGAAGAGGATGCCGCCATGGAACAGATTGCTCGCCCACTTCATGCCGCGCGAGCGCAGCATCTGCGAGCTGTCGCTTTTCCAGGTGTACTGGTCGCGGTCGAAGCGGGCCAGGCTGCCCATGAAGAAGACCGCCAGGCAGATGTAGGGGTAGACGACGAAGAGGAAGTTGTGCAGGGCGTTCATGCCTGTGCTCCTGAGGAGTGGGCGGTCTTGCGCACGATGTGGATGGGCTGCGGCTGGTCCGGCTTGGATTGGCCGGCGGTCGAACAGCCGCCGAAGGCTTCGGGCTCGGCCCAGGCCTCGTCGAGCTCGGGCTCGGGCGGGATCTCCACCGATTCGGCGCGCTCGCCGGCCAACTCCAGCACGGCGGCCAGCACGCTGGCGTAGGGCGATTGGCGGCGCAGCAGCGCGCTGAAGATGGCGCGAGCGATGTGGGCGATCTCGGCCAGGAAGGCCGTGGCCTCGCGCGGCGGCTGGGTGCTGGCGAACTCCAGCACCACGGCTAGGTGATCGGGCAGCTCGCCAGGGGCGAGGTAGAGCCCGGCCTTCTCGTAGGTTTGCTGCAGATCGATCATGGCCGGGCCGCGCTCGCGCGAGTCGCCATGCACATGCTCGAACAGATGCAGGGCGGTGCCGCGGCCGCGGTCGAAGAGTTCGACGTAATCCGACTCGACCGTGAACGGGTCGTCGCGTTGCAGACGGCCCAGCAGAGCGCAGAGCTCTTCCAGGCGCGCCGCCCGCAGCGCGCCCTCGCTGCGCAGCGCCTGCTGCAGCTCGGGGATGGCGGCCCGGAAGCTCGCGTCCGGGTAGCGCAGCAGCGCGGCCAGCACGCGTAGGCTGTAAGGGCAGGGATCGGGTTTGAACATGAGGTGTCCCTTCACAGCGTCGCCTTGATGGGGATGGTGCGCTTCTTCTCCGAGCCGAACAGGCTGGTCTCGGTCACGCCCTCGGAGCAGCCGTTGCCGAAGCTGAAGCCGCAGCCGCCGCGCACATTGAAGGCGTTCTCCGCGTACTCGCGGTGCGTGGTCGGGATCACGAAGCGGTCCTCGTAATTGGCGATCGCCATCACGCGGTACATGTCCTGCACCTGGGCCTCGGTGATGCCGGCCTGCTTGAGCACGGCATGGTTCTTCACGCCGTCCACATGCACGCCGCGCTGGAAGGCGCGCATGGCCAGCATGCGCTCCAGCGCACCGATCACCGGCGCGGTGTCGCCGGCGGTCAGCAGATTGGCCAGGTACTTGACCGGGATGCGCAGCTGATTCACGTCGGGCAGCTCGCCCACCGAACCGATCTGGCCGGCATTCGCCGCGGCGCTGATCGGCGACAGCGGCGGCACGTACCAGACCATGGGCAGGGTGCGGTACTCCGGGTGCAGGGGCAGGGCCACCTTCCAGTCCACGGCCATCTGGTAGACGGGGCTGTTCTTCGCCGCCTCTAGCCAGTTGTCGGGAATGCCGTCATTGCGGGCCTGCTCGATCACCTTGGGGTCGAAGGGGTCGAGGAACAGGTCAAGCTGGGCCTGGTAGAGGTCCTTGTCGTTCGGCGTGGCCGCGGCCTCGGCGATGCGGTCGGCGTCATAGAGCAGCACACCCAGGTAGCGGATGCGACCGACGCAGGTCTCGGAGCAGACCGTGGGCTGACCGGCCTCGATACGCGGGTAGCAGAAGATGCACTTCTCCGCCTTGCCGCTTTTCCAGTTGTAGTAAATCTTCTTGTAGGGGCAGCCCGACACGCACATGCGCCAGCCGCGGCACTTGTCCTGGTCGATCAGCACGATGCCGTCTTCCTCGCGCTTGTAGATCGAGCCCGAGGGACAGCTGGCGACGCAGGCCGGGTTCAGGCAGTGCTCGCACAGCCTGGGCAGGTACATCATGAAGGTGTTCTCGAACTGGCCGTAGATCTCCTTCTGCACGTCGTCGAAGTTCTTGTCCTTCGAGCGCTTGCTGAATTCGCCGCCGAGGATTTCCTCCCAGTTCGGACCCCACTCGATCTTCTCCATGCGCTGCCCGGTGATCAGGCTGCGCGGCCGCGCGGTGGGCGCGTGCTTCATCTCCGGCGCCGACTGCAGATGGTCGTAGTCGAAGGTGAAGGGCTCGTAGTAGTCGTCGATCTCCGGCAGGTTGGGGTTGGCGAAGATCTTCATCAGCAGTTGCCACTTGCCGCCTTGCCTGGGGACGATGGAGCCGTCGGCCTTGCGCACCCAGCCGCCGTTCCACTTGTCCTGGTTCTCCCACTCCTTCGGGTAGCCGATGCCGGGCTTGGTCTCGACGTTGTTGAACCAGGCGTACTCG
>JAEUPJ010000005.1 GCA_016790285.1 Roseateles sp. | reverse complement strand
TGCAGGAAGTAGATCCCCTCCTGCAGCGGCGCCAGCGGGTAGATGTCCTGCACGTTGGCCGCACCCCCGGGCACGCGCTCCACGATCCGCTCGATCTCTTCCTCGCTGAGCTGCACCAGGTCCAGCATCCCAGGCTCGATCTGCGTCGCACCCGTGGGGATGCCTGACGCCCTGCCCTCCTCCTCCACCGCCACCGCACCTCGACCTGCCTCCAGGCGCTGTGCCAGCGCCGTCAGCGTCGGCGATTCGTACAGGGTGCGTACGTCGGCCGGCAGGCCGGCTTCTCGCAGCTGGGCCAACAGCCGCATGACGAGCAGGGAGTGGCCGCCCAGCGTGAAGAAGTTGGACGAGCGACTGACCGCCGACGCGGGCAACCCCAGCACGTCGGCCCACAGCTGCGCCAGCAGCCGCTCGGTCGCGCCCTGCGGCTCTGCCGCCGTCTCGGCCACACCGGTTTGCAGGGGCTCGGGCAGCGCCTGCCGATCGATCTTGCCGTTGGCTGTCAGCGGCAGCGCCGGCAGGAAGACAAACACGGCCGGCAACATGTAGTCGGGCAGGCGCTGCGCCAGCCCGGCCCGCAGCTCAGCCTGCGCCTGCGCGTCGGACAGCGCAGGTGCTGCGCCCGACCGGGCCACGTAGGCCACCAGACGCTGCTCACCCGCGGGCTGCGAGCGCGCAAGCACGGCGGCGGCTTCCACACCCGGGAGCTGCAGCAGCTGGTTCTCGATCTCGCCCAGCTCGATGCGAAAGCCCCGGATCTTGACCTGCTCGTCGGCGCGCCCGACATACTCCAGCGAGCCGCCGGCCCCGATGCGTACGAGGTCGCCCGTGCGGTAGAGGCGCTCACTCCCCGGCACGCGCGTCTCGAGGCGGTAGCGGTTGGCGACGAAGCGCTCGGCAGTCAGCGCCGGCCGCCCGAGATAGCCCCTCGCGAGGCTTCCGCCACCCACGTACAGCTCACCCACCACGCCGGCAGGCGCCAGCGCGCCACCAGGCGTGCGCACCTGCAGCGACAGATGTCCGAGGGCATCACCGATCAAGCTGGCCGAGCCGGGCTGCTCGATCTCGGCGCGCCGCAGCCGCCGGTAGGTCACGTGCACCGTCGTCTCGGTGATGCCGTACATGTTGACGAGTTGCGGCTGATCATCGCCATGCGCGAGCACCCACGGCCGCAGCATCGCCAGCGACAGCGCCTCTCCGCCGAAGACGACGTAGCGCAAGGCCAGCGGGCGGCGGCGCTCCGCGTCGGCCGCAATGAGCATGCCAAAGGCGCGTGGCGTCTGGCTCAGCACGGTCACGCTTTCACGCTCCAGCAGCGCATGGAAATCGTGGGCCGACAGCACCACCCAGTGAGGCACCACCACCAGCCGGCCGCCGTGCAACCAGGCGCCCCAGATCTCCCACACGGAGAAGTCGAAACCATAGGCGTGGAACAGCGTCCAGACATCCTCCGGGCCGAAGCTGAAATGCCTTTCGCAGGCCGCGAAGAGCCGCGTGACGTGGCGATGCTCCACCATCACGCCCTTGGGCTGGCCGGTCGAACCGGAGGTGTAGATGACGTAGGCCATGTCCTGCGGGCGGCGCCCCGGGACGGCCGGCGGATGCTCAGCCTGCGGCCCCGCCGCCGACTCGCCAAAGGACGGGTCGTCCACGCAGAGCACAGCGGCGCCGGGGCACAGCACCGCGGCGCCCTCGCGCCGGGTCGATTCGGTCACCAGCAGCGTCATGCCACTGTCCGCGGCCAGGTAAGCCAGCCGCTGTGCCGGGTAGGACGGGTCCAGCGGCACGTAGGCGCCGCCAGCTTTCAGGATGGCGAGCAGCCCCACGAGCAGCTCGGGGCCACGGCCCAGGTGCAGCCCCACCCGGACATCCGGCCCCACGCCCTGCGCCCTCAGCGCATGGGCGAGCCGGTTGGACCGGGCGCGCAGCGCTGCATACGTCAAGTTGTGCCCCTCGCAGGTCACCGCGATGCGCTCTGGCCAGCGCAAGGCCTGGGCGTCGAACATCGCATCCAGCAGGTCGTCGTGGGCGCTGCCGTCCATCGTCGCGGCACTACGCTCCAGCAAGGCGCACCGCTCGGCTGCGGGCAGGAGGTCCCAGGCCAGCACCGGGCCACCATCCGCGATCGGCTCACGCGCCGCGAGCGCCTCGACCAGCCGGGCCAAGGCCACCTCCAGATAGGTCAGGACCCGCTCGGGCTCGACGCGCTTGTCCAGTTGAAGCCCCAGGGTGAACCCATCGCCGTGATCGTCCACCAGCCCGACGAACGGGTAGTTGGTGCGTTCCTGCGCGTCGATGACGGCAATGCCACCGGCGGCCAGTCCTTGGTCAGCGGACTCGGGCGTGTGCCGGAAGTTGAGCAGCGCCGTGAACAGGGGTTGCTGGCTGCTCAGGCCGCTGCACTGCTGGGCCAGCGCCAGCGGGGTCTGCTCGAACGCCATCAGATCGCGCAAGCCGAGTTCGACCTGATCGATCAGGCCGGCAGCGTCCACGCCTGCCAGGGTGACCCGCAGCGGCAGCGCATTGATGAACAGGCCGAGCATCTCCTGCGCGCCAGCCGACGCCTGCAGACGCCCCGAGAGCACCGTGCCGAACACGATGTCGGCACGGCTGCTGCAGGTCGCCACCACCAGCGCCCAGGCGGCGTGGAAGACCGTGGCCGCGCTGACATGGCGGGCACGCGCCACCTCACGCACCGCCTGTGCCAGCGACGAGGGCAGCCGGCGAGACAGCTCGACCACGTCGGAGCCGTCACCCTGGGCGTCGGCCAGGCCGAAGGGCAGCGTGGGCTCGCGCACGTCGCCCAGCACGCGGCTGAAGTGCGCTCGCGCTCCGGGCAGGGCCGCCTGACGGCAGGCCTGCGCGACGAACTCCCGGTACGGGCGCGGGCGAGGCAGGCTTGCGCCGCCGCCCTCCAGATGGGCAAGCAGCTCCCTGCGGACGATGTCCAGCCCGAGGTGGTCGACGATCAGGTGATGCAGGCGAATCAGCAGGTAGCGACGGCCATCGGCGGCGGTGTCGGTCAGCTCCACCTGCAGCAGAGGCGCTCGGGCGAGGTCAAGCCGCTGGGGCTGCGAGAACGTCGCCAGCAGCTGAGCCTCGGCCTCCTGCGTCGGGTCCAGCGCGCGATGCGCGACCGGCAGCGGCGCCTCACGGTAGACCACCTGCACCGGCGCCGGCAGCCCGTCGCAGACGATGGCGGTGCGCAGCGCGTCGTGCCGTGCAATGACCTGTTGCAAGGCTGAAAGCACGGCCTGCGGGGCCAGGTGTGCGTCCAGCGCCAGCAAGGCCGGCATGACGTAGGGATCGTGGCCCGGGTGCATCTGGTGGAAGAAGACCATCCCTTCCTGCAGCGGGGCCAGCGGGTAGATGTCCTGCACGTTGGCCGCTCCGTCCGGCACCGTGGCGACGACGGCATCGATCTGGGCCTGCGTGAGCGACACCAGCGGCAGCATCTCCGGCGTGATGCGCGCGGTGCCGATCGGCAGTGCGCCGGGCACATCCACGGGCGCAGCTTCGGCGGGAGGCTGGGACGCGAGCGACGCGGCGTCCACCGCCTCGGCCAGCGCCCGCAGGCTGCGGGCGCCGAAGATCATCTGCGCATCGGCCGCGAAACCGGCCGCCTGCAAGCCGGCGAGCAGACGCATGACGAGCAGCGAGTGGCCGCCAAGCTCGAAGAAGTTCGCATCCATGCTGATCTGCTCAACGGGCCGCTCCAGCAGCTGCGCGCACAGGGCAACCAGCCGGTGCTCCGTCGGCGTGGCCGGCGTCGCATGGAGCCCCGCCGCCGGCAGCGACTCCGGATCGGGCAGCGCACGCCGGTCCACCTTGCCGTTGGGCGTCAGGGGCAGCGCAGCCAGCGACACGATCTGCGCCGGCACCATGTAGTCGGGCAGCGCCTGGGCGAGGGCTACCCGGAGCAAGGTGACGTCGGCACCTTCGGCCATTCCGGCGACATAGGCCACGAGCCGTCGCTGCGCCGCGTTCGATCCGGTGGCCACGACGACGGTGCCCGCCACACCGGGCTGGCGCAGGAGCTCGGCCTCGATCTCACCGAGCTCGATGCGGTGCCCGCGGATCTTCACCTGGTCGTCGATGCGGCCGAGGAACTCCAGCGCACCGTCGGGGCGGTGACGCACCAGATCCCCGGTGCGGTACCAGCGAGCGCTGCTGCGCGGGTCGGCCGCGTCGTGCAGCGGGTTGGGCACGAAGCGCTCCGCCGTCAGTTCCGGCCGGTTCAGGTAGCCGCGCGCCAGGCCGACGCCGCCGATGTAGAGCTCTCCCGCACTGCCCTGGGGCACCGGCTGCCCGAGTTCGTCGAGCACATGCAGCTGGAAATTGGCCACGGGCCGACCGATGCTGACGGGTTCATCCGCTGACAGCTGAGCGACGCTCGCCCAGACCGTGGTCTCGGTCGGTCCGTAGGCGTTGTAGACGCGGCAGCGCGCGAGCCAGGGGCGCACCATGGTCTCCGTGCAGGCTTCGCCGGCCAGGATCAGGCAGGCCAGTGCCAGATCCCCGTCGGCCGACAGCTGGGGCAACAGCGCGGGCGGCAGCGTGGCATGGGTGATCGCGTGCGAGCGCAGGAAGGCCTGCAATTGCGGCGCCGCCTGGCGGTCCGCGTCGCTGCACACGTGCAGACTGGCGCCGCAGGACAAGGCCATGACCCACTCGAACGTGGCGGCATCGAAACTCAAGGACGCGAAGGCCAGTACGCGACTGGTCTCGTCCGCACTGAACACGCGGCCCTGGTGGGCCGCCATGTTGACGGCGCCGCGGTGTTCGATCAGCACGCCCTTGGGCCGCCCGGTCGAACCCGAGGTGTAGATGACATAGGCCAGACTTCGGCCTCCATCCCACGCCGGAGTGACGGGGTTGTCGACCGCCTGGCTGGCGAGTTCACCGCGGGTGGCCGGATCGTCCATCGCGAGCACTTGCAGCCCGTGCGCCGGCGGCATCCAGGCCACCACGTCGCCTTGCAGCGCGGCCTGGGTCAGCACCAGCGCGGTGGCGCTGTCCTCCACCATGTAGGCCAACCGCGCGCGCGGGTATCCGGGGTCCAGCGGAAGGTAGGCGCCCCCTGCCTTGAGCACGGCCAGCAGCGCGACGATCATGTCCACACCGCGCGGCAGGCAAACGCCCACCAGCGCGTCACGGCCCACGCCACGCGCACGCAGCAGATGCGCGAGCTGGTTGGCACGACGGTTCAGTTCGGCGTACGTCAGGGCGCCGCCCTCACCGGCCACCGCGAGCCGCTCCGGCACGCGGGCCGCCTGCCGCTCGAACAGGGCATGCAGGCTGGCCGCCTCGTCGAACGGCGCTGCGGTGCGGTTCAGCTCGCGCTGCAGGTGGCGCAATTCGTCTGCGCCTAGCAGGGGCAGGCAGCGCACCGGCGTCTCGGTCATCGCCGGCATGGCCCTCAGCACCTGGAGCAGGTGCTCGGCCATGCGGCCGATGCGGGCTGGGTCGAACAGGTCGACGTCGTAGTCGATGTGCAGCTCGATGCCGTGGTCGGTCTCGGCGGCGTCGAACAGCAGGTCGACCTTGGCGCTCACCTCGACCGGGGGCAGCTCGGTGAACTGCACGCCTCCCACCTGGATGGCGCTGCCGGCGGCTTCGCCGTGCGAGCTCATGCTGAACAGGATCTGGAACAGGGGGCCGTGCTGGCGGCTGCGTTCGGGCCGCAGGTGCTCGACGAGCTGCTCGAAAGGCAGGTCCTGGTGGCTCTGGGCGCCAAGATTGGCGGCCTTGACCCGTTCCAGCAGGTCCCCGACGGTGGGGTTGCCGCCGGCATCCACCCGCAGCACGAGGGTATTGACGAAGAAGCCGATCAGCCCTTCGACCTCTTTTTGCAGACGATTCTGGACCGGCGTGCCGATGACGATGTCGGCACTGGCGCCATGGCGCGACAGGAGGATGCAAAGCGCCGCATGCAGGGCCATGAAGACACTGGCCTGTTGCTGCTGGGCCCAGCGGCGCAGCGCCTGATGGCTCTCGGCGTCGAGCTGGAAGCGATGCCGCGCCCCCACGAAGCGCTGATGCGGGCGGCGGGGCTGGTCCAGCGGGATCGCATGGACCGGAGGCAGCGCGGCGAGTTGCTGGCGCCAGTAGCCGAGCAGTCGTGCGACCACGTCACCGGTCAGCCAGCGGCGCTGCCAGAGCGCGTAGTCTGCGTACTGGATGGGCAGCGGCTCCAGTTCAGGAGGCTGGCCAGCGCGCAAGGCGTCGTAGGCCAGCGTGAACTCGCGCAGCAGCACCTCCATGGACCAGCCGTCCGAGGCGATGTGATGCACGTTGAACAGCAGCACCCCCTCGTCATCGCTGCAATGCAGGTAGGCCGCGCGCAGCATCAGGTCGGCTGACAGGTCAAAGGGCCGGCGGGCGTCGGCCTGCATCAAGGCCTGGATCCGCTCCTCGCGCGTCGACTCGGACAGGTCGCTCAGGTCGTGGGTCGCGATGGCAAAGCCTGCCGGCGCGCGGATCTCCTGCCAGGGCTGGTCGCCCTCGGCACGAAAGACCGTGCGCAACGGCTCGTGGCGGGCGATGAGGTGCGCAAGTGCCGCCTCCGCCGCCCGCAGGTCGAAGGGGCCCTGCACGAGAAGCGCGGCCGGCATGTTGTAGTGGGCGCTGCCGCCATCGAGTCGATCCAGCAACCACAGGCGCTGCTGGGCGAAGGAACACGGCAGCCGGCCCGCGGGGCGCTGACCCGGCATGATCGACAGGCTGCTGGCCCCGACAGCGCCCGCCTGGCTCTGCAGGTGCTCGATCAGGGCCTCCTTGTGCGCCTTGATCAACGCCACCGCCTCGCCGTCCAGGCTGCCTTTGCGCGCCCGCGCCTTGAGTTTGCCGTCGTCCAGGAAGACCTCGATGCCCTGGCCCCCGAGTCGCGACAAGACCTGCTGCAGCTGTTCCATGCTCAGAATTCCACTTCCTCGACCTGCCCGTCCGACGCGGACTGCAGATCACGCGCCTGCCGGGCCTGGCTGGCAAGGGTGTCTATGACGGCGGCCATGCCCTGCACGCTGGGATGTGCCAGCGCGTCGCGCACCGTCAGTTCGACCTCAAAGTTCGTCTTGATGAGCCGCGTGAGCTGCACCAGCATCAGCGAGTGCCCGCCCAGCGCGAAGAAGTCGTCGGTGAGTGCGATGCCTGACGCGTCGGTGCGCAGCAACCTTGCCCACAGTTCGGCGAGCTGCTGCTCGGTGGGTGTGGCGGGCGCGACATGACCCGCACCGGCCGTGGCGCGCACCAGCGCCTGGGCCTGCGGCTCCGGCAGCGCCTGCCGGTCGATCTTGCCGCTGGGCGTCAGCGGCAGCGCCGCCAGCGCCACGTAGGCCGCCGGCACCATGTACGCCGGCAACTCGGCCTGCAGCCGTGCCAGCCAGTGCTCGGGCTGCGCCACCTGCGGCTGCGCCACCACCACGTACGCCACCAGCCGCG
>JAEUPJ010000072.1 GCA_016790285.1 Roseateles sp. | reverse complement strand
CTTCGTCCACCCCCATGGCCACGCGCACGACGCGCGACTTCCAGTCGCTCTTGAGCCAGCCCACGGCGCTGGCGTTGTAGTACTTCTCGCCGCCCCAGCCGGTGTTGCTCCAGAAGAGGCTGTTGCCGGCAAAGCTGGCGGGTTGGCCGCCGGCCAGGATCTTGTTGCCGCTGACGGACAGGGCGCTCACGTCGGCCAGGGCTGCGCCGGCCTGGACCAGCAGCAGGCCGCCCAACAGCGCGGCGACGGCCCGGCGGGCCTGGGTTGCAAGGGTGTGCATGGGGTGTCTCCTCGGGTCGTTGCAGGCAGGCTTGCGGGCCGCCTGGGGCGCGAGTAGAGGCGCCTGGCGGGCGCGTGTACAGCGTTGTCATTTTTGGTTGCATCCCTGTGCGCCAGGGGCGAACCGCACGGCCGACCTGCCAGACGGCGCCAGGCTTGCAGGAGCAGGTGATGAAAGCGCTGTCAATCGGCGCTTGCGCGTCGTGATGGCGGGTGACGCTGCGCGAAGAGGCCGTCGCCGCTTTGACCCGCAGTTTGGAGTCGTGGATCTGGCCCAGCCAACCGCCAAGAGCAGACTTGGGCCAGCGGCCGCTTGCGGGCGATCCGATCTGCTTCTGATCCGCGGGAACCGCCGGGTTCGCGCCAGTGCCAGCGCCCCAACACCGCGGGGCCCTTCCTTCTGCATGACATGCCCGGCGAGTCGGCGAACCCTCGGGGCTTGCTGGGCCGATTGAGCATGCGCGGGTTGCTGTGGGGATCGTTGACAATCCGTTTACAACACGTTGGTGCGCATCAGGAGCCGCCTTGGCAGATCTAGGTTTCGTTGAAGCGTTTGCCAAGTTTCACGCCAAGCCGGCAAATCAAATGTGGGCTGTGTCCGCGCTGGCGGACGATGGCGCGCTCGTCATCAGTTGCTGGGCACACCTCTGCAAGCCAAGCGGCAAAGGGGTGCTGGCCTACTCTGACTACCTCTCGCGCTGGGGCAACAACGAGTTGGGGGCCAAACTTCTGAAAGCGCACCTCGCAGACGCCATCGCTCGTGGCCTCCCGGTCCGAATGGTCGTTGCAACAACCACTGAGACCGAGTTTGTCGATCAAGGCAACGATGCGAGCAAGGTGAAGAAGACCTTCCATGTCCGAGAAGACGTCGTCGGTCGTGTAGCGTTTTTCGACGGGGACCACTACATCATCGAGTTCCGCCGTGCGCTCTGACCACCAGTCAATACGACGGCTAGGCGATACGCCGCCGTTCGCGTGCGGCCTCGAATGTTGAGCGACTGTTTTTAGGCGATTCGCTCGCTGGTGCTCGATTGCGCCGCGGCGGTCAGCGGCCAAGGTCTGCTCCACGCTCCCCTGCCGCACCGCCCGGCAGCCCGTCAATCCAGATACGTCCACGAATCCGCGCCATCGAAGCGCCTGACGCGCGCGCCGTCGATCACCTGTGGGTCGAAGTTGTTCAGGTTGACCCCGTGCTTGCCGCCGCCCTCGTCGGTCAGCGGCTCCCAGTGCGTGACCGAGCCGCAGTGCACGCAGCGCACGTTGCGCAGCGTCTTGTCGCCCCAGACGTAGTCGGTGGTGTGCTCGGGGTGGCCTTCGACCTTCACGCTGCCGAAGGGGTAGTAGGCCCACACACCGGCGATGCGCCGGCACAGGGAGCAGTTGCAGCGCGTGGCCTTCTCGGGCAGGTAGGGCAGCGTCAAGCGCACGGCGCCGCAATGGCAGCCTCCGTGCAGCAGGGTGCGCACCTCAGCCAGGCCGGCCAGGGCGTTCTCGGTGGAGCCGGTGCGTGGGTCGTTCAGGTCGCGGCGGATGGCCAGGGCCTGCTCGAAGCGGGCCTGCGCCTCGTCGAGGCGCCCCTGCTCCACGAGGCTGCGGCCCCAGTGCTGCAGCACGAAGGATTGCAGCCGCCGCCAGCCGCCCGCCTCTGACACCGCCAGCGCCTTGGCGAACACCGGCTCGGCGTCGTCGCGCCGGCCGCAGTACTGCAGGGCCGTGGCGTAGGCGTTCCAGAACCAGCCGGCGGCCTCCTCGTGGCTCAGCGCCTCGGCGTGTTCGCGCTCGGGCTCCAGCAGCGCAACGGCCTCGGCCTCGGCGCGCGCGGTGGTCAGCAGCGCGGCGAGGTCGGCCGTGGCGTCCATGCGGGCGAGCGCACCGTCGGCCGCGGCCAGCCGGGCGCGGTGCTCGGCGATGCTGGCCTCGTGGGCGGCGGGATCGGGGGCGGTGAAGCGTTGGAAGGCCATGGGGTGGGTCGGCGTGAGCAGCGGGCGCCCGACGATAGCGGCCCTAGCGGTAGCGGTCCAGGCGCGGTCGCGCGAGCGCGGCGAGCATGGCCACGCCGGTGTAGTGCCCCACGAGCTGCGTCATCTCCAGCAGCGCCGGCGTGTCGAAGTGCGGCTGCAGCGCGGCCCAGGTGGCGTCGTCCACGTCGAGCCGCCCGACCAGCGCGTCCACCAGTTGCAAGGCGGCCAGCAAGGCGGGCGACCACAGCGCTGCGTCGAGCGTGGGCCGGCGCAGGTCGTCGATCTGCGCATCCGACAGGCCCATGCGGCGGGAGATCGTCTGCTCGTGCAGGTTGAACTCGTAATCGCAGCGGGCCCGCGCGCAGGTGCGCAGGATGAGGGCCTCGCGCAGCGCGGGCGCCAGGCGCCGGCGGTCGGCCAGGCCGGTGGGGCCGAGCAGGTGGCTGTCCACCATCTCCTTGAACAGCTCGCCGTGGCGCGCGACGGTCAGGAAGATCTGCGGTGGCGCCACGCCCGGCGGCAGCAGCCGGCCCATGCGCTCGGCGAGGTCGGGCGGCAGGGGCAGCGGGTGAGGTTCGATGCGCGGTGGGGTTGCGTCGGTGTTCATGCTTCGAAATCAGAAGCGTTGCGGAGGCCCGACTCTAGCCGGTGCCGCTTCTAAAATCAAAGCATGACGACAAAACGCCTGGCCAAGCTCGCCGCGGCCGACACGCCGGCCTCCGGCAAGGACGCGCTCAACGCCGCGCTGGAGCTCTTCCACCGCCGCTGGACGCTGCGCATCCTGTGGGAGCTGCGCGGCGAGGGCGCCTGCCTGAACTTCCGCGCCCTGCAGGCCGCCTGTGGCGACCTCTCGGCCTCGGTGCTGAACCAGCGTCTGGCGGAGCTGCGCGAGGCGCTGCTGGTGGAGCACGACGCCGGCAGCGGCTACCGGCTGGGCGCCCAGGGGCGCTCGCTGCTGGTGGCCATCGAGCCGCTGCTGCAGTGGGCGCCGCGCTGGGCGCGGGAGGTGCAGCGGGGGCAGGCGGCAGGCGGGGGGTGAAGGCGGGTTGGTGCCGCAGGGGCGGCGGTGCAGGTCGCGGGGGGCGCTGTGTTTGGCGGCTGTCGACCCGTTGCGGTCCTCGCGTCTTTCAATTTTGCCGGCAGCAAGCAGTCGTTCAACCGGCTGATGTACGAGAAGGTCTTGGGTGTCCAGCGTGGGTTCGCGGGCTCACTCCAACCTACCGGGCTGCTTGGGAATCAGCACCGTGTCTACGAAGTACCGGCTGTCCGTTCCAGTCAATCGGTTTACGTTGCTCGGACAGTTCTGGTTACTTCGACCGCCCGCGTGCTGCCAGGGCCAACGGCCAGAAGAGGCTGAACCAAAGCCAGGATCCCATACAAACTTGGTGAGTTCGGCTAACGCCTCGCCGGTCCTCTTGTCGATTACCTTAAGCCGGGTTCCGGCTATCCAAAGATCGCGATCGGTCGCGTCCACGATGTCAGTGAAGTCCAGCGCATACCGAGTGCTGGATTCAGTGACCGGCCGGCAGTCCAGGGTAGTGCGTTCCCAGCTGTGTTCTGTGGGCTTGAGAACCAATTCACATCGCTGTCGACTGTGGCCCGCTTGGTCAACGAGTTCGACGAACCGATATCCCGCCAGCGGCGTCATCATGCCGGGGCTAAGTTTCATTGTTGGGGGATATAGCGCACCTCGAGCTTGGGCGCCGGCGGAAAAACTAAACTCGCTCATCAAGAACTGCTTGATGTAGTAGTCGCCTAGCATCTCGCGCGCCATTGCCGCCCCGGGGTACATGGGGTCGAAATACTCTTTGCCGGCCCAGGGAATTGGCGGCCGTATCTTCGTTAGCTCGATGCCCTCAACGTCCTTGACTGTGCGCTTGATCACCACGCCTGCCGTCTTGCAGCGCTCCTCGAACAACGCCTGGGCTTTGGCGTACTTCTCTGCGTACGCACCGCTTCTTGCCGCGGCATCCTTCTCAGCGACGCTCTTGCCACAAGCCGTGAGAGCCAGAATCACTGGCACAAGGGTTGTCGCTCGCTTAAGAGTTCTGGAATCAAGCCGCACGAAGAATGCCTTCCTTTGTGCTGCTGCCGAAACACCAATTTCCCGGCGCCGCAGCATGGGCAGCAAGTCCTAGTCGCAGATAGCCTACCGCACAGCCGCCATTGGCGAGCGACCGCTCCTGGCCGAATCTAGGCAGTTCGCTTCGCCGAAAAGACGTCATCCTCGGCGTCTGACGGAAAGAACACATGCCCCTTGTTGGGGGCGCCCAACCAGCGAGAAAACGATGACCGGCTTACTTCGGAGGCGGCCAACTGAAGCCGATCGGAAGTTGGGTGGTTAGCGTATTCGCCCGTTTGCCATTCATCGCGCACCGACTGCAGCGCCTTCTGCTCGGCCTTGCGAGCTTTGCTTGCCCACACAACGCGGGACGCGAAAAAGCCGACGACAGGCGGGTCACCGTCCTTGCCCGGGATGAAGAGGTTCGAACCTTCGACAAGGACATTGAAGAATGGCATGACGCATCAGCCTACCTGATACCTGTCGTTCACCGATGCCCGCTCCTGGCCGACACCCGCCCGCAGGCATCAGCGCCATTCACCCCGACCCTGACCGCCCTTACGCGGGCATGCGCACCGCCAGCCGGGCGCGCTCGATGGCGGCGATCAGCGCTTCTTCGGAGTAGGGCTTGCCCAGCAGCTGGGTGACACCGGCGGCATCGGCCTGTTCGCGCTTGTCGTCTGAGGACGTGATCATCAGCACCGGCAGGTCGCTCCACGCGGGGTGGGCGCGGACCTGGCGGGTCAGCTCGAAGCCGTCGATGCCGGGCATCTCGACGTCGGTGATGACGACGTGGGGGCGCTCGGCGGCCAGCAGCTCCAGCGCCTGTTCGCCGCTCTCGGCGAGGGCGACGCGGTAGCTCTGGCCAGTCAGCAGGCGGCTGATCTTGACGCGCACGATCTTGGAGTCGTCGGCGACAAGCACGAGGGTCTCGTCGGCGCGCAGTTCGCGGGTGGCGGTGGCCGCCTCGGCAGCGCGGCGGCTTTCTGCTTCCTGCTCGGCGGCTTGTTCTGCGGCTTGCGCAGCAAGGCGCTCGGCTTCGGCAGCGGAGGCGCGGGCGGCTGATTCCTCGGCCAGGCGGCGGGCGTGCTCGGCCTGGCGTGCGGCCTCGGCGGCTTCCCGCTCGGCCTGCTCCCGGGCGAGCCGTTCGGCTTGCGCCTGGGCTTCAACCCGCAGCCGGGCTTCCTCGGCCTGGCGTGCGGCTTCGGCGGCGGCAGCTTCGGCGGCTTCGCGTTCGGCCTGCTCGCGGGCAAGGCGTTCGGCTTGCGCCTGGGCTTCAGCCCGCAGGCGAGCTTCCTCCGCCACACGTGCGGCCTCGGCGGCTTCGCGTTCGGCTTGTTCTCGGGCTTGTCGCTCGGCCTCGGCCTGCCGGCGGGCTTCCTCCTCGGCCTGACGGGCCGCTTCAGCGGCAGCAGCGGCGGCCTCCGCGGCCTCGCGCTCAGCCTGCTCGCGCGCCAGGCGCTCGGCTTCGGCCCGGGCCTGAGCCAGGCGGGCCTCCTCGGCCTCGCGGGCTGCGGCTTCCTGGGCCCGGCGCTCGGCCTCGGCCTGCTCGGCGCGGGCGCGCTCGGCTTCGATGCGGTCTTCTTCGGCGCGCTGCTCGGCCAGGCGGGCGTTGAGCGACTCCTCGACCTCGCGCACGGCCTGGGCATCGGCCTCGGCCCGCTCGGCTTCGGCCGGGGCGTTCTGCTGCCGGGCGGCGAAGGCGGCCTGCTCCAGCGCCAGGCGCTCGGCTTCGCGGCGCTCGGCGTCGGCGCGGGCCCTGTTCTGGCGGCGCTTGCCCAGCCCCACCAGCAGCAGCACGACGGCGACCGCCACGGCGGCCAGGGTCCAGGTCAACAGCTCATTCATCGTCAGGGCGCAGAGGCAACGTCAAAGTTGCACATCATCGCGCCGCTCGGTGTCGGTGTCGCGAACGCGGCCATCGATGGAGGCGAAGGGGGCGTCGTTTTTGTCACGCCGCGGCGGGGCGGTTGTCAGCGCTGGGGCGGCGGGAGCTGGCTGGCCAGGCGGGCCGGGCTGTCGGCCGGGTCGTTGTCACCCGGCACGAAAAGCGTCAGGACGACCGCCAGCACCGACACGAGCAGCGTGGCGGTGAACTTGAAGCGGGCTGACGTGGCCATGCGGTGATGGTGGGCCAAGTCGGGCCGGGGCGGTCCCCCTAACTCGTGCGTGAATGCTGACGGCGTCGTGGCAGGAGAGGGGCTGCAGCGGGCGTTTCAGCCGCGCGGCAGGGCCTGTCGCAGCTGGCCGGGCGTCGCTCCGGTGGCCGCCTTGACGTGGCGGCTGAGGTGGCTGGCGCCGGCGTAGCCGCAGGCAGCGGCGACGTCGGCCAGCGGCAGCGCGGTGCGCACCAGCAGCGTGCGCGCCCGGTCCAGGCGGCGGGCGGCCACCCAGTCGTGCACGCTGCAGCCCATGCTGACGCGGAACATGCGCGCAAAGTGGAATTCCGACAGATGGGCCTCGGCGGCCAGGCGGGGCAGGGTGAGCTCCGCGCTGTCGAGCTGGCTGTCGACCAGCTCCAGCACGCGGCGACGGGCGGCGCCGGAGAGACCGCCGCTGGCCTTGTCGGCACGCTGGCGCTGGCGCGGGCGGGCGGCCTGCAGCACGAGGTGGTCGAGCGCGGCCTGGCTGAGGCCGTCGATGCGCAGCCGCTCAGCGGGGTCGGCCCAGTCCCGGGCGGCCACGCCCTGGGCCCAGGCAGCGAGCGTCGCATCCTGGCCGAAGATGCGCTGCTCCAGCGTGATGGCGCGGGGTTCGGCGTCCAGCAGGCGCACGATGCGGTCGGCCCAGGTGGCGTCCGACAGGTACAGGTGCACGAAGCGCAGCGGCCCCGCCACGTTCCAGTGCGATTCGTGCTCGGCGGGCAGGATGCAGTGGCAGCCCGGGTGACCGGTGTCGCGCGGGCGCTCGATGAGGTGGGTGTCAGTGCCGCCCTGCAGATAGACCGACAGGGTGTGGTGGCCGGGGCGCTGGTAGTCCATGCGGCCGCCGTCGTTGCGCCACTGCACGAGGCGCAGCCCGCCAGCGAGCGCCAGCTCACGTTCCCGGCGCGCGCGGGAGCGGCCCAGCACGTCGAAGACGGGCAGGTCGGCGGTGGCTCCGGCGGTCAGGGGCGGCATGCCGTCATGCTAGGGCCGGGGGCGGCCTGGCGGGCGTAGCCGGCCGCGCAAACCGCAGGAATGTGCAATCGCTCCGGCCGCCAGGCGGCGATGCTGGCGGCATGAATGCTTTGCTGTACGGCTTGGTGGTGCTCATCTGGGGCACGACGTGGATCGCCCTGAAGTGGCAGCTGGGCGAGGTGCCCATCGCGCTGTCCATCGCCTACCGCTTCGGTCTGGCGGCGTTGGTGCTGTTTGCCTGGCTGGCATGGCGTCGGCAGCTCGTGGTGCCGCGCGGCAAGGCGCTGGGCTGGGTGCTGGCGCAGGGGCTGTGCCTGTTCTGCCTGAACTTCGTGTGCTTCCTGAACGCGAGCCGCACGGTGGCCAGCGGCCTGGTGGCGGTGGTGTTCTCCAGCTCGGCGCTGTGGAACGCCCTGCTGGCGCGGGTGGTGCACGGCCGCGCCGTGGCGCCGCAGGTGCTGGGCGGCGGCGCGCTGGGCCTGGCGGGGCTGTTGCTGCTCTTCTGGCCCGAGATCAGCGCACACCAGGCGGGTGCCGCCACGCTGACCGGCCTGGCCTGGGCGCTG
Source organism: Roseateles sp. (assembly GCA_016790285.1). Lineage (GTDB taxonomy): Bacteria > Pseudomonadota > Gammaproteobacteria > Burkholderiales > Burkholderiaceae_C > Pelomonas. The sequence continues at coordinate 131,778 of JAEUPJ010000072.1, read as the reverse complement.
GCCGGCACGCTGTGCTTCTCGACGGGCAACCTGCTGTCGGCCGCGCTGCAGGGTCAGGGCCTGAAGCCCGTGCAGACCAACGCCTGGGGCATGGCCGTGGGCACGGCCATCCTGTGCGCCTATGCCGCGGTGGCGGGCGTGCCCTTCGTGTTCGACGCGAGCCCGCGCTACGTGGGCGCGCTGCTGTACCTCGCCATCCCGGGCTCGGTCATCGGCTTCACGGCCTACCTGACGCTGGTCGGGCGCCTGGGCCCGGAGCGCGCGGCCTACAGCACGGTGCTGTTCCCGGTGGTGGCGCTGAACGTGTCGGCCTGGGCCGAGGGCTACCGGTGGACGGCGCCGGCCTTCGTGGGCCTGGCGCTCGTGATGGCGGGCAACGTGCTGGTGTTCAGGCGGAAGCCCGCGGCGTCGTCGCCTTCCCCTTCGCCTGCAGCTTCTCCCACAGCGCCATCGCCTCCCCCACCAGCCCGCGCCTGAAGGCGAGCACGCAGACGATGAAGATGAGGCCGGTCACGAGGCTGACCGACTCGCCCAGGCTGTTGAACCAGGCCACGCCGGTCAGCTCGGCCAGCGCGGTGCCGAAGTCGCCGATCTTGTTCTCCAGCGCGATGATGACGAGCGCGCCCACCATGGGCCCCAGCAGCGTGCCCATGCCGCCCACCAGCGTCATCAGGATGACCAGGCCCGAGGTGGTCCAGATGGCGTCGGTCAGCGTGGCAAAGCCCAGCACCAGCGTCTTGGTGGAGCCTGCCAGCCCGGCCAGCGCCGCCGACAGCACGAAGGCCAGCAGCTTGAAGCGCGCGGTGTCGTAGCCCAGCGAGGTGGCACGCGCCTCGTTCTCGCGGATGGACGTCAGCACCTGGCCGAAGGGCGAGTGCACGATGCGGTAGATGAGCCAGAACGCCGCGATGAAGAGGCCCAGCACCACGTAGAAGAGCGTCAGGTCGCTCTCCAGGTTCAGCCCCAGGAAGCTGCCGCGCGGCACCGACTGCAGCCCGTCCTCGCCGCCCGTGAAGGGCGCCTGCAGGAAGAAGAAGTACAGCATCTGCGCCAGCGCCAGCGTGATCATCGAGAAGTAGATGCCCGAGCGCCGGATGGCCAGCAGCCCGAACACCAGCCCCACCACCGCCGCGCCGCCCATGCCCAGCAGCAGGCCCACCGGCGTGGGCAGGGCCCAGACCTTGAGCGCATGGCCGGTCACGTAGCCCGCCGTGCCCAGGAAGGCCGCGTGCCCGAACGACAGCAGGCCCGTGAACCCGACCAGCAGGTTGAAGGCGCAGGCGAAGAGGGCGTAGCACAGCACCTTCATCACGAACACGGGGTAGGCGCCCAGCATCGGCAGCAGGCCGATGCCGATGAAGAGGGCGGCATAGCCAAGCAGGGTGGTGCGAGTCGAGGATGGCATGTCTTGGACGCTAGGGCTTGGGAACACAGCCACAGAGGCACAGAGGCACAGAGAGGCCGCGCGAACTCACGCATTGCCCAGCTCTCTCTGTGCCTCTGTGGCTCTGTGGCTGTGTTGGGGTCATTTCTCTTTGCCGAAAAGGCCGGCGGGGCGCACGAGCAGCACGATGGCCATGACGACGAAGACCACCGTGTTGGAGGCCTCGGGGTAGAACACCTTGGTCAGGCCTTCGACGATGCCCAAACCCAGGCCCGTGAGGATGGAGCCGAGGATGGAGCCCATGCCGCCGATGACGACGACGGCGAACACCACGATGATGAGGTTGCTGCCCATCAGCGCCGACACCTGCAGGATGGGCGCGGCCAGCACGCCGGCAAACGCCGCCAGCGCCACGCCGCCGGCATAGGTGAGCGTCACCATGGCCGGCACGTTGATGCCGAAGGCCTGCACGAGCTTGGGGTTCTCGGTGCCGGCGCGCAGCTTGGCGCCGAGCGACGTCTTCTCGATGAGCGCCCACACCGCGAAGCACACCACCAGGGACGCCACCACCACCCAGCCGCGGTAGTTGGGAAGGATCATGAAGCCGAGGTTGGTGGCACCGGTGAGCTGGTCAGGCACCTGGTAGGGCTGGCCCGAGACGCCGTAGACGCTGCGGAACACGCCTTCGATGACGAGGGTGATGCCGAAGGTCAGCAGCAGGCCGTAGAGGTGGTCGAGCTTGTAGAGCCACTGCAGCATCGTGCGCTCGATGACGATGCCGATCACGCCGACCGCAAGCGGCGCCAGGCCCAGCATGACCCAGTAGTTCAGCCCGAGGTACTCCAGCCCCATCCAGGCGAAGAAGGCCCCCATCATGTACAGCGCCCCGTGGGCGAAGTTGATGATGTTGAGCATGCCGAAGATGACCGCCAGGCCCAGCGACAGCATCGCGTAGAACGAGCCGTTGACCAGGCCGAGCAGCAGCTGGCCGAGGAGGGCCGGGAGGGGGATGCCGAAGAGTTCGGTCATGTCATGGATGCAGCTTGCGTTTCACAGGGTCGCGCAACGCGCGCCCGCTTCTCCAGCGGCCCCCGCTGATCCGGCTTCGCCGGGCAGACGGGGGCGCCCCCTTGAGGGGGCGGGCGAAGCCCGTAGGGGGTGGGTCACTTCTTCACCAGGGGGCACTTGCTGTCGGCGAGCTTGGTGAACGCTTCTTCGCCCGGGATCTTCGCCACGACCTTGTAGTAATCCCACGGTTCGGTGGACTCCTTGGCCGACTTCACCTGCATCAGGAACATGTCGTGGATGCCGCGGCCGTCTTCCTTGCGGATGGTGCCCTTGGTGTAGAAGTCGTTGATGGGCGTGTCCTTCATCTTGGCGATCACTTTGTCGGCGTCGTCGGTTTTCAGGGCGTCCACGGCCTTCAGGTAGTGCGTGACGGCGGAGTAGTCGGCCGCCTGCAGCGACGAGGGCATGCGCTTCATCTTCTCGAAGAAGCGGCGGCTCCAGGCGCGGGCCTCGAGGCTCTGGTTCCAGTACCAGGAGTCGGTCAGGTACATGCCCTCGGTCGTCTTGAGGCCCAGCGAGTGCACGTCGTTGATGAACATCAGCAGGCCCGCGAGCTTCATGCTCTTGGTGACGCCGAACTCGCCCGCGGCCTTGATGGCGTTGATGGTGTCGCCGCCCGCATTGGCCAGGCCCAGGATCTGCGCGCCCGAGCCCTGCGCCTGCAGCAGGAAGCTGGAGAAGTCGCTGGCGTTGAGCGGGTGCTTGACGCTGCCCTTGACCGTGCCGCCGTTCTTCTGCACGACGGCGGTCGTGTCGGCCTGCAAGGCCTGGCCGAAGGCGTAGTCGGCCGTCAGGAAGTACCAGTTCTTGCCGCCGGCCTTGGTCACCGCGCCACCCGTGCCGTTGGCCAGGGCCACGGTGTCGTACGCGTAGTGGATGGTGTAGGGCGTGCAGTTGGCGTTGGTGAGCGCGGAGCTGCCGGCACCGATGGAGATGAAGGGCCTCTTCTTCTCGGCCGCGACCGTGGCCATGGCCAGGTTGGCGCCGGAGTTGGTGCCGCCGATCAGCAGGTCCAGGCCCTGGGTGTCGATCCACTCGCGGGCCTTGGCGGAGGCGACGTCGGCCTTGTTCTGGTGGTCGGCGAAGATGATCTCGACCTTCTTGCCGGCGGCCATGCCCTTCATGTCTGCAATGGCCATCTTGATGGCCTCGACGCCGCCGGCGCCGTCGATGTCGGCGTAGACGCTGGACATGTCGGTCAGGAAGCCGATCTTGATCACGTCGCCCGAGATCTGGGCCTGGGCCCCGACGCTGCAGGCCGCAAGTGCCGCGGTGGCGAGGGTGGTGCGAATCGCGTTCATGGTTTGTCTCCGGGTTGTGGGTCGATTCAAACGCTGAGCAGCTCGTCCATCTGCGCCTGGTGGGCGGGCAGGTCGGCTGCGGGGAAGGAGAGCACGACTTCGCCGTGCTCGATGACGATGAAGTGGTCGGCCAGCGGCGCGGCGAAGCGGAAGTTCTGCTCCACCATGATGATGGTGAAGCCCTGCTTCTTGAGCTCGCGGATCATGCGCGCCAGCGCCTGCACGATGACGGGAGCGAGGCCTTCGGAGATCTCGTCCAGCAGCAGGATGTCGGCGCCCGTGCGCAGGATGCGCGCCACGGCCAGCATCTGCTGCTCGCCGCCCGACAGCCGCGTGCCCGGGCTGCTGCGCCGCTCCGCGAGGTTGGGGAACATCGCGTAGATCTCGCTCTCGCTCATGACCTTGCCGCGGCGGCTCTTGAGCGGCGGCGGCAGGCGCAGGTTCTCTTCGGTCGTGAGGCTGGCGAAGATGCCGCGCTCCTCGGGGCAGTAGCCGATGCCGAGCTGCGCGATGCGGTGGGTGGCCAGGCCGATGGTCTCCTCGCCATGGACCTTGATGGAGCCCTTGCGGGCGCCGGTCAGGCCCAGGATGGCGCGCAGCGTGGTGGTGCGGCCGGCGCCGTTGCGGCCGAGCAGGGTCACGACCTGGCCGGGCTGCACGCTCAGGTTGATGCCGTGCAGGATGTGGCTTTCGCCGTACCAGGCGTGCAAGTTCTGGATGTCGAGTGCGGGCGTGGCCATGGCTCAGTGGGCTCCCTGCAGTTCGGTGGCCTCGGTGCCCATGTAGGCCTCCAGCACGGCCGGGTGGCGCGACACGGTGGCGTAGTCGCCCTCGGCCAGCACCGCACCGCGGGCCAACACGGTGATGCGGTCCGCGATGCTCGCCACCACCTTCATGTTGTGCTCCACCATCAGCACCGTGCGCCCCTCGGCCACGCGCTTGATGAGGGCCGTCACGCGGTCCACGTCTTCGTGGCCCATGCCCTGGGTGGGCTCATCCAGCAGCATCAGCTGCGGCTCCATGGCCATCGTCGTGGCGATCTCGAGCGCGCGCTTCCTGCCGTAGGGCAGGTCGGCCGCCTTCACGTCGGCCATGTCGCGCAGGTCCACGAGTTCCAGCAGGTCGAGTACGCGGTGGTCGAGCTTCTTCAGCCCCGACAGCCCGCGCCAGAAATGAAAGCTCGTGCCCGTGAAGCGCTGCAGCCCGATGCGCACGTTCTCCAGCACCGTGAGGTGGGGGAAGACGGCGGAGATCTGGAAGGAGCGGATCACGCCGCGGCGGGCGATCTGGGCGGAGCTCTCGCCGGTGATGTCGATGCCCGCGAACACGATGCGGCCGCGCGTGGGGGTGAGGAACTTGGTGAGCAGGTTGAAGCAGGTCGTCTTGCCGGCGCCGTTGGGGCCGAGCAACGCGTGGATGTGGCCGCGCTGCACGCGCAGGTTCACGGCATCCACGGCGGTGAAGCCCTTGAACTCCTTGGTCAGGTCCTGCGTCTCGAGAATGAATTCAGACATGGGCGTGGGGCAGTGGCTGGGCGACTCTAGGCCCTCGGGCCTTGCGCAGGCTTACGGGCATTCACGGGGTGCGGTCTGCTTGCAAAAAACGCTCGATGAGGCCGACCTGCTCGGGGGTGTTCAGCGCCGGCGCATGGCCGCAGCCGGGGATGACGGCGACCGCCGCGCGTGGGCCGCGTTCACGCATGGCCTGGGCCGTCTCGGCCGTCAGCAGCGTGGACGCTTCGCCACGCAGGCACAGCACCGGCAGGTCGAGCTGGTCCCACGCGGCCCACAGGCCGTAGTCGTCGGGGTGGTGCTCGAACTGCTGCGCGAGCGCGGGGTCGTAGTGCGGCGTCACGCGGCCGTCGGGCAGGCGGCGCAGCGAGGTCTCGGTGAGGTGGCGCCACTGGGCGTCGCTCAGGGTGCCGAAGCTCGCGTAGATGTCGCGGAAGTAGGTCTCCAGCTCGCTCACCGTCGTGAAGGCGGGCGGCTGGCCGGCGTAGGTCTGGATGCGGGCCAGGGCCGGCGCCGCGAGTTCGGGGCCGTTGTCGTTGAGCACCAGGCGGCGGATGCGCCCGCGCAGGCGGCTCGCCGCACCCAGCGTGCCGATGGCGCCGCCCATGGACGTGCCCACCCAGTGCACCTTGTCCAGGTCGAGAGCGTCCAGCAGCGCTTCGGCTTGCTCCACGTAGAACGACAGGCAGTACTCCTTGGCGGGGTCGACGGCCCACTGCGACAGGCCGCGGCCGAGCGTGTCGGGGCAAACGACGTGCCAGCGGGCGCTGAGCGCCGCGGCGAAGTCGTCGAAGTCGCGACCGCTGCGGGCCAGGCCGTGCCAGGCGACGATGGTCGGCGCGCTCGCGTCGCCCCACTCGGTGACGTGCAGCTCGCGGCCCAGGCAGGTGACGTAGCGCGATCTCATGGCGGGCTCCTGCGGCCGCGCGTCCACGCGGCCAGCCGCAGCCGGCCCACGATGCCGCCGGGGAAGTGATACACGGCCAGCACGAACAGCAGCCCCAGCCACAGCAGCCAGCGGTCGGGCGAGACCAGCGTGCTCAGCACCGGCACGCCTTCCACGAGGCTGCCCGCCGACTTGAGCAGGGCCTGCAGGTAGTTCTGCGCCACGATGAAGAGCACGCTGCCGATGACGGCGCCGTAGACCGTGCCCATGCCGCCGATGACGACGATGAGCAGCAGGTCCAGCATGATCTCCATGCTCATGGCCGTCTCCGGCCCGGTGTAGCGCAGCCACAGCGCCAGCAGCGCGCCGCCGCAGCAGGCCAGCAGCGCGGCAATGACGTTGGCGCCCGTGCGGTAGACGACCGTGCGGTAGCCGATGGCCTCGGCGCGGAACTCGTTTTCGCGGATGGCCTGCAGCACGCGGCCGAAGGGCGAATTCACGATGCGCAGCAGCAGCGCGATCAGCAACGTGACGGCGACGAAGAGCAGGTAGTAGGTCAGCAGCCGGCCGTCCAGCATCACGCCCAGCACCGGCTCGTCCATGAACTCGGTGGAAGGCCGCAGCGCTGAAGGCAGCTGGAAGTTCAGGCCGTCCTCGCCGCCGGTGATGTCGCTCAGTTGGGACGCCAGCGTCATGAAGGCCGACGCCACGGCCAGCGTGATCATTGCGAAGAAGATGGCCTTCACGCGCAGGCTGGCCAGCCCCATGCCCAGCGCCAGCACGGCGCTCAAGCCCAGGGCCGCGGCGAAGCCGATGGCGAGCGACGCCCAGTCGGCCCCCAGCCGCGTGGACGCGATGGCGATGCCGTAGGCGCCGATGCCGACGAACATCGTGTGCGCGAAGCTGACGATGCCGGTGTAGCCCAGCAGCAGGTCGTAGCTGGCCACGAGCAGGATGAAGACGAGGATCTTGGCCGCGACGTTCAGCGCCTGCGTGCCGGGGAAGATGAACGGCGCACCCAGCAGCCCGACGAAGCAGGCGATGAGCAGGCCGGCCAGGATGCGGCTGCGCGGCAGGTCGTGCGAAAGCAGGGCGCGCATCACTTGGCTCCCACCGGGTAGAGGCCCTGCGGGCGCCAGAGCAGCACCGCCACCATCAGGCCGATGTTCGAGAACAGCGCGGCCTTCGGCGCCAGGAAGCCGACGTAGTTGGCCACCAGCCCCACCAGCAGCGCGCCCACCAGGCAGCCCACCGTGGAGCCCAGTCCGCCGATGATGATGACGATGAAGAGCAGCAGGTTCACCTGTGCGCCGATCTGCGGCGTGACGCCCTGCTGCACCAGGCCCCAGAGCACGCCGCCCAGGCCGGCGAGCGCCGAGCCCGCGACGAACACGCCCACGAACAGGCGCCGCACACGGTAGCCCAGGGCCTCCACCATCTCGCGGTCCTGCACGCCGGCGCGGATGAGCAGGCCGATCTTGGTGCGGTTGAGCACGAGCAACAGGCCCACGAGCACCGCCACGCCGACGACCATGGCCAGCACGCGGAACTTCTCCACCGCCACGTCGCCGAGGACGAAGATGCCGCGCAGCGTCTGCGGCAGCTCCAGCGGGATCATCTGCGCACCCCAGGTCGCCTTGATCAGCTCCTCGCCGATGATCATGCCGCCCATGGTGATGAGGATCTGCTTGAGGTGCTGGCCGTAGACGGGCCGCACGAGCACCCGCTCGAACACCACGCCCACCGCTGCGGCGACGGCCATGCCGGCGAGACAAGCGGCGGCCAGCGCGGCGAGGTTGGCGGCGACGTCCGGGCTTGTGGCCCACGGGGCGAGTGCGGCCAGCACGGTCGTGGCCATGAATGCGCCCAGCGCGATGAACACGCCGTGGCCGAAGTTCAGCACGTCCATCAGGCCGAAGACGAGCGTGAGGCCGGAGGCGATGACGAAGATGATCAGGCCCATGGCGACGCCGGCCAGGGTCAGGTTGAGCCAGGTGCTGGGGCTGCCGGTGAGGGGCAGGGCCAGGAGGATGAGCGCTGCGAGGAGCGCGAGGGGTTTGGGGTCGAGCTTCATGCGCGGCCGGGGTGTTGTTCGGTTGCTCGTGCTGAGAGGCTGACGACTCGTCGCGCGGGTCGTTCGCATGCTTTTGCGTGGAGCCTTTGCAGCTCGGTGCACCGTGCCGGGAGTTCGCCCCGGCGGGCGAATAACTTTTCTCTGTCTTGCCAGAGAAAAGTCACCAAAAGAGAGGCGCCAACCGCACGCCAGCGGGCTTGGGCGAAGGCTCTCGCGCGAAAACTCGCGCTCAGCCTCTGCGGCGAAGCGAGCCGCTGCGCTCTCGCTGCTGTCTCTGTCACGGGCACCATCCATCGCACCTTCGCGCCGGTTAACGCCGGCTGCACGCCGGGCTCACCAGTGAAGGCACCACGCCGGGCCGACGCGCCGCCCGAGCGGCGCTTGACTTCAACTCGTGAGGCGCTGAGGCTTTCAGCAAAAGCCCCTATCCAAGACCCGAGTGCAGTCACTGATGCGCCCCCAACGACAACCCCAGCAACCGCTGCTGCAACGACGCGTCCTCGATCAATTCGCGCATGGCGCCCCGATGCACCACCCGGCCGTCGTCCATCACGGCGACCGAATCGCCCAACTCAGCGGCCACGCGAAAGTTCTGCTCCACCAGCAGCACCGTCGTGCGCGTCGCCTTCAGCTCCCGCAGCGCCGAGATCAGGTTCGCCACGATCGCCGGGGCCAGGCCCTTGCTTGGCTCGTCGATGACCAGCAACTCTCGTGGCTCCACCAGCGCGCGGGCGATGGCCACCATCTGCTTCTGCCCGCCGCTCAACTTGCCCGCCGGGCGGGTCCAGAAGGTCTTCAACGCCGGGAACAGGCCGAAGAGCCAGTCCAGCCGCTGCGCGTCCAGGTCCGCCAGCCGCTTGGCCGAGCGCGCCGCCAGCAGCAGGTTCTCGGCCACCGTCAGCTCGCCGAAGATGCCCATGGTCTCGGGCACGTAGGCGATGCCGCGGGCGGCGATGTCGGGTGTGGCGAGCTTCGTGATGTCCTCGCCCTTGAAGGTCACGGTGCCGGCGCTGGCCGTCCATAACCCCATCAGCGTGCGCAGCGTGCTGGTCTTGCCCGCGCCGTTGCGGCCCAGCAGCATGGTCACCTCGCCCACGGGCACGGCCAGGTCCACGCCGTGCAGGATGTGATACGCCCCGACGTGGGTGTGAACGCCGTGCAACTCCAGCAGGTTCATGCGGCCACCCCGAGGTAAGCCTCTTGCACGATGGGCGAGGCGATGACGGTGGCGGGGTCGCCGTCCGCGACGAGCTTGCCCTGGTGCAGCACGATGATGCGGTCGGCCAGCTCGCGCACGACGTCCATCTTGTGCTCCACCAGCAGCAGCGTGTGCTTCTTCTCGGCCTTGAGCGCGCGGATCAGGTCCAGCACCACGGGCACCTCGTCCACGCTCATGCCGGCGGTGGGCTCGTCGAAGAGGTACACCTTGGGGTCGAGCGCAATCAGCATGGCCACTTCCAGCTTGCGCTGGTCGCCGTGGGGGAGGCTGGCGGCAAAGTCGGTGGCGCGGTGGTCCAGCCGCACGCGCTTGAGGATGGCTTCGGCCTCGGTGATGAGGTCGCGGTGCGACAGCCACACCGACAGCAGCTTCAGGCCCAGGCCCCGGCGCGCCTGCACGGCCAGGCGCACGTTCTCGAGCACCGTGAGGTGGGCGAACAGCTGCGTGAGCTGGAAGGCGCGGCCCAGGCCCCGGCGCGTGCGCTGCGGGGCGCCGAGCGCGGTGAGGTTCTCGCCGTCCAGCCACACCTCGCCGCTGCTGGCGGGCAGCTGGCCGGAGATGAGGTTGAAGTAGGTCGTCTTGCCCGCGCCGTTGGGGCCGACGATGGCGGTGAGCGTGCCGGGCTGGAAGGCACAGCTCACGCCATCGACGGCCACATGGCCACCGAAGCGGATGGTGAGGTTCTTGGTTTCGAGCACGGGCTTGTCGGGCAAGGGCCTGCAACACAGCCACAGAGGCACAGAGGCACAGAGAAGCGGGCTTCTCTCGGCGGCTGCGCAGTCTCTCTGTGCCTCTGTGTCTCTGTGGCTTGTTTCTTCAGCGGTCGAGAGGGCCTTCAGCGCTTGTTGCGGATGGGGACCGCCATTTCCTCGGGCTTGATCTCCCGCACCAGCTCCGGCACGCCCCACGGGAAGGCGGGGTCCACCTTGATGCGGAAGTGGTACATCGACTGCATCGCCTGGTGGTCTTCCGCGCGGAAGGTCATCTTGCCCTTGGGCGTCTCGAAGCTCATGCCTTCCATGGTCTTGATGAGCTTGTTGGTGGCGGTGTCACCGCCCGTCTTCTTGAGGGCCTCCACCAGCGCGATGCCGGCGCTCATGCCGCCGGCGGTGAAGAAGTCCGGCGGCTGCTTGAACTGCTTGTAGTGGTTGGCCACGAGCCACTCGTTGACCGGGTTCTTCGGAATGCCGAAGTAGTAGTAGGTTGCGCCTTCCATGCCGGGGAACTGCTTGTAGGCCGTCATGGCCGGCAGGATGTTGCCGCCCGAACCCACGGCGATGCCGTAGCGCTTTTGCAGGTCCAGCGCCGCGAGCGCGCCGAACGGCGTCGTGGCACCGGCCCACACGACGGCGATGACCTTGGGGCCGGGCTTGTCTTTCAGCGCGTCCACCAGGCGCTGGATGCCCGCGGTGAAGTCGGTGGTCTGGGTGGGCAGGTATTCCTCGTGGACGATCTTCGCCTTCTTGAGCGCTTCCTTGTAGGCCTTCACGGCGTCGCGGCCGAAGGCGTAGTCCTGCGCGAGCACGCCGATGTTCAGCCCGGGGATGTCGGAGGCCACGGCGTTGCCGATGGCGTCCTGCGAGGAGTTGCGGCCGGTGCGGAAGATGTACTTGTTCCACTTGTCGCCGGTGATGGAGTCGGCGACGGCCGGCTCCACCAGCAGGATCTTCTTGTACTCCTCGGCCACGGGCAGCATGGCCAGCGCCACGCCGCTGGATGACGGGCCCACCGCGATGTCAGCCTTGTCGTCGCCATAGGCCGCGGCCAGCAGGCTCTTGCCCACATCAGGCTTGCCCTGGTCGTCCTTCTCGATGACGACGAGCTTCCTGCCGCCCACCATCATGGTGCCGCCGGTGGCGTAGTCCAGGCCCATCATCAGGCCGATCTGGGTCTGCTTGCCGTAGGCCTCCAGCGGGCCGGTCTTGCTGTAGACGTGGGCGATGCGGATCTCGTTGCCGGCGGCCTGGGTCGGGCCAGGCAGGGCCGCCGCGAGGGTGACCGCGGCGAGGGCGCAGCGACGCGTGATGAAGCGCATGGGCTTGTCTCCTGAAGTTCGTCAGGTCTGCTCTGTCGGCAGACGGTGTCTTCCCTTTTTGCAAGGGTCGTGCCCGGCGGGGAAGGGGCGCCGGGGACGGTTTTCGTGCGGGTTGTCCCGAGGTTTTGGGCGGTTAGCGCTCGATTCTTGCGACGCTGAGTGTCTGAATTTCAGGCGTCGCCTGAAACCTGGACTTTCGCTTCCAGCTCCGGCCACCTCGCCAGCCGCTCGTACAGCGACGCGCGCGAGATCTGCAGCAGCCGGGCGGCAGCCATGCGGTTGCCGCCGGTGGCCTGCAGGGCGCGGCGGATGGCGTCGCGCTCCAGGGCCTCGATGAGTTCGGGCAGCGGGGCGACAGCCTGGGCCGTGGTGACCGTGGGCGCCGGCGCCGGCAAGGGCGCCGCCTCGGGCGCGGGCGGCTCGGCGGCGACCGGCAGCGCCGCGCCGCCCTGGAAATGAGCCGCGGTCAGCTGCATGTCGTCGCTCATCAGGCTCACCTGCTCCAGCGTGTTGCGCAGTTCGCGGATGTTGCCGGGCCAGGCCTGGCGGGCCAGCCACTCCAGCGCGTCGGGGCTCAGCAGTTTCTGCGGCATGCCGCTGCGCCGGGCGATGTCTTCGCCCAACGCTTCGGCCAGGGCCTCGATGTCGTCCAGCCGCTCGCGCAGCGCCGGCACGCGGATGGGCAGCACGTTGAGGCGGTAGTAGAGGTCGGCGCGAAAGCTCCCGGCCGCCACCATCGCAGCCAGGTCGCGGCTGGTGGCCGCGATCACCCGCACGTCCACGCGCAGCACGGTGTTGGAGCCCAGCGGCTCCACCTCCTGCTCCTGCAGCACGCGCAGCAGCTTGCTCTGCAGCGCCAGCGGCATGTCGCCGATCTCGTCGAGGAAGAGCGTGCCGCCGTCCGCGAGCTTGAACTTGCCGTCGCGCCCCTTGCGCTCCGCCCCCGTGTAGGCGCCCGGGGCGACGCCGAAGAACTCCGCCTCCAGCAGCGTCTCGGGCACCGCGGCGATGTTGACGCTCACCAGCGGCCGGTGCGCGCGGCGCGACGCGGAGTGGATGGCGTGGGCGAGCAGCTCCTTGCCGGTGCCCGTTTCCCCCAGCAGCAGCACGGTGGAGTCGGTCTGGGCCACGCGCCGCGCCTGGCGCTTGACCTCCAGCGCCGCGGGGCTCGCGCCGATGAAGCTCGCGATCGTGTACTTCGGGCGGCGCTGCGCGGCGAGCTGGCGGCGGGTGTCCTCCAGCTCCTGCTGCAGCCGGCCGAACTTCTGGATCAGCGGCTGCATGGTCGTCTCGGGGTGATCCAGCAGCACGAGGCCCAGCGCGCCGATCACCTCGCCGGCGTCGTTCCGCAGCGGCAGCCGGCTCACGAGGAAGGTGCCCGCCTTGTTGGTGAGCAGGTCCACCAGCACCGGCTTGCCGGTGGCCAGCACCTGCAGCATCTGCGTGTTGGGCACGACGTCCTCGACGCGCTTGCCGACGAACTCATGCTCGTCGTTGAACCCGAGCGCCGGCAGGAAGCGCTTGTAGCCGTCGCTGATCCACACCACGCGGTGGTTGCGGTCCACGACCATCATCCCTTCGGTGGACCGGGCCAGCACGTCGAACATCGACTGCGCGGCCAGGCGCAGCAGGCCGTCGACGTCCTGCGGGATGTCGAGGGCGGCGGGTGTCTGGTTTTTGGACAGGGGCATGGCCGCGGCAATGTACCGCGGGAGCGCGGCCGGTGGTGGCGGGTCCAGGCCCGCCCTACGCATGAGGGGCGCACTCACGCGTGGCCCCGGCTCGTCGCAGGGCAGGCCGCGACCCGCCAGGCCGCGAGGGCACCGCCCTCAGAACTTGTAGGTGCCACCGATGGTGAAGGTGCGCGGCGGGCCGTAGTAGGCGTTGAGCACGCCGAGTGCGGCGATGTTGTAGCCGTCGGTCTTGTAGGCCTTGTTGGTGAGGTTGCTGCCCTGCAGGAAGAAGCTCAGGCGGCTGTCCTTCTCCCAGATCAGGCCCGCGTTGACGAGGGTGTAGGCATCCTGGGCCAGCGACTCCGACAGGTCGGTCGTCGGGTAGACCTTGCTGCGGTGGGACAGGCCCAGGCGCGAGCGCAGCGTGCCCACGGCCAGCGGCAGGTTGTGCTCGATGTTCGCGCTCGCCTGGAACTTGGGCGTGTTGGTGAACTTCTTCTGGTCGGCCACGTTGACGCCGCGGTCGATGTACTCGTCGTACTTGGCGTGCAGTGTGGCCAGGTTGCCGCTCAGGCGCCAGGCCGTGCTCGGCATCCACAGGAACTCGACCTCGGCGCCCTGCACCGTGGCCTTGCCGGCGTTGGTGAAGTCGCCGAAGAAGCCCGGCTGGCCGTTGGCCTGGGTGTAGCTCGTGAACACGGAGAGCTGCACGTTCTTGTACTTGTTGTGGAAAACGGCGGTGTTGAGCTCCAGCCGCCCGCCGTCCAGCACCATCTTGGCCCCGAGCTCCAGCGAGTCGAGCTTCTCGTCGGCGAAGGGTTTGCTGGACGTCGGGAAGGCCAGCGTGTTGGCGCGGATGTTGTAGCCGCCGCTCTTGAAGCCGCGCGAGGCGGTCGTGTAGAGGCGGATCTCCTTGCTGGCCTTGTATTCGAGGGACACGCGCGGCGAGGTGTTCGTCACCGAGCGGCTGTTGTCGAAGTTGGCCGGCACGGCGATGGGGGTGCCGCTGAAGCTGTCGTTGGCAAAGGCCTGGTTGAGCACGACGGCGCGCTTGGTCTCGTCGGTGTAGCGCAGGCCGGTGCTGACGCTGAACTGCGGCGTCAGGCGCCAGCTCCAGTCGCCGAACACGGCCTTGCCTTCGGTATAGACCTGGCCGTTGGTGGTGCCGAAGCTCGCGTTGAAGAAGTTGTTGCGCACCGTGCCGCCGGCGCGGCCGTCGAAGTAGTACAGGCCGATCACGCCCGAGCTGTTCTGGCCCTCGTAGGCGGCCTGCAGCTCGTGGCTTTGCGAGCTGTCGTGGTACTCCGCTCGCACGTCGGCGATCTTGTTGGGCAGGCCGTCGAAGTCGATGGACGTGTTGGTGTCGGAGGCGCGGTGGGCCAGGACGTACTTCAGGCTCCAGTCGCTCGTGAGGCCCCAGTTCAGCGTCAGCGACTCGCCCTCGCTCGTCGTGCGGTTGGCATTGGGCATGCCGGTGGCGACGTCGTAGCGGCCCGTGGTGGCGGGCGTCTTGAGCGGGTCGAAGGGGTTGACGTTCAGGCGCTGGAAGCCGCGCATGTGCGAGGCGTCCTCGGTGCGGTCCACCGACACCTGGGCGTTGAAGCTGGACCCCGTCGGGAACCAGCCCATCGACAGCCGCCCGCTCGTGGTGGCCTGGTCGCTCACGGGGCCGCCGTCGGTGAGGTTGCGGCCGTAGCCGTCGCGGTTCAGGCTGGCGCCGGCGATGCGAAAGCGCAGCTGGCCGTCGCTCACCGCCGTGCCCACGCCGGCCTTGGCGTTGACCTGGCCGTAGTTGCCGACGGCCAGCGTCACGGCGCCCTCGGTGGCGGTGGGCAGGGGCTTGGAGACGTACTTCACCGCGCCGCCGATGGTGTTCTTGCCGTACAGCGTGCCCTGCGGGCCGCGCAGCACCTCCACGCGTTGCACGTCGTACACGTCCAGCAGCGCGCCCTGCGGGCGGGCGATGTAGACGTCGTCGAAGTAGATGCCCACGCCCGGGTCCACGCCCCACAGCGGGTCGGCCTGGCCCACGCCGCGGATGAAGGTGGTGATGGTGGTGTTGCTGCCGCGCGCGGCGTAGATGGTCAGATTGGGCACCTGGCCCTGCAGGTCACCGAGGTCCTTGATGGCGAGCTTGTCCAGCTGCTCGGCGGTGAGCGCCGTGACGGCCACCGGCACGTCCTGCAGCGACTCCTCCCGCTTGCGCGCCGTGACCTTGACGGTGTCCAGCGTCGTCACCGCCGTCTCGGCCGAGGCGGCCTGCTGGGCCTGGGCGGGCAGCGCGCCGGCCAGTGAGGCCAGTGCGGCGAGGATGGCGAAATGCAGCGGCGAAGGCGCCGGTAGGCGTCGGGGCATGGCTTGTCTCCTGGTTTGATGTCTTGGGGTGCCAGCCCCCTTCAGCGCAAGACCCATGCCCGCGCCAACACGGGGCAAACCTCTGGCAAACCCTTGCGAGCTAACCCGCGTTTTGGCCGTCTGGCGCCCGATCGCTGTCTGGAAACCAGTCAACGGACGCGCCGTGCACTGTCCGCTTCCCGGACAAGTGCCCGTGGGGCTGCAAGGAGGCCAGCACGCCGCTATCCTGCGCCGCCTCATCCCAACCCCCGGAGACCCGCCATGCTCAAGCGCCTGCTTCCCGCCGTCCTCGCCACCGCCCTGGCCATTCCCGCGCTGGCCGCCGGCCCGCAGCTCAAGGGTCAGGCGCCAGGCTGGTACCGCGTGCAGCTGGGCGACTTCGAGATCACCGCCCTGTCCGACGGCACCATCGACCTGCCGGTGGACAAGCTGCTGCAGCAGCCCCCCGCCAACACGCTGCGCGCGCTGCAGCATGCCTACCTCGGCGTGCCGCTGGAGACCTCGGTGAACGCCTACCTCGTGAACACCGGCGCCAAGGTCGTGCTCGTGGACACCGGCACCGCCGGCCTCTTCGGCCCGACGGCCGGGCGCGTGCTGGCCAACCTGCAGGCGGCGGGCTACAAGCCCGAGCAGGTCGACGAGATCGTCATCACCCACATGCACGGCGACCACATCGGCGGCGCATCCAGCACCGTCTTCCCCAACGCCACGCTGCGCATCGACAAGCGCGACAGCGACTTCTGGCTGGCGCCCGAGCAGGTCGCCAAGGGTGGCGACGGCGCCAAGGCCGTGGCCGCGCTGGTCAAGGGCTTTGCCGACACCGGCCGCTTCAAGCCGTTTGATGGCAGCAAGGACGGCGTGGAGATCGTGCCCGGCGTGAAAGCCTTCCCGGCCTACGGCCACACGCCCGGCCACACCAACTACGTGGCCGAGAGCAAGGGCCAGAAGATGATGTTCTGGGGCGACCTGATGCACGTCGCGGCCGTGCAGTTCCCCGACCCGACAGTGACCGTGCAGTTCGACTCCGACCCCAAGACCGCCCGCCCCGCGCGCGAGGCCGCCTATGCCGCGGCGGCCAAAGACGGCTACTACGTGGCGGTGACCCACGTCAGCTTCCCCGGCATCGGCCGCCTGCGTGCCGACGGCAAGGGCTACGACTGGTTCCCGGTCAACTACTCGACGAATCGTTGAGCGCACCGGCCGGCTGAGCCCGGCCCGCCCTGACCATGCGGGCGATCGTCGTCAGGTTGATGACCGCGATGACGATCTCCAGCGCCGTGCCGCCGATCGACCCGGCGATCACGTTGTTGGCGATCCACAGCCCCGTGCCGCACAGCATCAGCAGCCGCATCGGCACGCCCTGCAGTGTGAACAGGGCGATGGTGCCCAGGCACGAGGCGGTGAGCGGCAGCCAGTCGCTGGGCTGGCGCGCGATGGCCAGCCCGAAGCCGATGTTGGCGGCCACCACCGCCACGGCCACCCAGGGCGAGCGCGTGCGCAGCGACAGGAGCGAGCGCGTCATGGAGATGAGCGAGCTGGCCACCGCCGTCGGGTTGCCCAGCAGCGCGAAGTGCGCCACGTAGGCCACGCACTCGCCCGCCATGAACCACTTGAAGCGCCGGTCGTCGGTCTGCAGGAAGCAGCCGACGCCGAGCACGAAGGCGACGTAGCCGAAGAGTTGGGCGGGTGAGAACCAGTCGGCGATGGGCATGCGCGGGCAGTGGGGGCCCTGAGGGCCAAGAACTAGGGGGGTGGGGCGTCAGGCCCCCGATTCTCCCGCCGACGCCGGGGCGGCAGGTCTTGGCGCGTTCGCAGTCCACATGCACGGCGGTTATGCGTGCCGCTCGATTTGGCAGCCAGGCCGCGGACTAACCCGATGGTCCGTGCACCGTGGTTTTGCAGACCATGCGTGCCGCCTTCAGCTCTCGCGACACGCTCGCCACCCATCATGACGAAGAAGACGCTGCTTGCCGGCCTGGCCGCCGGCCTGTTGTCGCTCGGCCCGGCCCACGCCGACCTGCTGCCCCGCGCCAACGGCACCATGGTCTA
This sequence comes from Roseateles sp., assembly GCA_016790285.1. Taxonomy (GTDB): domain Bacteria; phylum Pseudomonadota; class Gammaproteobacteria; order Burkholderiales; family Burkholderiaceae_C; genus Pelomonas. Next base: position 114,223 of record JAEUPJ010000072.1, on the reverse strand, counting down.
CGACACGGCCACCAACCTCACGTGGCTGGCCGACGCCGCGCTTGGCGGCCTGCGCACCCAGGCCGACGCGCTGCAGTGGGCGGCAGCGCTGGAGTTCGGCGGCTTCGACGACTGGCGGCTGCCCAGCGTGGCGCCGGTCAACGGCATCGCCCTGCAGCTCGACTACGCCGACGACGGCTCCACCGACATCGGGCAGAACAACGCCGGTGCCAACACCGAGCTCGGCCACCTCTACCACGCGAGCCTGGGCAACACAGCCGCGGGCCTCGTGCACACCGGCAGCTTCAGCGGCCTCGTGGACCCGGCCAACGCCGTCGGCCCCGTGTTCTGGACGGGCACCGCCAGCGAGCCGGGCTGGGCGCTGGCCTTCTTCATGGGCATGGGCGCCCAGGACCAGCTCGCCACCGACACGCTCGCGCAGGCCTGGGCCGTGCGCGTGGGCGACGTGGCCGCCGTGCCCGAACCCGGCAGCGTCGCCCTGATGCTGGCCGGCCTGCTGGCCATCGCGGCGCGCCGCCGCGCCACCGCCTGAGGAGACGACGATGCGACACGCCTTCATCGCCCTGCTGCTCGGCCTGGCCGGCAGCGCGCAGGCCGCCTACACCGCCACACCCGCCGACTGGGCCTGCACGAACAAGGTCGGCGGCACCTGGACGCACGGCCGCGCGCCCTCGGGCTGCGACGCCTCGGCCTTCGGCCCTGACAGCTTCGTGCGTGGCAACTACAGCGGCGTCGTCTTCAACGATGCGGCCAGCAGCCTCACCGTCGAGCGCCAGCGCTACATGCAGTCCATGTACCCGGTCATCCGCGACGCGAGCGACCGCTACCTGCGCTCGCGCAAGCCGGCGGTGTCGGCGCGCGAGCTCGAGGCCTTCCAGCGCGGCACCTACGCCCTGCTGCGCCAGGAGACGTTCTGGTCGCACTACCGCGACGCCCAGCTCTCCGCCGGCCAGCCCTATGCGCTGAAGATGATGCGCGGCGACAGCGGCCACGGCCACGGGATGATGCAGGTCGACGACCGCTATCACTTCGTCCAGCTCCAGGAAGGCAAGGGCTGGAACATGATGCAGAACTTCACCTACGCCATCGACATCTACTACGCGGCGTGGGAGTCGGCACCGGCGGCCTGCCTGGGCGGCGTGACCACGCCCACCGGCACCACCGCGCAGGTCGACGAGTACTGGCGCGGCCGTGCGCGCTCGGCCTGGTCGGCCTACAACGGCGGCCCGGGCAAGGTCTGCCGCTGGCAGAACACGGCCGACGTCAACGTGGCCAAGGACAACGGCTACCGCGACAACTACGACAACCGCCTGTGGCTGCCCGACGTGGCCGACCTCAACAAGGCCGCCGGCATCGACGTCGCCTGCCTGATGGACGGCGGGCCGAGCTGCCCGGTGCCCGTGGGCGGCATGGTGGAGGCCGGCAAGCTGCTGCAGGTGGGCAGCGCCGCCTGCGTGCTCAATGGCAGCACGCTGGAGTGCGTGGACGACGTGCGCGACGCCGCCTGCCTGGCCGGCCGCGCCGCCTACGAGGAGGGCAGCATCACGCAGGTCTACGTGGCGCAGACGGCGGGCTTTGCCCGGGTCGACCACAACCGCCACCAGCTCTGCCGCGCGCAGGTGCCGGGCCTGCAGTCGCTGGCCAGCGCCATCGCCACGCAGCGCCCGCTGGACCTGCGCTCCGCGCCCGACGGCATGGTGCTGGGCCAGGCCGCGGCCGGCACCTACCAGGTGCTGGACTTCATGGTCAGCGGCGCCGTGCAGCAGACGCGCCTGTACCGCATCCGCGCCCTCGTCAACGGCGCCCTCACCGATGGCTGGATCGACGCCGGCACCGCCGCCACGCATGCCGGCATCGCGGCGGGCGCGGCACCCACGGGGCCGGGTGCCATCGCGTATGCGGGCGACTGGGTCAAGGTCGTGCCCAACCTCAACATGCGCGCGACGCCCGGCGGCGCGCTGCTCGTCGCCATCCCGGCGGGCACGCCGGTGCAGGTGAAGGAGGTGTTCGGCACCGCCTCGGCCAACAACCTGTACTACCGCGTCGAGTACACGCACACCGACGGCGTGCTGCGTGACGGCTGGATCTTTGCCGGCAACCTCTACCCCGCTTCCACGCTGGCCAACTGGGCCGTGGCCACGTCGCCCCCGTCGGCGGCGAGGCAGGCGCACTGCCCCAACGGCACGCGCTACGACAACCACCTGCGCCAGTGCATGAGCGCCAGCCAGACCTACGGGCCCTTCACCGCCGCTGCCCAGCAGGCCTGCGTGGACGCCGGCGGCGGCGCGGTCTGCACCGCCAACCGCGCCACGGTGGTGGACGGCGTGGCACTCGCGCTGCCGATCTGGTCCAAGGCCCTGGCGGCGGCGGCCACGGGCAACGGCGACTGCCCGCGCGGCGCGGCGCGCTCCCTGGCGCACCGCTTCCACTGCACCGAGACCGTGACGCGCAACGGGGCGGCCGAGACCGATGTCTACGGGCCGTTCGGCAGCGCGCTGGTCAACGCCTGCCTCGCCCGCAGCGGCAATGCGGCCTACTGCCGCACCAACCGCTGGCCGGCCTCGGCCTTCGTGGCCCTGCAGCCCTGAGGCGGGCGGCCCATGAAGCGCGCACCGGTGCTCGCGGCGGCCGCCACGGCGGCCCTGGGTGCGGCATGGCTGCTGTGGGGCGGCGCGGCGCCCCTCGAGCCTTCGGTGCTGCCGGCGCCCACGGCGGTGGGGGCCACGCCAGCCCCCGCCTTGCCCGGCAGCGCCAACGCGGCTGGCGGCCCGCTGGCCGCCGCGGCGCAGGCCGTCCCACCCGCGGCGGTCGCCTCGCTCGGCCAGGCGACGCCGTCGCAGGCCCTGCGCACCCTGACCCGCTGCTACGCGGCCGACAGCTGCCGCCTCACGCGCGGGGAGGGGCTGGACGAACACTTCGAGGTGGTGGGCCTGCTCTTGCAGCAGCTCGACCGCCTGGCCGCGCAGGGCAGCCCGGCCGAGCAGGCCGCCTGGGCGCGCGAACTGCTGGCCTTCCCCGACGGCCACGTGCAGGCCGCCGCCTTGGCCCTGGCCGCCCGCCTGCCGCCGGCCAGCGACACGGTGGCGGCCGCGGTCTCGGCGCTGTCCCGCACCTACGACGCCGTGCTGCTGGCCAAGGCCTACCCTGTGCTGCAGCAGTGGCAGCAGCTGGGCCTGAACAGCGGCTATGACGACCTGTTCGTCGGCCTCGTGCACACCGGCGGCTGGCAGGCCGCGCAGTCCGTCGCCGAGAACATCCGCCCTTTCCTCAATGCCGGCAACGTCGCCCGCTTCGAGCAGGTTGCCCGCCAGCTCCCGCCCGGTGCCCGCCAGCAGGCGCTGGCCCGCGCGTTGCGGGACTATCAGCTGCAGCAGCAGGGTGGCTGAGGCGGGGCTTGGCGCCGTATGCTGCGGCTTCCTGGCCCCACCGGCCGCCGCAACGTAGCAAGGAGCCCCCCATGTCGACCCGACCCGGTTCAGCCACCGCGCTGGTGGTGGTGGATGTGCAGACCGGCGTGGTGGCCCAGGCCTGGCAGCGCGATGTGGTCGTGAAGAACATCGCGGCCGCCGTGGAGCGCGCCCGCGCGCAGGGCGTGCCGGTGCTCTGGGTGCAGCACCAGGACGACGAACTCCAGGCCGGCACGCCGGCTTGGCAGTGGGTGCCGGAGCTGCAGCCGCGCGAGGGCGAGGCGCTCATCCACAAGGGGTTCAACTCGTCCTTCGAGTCCACCCCGCTGCTCGCGGAGCTGGACCGGCTGGGTGTCAGCCACCTGGTGCTGGCCGGCGCGGCCAGCAACTGGTGCATCCGGGCGACGGCCTACGGGGCGCTGGAGCGGGGCTTCGATCTCACGCTTATCGCCGACGGCCACACGACGATGGACCTGGACCTCGGGCCCGGCCGGTGCGTGCAGGCAGCGTCCATCGTCGAGGACCTCAACGCCGCCATCCAGTGGCTTTCCTACCCCGGGCGGCGCAACACCGTGGTCGCCGCGGCGGACCTGGACTTCGGCGTGCCACCGGCGCGTTAGCAGCCTTCCCCACCTTCCCCGCGTTCCACGCCTTCGCCCGTCAATCCGCCAGGGCGGCAAGGGCCACTTGCACATCCTCGGGCGCCTGGGGCCGCACCACGCGCGCCACCTCGCGCCCGTCCTGCAGCACCACGAGGGTGGGCCACAGCTTGATGCCGTAGGCGCGCCCGAGCGGCCTGCCGCGGCCGTCTTCGATGCGCAGATGGCGCAGCCCGGTGCGGGCCGCCAGGCCCTGGGCGATCGAGGGCGTGGCCCCCTGGCAGATGCTGCACCAGTTGGCGCCAAACTCCAGCACGGTGGCACCGGGCAGCGCGTCGGCCTCGGCGCGGGAGAGGGTCTCGGGGGTGTAGGGGGGAAGGTGGCTCATGGCGTGCCCCGCGGCGGTCAGGGGGTGGGTTCCTCGGACGGGAAGCGCTCGATGCGGCCATCGGCATGGCGGGCGAACCGGCCGCCTTCCTGCCCGTGCACGGGGGCCGCGTCGCCCCAGGGCCAGCCGCCGAACTGGGTGCGGCGGTAGTCCTCGAAGGCCTGCTGCAGCTCCTGCTGGGTGTTCATCACGAAGGGGCCGTACTGCGCCACCGGCTCGCCGATGGGGCGGCCCTGCAGCATCAGCAGCTCGGCGGGCTCGCCGCCCTCATTGACCAGCGTGACCGCGGCACCGGCGCGCAGCTCCATGCCGTGCTTGACGGCCACCGGCTGCCCGTCCACGGCGAGCGTGCTGCCGCCGAAGAAGTACAGCATGCGGCGTGTGCGCTCGCCGGCCGCAGCGGGCAGCACCCAGCGCGCGCCCGGCGCCAGGCGCAGTGTCCAGATGGCCACATCGGCCTCGGGCCGCGAGGCCCAGGAGTCGGGCGGCGGCGCCAGCGGCGGCGGGCCGCCGGGCAGGCTGCCGGCGATGCAGGCGACCTCGGTCGCGCGGCCCGCGTCGTCCAGGAAGCGATGGCGCGGGATGTCCTGCGACCAGAACATCGTGAAGTGCGGCGCCACCATCTTGCTGGCCGCCGGCAGGTTCAGCCAGATCTGGAACAGCTCCAGCGGGTTGGGCGCGTCGTCGCGCAGCAGCGGGAACATCTCGGCATGCACGATGCCGCGGCCGGCGGTGAGCCACTGCGCGTCGCCGCCGCCGAAGCGTGCGCCGGCGCCGAGCGAGTCGGAATGGTCGATGCGGCCCTGGCGCACGAGCGTCACCGTCTCGAAGCCGCGGTGCGGGTGCGCCGGGAAGCCCGGCACCTGTTCGCCGTGGTACATGCTCCAGCCGGCCTGGCCCGAGAAATCGGCCCCGATCTGGCGGCCGCGCAGCAGGGCTGCGTCGGGCCCGTAGCGGCCGTTGCCGCGCGGGTAGGCGTCGTCGTGGTGGACGCAGAAGAGGAAAGGGTCCAGCGTGGGCCAGGGCATGCCCAGGGGCACGAGGGAAAGAAGGGCGGTGCTGCTCATGCCGTGAGCCTACCCGGGCCTGCCCACCCCTGCGCGGCGCGCGGGGACTTCACGCCCGCTTCACGGGCGTCGCACGGGCCTCACGCGGGGGTCGCAGACTGGCGTGCATGCCGCCGGCAGCCGTCCCACCGAGGCCAGCGGGGCCGGGGCCCGAGAGGACAGCATGCAACACGACAGCACCCGGTGCCCGCCTGGCACCGAAGCCGAGGGCCCGCATTGGGTCGAAGTGACCGATGCCCAAGGGCGGCTTCCCGCGCGGCTGCTGGGGCCCTATCCGAGCGCACGGCAGGCGGGGCGTGCCTGCCGGGGCTTCCTGCGTCTGCTCAACGTGGCGCGCTACACGGCCGTGGTGCGGTCCCAGGCCGAACTTCAGGACTGCACGGGGTCCGCTTCGTGGCAGACCGCCTCGATGTTGTGCCCGTCCGGGTCCAGCACGAAGGCGCCGTAGTAGTGCGGGTGGTACTGCGGCCGCAGGCCCGGGGCGCCGTTGTCGCGGCCGCCCGCGGCCAGGGCGGCGGCGTGAAAGGCATCCACCGCAGCGCGGGTCGGCACGCGAAAGGCGAGGTGCAGCGGCGGTCGCATCACCTCGCCCTGGCGGATCCACAGATCACTGCCGTCGGCATGGCAGAAGCCGGTGCTGCCCGAGGCCTGGCCCGGCGCGGCCGGCAGCTCGACGAGGCGGTCATGCCCCGTCGGCGCCAGGGCGGCGCGGTAGAAGGCCTTGCTGGCCGCGTGGTCGCCGACGGTGAGGCTCAGGTGGTCGATCACGGGGTCTCCTTTTGCTCGGGGGCTGCGGGCGCGTCGGCCGGCCGCGCGGGCCACGCGCCGCCTTCGCTGAAGCAGCGCCAGGCCCAGCCCACCCACTTCAGCAGCGACACCGCCAGCCACAGCGCCCAGGCCAGCATCAGCGCGCGGTACAGCCAGGTGGGGGCGCTCAGCACCCAGGCGCTGGCCGTGCGGTCGGTGAAGCGGTCGGAGAACCAGCTCAGCAGCTGCGAGGTCGACTCCGGCCCGGCGACGAGCAGGTCGGGGTAGCCCAGCAGGCCGGTGCGCAGCACGTCCAGCAGCGAGCCGATGGCCAGCAGGGTCCACATCACGATCAGCAACTGCATGCCCACGCGCTGCCAGCGCGCCGCCTGCGGCACGGCCTGCGCCCAGCGCCGGCGCGCCTCCAGCAGCGCGAACCAGCCGGCCAGCACGCCCAGCGCACCGAGCGACACCGGCGCCACGCCCAGCGCCAGGATGAGCCACGCCGGCCGCGCCATCACGCCGGGCAGGCCGCGCGGCACGAACCACGCGAGCACCAGCACCACGGCCAGCACGCCCCAGATCAGCACGGCCGGGCCCATCAGCGGGCCACCCACGGCCAGCACGATGCGGTCCTCGGGCACGTTCAGCGTCAGCGCGTCGTTGACGCCCGGCAGGCCCAGGGCCAGGCCGTCGTGGCGCCACACCAGGCCCATGCCGGCCGGCTCGCGCCAGCGCACCTCGACCTGCTGCTCACCCGGCGTCAGCGGCAATGTCAGCGCACCGTCGCGCAACTGCAGCGGCAGCGTGCTGCCGTTGAGCGACACGCTCAGCAGCTCGGCGCCGGCCGGCAGGGCCAGGCGCTGCGGGCCGCCGAGGCTGGCGCGCAGCTTCAGGGCGAGTGTCAGGTCGGTGCTGCGCTCGCCCGGCGTCACAGCCGTGCGTGCGCTGTCCAGCGTCAGCGTCTGGCCGGCCACGCCGGCGGGCTTGCGAACGGCGAGCTTGAGCGTCTCGCCGGGCCAGGGGCGCCACTCGGGCAGCCAGCGGCCGTCCTGCTGCAGCGCGGTCGCGGCCAGGCCGCTGGCGTCCACATGCCACTGGGTGGAGGCGTCCAGCATCCAGCGCTCGACCTGGTTCGGCTCCTGGGTTGCCACGAGGGCCAGCGTGTCGGACGGCTTGAGGCTGCTGTCCACGTCGGCCGCGTCCTCGCCGCCGAGCTGCAGGCTGGCGGTGCTGCCGTCCACGGTGACGCGGGCATCGCTCACCGCCTCGCCCGGCAGCAGCGCCCAGCTCACGCGCAGCGGCGCGCGGCTCGGGGCCAGGCGCTCGATGTGCGTCGTGACCTGCCAGCGCAGGCCGAGCTGCAGCTGGCGGTCCACGCGCACCAGGGGCGGCAGGGCGTCGCGCTGGGTGCCGGCGTCTTCGGCGCGGGCGCTGCCGGCCACGGGCTCGCGGCTGAGCGTGATCGCGCCGGTGCTCTGGCCGCGCGGGTCCAGGCCCGCGAGCGTCCAGCCCTTGAGGTCGGCCTGCAGCGCACGGGGCGGCAGCGGCAGGGCGATGTCCAGCCCGGCGGCGCTGCCGACATCGGCCGTCAGCACGACCTGGTGCACGCCCGGCGGCACGGCCACGAGCAGTTGCCCCTGCTCGTTGCGCCGCACGGCGGCGGGCTGGCCGTCCAGCGTGACGCTGCCCGGCTGCCAGCCGTTGCCCTGGCCGGGCAGCGGCACGGCCACCAGCGCCTGGGCGTGGATCTCGGCGCGCAGCTGCACGCTGGCGCCGGCCGCGCTCACCATCAGCCGCGCCAGCTCCGCACAGCGCGGCAGGCAGTCCGGCGGGGCGGCGACCTTGCTGCGCAGCGCCTCCAGCTGGGCGCCGCTGGGCCAGGCGGCTCGGCCGGTGTCGGCAGTGTCGGCCGCCGCGGGGCGGCCCGCCGGGGCCACGGGGGTGGTCGCTTCGCTCGGTGTCGGTGTGACAAGCAGCGCCAGCAGCAGCGCGGCCGCGGCCCCGCCGGCGGGCACCGGGCGCAGCCGCGGCGGCCGCATGCCGGCCACGACGGTCAGCGCCAGGGCCAGCAGCGCCAGGCCCGTGAGCTTCATCAGCGCCGTGGCCCAGGGCGGCAGCAGCCACAGCCGCAGCGTCTGCTCCGGCGTGACCGGCCCGCTCCACGTCAGCACATGGCTGCGCCAGGTCCAGGTGGGGAGGCCGGGGCCGGTCTGCACGCGGGCGTTGGGGTCCACGCGCGCCAGCTCATTGCTGGTCGAATAGGACATCATCCGGTCGCGCGGCTCGGGCGGCGCCTTGGACTTCAGGGACGACGCAACCCGCTCCTCGATCACCGCCGGCGCCGGTGCGGCAACTTCCAGCGCCGGCAGGCCGGTCTGGTGCCCGACCTGCTCCAGGCTCGGGTAGATCGACTCGCGCACCTGGTCCACCGCGAACGGCAGCAGCACCAGCCCCAGCAGTACCGCCACGGCGATGCGGCCGCGCGCGAACGCCGCCTGCACGCGCCCGGCGGGCAGCACCTGCGCCAGGGCCGTCAGTGCCAGCAGCGCAAACCACAGCACCGCGGGCGGGCTGCCGGGCGTGTGCCAAGTCAGCGCCAGGGCCACGGCCAGCAGCGCGCCGACCCGCCAGCCCAGCAGCCGGTAGGCCGCCAGCGCGGCGAGCAGCACGAAGAAGAAGTCCCACAGCGTCCACAGCGCCACCCAGGCGCCCTCGGCCCGGCTCGGGCCCTGGGCATGCAGCAGCCGCCAGCCCGGCGGCAGTTGCAGCTGGGCGCGCAGGGCGTTCACGCTGACGGCCCAGCCGCTGGCCGGCAGGGCGGTGCCGCTGGGCCAGCGGCTGTCGGCCTCGACGCGGGTGTCGCGCTCGCGCACCTCGAAGCCGGCCGGGCCGTTGGCGCTCAGGCGCGTGATGGGCTGGTCCTGGCCCTGCAATGCCGCACGGCCGAGCAGGCCGGGCGCGGGCATGTCCAGGCGTGAGCTGGCCGTGAGCTGGCCTTCGAAGCGGTCATGGGCGGTCAGGCCTTGGCCGTCGAAGTCCAGCCACAGCCGGCGGTTCAGGCGCAAGGCGTCCGGCGCGGGCTTGGCATTGCCGCGCTGCAGTTCGGTGAGCTTGAGCGTCTCGCCCGGCTTGAGGCGAAAGGCCGGCAGCGACCGCCAGGCCTCGGGCATCTCGACCTGGCGCGGGTCCACGCCGGCCGGGCCTTCGGGGCGGATGAGGCGCAGACCCGGCTGGGCTTTCACCACCCACACCTCTTCCTCGCGGGCGCCATCGGGCAGCTTGAGGGCCTGGACAGGCGTGCTCAACCGCGCGCGCAGCTCCAGGTGCCAGTTGCCGGGGCGCGCCTGCACGACGAGGCGGCCGTCCTCGGCCAGCCGCGCGGGCAGCGGGCTGTTGAGCTCCACGGCGCGCAGCCCCGGCAGCACGGCCAGGGGCAGCTCGACCGCGCGGGCCCGGCCCGCCACGCGCAGCTCGAAGGCGGTCGTCACCATCAGCGGCTGGTCGTCGTCCACCAGGCGCACGGTCTGCACGCTGAGGCTGTCCGTTGCCTCGGCGGGGCTGGCGACGGCGCGCAGCCAGATGCGTCCATCGCCGTCGGGCGCGCGGGTCTGGGTGGCGCCGTCGCTGGTCACGACGATGGCGGCGAGCCCGGCGGGCACGGCCAGGTTCTGCGGCATGGCCTCGCCCCAGGCGATGCGGCCCTCCAGCACATGCGCGCCCGGCGTGAGCCACACGCCGGGGCGGTTGTCGGCCTCGACGACGGGCAGCGCCTTGCCGCCGGCCTTCACGTCCTGCGGCCACGCACCCGCCTCGCCGGGCAGGGCCACGCGCGCGGGCGCGCCGAACACCTGCACCTCCAGGCGGAACGTGGCCTCACGCGCCGAGGCCGTCAGCTGCAGCCGACCCGGCCACACGCACACCGGTGCCTCGCCCTCGGCGGCGCCAGCCGGGCAGCCCAGCGGCGGCTGGCCTTGCAGCGCCCACGGCAGCCAGTCGCGCGCGGCCGGGGGGAGTTCGGCGGGCGTGAGCGGGGCGGCGTGGGTGGCGGCTGCAGCCGTGCACAGCACGGCCGCGAGGTGGCGGATCTTGTTGACGAACATCGGCATCTCCCTTGCGGGGCCGATGGTCGCAGACTCAGCCGGGGTTTCGCATCAGGGCTTCACGCGCACGACCTTGCCGTGGCCTTCGAGCACGAGGTAGAGCAGCCCGTCGGGCCCCTCGCGCACGTCGCGCATGCGGCCGGCGTCGGGGAAGAGGCGCTCCTGCTCGGCGGGGCGGTTGTCGGCGTCGAGCTTCACGCGCTCCAGGTGGCCGAACTTGAGCGAGCCGATGAAGAAGCTGCCCTGCCAGGCGGGGCCGTACTTGGCGCTCTTCAGGCGCACGAGGCCGGCCGGGGCGATGGAGGGCACCCATTTCACGACGGGCTGCTCCATGCCCGCCTTGGCCGCGATGCCCTCGCCGATCTTGCCGCCGCCGTAGTTCTCGCCGTAGGTGATGACGGGCCAGCCGTAGTTGAGCTTCGGGCTGATGAGGTTGAGCTCGTCGCCGCCCTGCGGGCCGTGCTCGTGCTCCCACAGGCGCCCCTGCGCGTCGATGATGAGGCCCTGCGAGTTGCGGTGGCCGTAGCTCCAGATCTCGGGCAGGGCGCCGGGCGTGTTCACGTAGGGGTTGTCGCTTGGCACGCTGCCGTCCTTGTTCACGCGGACGATCTTGCCGAGGTGGTTGTCCAGCGTCTGCGCGCTCTGCATGCCCTTGAAGCGCTCGCCCAGGCTCAGGAAGAGCTTGCCGTCCGGCGCCTCGGCGATGCGGCAGCCGAAGTGGTGCTTGGCGTCGGCCTTCGGCAACTGGCTGAAGATGACCTTCACCTCGGTGAGCCGCTTGCTGTCCTCGCTCAGGCGCGCGCGGGCCAGTGCCGTGCTGTTGGTCTTCTTGTCGGCGCTGGGCTCGGCGTAGCAGAAGTAGATCGTGCGGTTGCGCGCGAAGTCGCTGTCCAGCACCACGTCCAGCAGGCCGCCCTGGCCTTCAGCCACGACGGCGGGCACGCCGGCGATCGGTGCACTGGGCTTGCCGCCGGCTTTGGCCGTTCGCATCGCGCCGTCGCGCTCGGTGACGAGGAGCTGGCCGTCGGGCAGGAAGGCGACGGCCCAGGGCGTCTTGAGGCCTTCGACGACGGTTTCGAGTTCGGGCGCGGCCTGCGCGGTGGCGGCGAAAGCGGCAAGGGCGGCGCCCAGGGCCAGGGGATGGAGTCGCTTGCTCATCGGGGGCGGTGTGGCGGGAAGGGGAGGCGCGCATCATCGCAGCGCGCGCGCTGTGGCGTGGCCGCGTCGATGCGAAACCGGATGCAACCGAGGGATGTCACGCGCCCCGTGATGCTGCTGCAATGCGCGCCGTGTCCTTCCAACGCCCCGTCATTTCCATGCCCGTGTTCCCGTCCTGCCGCCGTGTCGCCCTTGGCTTGTCTGCATTCACCGCCTTGCTCGGCCTCGGTACCGCTGCCAGCGCCGCGCCCGTCATCGAGGTCAAGCCCGGCCTGTGGTCGTCCGACAGCGAGATCTGGATCAATGGCCAGTCCCTCAAGCCCGGGCTGCAGGCGCTGCGCGCCAAGGTGCGCAGCGGCCTGACCGACGCGCAGAAGGCCGAGCTCGACAAGGCGCAGGCCAGCGAGCGCCAGGCCTGCCTCACGCCAGCGCAGTCGCGCATCGACCTGGCCCGCTATCTCGAGCAGTCGCTGAGCAACTCGGGGCCGTGGACCTGCGAGGTCAATGCCAGCAAGCTCGACGCGAGCGAGGCCGCGGGCAGCTACGCCTGCCGCACCGGCGGCGGTGGCCTGACGCAGGGCCGCTTCACGGCCAGCTACGGGCCCACCAGCTACCGGCTGGAGCTCAACGGCCGCGGCAACGCCGTGGATGGCCGCACGGGCCAGGCCGTGGGCGGCCCGGAGATGGACCAGCGCATGCTGTCCACCGGCCGCTGGCTCGGCGCGTCCTGCTGACGCGTCTTGCTGCCGCGGGGTCAGGCGCGGCGCAGCACCAGCAGCAGCCCGGCGACGCCTTCGTCGCTTTCCTTGCGGATGACGCTGTGCTGCGTGCGCTCGACCGTGAAGCCATGCGCAGCTGCCAGGCGCTGCAGGTAGGGCAGGGCGTGGGCGTAGCGGCGCGTCGCCCCGAGCCGGAAGTCCCCGGCGTCGTCCTGGCAGGCTTCCACCGAGAAGGCGAAGAGGCCGCCCGGGCGAACGGCGGCGGCCGCGGCGGTGAACACGGCGGCGAGGTCGCCGATGTAGACGAACACATCCGCTGCCACGGCGATGTCGAAGGCGAGCGGCCGCGCGGCCAGCGTGGCGGCCACGTCGCCGTGCACGAGCTCGTCGTAGGCGCCGCCCTCGCGCGCCTTGGCCAGCATCAGGCCGGACAGGTCCACGCCCACGAGCTGGCGCGCCAGCGGGCGCAGCAGCGGCCCGCACAGGCCGGTGCCGCAGCCGAGGTCGATGATGCAGGCTGACTCCGGCGGCTGAGCCGCGCGCAGCTCGGCCACCAGCAGCTCCGGCGTGCGGTAGGCCAGGCGCTGCACGAGGTGCTGGTCGAAGTTGTGCGCATACATGTCGAACAGCGCCTCGACATAGGCCGGCGGCGCGCTGGACGGCGCCTCGCCCACGCCGAGCGAGGCCAGCGCATAGCGGATCTGGTCGACGTCCTTGCCCAGCGGCAGGGCCTTCTGGAAGGCCTCGATGGCCTGGGCGCGCCGGTGCAGGGTCAGCAGCGCCTCGGCGCGCCCGATGAGGGCTTCGGGGTAGTCCGGCTGCAGGGCCAGCGCGGCGTCGAAGCTCGCGAGCGCCTCCTCGGGCCGCTCCAGCGCGCGCAGGCTGGTGCCGCGGTTGCGCAGGGCCTTGGCGTCGTCCGGCCGCACGGCCAGCGAGCGCTCGAAGGCCTGCACCGCCTCGCGGTGGCGGCCGAGGTTGCCCAGCGTGTTGCCGAGGTTGTTGAGCGCCGGGGCGCTGTCGGGCTTTTGCGCCAGCGCCCGCTGCAGCAGTTGCAGGGCCTCGTCGAAGCGGTCGGTCTGGCCGCACAGGGCGCCCAGCAGGTGCAGGGTGTCGAAGTGCGTGGGTGCGCTGCGCAGCACACGGCGGTACAGCGGCTCGGCCTCGGCCAGGCGGCCCTCGCGATGCAAGGCCAGGGCGCGGTCGAAGTGGGCGGGCGGTTTCATGGCGGGTGCGTTCTCAGTCGTCCCAGAGCCGGCTGACCAGGCTGAGCCCGACCGACAGCAGGTCCACGGACATCACGGCGCCAGCGACGCCCAGGCTCCCCCCGGAGAGCGGTGGGCGCTCGCGTTCGAGGCGGGACTGCTCGCGTGCCATGGCCACCAGCGCGTCGGCCACGGCCGTTGGCGGCATGGGGGCGGCGCTCGCGGCCGTGCCCAGGCGCTGCAGGGCTTTCTCCACCGCCTGCGGGTCCAGCAGCGACAGCGCCGAGCGGCAGTGCGAGCAGGCGTCCTCGCGGCGCAGGTCCACCGGCGCGCCGCAGCTGCTGCAGTGGATGACACCCACCTTGGCCGCGATGTCGGCGATCTCTGGCCGCGTGAGCTGGCGCACGAAGCCCTTCTCGATCATGAACGACGCGAAGCTGCTGAAGCGCCCGTGCTGCTGCGGGCAGCGGTGCGTGATGTAGCGGCCGCCGCGCACGACATCGAAGCCCTGCACCAGCGTCACGCGGCACTGCGGGCAGTCCAGCCGCTCGGCCAGCGGCAGCCGCGCGGCGTCCTGGTGCTGGTGCATGGCCTTGAAGAGCAGAGCGATGGCGCGCGGCGCGAGCTTCAGGCTCTCGAGGTGGTCGAACCAAAACCCGTGGCAGGCGAAGCAGACGTCGATCTCGACGTCGCCCGCATACACGCCCGGCAGCACCTGGCGCTCCATGCGGTCATGGCAGGAGGGGCAGGAACGCGGGGTGACCGAAGACATCACCAAATGTTAGACGCAGGCCTGGCTCGCCACTTCAAGGGCAGCCGCGAAGGACGTTGGGGTTGCTCCATGGACTTCCTCATGCTGCAAGCCATGGCGCGCGCAGCAAGCACCACCGTCAGTGGCCACGCGGGCAGCTTTCGTTGCATCATCCGGGCATGGACCGAGAAATGCTGCTGAAGCTGCTGGCCGAGCACAAGCCCGTGCTCGCCGAGCGCTTTGGCGTTCGCCGACTGGCGCTGTTCGGGAGCCTGGCACGAGGCACGGCGCGACCCGACAGCGATGTGGACCTGTTGGTGTCCTTCGACGGGCCGGCCACGTCCAAGCGTTATTTCGGTCTCCAGTTCTATCTGGAGGACATGCTGCATCGGCCGGTCGACCTGGTCGTCGAGACGGCCCTGCGAGAACGGCTGCGGCCATTCGTGGAGCGCGACGCCATCCATGTTTGAGCGCGACGCTGCCCTTTACGTCGAGGACATGATCGAGTTTTGCGGCAGGGCGCGGGCCTATTCGGCGGCCTTGACCGGCGCCACGCTGACGGCAGACGCCATGCGCTACGACGCGATCCTGCGCAACCTTGAACTCATCGGCGAAGCGGCGACCCATGTGCCCGAGGTCGTCCGAGGAATGGCGCCGGATGTACCGTGGCGCCAGATCGTTGCCACGCGCAATCGTGTCGCGCACGCCTATCTGGGAATTTCAGCTGAAACGGTCTGGAGCATCTTGCACGATGACCTGCCCGCGCTGGATCTGGCGCTGCGGGCCCTGCTCATGCGAATGACCCCAAGACCGTCCGAAGCAGGGCGTTGATCAGCCGTCCAGCCTTTGCTGGAACACCAGCCCCGCGTGCTCGCGCAGCGCATGGAACTTGATCTTGGGCCAGTTGCTTTCGATGGCGCGCAGCTCGGGCGCGTACTCCACCAGCACGGTGGGCGCGTCGACGGCGTCGTAGGCCATGCGGTGGTCGTTGGCGTCGATGAAGCGCTTGAGCTCGGTGGGGTCGTCGCAGGTCACCCAGCGCGCGACCTGGAAGCGGCTGGGCATGATGCGCGCCTTGCAGCCGTACTCGTGCTCCAGGCGGTGGGCCACGACCTCGAACTGCAGCTGGCCCACGGCGCCCAGCAGCAGCACGCTGCCGGCGATGGGGCGGAACACCTGGATGGCGCCCTCCTCGCCGAGCTGCTGCAGGCCGGCCTTGAGCTGCTTGGTCTTGAGCGGGTCGGCCACTTCCACGGCACGGAACATTTCCGGCGCGAAGAAGGGCAGGCCGGTGTACTGCAGGGCCTCGCCCTCGGTGATGGTGTCGCCCAGCTGCAGCACGCCGTGGTTGGGGATGCCGATGATGTCGCCGGCGAAGGCCTCGTCCAGCAGCTCGCGCTTCTGGCTCATGAAGGTCACGACGCTGTTGGGGCGCAGCGTCTTGCCCGAGCGCACCACCTTGAGGTTCATGCCGCGCTCGAAGCGGCCCGAGGCCACGCGCACGAAGGCGATGCGGTCGCGGTGGGCCGGGTCCATGTTGGCCTGGATCTTGAACACGACGCCGGTGAACTTGGGCTCCTCGGGCTTGACGGTGCGCTGCATGGCTTCGCGCACGTCGGGCGCCGGCGCCAGCTCGACGAGGGCGTCCAGCACCTCCTGCACGCCGAAGTTGTTGACGGCCGAACCGAAGAACATGGGCGTCTGGCGGCCGGCCAGGAACTCGTCATGGTTGAACTCGGGCGCGGCTTCGCGCACGAGCTCGATCTCGCCCGCGGCGTTGTCGTACTGCATGCCGAAGCGCTCGGCGTAGGCCGGGTTGTCCAGGCCTTCGAGCACCTCCTCGGTGCCGGCCACGCGGTCCTCGCCCGGGGCGAAGACGCGCATGCGCTGCTGGCGCAGGTCCATCACGCCGTGGAACTGCTTGCCCATGCCCACCGGCCAGGTGAAGGGCACGACGGTCATGCCGAGCTCCTGCTCGATCTCGTCCATCAGCGCGAGCGGGTCTTTCACCTCGCGGTCCATCTTGTTCACGAAGGTCAGGATGGGCGTGTTGCGAGCGCGGCAGACCTGCAGCAGGCGGCGGGTCTGCGGCTCCACACCGTTGGCCGCGTCGATGACCATCAGGGCCGCGTCCACGGCGGTCAGCACGCGGTAGGTGTCTTCCGAGAAGTCCTGGTGGCCCGGGGTGTCCAGCAGGTTGATGACGCAGTCGCGGTACTCCATCTGCATGACGGACGACGCCACCGAGATGCCGCGCTGCTTTTCGATCTCCATCCAGTCCGACGTGGCATGGCGCGAGGCCTTGCGTGCCTTCACCGAGCCGGCGATCTGGATGGCGCCGGAGAACAGCAGCAGCTTTTCCGTCAGCGTGGTCTTGCCGGCGTCGGGGTGGCTGATGATGGCGAAGGTGCGGCGGCGGCGAACCTCGCTCTGGATGCGGCTGGGCTGGTCGGCGGACATGGGCGGCTCGGAGAAAAACGACAAGCCCGCAGTGCGAACCGAGAGGCTCGGTGGCTGCGGGCGATGGCCTGCATTATCGCGGGGTGCCCAGGCGGCCCAGCAGCGGGGCCAGGCGCTGGGCAGCGCGGGTGAGCGCCGCCTCGTCATAGCCGGCGTAACCGAACAGCCAGCCGCGCCGGGGCGAGGCCATCGTGTAGCGCGACAGTGGCGTCAGCATCACGCCCGCGGCCAGGGCCTGCTGCGACAGCCGCTCATCGTCCTGCGGCGTGCCACCCGCACCGGCCGCGGGCGGTTCATGCAGCAGGTGCAGGCCCTGGGCGATCGGCGCCAGCTGCAGCCGGCCCTCGCTGGCCTCGGCCAGGGCCTGGATGAGGTGCTGCTGGCGGCGCGGGTAGAGCTCGCGCATGCGGTTGAGGTGGCGCAGCAGGTGGCCGTCGGCAATGAAGCGGGCCAGCACCGCCTGGTTGTCGCCGGGCGCGTGGCGGTCGCACACGGCACGGGCGGCGGCGAAGGCGCGCAGCAGGGCCGGGGGCAGCACGATGAAGCCCAGGCGCAGCCCCGGATGCAGGATCTTGGAGAAGGTGCCCACGTAGAGCACGCGGCCGGCCTGCGGCAGGCTGGTGAGGGCTTCCAGCCGGTGCGGGCCGTACTGGAACTCGCCGTCGTAGTCGTCCTCCACCACCCAGGCGTCGTGCCGTTCGGCCCAGTCCAGCAGCGCCCGGCGCCGCGCCAGGCTCATGCGCACGCCCACGGGGAACTGGTGCGTGGGCGTCACCACCGCCAGCCGCGCGGCGGGCCAGCGCGCGGCGCCGGTGTCGATGCACAGGCCCTCGCCATCCACCGGCACCGGCCGCACCTGCGCGCCCTGGCCCAGCAGGGCCGCGCGGATGCCGGGGTAGCCGGGGTCTTCCACCAGCACCTCGTCGCCGGGGTCCAGCAGCAGCCGGGCGATCAGGTCCAGGGCCTGCTGCGAGCCTGAGCACACCAGCACCTGGCCGGCGTCGCATCGCACGCCGCGGGCCACCCAGAGCCACTGCGCCACGGCCTCGCGCAGCGGCGCATGGCCGGCCGGGTCGAGGTACTGCGCCAGGCGCTGGCGCTCGCGCAGGTCGATCTGCCGCGTCAGCCGGTCCCACAGGGCGTAGGGAAAGCTCGCCACCTCCGGCGCCCCGATGCGAAACGGCAGCGCGGCCACCAGAGGCGGCTGCCAGCGCGCATGGGTGTCGGCGATCGCCCGCCCGCGCAGGGAGAGCGCGGGCTGCGGCTGCATCGGTGCCGGCGCCGCGCTGCGTGGCTGGGCCAGCGCCGCGGCCACATAGCTGCCGTCGCCCACGCGGGCCGCCACATAGCCCTCGGCCTGCAGCCGCGCCATGGCCCACAGCAGCGTGTTGCGCGACACGCCCAGGCTCAGCGCATGCTCCCGCGTGGGCGGCAGCCGGCTGCCGGGCGCGAGGCTCCCGCCCTCGATGGCGGCGCGCAGCTGGCGGTAGAGCTGCAGCCGCAGCGGCACATTGGCCCGCGTCGATGCCATCGATTGGCTCCTTCGTTCTGGCGATGTTCGCCTATTCTGGCAAGCCAATTCACCGCACCTGCCGTCGCCATGTCCGACCACCATGCCCGCCTGCTCTGGCAGCGCGA
Organism: Roseateles sp.; assembly: GCA_016790285.1. GTDB lineage: Bacteria > Pseudomonadota > Gammaproteobacteria > Burkholderiales > Burkholderiaceae_C > Pelomonas. Next base: position 95,984 of record JAEUPJ010000072.1, on the reverse strand, counting down.
CCCCGCCGAGCCTTTTGTCGACCAGCGCTACAGCCGCCGCCACAGCTGGCATTTCGATGGCGGCGCGGTGGTGCCCGGCTCCTCGTCGCCGAGCGTCGTGCGCCTGCCCTTCTCCGACCCCAGCGCTGTCGACCCCGAGGAGGCGCTGGTGGCGAGCGCGTCGAGCTGCCATCTGCTGTGGTTCCTGTCGCTGGCGGCGGACGCCGGCTGGCGGGTGGACAGCTACGAGGACGAGGCCGTGGGCCACATGGGCCGGGACGAGCGCGGGCGCGCGGCCATCACCCGCATCGTGCTGCGCCCGCGGGTGCGCTTCGCCGGCGACGCCGCGCCCGACGCCGAGGTCGTGGCGCAACTCCACCACGCGGCGCACGACGCCTGCTTCATCGCCAACTCGCTGCGCAGCGAGATCGTCTGCGAACCCCGGGCCTGACCATGTCCACGACCTACCTGCCGTCCCATTTCGAAGAGCGCGACCTGCCCACGCTGCAGGGTTTCATCGACGCCCACCCGCTGGCCACCTGGGCGACGACCCAGGACGGCGAACTCGTCGTGCACCACGTGCCCTTCCATCTCGACCGCTCGCGCGGCCCCTTCGGCACGCTGGTGGGCCATGTCGCCCGCGCCAACCCGGTGTGGCGCTCGCCGCAGGCGAGCCTGCTGGTGTTCGGCGGCGCGCAGGCTTATGTGTCGCCGGGCTGGTACCCGTCCAAGCAGGTGCACGGCAAGGTCGTGCCCACCTGGAACTACGCGGTCGTGCATGCACGCGGCACGCCGGTGGTGCTGGAGGACGCGCCCTCGGTGCTGCGCATCGTCAGCCAGCTCACCGACACCCACGAGGCGCGCCAGGCCCACCCCTGGCAGGTGGAAGACGCGCCGCCGGAGTTCGTCGAGCAACTGCTGCGCGCCATCGTCGGCATCGAGATCCCGATCGAGCAGCTGGTGGGCAAGTGGAAGGTCAGCCAGAACCGCTCGGCCGAAGACCGCGCCGGCGTCGCCGCGGGCCTGCAGGCCCAGCCCGGTGGCGATGCGATGGCCGCGCTGGTGGCGCGATCGTCAGAGGGCTGAAGCTCGGCGGCGCCGTGGTCGTCACTGCGGCGCCAGGAAGGGCGTGACCACGCCCATCACGCGCTCGACGTAGCTGTCCTTCTCGCCCACGGGTGCCGCGTAGTGCAGCGCACTGCGGGCCGCGTCCAGCCCCGCGCCGGATGCCATCACCCACGCCGCCAGGTACTGCGAGGCCAGGCAGCCGCCCGCCGTGGCGATGGGGCCGCGGGCGTGGAAGGGTTCTTCGACCACGCGCACGCCGGCCTCCACCACCCAGGGTTTGGTCATCGAGTCGGTGCAGGCGGGCATGTCAGCCAGCAGCCCCAGGCGCGCCATCAGCAGCGTGCCGGAGCACTGGCCGCCGATGCGCTGGCGCAGCGGGTCGAGCTGCAGGCGGTCCAGCAGCGCACCGTCGGCCGCGATGGACCGGGTGTGGATGCCGCTGCCGAAGAGCACCACGTCCGCCTCGTTGGCGAAGTCCAGCGGCTGCTGGGCGGTCACGACGACGCCGTTCATCGAGGTCACCTGCGCCGTGGGGCTGGTGATCTCGGCCTGCCAGCCCAGGTGCCTCAGCCGGTTGATGAGCCCGAGGGCGATGAAACTGTCGAGCTCGTTAAAACCGTCGAAGGTCAGGACGGCAATCTTCATGCTTACTCTTCGAGCAGGCTGCTCAGCATCCAGGCGGTCTGCTCATGCACCGTCAGGCGCTGGGTCAGCAGGTCGGCGCTGGGCTCGTCGCCGGCCTTGTCCAGCAGCGGGAAGATGCTGCGCGCCGTGCGGGCGATGGCCTCGTGGCCCTGCATCAGCAGCTCCACCATCTTCAGCGCCTTCGGGGGCGTGGCCGGGGCGTCGGGCAGGCCGCTGAGCTTGGCGAACTGCGCATAGCTGCCCGGGGCGGCGTGGCCCAGCGAGCGGATGCGCTCGGCGATGGGGTCCACGGCGTTCCACAGCTCGGTGTACTGGGCCATGAACATGGCGTGCAGGCTGTTGAACATCGGGCCCGTCACGTTCCAGTGGAAGTTGTGGGTGGTCAGGTACAGCGTGTACGTCTCGGCCAGCAGCTTGGACAGGCCGGCGGCGATCGCGGCGCGGTCCTTCTCGCTGATGCCGATGCTGATGGCGGGGGCGGTGCTGGGGGATTTCTTGGCCATGGGAAGTCGCTCCTGAAACGAATGAGGGCGAGCCTAACGGATTCGGCTCGCCCTCGGCGTGTCAGCCCTTGCGGGCCGGTCGGTCAATCAGCGTGCCGCTGACTCAGGCCGTCAGGCCATGCATGAGCAGCGCCAGGCCGACGAAGTTGCCGCTGGCGAAGATCAGCCAGCCGATGCCGCGCTGGGCGGTGCGTGCGACGGTTTTCATGAGGATGTCCTTTCGGGGTCAGGCGTGAAGATCGAAGCGGTCCAGCTCCATGACCTTGGTCCAGGCGGCGACGAAGTCGGTGACGAACTTCGGCTGGGCGTCGCTGGCGGCATAGACCTCGGCCAGGGCGCGCAGCTGGGCGTTGGAGCCGAAGACGAGGTCGGCCACGGTCGCCGTCCACTTGCGCTGGCCGGTGCTGCGGTCCACGCCCTCGAGCACGTCGCCGGCCTTCTGCCACTTGGTGCGCATGTCCAGCAGGTTCACGAAGAAGTCGTTGCTCAGCACGCCCACGCGGGTGGTCAGCACGCCGTTGGGGCTGCCGGCCGTGTTGGCGCCCAGCACGCGCAGGCCGGCCACCAGCACCGCCATTTCCGGCGCCGAGAGGGTCAGCAGCTGGGCCTTGTCCACCAGCAGCTCGGCTGCGGCCGCCTCCGGCAGGCCCGGGGCGAGGTAGTTGCGGAAGCCGTCGGCGCGCGGCTCCAGCGGCGCGAAGGAGGCCACGTCGGTTTGCTCTTGCGTGGTGTCCATGCGGCCCGGGTGGAAAGGCACGACGACGTCGACACCGGCCTGCCGGGCGGCGGCCTCGACGGCCGCACCACCGGCCAGCACGATCAGGTCGGCCAGCGACACGCGGCGGCCGCCCGCGGCGGTGGCGTTGAACTGCTGCTGGATCGCCTCGAGCCTGGCCAGCACGGTGGCGAGCTGCGCGGGCTGGTTGACAGTCCAGTCCTTCTGCGGCGCCAGGCGGATGCGCGCGCCGTTGGCGCCGCCGCGCTTGTCGCTGCCGCGAAAGCTCGCGGCCGACGCCCAGGCCGTGCTCACGAGCTGGGCCGTGGTCAGGCCCGAGGCCAGCACCTGGGCCTTCAGCGCGGCGATGTCGGCCGCGTTGATCAGCGGGTGGTTCAGCGCCGGGATGGGGTCCTGCCAGATCAGCGTTTCCTGCGGCACCAGCGGGCCCAGGTAGCGCGTGATGGGGCCCATGTCGCGGTGCGTGAGCTTGAACCAGGCGCGGGCGAAGGCGTCGGCAAAGGCCGCCGGGTCGGCGTGGAAGCGGCGCGAGATCTTCTCGTAGGCCGGGTCCATGCGCAGGGCCAGGTCGGCGGTGGACATCATCGGCGCGTGGAAGCGGGTGGGGTCGTGTGCGTCGACGACCGTGTCGGCCCCTGCGCCATCCTTTGGGCGCCACTGGTGCGCACCGGCGGGGCTCTTGGTCAGCTCCCACTCGTACTTGAAGAGGGTGTCGAAGTAGCCGTTGTCCCAGTTGGTGGGGTTGGGCTTCCAGGCGCCTTCCAGGCCGCTGGTGATGGTGTGGCCGGCCATGCCCGAGGCGTAGCTGCTCTTCCAGCCCAGGCCCTGGTCGAGCAGGTCGGCGCCCTCGGGCTCCTTGCCGACGTGGCTCGGGTCGCCCGCGCCGTGGGCCTTGCCGAAGGTGTGGCCGCCGGCCACCAGCGCCACGGTCTCCTCGTCGTCCATCGCCATGCGGGCGAAGGTCTCGCGGATGTCACGGGCCGACAGCAGCGGGTCGGGGTTGCCGTCGGGGCCTTCCGGGTTCACGTAGATCAGGCCCATCTGCACGGCGGCCAGCGGGTTGGCCAGGTCGCGATCGCCGCTGTAGCGGCTGTTGGGCGTGTGGCTCAGGGCCAGCCATTCGGCCTCCGGGCCCCAGTCGATGTCGATCTCGGGCTCGTAGATGTCCTCGCGACCGCCGCCGAAGCCGAAGGTCTTGAAGCCCATGCTCTCCAGCGCGACGTTGCCGGTCAGGATGAAGAGGTCGGCCCAGGAGAGCTTCTCGCCGTACTTCTGCTTGACGGGCCAGAGCAGGCGACGGGCCTTGTCGAGGTTGCCGTTGTCGGGCCAGCTGTTCAGCGGCGCAAAGCGCTGGTTGCCCCTGCCCCCACCGCCGCGGCCATCCTGCACGCGGTAGGTGCCGGCGGCATGCCAGGCCATGCGGATGAAGAAGGGGCCGTAGTGGCCGTAGTCGGCCGGCCACCAGTCCTGGGAGTCGGTCATCAGCGCCTTCAGGTCATCGATGACGGCGTGCAGGTCCAGGCTCTGGAAGGCTTTGGCGTAGTCGAAGGACCCGCCCATCGGGTTGGACTGGGGCGAGCGCTGGTGCAGCACCGCGAGGTTCAGCTGGTTGGGCCACCAGCGCTGGTTGGCGGTGGCGGCGCGGCTGGCCCCGCCACCCTGGTGGAAGGGGCATTGGGCGGCAGCGGCGGCGGTGGTGTCGGACATGGCGGGCTCCTGGAGGCGTGTTCGGAGCCCGAATGATGTTCAGCCCGTGAGAATTGGGCAATTTGATTGCTGGTAAGTCATCATTAGCTTTTGACTATTGATGGCCACCCGGTGTCAGCTCAACCGGGTCATTCCGTCGAGCTTGCAGGCGTAGATGGCGTTGCGCAGGGCCGCAATCGCCTCGTAGCGGGTGAAGCTGCGCCGCCAGGCGAGCACCACGCGCCGCGTGGGGATGGGGTCGCTGAAGGGCACGTAGCGCAGATGGGCCGAGGGCTCGGTGGGCACGCTCAGCGCCGGCACGACCGTGATGCCCATGCCGGAGGCGACCATGTGCTTGATGGTCTCCAGCGACGAGCCCTCGAAGCTGCGCCGGATGCCCTCGCCGTCGCTGGAGAACCGCGCGAACTCGGGGCAGACCTCCAGCACGTGGTCGCGGAAGCAGTGGCCCGTGCCCAGCAGCAGCATGGTCTCGCGCTTGAGTTCCTCGGCCGAGATCGTCTGGCGGGTGGCCAGCGGGTGCGCGGCCGGCAGGGCGACGACGAAGGGCTCGTCGTACAGCGGCGCCGTGGCCAGGCCCGTGTCGGGGAAGGGCTCGGCCATGATGGCGCAGTCCAGCTCGCCGGTGCGCAGCATCTCCAGCAGCTTCACCGTGAAGTTCTCCTGCAGCATCAGCGGCATCTGCGGGTAGAGCTCGATGCTGTGGCGCACCAGCTCGGGCAGCAGGTAGGGGCCGATCGTGTAGATGATGCCCAGGCGCAGGGCGCCGGCCAGCGGGTCCTTGCCGCGCTTGGCGATCTCCTTGATGGCGCCGGCCTGGTCGAGCACCGACTGGGCCTGGCGCACGATCTCCTCGCCCAGCGGCGTGACGGTGACTTCGCTGCCGCCGCGCTCGAAGATCTTCAGGTCCAGCTCCTCCTCCAGCTTCTTGATCGCGACGGAGAGCGTCGGCTGCGACACGAAGCAGGCTTCGGCCGCCCGGCCGAAATGCCGCTCGCGGGCGACGGCGACGATGTATCGGAGCTCGGTGAGGGTCATAGACCCGAACGCTACACTGCGGCCGCCCCACGGGGGTTCCCAGGGTTTATACCGAGGTGCCACATGACTGACCGCAAGCCGATGACCCTGCCGCGCCTGGCGCAGATGCACGCCAGCGGCGAGAAGATCGCCATGCTGACCTGCTACGACGCGGCGTTCGCGGGCCTGCTGGACGAAGCCGGCGTGGACATGCTGCTCATCGGCGATTCCCTGGGCAACGTGCTCCAGGGCCGCGGCTCCACGGCCCCGGTCAACCTGGACGACATGCTGTACCACACGACCTGTGTGCGCCGCGGGGTGAAGTACGCCTTTGTCGTGGCCGACCTCCCCTTCGACAGCTACCACGTCAGCAAGGAAGAAGCCTGGAAGAGCGCCGCCGCGCTCGTGAAGGCCGGCGCCCACATGGTCAAGCTCGAAGGCGGCGGCTGGACGACCGAGACCGTGCGCTTCATCAGCGAGCGCGGCATCCCGGTGTGCGCGCACCTGGGCTTCACGCCGCAGACGGTCACGTCGCTCGGGGGCTTCAAGGTGCAGGGGCGCGACGAGGCGGGTGCCGCGCGCATCAAGCGCGAGTCCCAGGACCTGGTGGACGCCGGTGCGGCCATGCTGCTGTACGAGATGGTGCCGGCCACGCTGGCCGCGGAGATCACCGCCGGCTCGCCCGTGCCCGTCATCGGCATCGGCGCGGGCGTGGGCACCTCCGGCCAGGTGCTCGTGCTGCACGACGCACTCGACATCACCCAGGGCCGCAAGCCCCGCTTCGTCAAGAACTTCATGGCCGGCCAGGACTCCATCCTCGGCGGCGTGAAGGCCTATGTCGAAGCCGTGAAGGCAGGCACCTTCCCGGTCGATGAGATCCATGGCTTCTGAGGTCCGTGAACACAGCCACAGAGGCACAGAGACACAGAGGCGATGCCTTGTTTCTCCGAGCCTCTCTGTGCCTCTGTGCCTCTGTGGCTTTGTTTGAATCTTCAAGAGAGGCCCCATGCAGGTCATCCACACCATCCCCGAGCTGCGCGAGGCGCTCTCCGTCCACCGCCAGCGCGGCTTCGTGCCCACCATGGGCAACCTGCACGACGGCCACCTGGCCCTCGTGAGGCAGGCGCGTGAGCTCGTCGGCCCTGCGGGCGCGGTCGTCGCCAGCATCTTCGTGAACCGGCTGCAGTTCGCGCCCCACGAGGACTTCGACACCTACCCGCGCACCTTGCAACGCGACTGTGAGCTGCTGGACGGCGCCGGCTGCGACATCGTCTTCGCGCCGAGCGAGGCCGAGCTCTACCCTGAGCCGCAGGGCTACAAGGTGGTGCCGCCGGCCGACCTGGCCGACATCCTCGAAGGCCACTTCCGCCCCGGCTTCTTCACGGGCGTGTGCACCGTCGTGCACAAGCTCTTCAACATCGTGCAGCCGACGCTGGCGGTGTTCGGCAAGAAGGACTACCAGCAGCTGATGGTGCTGCGCCGCATGACGGCGCAGATGGCGCTGCCCATCGAGATCCACGGGGGCGAGACGCGCCGCAGCGCCGAGGGCCTGGCGCTGTCGTCGCGCAACGGCTACCTGAGCGAGGCCGAGAAGGTGGAGGCGCTGCGCCTGTCGCGCACGCTCAAGGGCCTGATCGCCCGCTGGCAGGCCGGCGAGCGCGACGTGGCCGCCCTGGAGGCGGACGCGATGCAGGCCCTGCGCGACGCCGGCTGGGCGCCGGATTACGTCACGCTGCGCCGCCAGCACGACCTGGGCGCGGCCGCCGAGGGCCAGCCCCTGGTGGCGCTGGCCGCCGCGCGGCTCGGGACCACGCGGCTGATCGACAACCTCGAGGTCAGTTGATCGAGCTGACGGTCACGTCGAACACCAGCGCGGCACCGCCCGGGATGCTGTTCTGGCCGTTGGTGCCGTAGGCCAGGGCCGCCGGGATGGTGATGGTGCGCTTGCCGCCCGGGCGCATGCCCTGCACGCCCTGCTCGAAGCCCGGGATCACCTGGCCGGAGCCGATCTTGAACGACAGCGCGGCGCCACCGACGTTGCTGTCGAACTGCGTACCCTTGGTGCCGGCCACGCGGGCGTCATAGAGCCAGCCGGTGTAGGTCACGGTCACGGTGCGGCCCGTGTCGGCCGTCGTGCCGCTGCCCACGACGATGTCCTCGGTCTTGAGCGCCGTCACGCCCAGCCAGCCGTTGGGGTCGACCGCGACCAGCTCGATGTCGAACACCAGCGCCGCATTGGCCGGCACGGCGCCCGACCCGGCGCTGCCGTAGGCCAGGCTCGCCGGCATCGTGACGGTGCGCTTGCCGCCGGCCTTCATGCCCTGCGTACCTTGGTCAAAGCCCTTGATGACGGCCGTGGAGCCGATGACGAAGCGGTAGGGCGTGCCGCCGACGTTGCTGTCGATCTTGGTGCCCTTGGTATCGGCATTGCGCACGTCGTAGACCCAGCCCGTGTAGGTCACGGTCACGGGCTTGCCGGCGTCGGCCGTGGCCCCGGTGCCTGCCACCGTGTCGACCGTCTTCAACGCGGTCACTGCATTCCAGCCGTTCGGGTCGCTGTTGATGGGCGTGCCGGCATCACCGCCGCCACCGCCGCAGGCGGCGAGACCGAGGCTGGCGCTCAGGGCGAGCAGGAGGGTGGAGCGGCGGGAGGCGGTGAGGGACATCGGAGTGACTGCAGCTGTGGAGGTAGGCGCCGCCCGCAGGCAGCGGCGCGGACTATAGCCACCCGCCGTAAACGGTTGTAAGCAGAGTCAACAGGCGGCGCCGGCCGGCGTTGAGCGTGCATTGCCCTGGAGACTTTCATGCGCCTTCCTGCCCGACTCGCCGGCCTCCTCCTCGCTGTGACCAGCGCCCTGATGCTCAGCGCCTGCGGGGGCGGCGTCGAGGTCGAAGTGGGCGGTGGTGGCGGGGGTGGTGGCGGCGGCGTCCAGTACCCGCGCCCCAACCCCAACCCGAACCCCAGCACGCTGTCGTGCAGCCCGGCGGGCCTGGCGGCGTCGGCGGCCAGCAAGTGGAGCACGGTGTGCATGCTCACGAGCAGCGGCGAGATCGTCGTGGAGCTCTACGACACCTACTCGCCGCAGACGGTGGCCAACTTCTACAAGTACGTGGCGGCGGGCTTCTACAGCAACACCCTCATCCACCGCGTGGACCGCGACTTCGTCGTGCAGGGCGGCGGCTACACCAGTGGCATGCTGAGCAAGGCGGCGCTCTACGCCCCCATCAAGCTGGAGAGCAACAACGGCCTGTCCAACCTGCGCGGCACCCTGGCCATGGCCCGGCGCAGCGACCCCGACACCGCCACCAGCCAGTTCTTCTTCAACGTCAACGACAACACCAGCCTGGACTATCAGAGCCCCGCCAACCCCGGCTACGCCGTCTTCGGCCGCATCATTTCGGGCCTGAACACGCTGGACGCCATCAACGTGGTGCCCACCTACACCTACAGCTCCACGGACATCGAGCCCCGCACCGAGGTGCTCGTGTACTGGATGCAGCGGCTGAAGTAGGCCGCCGTTCGCCCCCGGGACTCAGTCGGACGCCTGCCAAGGGTTGACGACGGTCAGGCCGCATCCGTTGAAGTCGTCGACATTGCGGGTGACGAGGGTGGCGCGGTGGGTCAGGGCGATCGCCGCAATCTGGGCATCGAACTGCGAAATGGGCTTGCCTGTGCTGCGCCGCGTGGCCACCAAGGCGGCGTAGGCGACCGCTGCCTGGCCGTCGAAGGGCAGCACGCGGCGGGCAAACTCTTCATCGAACATGGCCTGCAGCGCTTGCTCCAGCTGCGCCCGGCGGCGGCCGCGCGGCAGCAGCGCGGCACCGTAAAGCATCTCGGCCTGGGTGATGGCGCTGACGAACAGCGCGTCGGCATGCTGCTGCGAGAACCAACGGAGCACCAGGCCGTCGGGCTCGGCCCGCAACAGCTCGGACAGCACATTCGTGTCGAGCAGCCACTTCATCGACGACGGGCCCGGGGCTGGGGCGTGTCGAGGGCAGGCGGCGTGCGCACGGCTTCGCGCGGCGCGGTGGGCAGCGCCACATCCCCGAGCGGCGAGAAGCGGGCCCGGATGCGTTGCGCGAGGTCCGCCGATGGCGCAGGCGCCTCGGTCAGCGCCTCGCGCAGGATCTGCCGGGCTTCCTCTTCCATGGAGCGGTTGCGGTGGGCGGCGCGCACACGCAAGCGCTGCTTCAAGCCATCATCCAGATCGCGGATCGTCAAGCTGGCCATGCAGACCTCCGGTGCAATCAATGCATGCATTGTAGGCAGGCGCTACCCAGGCTGTGCGTTCATGCCGGGGAGCGTCGCCGTTCGCCCCGGCGCCTCGCCACTCGTCCCGCCCGCGCGCCGTTCGTCATCCGGCGCCCGGGCGGGCGCTGAAACGACGGCAACATGCGGTCCATCGCAACCTGGATGGAGAAACAAGCATGACGCGTCGCAGCCGTTCCTGGATGGGCCTCTTCGGTTCCGCCGTGGGCATTGCCACCGCGCTGTACGTGAGCAGCAGCCACGCCGCAACGGTGGCGTTCCGCGACCTGCAGGTCGAAGTGGTCGGCACGGGTCGCCCCGTGCTCATGATCCCGGGCCTGAACAGCGCCGCCAGCACCTGGACGGAGACCTGCGCCGCCCTGCAGCCCCAGGTGCAGTGCCACATCGTGCAGCTGCCCGGCTTTGCCGGCGCGCCGGCCGTCAAGACCGACGCCTTCCTGGACGGCATGCGTGACCGGCTGCTGGCCTACCTGGACGACCGCAAGCTCGAGCGTCCCGTCGTCATGGGCCACAGCCTGGGCGGCGCCCTGGCCTTGAAGATGGCCGCCGAGAAGCCCGGCCGCATCGAGCGCCTCGTCATCGTCGACTCCCTGCCCTTCTTCGCCGGCCTGCGCGGCATGAGCCCCGAAGCCGCCAAGGGCGCCGCGGCGGCGATGCGCCAGCAGATGCTCGCCGCCACGCAGGAGCAGTGGGAGGCCGGCTCGCGCCAGGGCGCCATGGGCATGAGCCGCACCGCGGCCAACAACGAGCGCGTGGCGGGCTGGAGCCTCAAGAGCGACCGCGCCACGTCGGCCCTTGCCATGTCCGAACTCTGGGGTGAGGACCTGCGCCCCCTGCTGCCCCGGATCACCACGCCCACCCTCGTGCTGGGCGCCTGGGCCGCCTACGAGCCCATGGGCTCCACCATGGACAGCACCCGCAAGATCTTCGAGGGCCAGTACGCCGGCCTGAACGGCGTGAAGGTGTCCATGAGCCAGCGCGGCTTCCACTTCCTGATGTGGGACGACCCCGAGTGGCTGGTCGGCGAGGTCAAGGGCTTCCTGGCCGCCAAGTGATCCGGCCGGGAGACTCGGGCATGACGAATCGCCGGCGCACCGCGCTGCAGGCGGTGCTGTGGGGTGGCTACGTCGCGATCTCGCTGGCCATGGTCGCGAGCTTCCAGCCGGTGAGCGGCTCGCTGGTTTTCGTGATGGTCATGCTGGGCGTGCTGCTGTGGCTGGCCAGCGAGGGCCTGCGGGCCCTGGCGCTGCGCCAGGCCTGGCTGGACGGCAGCACCCGCGCGCTGCTGCTGCGCCTGGCCGGGCTGCCGCCGCTGGCGGCCCTGGCCGTGCAGGCGACGCTGTACGCCATCAACGCCACGGGCCTGTCGCTCGGCCTGCTCAGCTTCCCGCGCGGCACGCCGCAGGGCCTGGGCGTGCTCTTTGGCTACACCGTCAACACCACCATCATGCTGTGGCTGTGGCTCTCGGTATGGCTGGGCGTGCAGACCTTGAACCGCTGGCGCCTGGGCGAGATCGCCAAGTGGCGCGCCGAGACGGCGGCCCGCGAGCTGGAGCTGCAGGTGCTGCGGGCCCAGATCAACCCGCACTTCCTGTTCAACGCGCTGAACAACCTGCGCGCCCTCATCAACGAGGACCCCGCCCGCGCCCGCGAGATGGTCAGCCGGCTGTCCAACACCCTGCGCCACACGCTGCAGCACAGCGCCAAGGCCCGCGTGCCGCTGGCCGACGAGCTCGCCGTCGTGCAGGACTACGTGGCCCTGGAGCAGCTGCACCACGAGGAGCGGCTGCGCGTGGACTGGCGCGTCGACCCCGCCACCGCCGGTGCCAGCCTGCCGCCCATGCTGCTGCAGCTGCTGGTGGAGAACGCCATCAAGCACGGCGTGGCGCGCACGCCCGGCGGCGGGGTGGTGGGCATCGACATCGCCCGCGACGGCCCGCTGCTGCGCATCGCGGTGGACAACCCCGGCGAGTGGCAACCTGGGCAACCCGGCAGCACCACCAGCGCCACCAGCACGGGCCTGGGCCTGGCCAACCTGCGCGAGCGGCTGCAACGCGCGGGGGGCGAGGGCGCCGACTGCCGCATCGAGTCGGCCGCCGGCCGCGTCAAAGTCAGTGTGCAATTGAGCGCATGAAGATCTTCATCGTCGAGGACTCGCGCCTGGCCCGCCAGGAACTGCGCACCCTGCTGGCCGCCATCCCGGATGCCGACATCGTCGGCGAGGCGGCGGAGCTGCTGCCGGCCCGGGAAGCCATCGAGCGGCTGGCGCCTGAGCTGCTGCTGCTGGATGTGGAGCTGCCCGGCGCCACGGGCTTTGACCTGCTGGACCAGCTCGACCACCTGCCGCTCGTCGTCTTCACGACCGCCTACGACCAGCACGCCCTGGCCGCCTTCGAGCGCAACGCGCTGGACTACCTGCTCAAGCCCATCGCCCCCGACCGCCTGGAGGCGGCGCTCGCCAAGGCGCGCGAGCGGCTGCGCCCGGCGCCGGCGTCGACGGCGCCCACGGCCGTCAAGGGGGCCGACGACATGGTCTTCCTGCGCGACGGCGAGCGCTGCTGGTTCGTCCGCCTGGGCGACATCGCCGGCTTCGAGGCCACGGGCAACTACGCGCAAGCCTGGTTCGAGGGCCAGAGCCCCCTCATCAACCGCACGCTCACGAGCCTGGAAGAGAAGCTCGACCCGCAGCTCTTCTTCCGCGCCAGCCGCAGCCACCTCGTGAACCTGCGCTGGGTGCAGGCCATCGAGCCCTGGCACAACGACGGCTACCGCGTGACGCTGCGCGACGGCCACCAGGTGGAGGTGTCGCGCCGCCAGGCCAAGCTGCTGCGCGAGAAGCTGGAGCTGTAGGAGACTGCGGCGCATGAGCACGCCGAACGCCGCCATCCGCCGCATCGCCATCACCACAGGCGGCGGCGACGCCCCCGGGCTGAACGCCGTCATCCAGGCCGTCACGCGCGCGGCCCTGCAGCGGGGCTGGTCGTGCGTGGGCATCCGCGACGGCTACGACGGCCTGCTGCGGCCCGAGCGCTACCGGGCCGGCGACGGCTGCATCCCGCTGACCCTGGCGCGCGTGGACGGCATCGCGCCGCTCGGCGGCACGCTGCTGGGCTCCACCAACCGGGGCAACCCCTTCGCCTACCCCATGCCGCAGGCCGACGGCACGGTGGCGCTTGCCGATCGCTCGCAGGACCTGCTCGACGCGCTGGCCCGCGAGGGCATCGACGCCCTCGTGGCGGTGGGGGGCGACGGGTCACTGGCCATCGCCCACCAGCTCGCCCAGCGCGGCCTGCGGGTCGTGGGCGTGCCCAAGACCATCGACAACGACCTCGACGGCACCGTCACGACCTTCGGCTTCGACACCGCCGTGGCCTTCGCCAGCGAGTGCATCGACCGCCTGCACACCACGGCGGCCAGCCACCACCGCATCATTGCCGTCGAGGTGATGGGGCGTTACGCCGGCTGGATCGCGCTGCACGCCGGCCTGGCCGGCGGCGCCCACGCCATCCTGCTGCCCGAGCTGCCCTTCGACCTGGCCCCCGTGGCCGAGCTCGTGAAGCGGCGCGACGCCCAGGGGCAGAGCCACTCCCTCATCGTCGTCGCCGAGGGCGCCTTCCCGCGCGACGGCGCGCGGGTGCTGTGCGGGCCGGCCGAGGCGGGCCATGCGGAACGGCTGGGCGGCATGGGCGAGCAGGTCAGCCAGGCGCTGGCGCAGCTCACGGGCAAGGATGCCCGCTGCGTGGTGCTCGGCCACCTGCTGCGCGGCGGCAGCCCGACGGCCTTCGATCGCGTCGCAGCGCTGCGCTTCGGCGCCGCGGCCGTGCGGGCGCTGGCGGCGGGGCAGCATGACGTCATGGTGGCGCTGGACGGCAACGCCGTGCGCCCCGTGCCGCTGGCCGACGTCGCCGGCCGCATGAAGGCCGTGCCGCTGGACGGCGACACGCTGGCGACCGCGCGCGACCTGGGTGTCTGCCTGGGGGCCTGACCCCGCCTCTGCTGCAGCCTGACCCCGCCGTCGTGCAGCCTGTCGCACGCCGGGCGACGCCTCGGGCGCGCGCGCCTAACCTGCCGGCTTCTTCAACACATCCAACGAGGGAACGCCCATGAACCGCATCGCCACCGCCGCCACCGCCCTGACCGCCGCCGCCCTGCTGAGCGCCTGCGTCTTCGCGCCGCCGGTCACGTCAACCACCGACTCCGCCTCCATCACCCGCATGAGCGAACAGGCCGTGGCCACCTGCGGCGCGGGCAACGTCAAGGAAGTGAACGCGAAGAGCTTCACCTGCAAGTGAAGCAGCTCAGGCCTTGAGGAACTCCGCCTTCGTTCCCAGCCAGCGCAAGACGTGGCGCTGGGCGGCGGCGGGGTGGGCATCCAGCAGCTGCGGCGCCAGCGCCCGCGCGGCCACGAGCAGCGGCGCGTCTTCCTGCAGGTCGGCAAAACGCAGCAGCTCCGCGCCGCTCTGGCGCGAACCCATGAACTCGCCGGGGCCGCGGATGTCCAGGTCGCGCCGCGCGATCTCGAAGCCGTCGGTGGTCTCGGCCATGGCCTTCAGGCGCGACTTGCCGGTGTCGCTCAGCGGCGGCGTGTAGAGCAGCACGCACACGCTCGCCTTGGCACCCCGCCCCACGCGGCCGCGCAGCTGGTGCAGCTGTGCGAGCCCAAAGCGCTCCGCGTGCTCGATGACCATGAGGCTGGCGTTGGGCACGTCCACGCCCACCTCGATGACGGTGGTCGCCACCAGCACGCTCATCTGGCCGCTGGAGAACTGCGCCATCACGGCCGCCTTGTCCGCCGGTGACATGCGCCCGTGCAGCAGGCCGACGCTCGTGCCGGCCAGCGTCGCGCTCAGCTCGGCGTGGGTCTCGGTGGCATTGCGCAGGTCCACCGCCTCGCTTTCTTCCACCAGCGGGCACACCCAGTAGACCTGGGCGCCATCCGTCACCGCGCCGCGGATCTTGTCGATGACGTCGTCGCGCTTGGACTCGGTGAATACCTTGGTCACGATCGGGCTGCGCCCGGGCGGCAGCTCGTCGATGGTGGACACGTCCAGGTCGGCGAAGTAGGTCATCGCCAGCGTGCGCGGGATCGGTGTCGCGCTCATCATCAGCATGTGCGGCTCCAGCGGCGCCGTCGACATCGCCGGCCCTGCTGGGGGCAGACCGTCGCCGGTGCCGGCCTTGAGCTTGTCCCGCAGCGCCAGCCGCTGCGCGACGCCAAAGCGATGCTGCTCGTCGATGATGGCCAGGCCCAGCCGCGCAAAGCGCACCTTGTCCTCGATGACGGCATGCGTGCCGACGATGAGCTGGGCCTCGCCCGAGGCTGCTGAATCCAGCATCGCCTGGCGCGCCTTGCCCTTCACGCTGCCGGTGATCCAGGCGATCTTCAGCCCGAGCGGCTCCAGCCAGCCCACGAGCTTGCGGAAGTGCTGCTCGGCCAGGATCTCGGTGGGCGCCATCAGCGCGCACTGCCAGCCGGCGTCGATGGCGACGGTGGCGGCGAGTGCGGCCACCACCGTCTTGCCCGAGCCCACGTCGCCCTGCAGCAGCCGGTGCATGGGCTGCGGGCGGGCGAGGTCCTGGGCGATCTCCTCGGCCACGCGCTGCTGGGCCGCGGTCAGCTGAAAGGGCAGGGCAGCGAGCAGTTGCTCGTGCAGGCCGCCGGGGCCGCCGCGCAAGGCGGGGGCCGCGAGCAGCGCCCGCTCGCGCTGGGCCTGCATCTGGGACAGCTGCTGGGCCAGCAGCTCCTCGAACTTGAGGCGCTGCCAGGCCGGGTGGCTGTGGTCTTCCAGCGCGGCGAGCGACGCGCTGGGCGGCGGGTGGTGCAGGTAGTGCAGCGCCTCCTTCAGCGACGGCAGCCCGCGCGGCACGGCGCCCTCGGGCAGCAGCTCGCGCAGGTCCGCCCGCGCCAGGCCCGAGGCCACGGCCTTGCGCAGGTAGGCCTGGGGCAGCTGGGCCGAGGCGGGGTAGACGGGGGTGAGCGACTGCGCCAGCGGCGTGTCGTCGTCCACCACCTTCACCACCGGGTGCACCATCTCCCGGCCGAAGAAGCCCACCCGCGCCTCGCCGCGCACCCGCAGCCGGTGGGCGCCCGACATCTGCTTCTGCTGCGACGGGTAGAAGTGCAGGAAGCGCAGCAGCAGCGTGCCGGTGTCGTCCTTCAGCCGCACGAGCAGCTGGCGCCGGCCGCGCATCTCCACCTGGCAGTCCACCACCACCCCTTCCACCTGCGCGGGTTCGCCCTCGCGCAAGGCGCCGATCGGCGTGAGGCGCGTTTCGTCCTCATAGCGCATGGGCAGGTGCAGGGCCAGGTCGATGTCGCGCACCAGGCCGAGCTTTTCCATCGCCTTCTGGGGAGCGGACTTGGACGCGGTCGGGGTCTGGGTCGGGGGCGTGGCGGCGGCCGGGGGCATGGGGCTATTTTGCGGGCCGCACCGGCGATCACGCGACAGGACACCGCCAGAGGCGGTCAACTTGGTGGTTGCGCGCTGCAAGAATCCGCCCGCCGCGCTTCACTGCGGCAGCTGGGAGAGAAGATGAACGACAGGAGCAGCGCCCACGGGTTGTGGCGCCGGCTGGGGATGGTGGTGCTCGCGCTGATGGCCTTCGGGGCGCACGGCGCTCCGGCGGGGTGGATGAGGGCGGAGACCGACCATTTCGTCATCCATGGCCAGAGTGGGGAGTCGGCGCTGCGGCAGCGTGCCATCCAGCTGGAGCGCTTCCACGAGGCGGCGCTGCTGCTCCTGGGCATCGCCGACGGCAAGTCGCGCACGACGCGGCGCTTTGACGTGGTCATGCTGCCGGACACCGCGGCCCTGGCCGTCGTGCGGCCCGGGATGGAGAAGGGCTACGCGGGGGTCTACCTGCAGTGCGCCGACGGTTCGGCGGCGTTTTCTGCCGAGGCCACGAAGGTGCGCCAGGCCGAGGACGATTTCGGCCAGGTGGTGCTCTTCCATGAAGTCGCGCACAGGTTGATGTTCGAGTACACCCACCGCGTCTACCCCCGCTGGTTCGTGGAGGGCTTTGCGGAGTACATGAGCCGCACGACGCTGGAAGGCGACCGCGTCACGTTCGGCAAGGCGCCGCCGCAGGCCGATGCCAAGCTGGCGGGGCGCTGGGTGGGCAGCGAGGTCATCGCCTGGCCGGACCTGCTGCGGGCGACGACGGGCGCCCCCAAGACGGAAGCGGACTTCTATTTCAAGTCCTGGCTGCTGACCCACTACCTGTTCAACGACAGCGCCCGGGCCCAGCAGCTCAACCGCTACCTGGATCGGGTGGCCGACGGTGAGGACGCGGTGGCGGCCTTCGAGGACACGACCGGGCTTCAGGCCGCGGGCCTGCCCCTCGTGATGGAGCGCTACCTGCGCACGGCCGCCGCGCTGCGCATGACCGGCAAGGAGGCGCGTGCGGTGCAGGTCCGCGTCACGCCGTTGACCGACGCACAGGGCGAGGTGCTGGTGAAGCGCATGGTCTTGCGGGTCTGCCCGGGCAAGAGCCACGGCGAGAAGCTGCTGGCCGAGCTGCGCACGCTGCGACAGCAGCGCGAGACGCCGGTGCCCGAGCTCCGCCTGGCGCTGGCCCGCGCGGAGCTGCTGTTCGGCGACGAGGCGGCCGCCGAGGCGGAACTGGCGAGCGTGCTGGCCGAGGATCCGGCCAGCTTCGAGGCCCACCACCTGATGGGCCGCGTGCTGACGCAGCAGGCCGGCAAGCTGTCGGGTGAAGCGCGCGAGGCGCGGTTCGACGAGGCCCGTGCGCACTTCTTCAGCGCCTACCGTCAGAACAAGGTCGACGCGCCCAACCTGTACCGCCTGGCCATGGCGCTGGCCCGGCGCGGCCAGGATGCCAGCCTGGCCAATGCGGCTCGGGGGGCGCGGGCGCTGGAGCCGACGGTGCCGGAGTACGCGTTCTTCGAGGCGCAGGTCGACCTGGCCGGCGGTGATCGCGAGCGTGCCGTGCGGGCCCTGAGGCCTCTGGCGGCCAACCCGCATGACCCCGCCTTTGCCGCCCGCATGCGGGGCGTGATCACCGCCATCGAGGGCGGGCAGCCGGTGCCGGAGGTGCTCAGGCTGTTGTCACGGGGCGACTGAAGGCGCTTGATGCGGGTGGCATGGAATAGTCGGGCTGCCTCGCGTGTTTACCGTCATGTCCCTTCCACTTTCCATGGGTTCCGACATGAATATCCGACTCCTGGCCTGCGCGGCTGTCCTGGCCGTCACCGGCTGCGCCTCCACCCCGCCGGCCCCGGCCAATGTGGCCAATGGCGTCTTTGTGGGCGCCAACGGCATGACGCTCTACACCTTCGACAAGGACGCCGCCGGCAGCGGCAAGAGCGTGTGCAACGGGCCGTGCGCCACCAACTGGCCCCCGCTGATGGCCGCGGCGGGTGCCGCGGGCAGCGGCGACTGGACGGTCGTCACCCGCGACGACGGCAGCCGCCAGTGGGCCTACAAGGGCAAGCCGCTGTACTTCTGGGCCAAGGACCAGAAGCCCGGCGACCGCACCGGTGACGGCTTCAACAAGGTCTGGCAGCTGGCCAAGCCCTGATGAGCCCCTCGCCCGGCCTTGCCCCGCTGAACGCGGGCGACCCCAGTCGGCAGCCCGAGGGGGCGGCGATGCGTGGCGGCTTGACCGCCACGCACATCGCCCGTGCGGGCCGGCTTGCGAGCGGCTCGGCGCTCGGCCCGCAGTAAGCGAGGACCCGCCATGGCCGTCGAACAACTGCTGCTGCACATCCCGGCCCTGCGCCGGTATGCGCGGCTGCTGACGGGCGACGCCACGCGGGCCGACGACCTGGTGCAGGACACCCTGGAGCGCGCCTGCCGCAAGTGGAGCCTGTGGCGCCCGGGCACCGCGCTGCGGCCGTGGCTGCTGTCCATCATGCACAACCTGCACCTCAACCAGCTGCGCGACTGGCACCTGGACGAAGGCCACGCCCTGCTGGACGACCTGCCCGAGCCGGCCGACCCCGGCGCGCCGGCCGGCGAGCGGCTCGACCTGGAGCGGGCGCTGGCCGAGCTGCCACCGGGCCAGCGGGCGGTGATGCTGCTGGTGGTCGTCGAGGAGTACACCTATGCCGAGGCTGCCGAGATCCTGGGCGTGCCCATCGGCACCGTGATGTCACGCCTGCACCGCGGGCGCGAGGCCCTGCGGCTGCGCCTGGCGCCGGCCGCCTTGCCCTCAGGTGCCCAGATCGTGAACCTGGCGCGAGTGAAGCGATGAGTTCCCCCTTTCCCCCTCCACCTCCCGCCCTGCCGCCTGACGAGGCGCGGCTGCATGCGTTCGTCGATAGCCAGCTGCCCGCCGAGGAGCGGGCCGCGGTGCGCGAGCAGCTGCACGCCGACCCCGCGACTGCCGCGCGCGTCGCCCAGTGGCAGGCCCAGCGGCAGGCCCTGCGCGGCCTGGCCCGTGACTGGCCCCTGGACGAGACGCCGCCTGACCTCAGCGGCATCGTCATGCGCGCGGCTGCCACGCAGCGCTGGTGGCGCCTGCTGCCCCAGGCGCTGGCCGCTGGCGTGCTGCTGTCGCTCGGCCTGGCCGGGGGTTACCAGTGGGGGCGACACGACGGCGGTGGCGCGTCGTGGCCTGCCGTGACGGCCGGCCGCAGTGCCGGCGTGCCGGAGTTCGCCGCCCAGGCGGGCGTGGCCTATGCCGTCTACAGCGCCGAGAAGCGCCACCCGGTGGAGGTGTCCGCGGCCGAGCAGGCCCACCTCGTGCAGTGGCTCAGCAAGCGGCTGGGCCGGCCGTTGACGGTGCCGGTGCTGACCGACCACGGCTACGCGCTGCTCGGCGGCCGGCTGCTGCCGGGCGACGCTGCGCAGGCCGGCAGCCCGCGGGCACAGTTCATGTACGAGAACGCCGACGGCGACCGGCTCACGCTGTACGTCGCCGTCTTCAAGCCCGGCGTGGCCCCGGCCGCCACCGAGTTCCGGCTGCTGCAGCAGGACGGCCGCACGACGCTGTACTGGGTCGATGGCGACTTTGGCTATGCGCTGAGCGCCCAGCCGTCCACCGAGCTGCAGCCGCTGGCCCGGCGCGTGCACGAGCAGCTGGCGGGCTGAGCCGTCAGCGGAAGTAGCGCTGGCGCAGCCGCTCGTAGCGGCCGTCGCGCTTGAGGGTGTCCAGGGCCTGCTGCAGCCGCTTCACCAGCACCGGGTCGGTGTCGGGGCGCAGGCCGTAGTAGTAGCTGCGCGCGCTGTCCTGCTCCATCACGGGGTGCAGCGTGCCATAGGGCAGCTGCAGCTGGCGCAGGTTCCAGGCCGCGGCCCAGTCCAGCAGCGCCACGTACTCCATGCGCCCGGCCAGCAGCTTGCGCACGTTGGTGGCGTCATCCAGGCCATGCTCGAGTTGCAGGCCGGGGCGCAGGCCCTCGGCCTGCAGCTGGCGGTCGGCGGCCGAGTCGCGCACCACGCCGATGCGCGCATTGCCCAGCTCGTGGAACTGGGCCATGTTCAGGTCGGCGCGGCTGGCCAGCCGGTAGATGAGGATGCGGCGCTGTGCGATCGGGCCGACCCACTGGTATTGCGCCTCTCGCTCGGGCGTGCGGGTCAGCGAGAACAGGATGCTGTTGGGCTGCGCCTCGGCCGCCTGCATGGCGCGCTGCCAGGGCATCACCTGCAGCTCCAGCCGCACGCCGGCCTGGGTGGCCATCAGGCGCAGCAACTCCACGCTGAAGCCCTGCGCGCCGCTGTCGTCCAGGTAGTTCAGCGGGGGCAGGTTCTCCGTGATGCCCACGAGCATGGGCTCATCCGGCCCCGCCAGGGCGAGGCAGGGGCCGAACAAGGCGGGCAGGGCAAGGCAGGAACGACGTCTCACGGCGGCAGTCGGGGGCCGCGGGAGTCTAGGGCGCTCAGATGACAGTCTTTCGAGGAGAAGCCTGCCGGGTGTGCGGTTTCCCGCAGCGGCGCGGGCTCAGCTCGGGGTCGGCACGCCGGCCATGCGGTCGTGGGCGAGGAAGAACTGGCGCGCCATGGCCAGCAACTGCCCCTGGCTGAGCTCGGCGGCGGGCCGGTAGTCGGCGATGTGCGGCACGAGCTTGGGGCGGTGGGCCTCGACGTAGTGCCGGAACTGGCTGATGACGACGTGCGAGCCGGTCACCAGCACCTCCGGGGTGTCCTGCAGCGCCTGGCACAGGGACTCATACAGCGCCTGTTCGCGGCGCTCGTCATGGCCGTGGCTGTGGCGCTCATGCGCCTCGATGCGGGCAGCGTGCACCTGGTGGGCGTCGAAATGCAGCACCTGGGCGTGGTGGTGGTCGAGATGGACGACAGCGTGGAACATGCGAGATCTCCGGTGGTGTGTGTCAATGGGTGGCTTCGGCGGCCGTCTGGCAGTCGACGCAGCGCAGGGCTTGCGGCTGGCGTTGCAGGCGGTCGAAGGGGATGACGGCGGCGCAGTCGACACAGCGGCCATAGCCGGGCGTCTTCAGCCGCATCAGGGCGTCGTCCAGGGCTTGCAGCTCGGCCAGCAGGTGGCTGTCGCGGGCCTGGTCGAGTGCGCGGTCGGCCTCGTGCTCGCGCTGGTCATGCGGGTCGTCGGCCAGCAACGCTGCGGCGTGGGCCACACGGCTGGCGCCTTCGCGCTGGGCCTGCAGGGCCGCCTGCACGCGTGTCCGCGCCAGGTTCAGTTCGCTCTCCAGCAGCGCGTGCTGGCCGGGGGTGAGGGCAGTGGTCATGGAAACCTCCTGGGACCCATGCTCGCAGTGGCGGGGTGCGGGCGCCTTGAGCTGCATCAACACCGGGCGATGGGAGAATCTGCGCCCTTTTGTCCTTGGTACGGGTCTGTCCGGCCCTCAATCCCCGCATGCACGCGCCTGCCGCTTCGACGTACACCGTCGCCGATTTCGACTTCGACCTTCCCCCCGAGCTGATCGCGCAGCACCCGGCGCCCGAACGCAGCGCCTCGCGCCTGCTGGACGGCACCGGCCCCACGCCGGTGGACCGCGTGTTCCGCGAGCTGCCCGGGCTGCTCGCACCGGGGGACCTGCTCGTCTTCAACAACACCCGCGTCATCAAGGCGCGCCTGTATGGCATGAAGGCAACGGGCGGCAACGTCGAAGCGCTCGTGGAGCGCGTGCTGCCCGGCACGCAGGAGGTGTGGATGCACCTGCGCGCCAGCAAGAGCCCCAAGCCCGGCAGCCGGGTGCGCTTTGCCGACGCCTTCGACGCCGAGGTGCTGGGCCGATGCGGGCCTGACAACGGCCTCTTTCACCTGCGCTTTGCCGGCGACCCCTTCGCGCTGCTGGAGGCCCACGGCCACGTGCCGCTGCCGCCGTACATTGCACACGCCGACGGCGAGGACGACGTGCGCCGCTACCAGACGGTGTTCGCCAGGGAGCCCGGCGCCGTCGCCGCGCCCACGGCGGCCCTGCATTTCGACGAGGCCCTGCTGGCGCGCCTGGCAGAGCGCGGCGTGCAGCAGGCGCATGTGACGCTGCATGTGGGCGCCGGCACCTTCCAGCCGGTGCGCGTGGAGTCGCTGGCCGATCACAAGATGCACAGCGAATGGTTCGAGGTGAGCCAGGCCACGGTAGACGCCGTGGCAGCCTGCCGAGCGCGTGGTGGTCGCGTCGTGGCCGTGGGCACCACCACCTTGCGGGCGCTGGAGTCGGCAGCGCTGCGCGGCACGCTCGAAGCGGGTGCGCGCGAGACCGACATCTTCATCACGCCGGGCTTCCAGTTCCGCGTCGTGGACCGCCTGGTCACCAACTTCCACCTGCCGCGCAGCACCTTGATGATGCTGGTCAGCGCGTTCGCGGGCTATGAGCGCATCCGCGATCTCTACGGCCACGCGAGAGAGCACCGCTACCGCTTCTTCAGCTACGGCGACGCGATGCTGCTGACGCGCTGATCGCGCTGCTTACAGATTGATGCCTGGCTGCGGCAATGGCGGCAGCCAGGCCCCATAAGATGACGAGGTTAGGTCGCGGACCGGTCCGGGCCGCATCGAAATACAGACCGGGGAGTTTTCCGTGCAGCACGTCAGAGCAGCCGCACTTGCGGCATTGATGGCCATTGTCTTGAGTGGGTGCGGTGGCGGTGGCGGCGATGCGGGGACGAGCCCGCCGCCCGTGCCCACGGCCATCCCGGAAAACCTTGCCATTACGGCGCCAGCGACGGCCGAATCGGCGACGGCGGTGGCTTTCGGCAACTCGACCGGCGCGCTCGCCGGGTTGAAGTACCAATGGGACTTTGGCGACGGCAGCACCAGCACGGACGCGGCGCCCAGCCACAGCTTCGCCAGCGGCGGCGAGTTCGAGGTGGTGCTCAAGGTCACCAACGAAGCCGGCAGCAGCCGCGAGACCCGCGCCAAGCTATCGATCACCAACATCGCCAACGTGCGCGGCCTCGAATGCTCGGGCCCTGCGAACACGGGCTGGTGCTGGCAGAACCCCAAGCCGACCGGCAACCGGATCAACACGGTGTACTTCCTTAACGCCAGCACCGGCTGGCGCGGCGGCGACAGCGGTGACATCTTCAAGACGATCGACAGCGGCGTGACCTGGGTGCGCCAGAACTCGGGCATCACCGCGTCGATCCGCGGCATCCGCTTCCTGAACACAACGACCGGCTGGGTCACCGCCGCGTCCGGCATCGTGCTGCGAACGGCCGATGGTGGCAGCACCTGGGCAGCGGCCAGGCTGAGCGACGAGTCCAGCGTCGGGCCTGTTGACGTTGCGACCATCACGGCGGTCGACGCCAGGACGGTGTATGTCGGCCGCGCAGGAACGGGCAGCGCGTCCGACAGCAACCTCCGGATGTACGCCAGCAAGGATGGCGGTGCCACCTGGCAGTCGATGGCGAGGCCGGCGACGGTAGTCACGGCGACGGGCAAGTTGTGGGCCCTGCAGGACAAGACGGTGAGCGTGTCCACGGATGGCGGCCAGACCTACACCGCGGTGCTGACGCTCGATCTGCCGACGGGCCACGACTTCGGCAGCCCCCGCCTGCAGGTCCTGGGCGACCAGCGTGCCGTTGCCTACGCGAATGCTTCGGCCTTCGACCGTGCCACGCAGACGTGGAGCTACTTCCAAAGCATCTACACGACCACCGACGGCGGGGCGAGCTGGTCGTCCAGGGCGGACAGCCCGAGCGACTCGACGATGGGAGGGATCCTGAGCATGTCGGCCGATGGCAAGGTGCTGCTGGCCGGCAACGACAAGCTGACACGCAGTACTGACGGCGGCCGCACCTGGACCGTGGTGCCTTCGCCATCGTCGGCCCAGTTGACCTACTACGCCTCCCTGCCCGGTGGTGAAATCTTGTCCAGCAATCTAAGCGGCTTGTGGATGAGCAAGGACGGCGCCCAGACCTGGACGAGGCTCGGCAACCCCACGGGCGGGTACGACACGGCGCTTTACGTCCGTCGGGTCGAGGCGAACACGCTGCAGGTTGGCCTCTTGCTGAGCAAAGACGACGGCCAATCCTGGGCCTCGGTCTTCCAGCTGGTCGACATCAGCAACAGCAGCAAAATCTTCAACGTGAGCGGCACGGTCGCATTCATCGATGCCAAGACTGGCTTCCTGAGCGACGGGTCTGGAGGACTTTTCACCACCAAGGATGGCGGCGCCAACTGGGTGGTGAAGAACCTTGCCCTCGGTAAGGTGCGTGCCGTGCAATTCGTCGGCAAGCAGACCGGCTGGCTGGTCGGCGCCGATGAACGACTCTACAAGTCCACCGATGCGGGGCAGAACTGGGCGCCTGTCACCGCCGCGGCGGGCCTGAGCTTCAGGAGCGTCCATTTCGAGAACGAAGCGCTGGGCTGGTCGGGGCGCGGCTGGGATGGCGGCGCCCCGTTCGCGGCCACGCGGGATGGCGGCAAGACCTGGACCGAGCTGGCCCTGCCCGCCAGGGTGGCGTCACTGCGCCAGGGCGAGCAGAGCTGGGTGGCCGTGGGTGGCGTGGGGCCGGTGTATGTCTCTACGGATGCGGGCGGCACCTGGAAGACCGTCGAAGTAGGGACTTCGGCCTACCTTACCGCCGTGGCTTTCTCGGACGCCAGGACCGTGTGGGCCGTGGGGTCGGCCAGCACGCTGCTGAAGTCCGCCGACGCAGGCGCCAGCTGGACCGCGGTCACGCTGCCCGTCGCCAACGCAACGCTGAATGGCATCAGGTTCGCCAATGCGAAGGTCGGCTGGATCATCGGTTGGGACGGCTTGATCCTGGCCACGCAGGACGGCGGCAAGACCTGGCGTCAGCAGGTCAGTGGCGCCAGCGTCGAGCTCAGCTCCATCGAGGTGGTGGACAGCAACACGGCCTGGATCACCGGCGATTCCGGCACGGTGCTAGCGACGGGCAGCGGGGGCAACTGAGGCAAAGATGAACTGCGCCGTCCGCTAGCGTGTCATGACAGTGCCCTCGCGCGCCCACGCGACGCGGCCCTGAGCCGTGTCGTCGACGGCCGCCGCGAATGCGGCGCGCGCCGTCACCGGCAAGCTGAAGCGCATGCTGACGCGCGCTGCATGCGCCACGGCGACAAGCTTTGCGCCGTGCTGCTCAGCCAGCCGCCGCAACCTGCCCTCCAGCTCATACGGCAGCTCGCAGCCCAGCTCCACCTGCGCCACACGCTCCAACTTTTCGGCCGACAGCAGCGCCTGGGCGATGCAGTCCGTGTAGGCCCGCACCAGGCCGCCGGCGCCCAGCTTCACGCCGCCCCAGTAGCGCACCGCGGTGGCCAGCACGCCGTCCAGCCCCTGGTGGCGCAGCACGTCCAGCATGGGGCGGCCCGCGGTGCCGCCCGGTTCGCCGTCGTCGTTGGCGGCCGAGTGGCCGCCGGCCAGCAGCGCCCAGCACACATGCACGGCACCCGGGTGTTCGGCGCGCAGCTCGGCAACGCGCGCGAGCGCTGCGGCGCGGTCGGCGCAGGGCTCCACGCAGCCCAGGAAGCGGCTCTTCTTGACGACGAGTTCATGCCGCGCGGGCGCGGCCAGGGTGAGGGCCATGGCGTGTCACTCGCCCCGCAGCAGCATCAGGCGGGCGCCGTGCTCGCCGAAGTGCCGGCTGACCAGCGCCTGCAGGGTGCCGTCCTGGCGCATGGCGGCCAGCGCCTGGCGCAGGCGCTGGCGGTCGGCTTCGGGCATGGCCAGGCTCAGGGCCAGACCCACCAGCAGCCGCTCGTTGGGGGCCGGGTCCAGCACGCGCGGCGGCGTGCTGCCCGGGTAGGCCGCCTGCACGTCGGGGAGGGCCGACGGCGCGACGATGAGCCCGTCGGCGCGGCCGGCCCGGAACATGCGCACCGCGCCGTGGAAGTCGCTCGCCTCGACCAGCCGGCCCTGCTGGCGCAGCCGTTGCGCCCAGGCGCCGAAGGTCGGCCCGTAGGCGTAGCCGCGCACGCCCATCAGGCGCAGGCCCGGGCGGGCGTCGAAGTCGGCGATGCTGGAGACACCGGCCGTGGCGCTGCCCTGCAGCACCAGCTGGAAGCGGGCCTGCAGGTAGGGCAGGATTTCGGCGACTTCGCGCCGCTCGGGGGTGATGACGGAGGACAGCGTCAACTGCAGCACGCCGCGGCGCATCTGGTCCCAGATGCGCAGGCGCGACTCGACGACACTGCGCAGCGAGCAGCCCGAACGCCGCTCCAGCTCCTGCAGCATGTCCAGGTCCAGGCCGCGCTTCTCGGGTTCCTCCTCGTAGAAGGGGCTGTAGATGTACAGGCCGGCCACATGGGGGCCGCAGCCCGAGGGCGGTTCCGCCGCGCTGGCGTTGCCCGCCAGGCCGAGGGCGCAGGCGCATGACCAGAAGCTGGACCGGACGCAGATCGCGGCAAGACGCCGCCAGGACGGGCATCGGCGAGGCATGGCGCATTGTGGCCCACGCCCTGGCTGCGACAATCCCGGACCCATGCTGAAGTTCGACCTCCTCAAGACCGAAGGCCGCGCGCGCCGCGGCACGCTCACCCTCAACCACGGCGTCGTGCAGACGCCCATCTTCATGCCCGTGGGCACCTACGGCACGGTCAAGGGCGTCACACCGCGCTCGCTGACCGAGATGGGCGCGCAGATCATCCTGGGCAACACCTTCCACCTGTGGATGCGGCCGGGCCTGGACGTCGTCAAGCAGTTCGGCGGGCTGCACCGCTTCGAGAGCTGGAACAAGCCCATCCTGACCGACAGCGGGGGCTTTCAGGTCTGGAGCCTCGGCGCCATGCGCAAGATCAGCGAGGAGGGCGTCAAGTTCGCCTCGCCGGTCAACGGCGACAAGCTGCTGCTCACGCCCGAGGTGAGCATGCAGATCCAGACGGTGCTCAATTCCGACATCGTCATGCAGTTCGACGAATGCACGCCCTACGAGACCAAGGGCGTGCTGACCACCGAGCGCGAGGCCCGGCAGTCCATGGAGCTCAGCCTGCGCTGGGCCAAGCGCTGCATCACCGAGTTCGAGCGGCTCGCGAACCCCAACGCCCTGTTCGGCATCGTGCAGGGCGGCATGTTCACGAACCTGCGCGACGCCTCGCTCGCGGGCCTGGCCGAGCTGGACCTGCCCGGCTACGCCATCGGCGGCCTGAGCGTGGGCGAGCCCAAGGCCGAGATGCAGCGCATCCTCGCGCACACCGGCCACCAGCTGCCAGCGAACAAGCCGCGCTACCTGATGGGCGTGGGTACGCCGGAGGACTTGGTCGAAGGCGTGAGCCAGGGCATCGATATGTTTGACTGCGTCATGCCCACGCGCAATGCGCGCAACGGCCACCTCTTCACGCGCTTTGGCGACCTGCGTCTGCGCAACGCCCGCTACAAGGCCGATGAAACGCCGGTCGACCCGACCTGCAGCTGCGAATGCTGCACCGGCTTCTCGCGCGCCTACCTGCACCACCTGGACCGTTGCGGCGAGATGCTCGGCCCCATGCTGACCAGCGTGCACAACCTGCACTACTACCTGAACTTGATGCAGGAGATCCGCGACGCGCTGGACGCCGGCCGCTTCGAGGCGTGGCGGGCCCAGTTCCACGCGGACCGGGCGCGCGGCGTCTGACCTTCGGCACCCGCCGCGCAGCGCCCGAAGATCGCTGAATGCTCAAGCTCCTGCTCGCCCCGCTGCGCTGGCTGTTCCGCCTGGTCTTCGCGCTGCTCATCCTCTTCGAGGAATGGGGCTGGGAGCCGCTGCGGCGCGCGTTCGCGCTGCTGGCGCGGCTGCCCGTCATCCGGCAGGTCGAGGCCCTGCTCAAGCGCCTGCCGCCGCGCTGGGCCTTCGTCGTGCTGCTGCTGCCGAGCCTGCTGATCCTGCCGGTCAAGCTCGCGGCGCTGTGGCTGGTGGCGCAGGGCCGCGTCGTGCTGGGTGTGGGGGTGGTGGTGGTGGCTAAGCTGGTCGGCACGGCGCTGCTGGCCTGGCTCTTCCAGCTCATCCAGCCTGCACTGATGCAGCTGCCGTGGTTCGCGCGCTTGCATGCGCGCTGGACGGCCTGGAAGGCCGAGCTGCTGGCGTGGGTCCGCGCCAGCGCGGTGTGGCGCACGGCGCGCGGCATCAAGGCCGGCGTGCGCCGCTGGTGGCGACGCGTGCGCGGCCGCCCTCAAGCCTGAGGCGCCGGGATGGTCGGCAGCCGCACCGTCACGCAGGTGCCGCGCTGGGGCTCGCTGGCCAGCTGCAGGCTGCCGCCCATCAGCTCCACGATCTCCTTGACGATGGCCATCCCGAGGCCCGTGCCGGGGATGGCGCCTGACTTGTCAGCGCGGTAGAAGCGTTCGGTCACGCGCGCGAGTTCGTCGGGCGTCATGCCGATGCCTTCGTCCTGCACCTCGACGTCGACGTGCCCCTCGAGTGCTACCGCCACCTGTACGGTGACGCGCCCGCCACCCGGCGAGTACTTGTAGGCGTTGGACAGCAGGTTGCGCAGCGCCTGGCTGAGCTTGCTGGCGTCCACCCGCACCCATTGCGGGGGTTCGGCGAGATGCAGCTCGGCTGCGGCGCGGCCGTCGGGCGTGCCGAAGTCGCCCACTGTCTGGCGCACCAGGTCCTGCAGGCAGACCGCGCTGAACTCGAAGTCCAGCGCGCGGCGGGACTCGATGCGGGCGAGGTCCAGCAGCTCGTTGAGGATGTCCACCATGGCCTTGCTCTGCCGGTGGATGCGCTGCAGCAGGTCGGCCTGCACCTCGGGCTTCATCTGCCGGTGCAGCAGCAGCTCTGAGAAGCCGAAGATGCTCGTCATCGGCGTGCGCAGCTCGTGCGCGGCCGTGGTGAGGAACTCGCTCTTCATGCGGTCGAGTTCGAACTGCTGGCTCACGTCGCGGATGTGCAGCATCTGCGAGGTCTGCGAGCCGCCACCGTCGTGCAGCGCGAAACTCAGGATGCGCGGCATCGGGCGGGCCATCTGCACGGTGCGCGGCTGCTCGCGCAGCTCCTGCAGCCGCAGCGGCCGCTGCCTGTCGGCATGCTCGATGCGGCCCTGCAGCAGTGCCTCCAGCCCCGCCTCGTCCTGGCCCAGCACATGGCGGTCGCCGATGGCCGTCAGCAGCGCGCAGGCCGGGCTCACGTACTGCACGCGGCGCTCGGCGTCGAAGGAGATGAAGCCGTCGGGGCTCAGGTTGAAGATGGCGCGGAGCTGGTCGGCCTGCTGGCGCAGCCGCACGACGAGGTCGCCCACCTGGCGCGACAGGGCCTCCACGGCGTTGACCTGGCGCGCATCGGCCGGCGCGCCGGCCGAGCCCAGCAGCTCGCTCATGGTCTGCATGGCGTGGGCGCGCGCGGCGAGCTCGGCGCGCAGCTGGTTCTCGAGCGTCTGCTGCTCGGTCACGTTGCGCAGCACGAGCACCACGCCGGCGGCCTCGCCCTGTTCGCCGCGCACGAGCGTGAGGCTGGCCTCCAGCACCTGCTCGTCGCGCTCGAAGCGCCGGCCGCGCCAGCCGTCCTCGCCAGGCGCCTGCAGACCGTCGGCCAGCTCCGGCAGCAGCGTGGCCACCGGCTGGCCGAGCAGCGCCTGGCTGGGCTGGCCCAGCAGCTCTCCCAGCACCGGGTTGGCCAGCACCACCTCCCCCCCGCGGTTGACGGCCGCCACGCCTTCGGCAATGGACGACAGCGTCACCGCCGCCTGCGCGCGTTCGGCCTGCAGCGAGGCCGCGACCTGGTTCAACACCTCGAAGGTGCGCTGGAACTCCAGCGGCGCCTCGCCCGGGCTGACGGGCTGGATGAGCGCATCCCCCTGGCGCAGCTGGGCGCCGAAGGTCTGGATCCGGTCCAGGTGACCCAGCCATCGCCGCAGCGGCCACCACACGAGCGCCGCACCGGCCAGCAGCCCGAAGCCGGCCAGCGCCAGGCCCAGTCGCATGACCTGCCAGATGTCCGCCGCGATGCGCTCGCTCCACACGTGCAGCCGCGTGATGCCGTAGTCGCGCCCGCCCACGACGATGGGCGTGTTGATCACGTCCAGGTCGGCGGCCACGCGCTTTACCAGCCACTGCGGCGGCGTGGGGCTGGGGTGGTCCTGGCGCACGACCTCGATGCGGGCGCCCTTGAGGTCGATGAAGGCAGCGCGCTCGAACAGCGGGTGGGCGATGGCGCGGTCCAGCGTGCGCTTGATGGTGTCGTAGTCGCCGATGACAGCGGCCTCCGAGACGGCCGGTGCCAGCAGCGCCGACATGGCATGCGAGCCGACCTCGGCGTCGTCCAGTGTGGAGCGCACCTCGTAGGTCAGGAAGGCACCGAAGCCCAGCGTCACCAGCAGCACCAGCGCCGCCACGTACAGCAGCATCACGCGGCTGAGCAGCGAGCGTGGCAGCAGGGCGGCGAGGCGCGGCATCGGCGGGCAGGTCAGCGCAGCGACGCAGGTGCCGTCTGGTAGAAGCGGCGGTAGGCGGCGTACTCGCGGCCGTCCGAGGCGACGAAGACCGCGTCCGCCGGCAGGCCGATGAGCTTGTTGACGCTGGCCAGGATCTCGCGGCCCTGAGGGTCGCTGGCCATGCCGACGAAGGCGCGTGCCACCGCCTGCGCATCGCGCTCAGGGACCTTTGGTGCCACCATCAGGGCGAGGTCGTGGTAGCCCTCGGACGTCCACAGCACGCGAAAGGCCTTGCCCTCGCGCTTGGTGTAGCCCTCGGCGAGCTGCGAGTTGGCACCCACGGCGGCGACTTTGCCGCTGAACAGCTGCGCGAAGGCGCCGTCCATGTTGCCGCCGAAGACGGTGCGCACGTTGATCTTGCGCTGCATCAGTTGCGCATAGGTCACCTTGTAGGCGATGAAGGCCTCGGGACCGGGAAAGCCCACTTCCTTGCCTTCGAGCTGGGCCAGGTCGGTGATGGGTGAGTCGGCCGGCACGACGAGGGTGCCGTGCAGGGCGGGCGTCGTGCGGCGTCCAAACACTTTCCAGCCCAGCTGCTCCCGGTCGGGGCTGAAGAGATGGTTGGTGAAGGCGAAGTCCACCTCCTGCGCGAGCACATAGGCGGTCGTGTCTGCCGAGGTCCGGCCGAGCTTGAGGGTGATCTTCACGCCGCTCTTCTCGGACACGTAGGCCACGATCGGGTTCCAGTACGAGGCGGCCGTGGCGATGTTGGCCTGGTTGACCGGCGAGAAGCGGTACTCGGTCTGCGCCACGGCGGGCAGGGCCAGGCTGAACGCGGCGAGGAGGGCGGTCAGGATCTTCATCGGGTCTCCAGCGGTGCGATGACGTCGCATCTGGCCGAAATTCTGGGCGCTGGCGCTCCCGGGGGCACATGCGCATCGTCAAGAAACCGGGCCCCGCCTCCCGGGGGGCGTGAAAGCGTGAACTTCTGCGCAGGCGCTGCCGTCAGGGGCGTGTCAGCGCCGGGGCATTCGCAGCATCGGATGGGCCATGTCGCGCTGTTGCCGCGCAGTCTCCAGCCCGGCCCGGATGGCATCGAGCCCCTGCGCTCGCTCGTCCCGGTAGAAGAGGTTGTAGGCCTCGAACGGGATCATGCGCCCGTCGGGGCGGGCCATGTGCACGCAGCTCTTCTTGAGGGCCCGGATGTCCAGCGACTGCGCGTCCATGAACTGCACGATGAGCACGCGAAAGACGTCGCGGTAGCCCAGGGTCGGCGCATCGACGCGCGGCAGGCAGCACAGCAGCTCGGACAGGCAGTTCGCGCCGCTCTCGGGCGAGTGGTTGGTGGCCAGCAGCTTGAAGAGCTGCTGCTTGAAGTTCACGTCGCCCTCGAAGGCGATGGTGCTGCGCTCGCCGGCCAGCAGCGTGGGTGCGTCCACGAAGCGCGTGAGGGGCGCCAGGCCCTCGTCCGTGCGCAGCGCGTAGGCCATGGCCAGGGTGTCCGGGTTGCAGGGCACGGGCAGCACGTCGGCGAGCGTGAAGCTGCCGCTCTGCGCGGCGATGCGCCGGCGCAGCTCGCTGACCGTCAGGCGGTGCCGGGCGGGGTCGTAACCCTCCACCCGGCCGGCGTCCTGGATGGGCTGCAGCGTCACGCCGCGCACGCTGCTGTGGGCCACGCCGTGGCGGATCACGTCGCCGATCTCGTCGTCGTTGACGCCGCGCTTGACGGTCATGACGAGCGTGGTGGAGAGGTCCAGCGCGTCCAGCCGCGCGAGTGCGGCCTCGTGCGGCCCGCGCAGGTCGGCGCCGCGCAGGTCCATCAGCGCCTCGCGCCTGAGCGAGTCGAACTGCAGGTAGACCTCCAGGCCCGGTGCATAACCCGCCAGCCGCTCGGCGAAGGCGGCATCCTGGGCGATGCGCAGCCCGTTGGTGTTGACCATCAGGTGCTTGATGGGGCGCGCGCGGGCGGCGTCCAGGATCTCGAAGAACTGCGGGTGCAGCGTGGGCTCGCCGCCGGAGATCTGCACCACGTCGGCCTCGCCCTCGCTCGCCACGACGGCGTCCAGCATGGCGATGACCTCGGCCAGCGGGCGGTGCGTGAGCCGCTCGGGGCCCGAGGCGGCGTAGCAGGTGGGGCAGCGCAGGTTGCAGTGGTCGGTGATCTCGACGATGGACAGGCAGCTGTGCTGCATGTGGTCGGGGCACAGGCCGCAGTCGTAGGGGCAGCCGTACTTCATGGGCGTGGCAAAGCGCGCGGGCATCTCGGGCGGCTTCACGTAGACCTCGCGGCACAGGCGGTAGTAGTCGGCGTCGTCGCTCACCAGCACGCGCTCGCTGCCGTGGGCGGGGCACCATTTGTCCATGAACACCTGGCCATCCTTCACGAGGATCTTGGCCTCCACCGGGTGCAGGCAGGTCGTGCAGACCGAGCTCGTCGTGTCGTAGAAGAGGTAGGGGCGGACTTTGCGGCTCATGGGGTGGCGCGGGTGGCCCGCAGCGTGAGAGGCAGATAGACGGCCAGCGCGACGAGGCAGGTCCACTGGATGCCCGACAGGCCCAGCGGCCAGGCCACCGGCACGGGCTTGATGAACTCGACGACGAAGCGCCAGGCGAGGTAGCTGCTCAGGAACAGCTTGAACGCCGCCCCCGGCGTGGCCAGGCGGGCGCGGTGCAGCGCCCAGCCCAGCGGCAGCACGAAGGCGATCTCGTAGAGCTGCGTCGGGTGGCGCGGCACGCCGTCGCCGAAGTCCACGCCCCAGGGCAACGTCGTGGGCAGGCCGTAGGTGTCGTCATGCAGTCCGGCGAGGTAGCAACCCACGCGGCCGATGGCCAGGCCCACGGCGATGGGCCAGACCATGGCATCGCCCGTGCTGCGCGTCTGGCGGGTGAGCTTCTTGGCGACTTCCACGCCGATGAGCCCGCCCAGCAGGCCGCCGACGATGCTCTGCCCTGGCCACACCGGCTGGCCCTGCCACAGGGCGAGCGCCACGTCGGGCCGCTCCAGCAGGAAGACGGCCTTGTTGCCCAGCGCCGCGCCCATCAGCAGGCCGACGAGCACGGCGAAGTTGCCGGGCGCGAGCGCCCCGCCCGTGGGTTGACGGCGGATCGTGGCGCGCCACATCGCCGCACCGATCGCCATGCCGGCCCAGGCAAAGCCGCTGTGGGCCCAGGCGGCGGTGAAGGAGTCGAGGGCCATGGGGAAATGAATCGCTGACCCGCAGGGGCTGACGGCCCATCGTAGTGGAAGGTGCCCGGGGGTGCCCTCAAGGCAGGAAGCGCTCGACCGCACGCGCCCGCACCGCGTCGCGCAGGCGTGAGCGCAAGGCGGCGATCGCCGCCACCCGGGCCGGGTCACCGGCGGCTTCCTCGGCCATCACCTGCTCGGTGCGTGAGCCGTGGCAGCCCTCACCGCGCAGGCAGGCCTGCCAGACACCGGGGTCGCGTTCATCGCAGACCAGGCCGAAGTCGCAGGGCAGCAGCCGCAAGGCCGCCTCCAGCAGGCTGCGCTCGCCCGCGCCGTCGAAGCGCTGGCCATCGAAGACCGGCGAATCGCCAAGCAGTCGTGACCCCAGTTCCTCCATCAGCAATGGATCGGGGCGAGCCAGCAGCGCGGCCAGGCGGGCGGGCGAGGCCTCGCTCTCCAGGGTCTGCAGCAAGGGGTCGGTCACGCCGGGCTCGTCGGCCGGCACGCTGGCCAGGGCGAGCCATTCACCGGCCAGCATCTGGTCGCAGCCCGTCGCCAGCGCCGTGCGCTGCGCCAGGGCGCGCTGGGCGCGAGGGTCATTGAGGTCAAGGGACGTTGCCGGCTCGGGCCAGGTGCGCAGCGCCGCGCACTGGCGGGCCAGCGCCCGCGCGTAGAGCCGCCCGCCCGACGCCCGCTCGCGCAGGGCGGCCTGCAGCGTGGCGCGCAGTGACTGCGCCGGTGCGGCCAGCAGCGCCGGCAGGTCGGGCCACGCCACGGCCGGTTCGCCCCCGCGCGCTCCGTCGCGGACGACCTCGGCGGGCGCCCAGGCCGGCGGCCCCGCAGCCACCCCTGCGGCCAGGAGCGGCGGTGTGGCCGACGCCGGCTCGGGCGTCGGCAGCCCCGGCTGCCACCACGCGGCCAGAGCCAGCAGCGCCAGGCCCGCGCCGGCAGCGCGGGTGGCGGTCACCAGACGGCCTGCGGCCATCCGTCCGATCCCCAGGTCACGTTGCCGATGAAGAGCACTGGCGCGCCGTTGTTCTGCGCGTCGTAGGCATGCCAGGCCATCACCGTGCCGTCACTCAGCAGCGACTGCCCGCCCGGCCCCTTGAAGCGCGAGCCGCTGCTGGCCAGCACGGTGCCCCCACCGGAGAGCATGGCCACGCCCGCCTTGTCGACGTAGGGCCCGGTGATGGACGTGGAGCGGCCGACCACGATGTAGTAGGTGCTGCTGGCGCCCTTGCAGCAGGCGCCCTTGGACGCGAAGAGGTAGTAGTAGACCGTGCCGTTGATCGTCTTCTTGACCACGAAGCCGTTCTCGATGCCGTTGACCGAGTCCTTTGCGATGTTGACGATGCCGCCGGTGGGCGGCTTCAGGTTCACCTTGCTGACGCGCGTGATGTGGATGCCGTTCCAGAACGAACCGAACACCAGGTAGGGGTCGCCGTTGTTGGCGAGCACGAAGCTCGGGTCGATGGCGTTGTAGGTGCTGCCCGACTGCGAGGTCAGGATGGCGCCCTGGTCCACCCACTGGCCGGCCGCGATGCCGCCGGCCGAGGTGGTCAGGCCGATGGCCGACTTCTGCGAGCCGAAGCTGGAGATGGCGTAGTAGCAGTAGCCCAGCGTGCCGTACTCGCCGCAGCCCGGCGCCCAGACCATGGCCGTCTTGTTGGACGGCAGGTAGGTCTTCCACCAGGACAGGCCGCTACCGAAGATGGGCAGCCCCTGCGTCCACGCGCGGCCGTCGCTGGAGTACTTCACGGCAATGCCGCCGTTGTCGGTGGTCTCGAAGATCCACCAGGTCGAGCTGGTCTTGTAGAGGTTCGGGTCGTGGGTGCCCAGCGAGCCCGAAAGCGTCCAGGGCGCGGCCTGGAGCTGGGCGCCGGCCAAGGCCAGCAGCCCGCACAGGGCGTGACGAAAGAAGGGCGCGCACAGGCGCCGCCATTGAGCCAGCATGTCTTGTCTCCTGATGGAATGTGGTGGTTTCAGGCGCTGCCCCGGCCTCTGCGGGCGGGGTCGGCGCGGGCCATCCTAGGAAGCAGGACGCTGGCGTCGCCAATCACTTTTCAGGGCCGCGCGATACCGCTTCCGGTATGCGGCGGAAACCCTGATACCGACGCCGGGATGGCTTTGGCCGCCTGGCGCGCGGAGCCGGCATCACCCGGCGGCCAGCCGGTTCATTCGCGCGGCGGCTCTGACGGCTTGCCCGACAGCCGCCACAGCATGCGGCCACACCACCAGGCCACAGCGCCGCCGATGAGCAGGCTCGGCACGGCGATGACGAGGGCGGCGCCCGAATAGTTCTCGACGCCGCCCGCGAACAGCTGGGGCAGCGAGACCACGGTGAACGCCGCGCCGCACAGGCCGGCGGCGCCGAAGCCGAGCGTGGCGACGGCGAGCACGGCCATGATCAGATAGCGGCCGACGGACGATCCGGTGTTGTCGCTCATGGGGTTTGCCCTCCTGCATGTCGGCCGCGCCGGGTTGCGGCGCCGCCGTGGTGATGCCTCACGCCTGGCCTGGGGTCAGCAAGCCTTGCACACGCGCCTTCAAGCCGTCCGGCGTCACTTGACTCGCCGCCATCGGCGCATCCACCGTCAGGCTCACCGGGCTCCACAGGCCGCGGCGCAGCGGCTTGACCATGGCCTTGCCGCCCTCCACGCGCGAGAAGAAGCTGCCCCACAGGTTGCCCAGCGCCATCGGGATGACGGGTACGTCCGGCAGGCCGTCGATGAGTTTCATGACGCCACCCTTGAACGGTTGCAGCGTGCCGTCGCGGGTGATGCCGCCCTCGGGGAAGATGCAGACCATCTCGCCGTCGGCCAGCACCGCGCGCGCGGCGGTGAAGGCGGCCTCGTAGGTGGCCGGGTCGGTCTTCTGCGGCGCGATCGGGATGGCCTTGGCGAGCTTGAACATCCAGCCCAGCACCGGGATGCGGAAGATCTGCGCGTCCATCAGGAAGCGGATGGGCCGCGGGCTTGCGGCCATCAGCAGCACGGCGTCGACGAAGCTCACGTGGTTGCACACCAGCACGGCGGCGCCCGTGGTGGGCAGGCGCTCGTCGTTGACGATGCGAAACCGGTAGACGAGGCGCGTCAGCACGAAGGCCACGAAGCGCAGCAGGTACTCCGGCACGATCAGGAAGATGTAGAACGCCACGATCGCGTTGGCGATGCCGACCGCCAGGAACACCTGCGGGATGCTGAGGCCCGCGCCGAGCATGGCGCCGGCGATCACGGAGCTGGCGATCATGAAGACCGCGTTCAGGATGTTGTTGGCCGCGATGATGCGCGCGCGGTGGCTGGGCTGGGCGCGCAGCTGGATGAGGGCGTACATGGGCACGCTGTACAGGCCCGCGAAGAGGGCCAGCAGGGTCAGGTCGGCCAGCACGCGCCAGTGCGCCGGCACGGCGAGGAAGGCGCTCACCGTGTAGGGCTCGGCCGCAGGCAGGCCCGTGGCGGCGAAGTACAGGTCGATGGCGAACACGCTCATGCCGATGGCGCCCAGCGGCACGAGGCCGATCTCCACGTGGCGCTTGGACAGCATCTCGCACAGCAGCGAGCCGATGCCGATGCCGATGGAGAACACCGCCAGCAGCAGCGACGCCACCTGCGGGCTGCCGTGCAGCACCTCCTTGGCGAAGGCCGGGAAGTTGGACAGGAACACCGCGCCGAAGAACCACATCCACGAGATGCCCAGCAGCGAGCGGAACACGGCCAGGCCTTCGTGCGCCAGCTTGAGGTTGCGCCAGGTCTCGGTGAAGGGGTTCCAGTTGATGACAAGGTCAGGGTCGGTCGACGGGCTGGCCGGGATGGCCTGGGCCGCGGCGCGGCCCGCGATGGCCAGCACCAGGCAGGCGATGGCCACGTGATGCGGCCCCACGACCGGCGTGTCCACCAGCACGCCGCCGAGCAGCTGGCCCAGCAGGATGGCAACGAAGGTACCCATCTCCACCATGCCGTTGCCGCCGGTCAGCTCCCGCTCGTTGAGCTGCTGCGGCAGGTAGGCGTACTTGACCGGGCCGAAGAGTGTGGAGTGCAGGCCCATCAGGAACACGCACAGCAGCAGCGCCGGCACGTTCGTCGTCCAGAAGCCCCAGGCGGCGATCACCATGATGGCGATCTCCAGGCTCTTCACGAGCTGCATGAGCCGCGCCTTGTCGTGCTTGTCGGCGAGCTGGCCGCTGGTGGCCGAGAACAGCACATAGGGCAGGATGAACAGCGCCCCGATCACCAGGCCCGCCATCTTGGGCTCCAGCCAGCTCAGCTGCAGCTGGTAGGTCACCATCAGCGTGAACGCGAACTTGAAGACGTTGTCGTTCGCCGCGCCGAGGAACTGCGTCCAGAAGAAGGGCGCAAAGCGGCGCTGGCCCAGCAGGGCGAACTGATTGGGGTGTTCGGTGCTCATCGGGTGGCTCAGGGCTGGACGGTTTGAGGAGGTGTGGACAGGCCGCTGCGCTGCAGCCACGCGAACATGGAGTCCACGGTGACCGTGTCGATGTGACTGCTGAAACGACGCGCGCTCGGATGATCGTCGAACGCGATGTTGGCACGGGTGATGCGCCCGCCCAGGCGCGTGAGCGTGGACAGGTGCAAATCTGTCGGCACGTAGCCCTGGCTCTGCAGCCAGTCCTGGGCGGCGCGGCGGCTCACCACGCCGGGGGCGGCCGCGCCGGCCAGCGTCTCCAGCGCCCATTGGTTGCTCTGCTGGTACTTGGTGCCGAAGGCGTAGGCCACCATGCTGTAGCGGCGTTCGTCGAAGCGCGCCACGCGGGTGTTGTCGGCCAGCACCGGCAGCAAGGCCTGCTGCAGTTCGGGCTTGAGCGCCACGAACGCCGCCTCGTAGCGGAAGGGGTTGTCCAGGAAGAACTCGCCCAGGCCCTGGCGGTACAGCGCGGACTCGTCGGTGCCGCAGTGGTTGAGCTTGTGCAGGACGCGCCAGACGCCGTCCTGCCGGTAGGCGAAGCCCAGGTGCGACCAGCGCAGCCCGTACTTGGACAGGTCCTGCCCGGCGCGGGCCAGCAGCACCACCTCGGCGCCGCTGGCGTCCAGCGCCTGCAACGTGGCCTGGGCCAGGCCCAGCCCCTGCTCGACCTGGCGCGTCGTCGCCGGCTTGTCTTCACAGGGGCGGCCGGCGTGCGCGGGTGCGGCCAGCGCCAGGCCGAGTGCCGCCGCCGCGAGTGCGGCCTTCAACGCGAGACCCGCTCGTTGTGGAGCAGGGCCTTGCCGATCTCGTTGGGAATGAAGGCGATGACCTCGCCCGCCGTCGACAGCAGCGTGCCGGCGCCGATGACCGACACCGTGACGGCCGCACCCGCGGACGCCCGCGCCCCCTCGGACAGCCCACCGGCCGTCTTGAGGCTGATGCGCACGCCGTCCGACACGCGCTCGAGCACCCAGACCGTGGCGCCGCCGATCACCTCGACGCTGACGATGACCAGCGCCGTGCCGGCCGAGAGCACCGCCAGCGGCGCGGCGCTCAGCACCATGCCGCCCGCACCGATCACGCCCACCGACAGCGCCACCGGCGCCAGCGACACCGCGATGCTGGCTTCCGACAGGCCGGGCCGGGCCTGGGCCGGCAGGCCGGCGCAAAGCGCCGCGGCCAGCGCGACGTGCTGCACGAGATGGCGCACGCTGCGCTGCAGGGCGGGGGAGGTGAGTGACTGCGGCATGGTGGTGGACAGATGTCCGGGAGTGACGATGGGCGCGATGTTGCGCGAAGCCTGCGGTGGCGCCGAACGAATACTGCCGAGTCTCACCGCAAGCGCCGCCCGGTAGCGCCTGGCGCCACTGCAGGGCAAGCAGTGTCTCGCTACCATGCCCGCAGTACCACGTCGCCGCCCGCCTGGCATGCCTGATCGCTCTCCTGACCCCACCTCCCGCCTGGCCGTCGGCTCGCAGCCGGTGAACCGGCGCACGCGCCGCGTGCCCGCGCCCGACGAGGTGGAGCGCCCGGAGGCGCTGCAGCAGCGCCAGCAGCAGCTGCGCGCCCGGCTGGAGCTCGGCCGGCCGCTGGCCGCCGGGCCGGAGCCCGCGCCACCGAAGTCGCCCTTGCCCGTGGCTGCGCGGGTGCAGGCCGGCGTGGGCGTCGGGTCCCTGTCGGGTGCGCTCTTCGTGGGCGAACCGCTGGTGTGCGCGGTGCTGGTGGTGGTGGGCGCTGCCGGCCTGGCCTGGGCGGCGCGCGGTGTGTGGCGCCAGCGG
Source organism: Roseateles sp. (assembly GCA_016790285.1). GTDB lineage: Bacteria > Pseudomonadota > Gammaproteobacteria > Burkholderiales > Burkholderiaceae_C > Pelomonas. The sequence goes on along the minus strand of JAEUPJ010000072.1, from coordinate 55,984 downwards.
CGCGTGCCGGGCGCGCCCGTGTCGACGGTGCTGCTGCCGGCCGATGCGCTGCAGGCGCTGGATGCCCTGCTGGCGCGCGCCGCGCCGGCCCTGCCTGCGGCGGCCACGGCCGCGCTCAAGGCCGTGAAGGAAGACCTGGCGCAGGCCCAGCAGCCGGGCGTGGGGGAGTTGCTCGGCCCGCAGGACCGGCTTTTCGTGCAGCAGTGCGTGGCGCGCTACCTGCCCGACAGCCTGGAGGCCTACCTGCGCTTGCCACCGGCCCGCCGGGCCGCACCGCTGGCCGACGGGCAGCCGAGCGCCGACGAGGCGCTGGCGGCGCAGCTGGTGTCGCTGCACGAAGGCCTGCAGCGACGGCTGCGGCCGGTGCCCGACGAGGCCGCCCAGGCGCTGCTGCGGCAGCAGCGTTTCCTGGAAGCCAAAGCCCGGGAATAGCGGGGGCGTCGTCAGGCGTCCGGCTCGCCGCGGCCGCGGCTGGCGTTGGACTGCTCCAGCAGCTCGGCCTCGTGGCGGTCGCGCAGCGTCTTGGCCAGCGTGAAGGTCGAGGAGACGAGGAACAGCCACGACACGCCCAGGTAGCGCTTGATCCAGGCGTCCATCTCCATGCGCCACAGGCCCCAGGCGGTCAGCGCCAGCGCCGCAGCCAGGGCGATCCAGACCATCATCACCCAGCCGTGCGTGTCGACCTGGCCGTCGCGGTTGTCGCGCTGCGTCTTGGCCACGGCAAAGCACGAGAAGACCGAGAACAGCACGCCGATGGCGAGGAAGGCCCGGTCCAGGTCCTGCCCAGGCGCGCCGAACACGCCCCAGGCGCAGGCGAGCAGGGAGAGAACGAACGAGGCCCAGACCTGGATGCGCCAGGCGTTGGTGTCGCGTTGCATGACGAAGCGGGTGGCCATGGAGAAGGTCCTTTGGTGACTTGGGGCCGCGATGTTCGGCGATGTGGTGGGGCGCGGCCTCGGGAATAGTGCCGAGTGGCGTGCAAAGCGTCTCACGGGGGCGCTTCATGACACCGCCGGGCGTTCGAAATGGCGTCGCGTGGCGAACGCCGACGCCGACAGCACGGCCCCGCGCCAGGCCACGCGGCGCTTGAGCACGAGGTCGAAGAGCAGCGGGTTGTGCTCGCGCAGCGTCGCCAGCGGGGCGGCGTCGGCCGCATGCAGCAGGCCCGCGCGCACGAGGGCCGGCAGGCGCAGCGTGGCGGCCAGGCCCGGCAGCGGGTAGTCGGAGCCATGCAGCAGGCGCGGGTGCCAGTCGTCGCGCATCAGCAGCGTGCGAGCCACCTCGGGGCGGCGGTTGGTCTGCAGCACCACGGAGATGTCGCCCATGAGCTGCTCGCCCCAGCCTTCGTCCATCAGCCGGGCGAAGAGCGAGAAGGCCTGCACCTCGCGCGGGCGGCGTGCGTCCAGGTCCAGCGCGGTTCCCAGCGAGGCGCAGTGCGCCACGACGACGCGCACGCCCCGCTCGAGGGCCGCGCGCACCATGAGCGGGTTGCCCAGGTCCTCGCGCCCGGCGCCCGGCACGGCGCGCTCCTCGCCGCAATGCACGATGACGGGCAGCCGCGCCGCGGCCAGGCGGTCGTAGAAGGCGTGCAGCCGCGGCTCGCGCAGGTCGATGGCCATGCTCGACGGCAGCCACTTCAGCGCGACGGCCCCCTGCGCGAGCGCCGCGTCCAGGCGTGCCAGCGCATCGGGCCGGTAGGGGTGGATGGAGGCCACCCAGGCGAAGCGGTCGGCGTGCCGGCCGGCCACCGCCGCGGCATAGGCGTCGGGCACGTGGAAGGTGGTGTGCGCGGGCACCGGCTGCCCGCGGGCGTCGCAAGCATGGTCGAAGGCGAACAGCATCCAGCGCGCGCCGACCGGGAACTCGTCGGCCAGCGCGCGCAGGCGCTGCACGTAGGCCCGGTCGACACTGGGCGCATCGGGCGGCACGCAGGCGGCCTTCAGGATGAAGCGCTTGCGCAGCATCTCCACGGGGTGCCACCACTGGTCGAGTTGTGCGTTGACCGTGCAGCCCGAGCCGGCGTCGCCCGTGCCCAGCAGGTGGGTGTGCACGTCCCAGAGCTGGTGGGGGTCCAGGCCTTCGAAGGCCTGCTGCACGAGCGGCTGAAGCGAAGCCGGCAGGCCGCTTGGGCAGGCGGTGGCGGGGAAGGCGCGCGCCGGCTCGGCCAGCGCGGTGAAGAGGCCGGCGGCGGCGCCGCAGCACAGGAGATGGCGTCGATTGAGCATGCGAGCAGCGGCCAGGGGTGGCCGTGTGTGGTGAGGGCCGCGACTGTCGCGACGCCAGTGCGCCGACCGGGCGTTTTTCTCGCCGCGGTGCGGCGGCTGCACCGCACGGTGCCGTCATGCGCTACCGTCGCGGGCCATGTCGAGCACGCAATCCCTCGTGGCCCTCATCAAGGCCGAGTTGAAGAGCCAGGGCCTGAGCTACGCCGAGCTGGCCGAGGCGCTGGACCTGTCGGAGAGCAGCGTCAAGCGCATGCTCGCGCCCGGCGGGGAGATGCCGCTGTCGCGCGTGGACGAGATCTGCCGGGTGCTGAAGCTGGAGTTCGCCGAACTGGCCGGCCGGCTGGTGGCCCAGGCGCCCGCGCTGCGCGAGCTGAGCCTGGAGCAGGAGCGCGCCGTCGTGGCCGACCCGAAGCTGCTGCTGGTGGCCATCTGCTGCCTGAGCCACTGGGCCATCGAGGACGTGCTCGCGCGCTACCGCATCAGCGAGCCGGATGCCGTCGCCGCCCTCGCGCAGCTCGACCGCCTGGGCGTCATCGAGTTGCGCCCGCACAACCGCTACAAGCTCAAGGTGGCCAAGACGCTGCGCTGGCGGCCGCAAGGGCCGGTCATGCAGTTCTTCCGCGAGCGGGTCATGGCGGACTTCTTCGCCGGTGGCTTCGACGGCGACGGCGAGCTGCTGACGCTGGTGCACGGCGAGTTCGGGGCGGGCCATGCGCGCGAGCTGGCCGAGCGGCTGCAGCGCGCCGCCGACGATTTCGCGCGCCAGCACCTGCTCGACCAGAAGCTGCCGTCGTCGGAGAAGCGGCCCTACAGCGTCGTCATCGGCCTGCGGTCCTGGGTGTTCGAGGCCTTCCGCGACCTGGAGCGGCCCGGCCTGGGCCAGCGCAAGGGCGACGCCACGGCGCTGCGCCGCTGAGCGGCGTCAGAACCGCCAGTCGCAGTCCGCGGCGGCGGTACCGGCGGCGAGCCGGGCGGCCACCTCGGTCAGCGGGTGGGGCGTGGGCGTCAGCGAGGCCAGGTTGGCCGGCCGCGCGGCCTCGGCGCGGGCCAGGGCGTCCTGCCAGGGCTGGCCGGCCGCGCGCAGCGCGCAGGCCAGCTGCAGCCGGGCGGTCCACTCCGGCAGGCCCTGCGGCTCGCCCAGGCCGTCGAAGTAGGCGACGCGCGACTGCGTGGCAGCCAGCCACGGCGCGGCCGCGCCGGCCAGGCGGCCCTTGAAGAGGTCGATGCGGCTGGCCAGGTTGCGGGAGGTTGCCAGCAGCGGGCGCAGCGTGTTGAGACGGTGCTCGATGTCGCGCGCCAGGGCCAGGCCGGCCTCGCCCGCGCCGGGTGCCAGGGCCACGCGGCCGAGCGTGAGCAGGCCTTCGGCGCGGCGCACGTCGCCGATGAGCGGGGCCGCGTCCAGCGCGGGCAGGGTGCGCGTGGCGGCCTGCACGGTGGCGGCCTCGGCGCGGCCGGCGGCCAGCGTGCGGGCTTCCAGCACAAGGGCGCGGCGCAGCACGCCGGTCACCGCGTCGTCGGCGCCGATGGCCTCGGTGTCGGCCTGGGCGCGTTCGAGCTGCGCCAGGGCGGTGTCGAACTGGCCGAGCTGCTGCAGGTAGGCGCCCAGCATCTGGCGCATCAGCGTGCTGGCGTGGTTGCCGGGGCGGGCGATGGCGTCCCAGCGGCGGATGAGGTCGTCGCTGTGCGCGGTGGCCTCGGCCACGCTCTCGCGGGCCAGGCGCCAGCGCACGAAGTTCAGGTTGCGCTCCAGCACGAGGGCGGGGCGGATGTGCTCGGGCGTGGTCGGGTTCCAGAACGGCCGGGCGCGTTCCAGCGCGCGCTCGGCGTCGAGCAGCCGGCCTTCCAGGGTGTAGAGCACGCTCTCGAAGGTCGCGAAGCGGGCGTGCTCGAAGGGGTTGTCGGCGTTGACGACCTCGTTGGAGCGGCGTGCCACGGCCAGCTCGCGCTCGGCATCGGCGAAGCGGCCCAGCCGTGCGTAGGCCGGCATCAGCTGCAGCCGCAGGCTGTGCGACTTCTCGCTCATCGGGCCGTACTGCGCGTCCCAGCGCAGCAGCAGCGGCTCCAGCAAGTCGATGATGGGCTGGCCGCCGGCCAGCGCGGTGTGGATGCCCGCGAGGCCCACGATGGCGGCTTCGGTGCGTGGGTCTTCGTCGCCGAAGGCCTGGCGCGCCTGGGCCAGGCGTTGCTCGGCCAGCGGCGCGGCGATGTCGAAGCGCTGCAGCGCGAAATAGGTCTTCACGAGCGCCGCGAAGATGCCGTCCTTGATGCCGGGCTGGTCGTTGAAGCGCGTGGCCAGCTCCTGGCGCTTGCGGTCCAGCAGCTCGACGATGGTGGGCTGGCGGCCGCCGTTCTGGTCGGGGCTGGCGGCGCCCAGCAGCTCGGCCAGGTAGTTCGTCACCTGCTCGGCCTCGCGCGCGGCGGCCTGGGCCTCGCGGCGCTGCCACAGGCTCACCGCCAGGGCCAGGCTCAGCACGAGGAAGACGAGGGCGCCGCCGATGGCGATGGCTGCATTGCGGCGCATCCACAGGACCAGGCGGTGGCGCCATTCCTCGGAGCGCACGCTGACCGGGCGCTGGTCGAGCCAGCGCTGCAGGTCGTCGATGAAGGCGCCCACGCTGGCGTAGCGCTCGGCCGGGTTCTTGCGCAGGGCCTTGGCGGCGACGGCCTCGATATCGCCGCGGGCGCGCTCGGCGTCGGGCGGGCGGCCGGGTCCGTGCTCGCGGTCGTCCTCGCCCGTGGTGCCGCTGGTGCTGGTGCGCGGGAAGCGGGCCGGCTCGCTGTGCAGCACGGCGTGTTCCAGCGCGGTGCGGCTGCGCCCGCGGGCGCCGAAGGGCAGCTGCCCGCTGGCGAGCTCGTAGAGCATCACGCCCAGGGAATAGATGTCGGCCGCGACGCCGACACCCGCGCCGCGGATCTGCTCCGGCGCGGCATACGCCGGCGTGAGGCGCCGCCCCGAGATCAGCGTGAGCTGGCTGTCGGCCTGCAGGCCGGCGTCGTTGAGCAGCCCGGCGATACCGAAGTCCAGCAGCTTGGCCTTGCCGGTCTCGTCCAGCATGACGTTGCTGGGCTTGAGGTCGCGGTGCACGACGAGCTGCGCATGGGCATGCTCGACGGCGCGGGCCACCTCGATGAGCAGCTTCACCCGCTCGGCCAGCGGCAGGTCGCGGTCATGGACGTGGTCCGACAGCGTCTGCCCCGCCACGTATTCAAGCACCAGGTAGGCGCGGCCGTTCTGCTCGCCAGCGTCCAGCAGCCGCGCGATGCCCGGGTGGGTGAGCCGGCCGAGCACCGCGCGTTCGCGGGCGAAGCGGGCCATGAGGCCGGGCGTGGTGAGGTCGTCGCGCAGCAGCTTGATGGCCGCCTCACCCTGGTAGAGGCCGTCGGCCCGCTCGGCGCGCCAGACCTGGCCCATGCCGCCTTCGCCCAGCAGCTGGGCCAGGCACCAGTCGCCGAAACGGTCGCCGGCCTCGGGCGGCGGCAGGCTCGGCGGCTCGGCGAGCGCGGCGGCCAGGTGGGTCTCGAAGCCGGGCAGGGCGGCCAGCAGCGTGGCGTCGTCGTCCGGCAGCGAGGCCAGCATGCGCGCCAGGCGTTCGGCCAGCTCGGGCGGCTGCACCTGCGCCAGCCGCGCCTGGCGCTGCTCGCGCGGCAGTTCGGCGAACTCGTCGAACAGCGCGGACAGCCGCTGCCATTCGGCGGGCTGCAGGCTGGCGTCCATCAGTAGACCGTGTCCGGCGGGTCGCCGAGCAGTTCCTGCAGCAGCGCGCGCGCCTTGAGCAGTTCGCGGTTGACGGTGCGCGAGGACTGGCCGCGCAGCGCGGCCACCTCGGCGATCGTCAGCCCCGCGAAGCCCACCATCTCGATGAGCTCATAGAGCCCGCGGTCCAGGCCCTGCATGCGGGTCAGGGCGCGGTCCAGGCCGAGCATGTCGACGGCGGGGCTGCCGCTGGCGGCCACGTCGCCCGCGGCCGACAGCGTCACCATGACGGCGTCGCCGCCGCGCTTGTCGCGGCCTTCACCGCGCAGGTGGTCGATGACGACCGAGCGCAGCACGCGGCCGACGTAGGCGAAGAACTGCCCGCGCGTTTCGCCCTGCAGGCCCTGCTGGTCGGCCATGCGCAGGAAACCCTCGTGCACGAGGGCCGTCGTGTTCAGCCCCGCGGCGTGGCCGCTTTGCGCCAGGCGGATGCGGGCGACGCGCTTGATCTCGGGGTAGAGCAGCGCGTAGAGCTGCTGCAGTGCCTCGGGGTCGCCCCGTGAGGTGCCGATGAGCAGTTGCGTGACATCGGACATGAGCGCGCTCAGGCGTCCTGGAAGGCGGCCAGTGCCGCCGCGATGTCGGCGTCGCTGGCGCTGCGCTGGACCGGGGCGTCAGCCACCCAGCCCTCGCGCTTGAGCCGCGCCACCCACTGGCCGGCGTCGCGGCCCTGCTCGAAGGCGTCGCTCTGCAGCAGCAGCTCGCCGCCGGCCGACAGCAGCTTGAAGTAGAACTTGCCGTCGGTCTCGCGGTACTGCTTGAACACGGGCAGGGCGGCCTTCTCGGCCTTGGCGGTGGCCGTGGTGGCGGTGGCCGTGTAGGGGCGCAGGCCCACGGCCTCGCGCAGCTGGCGCAGCACCGGGCCCGCGATGGCGCGCGCCTTGGCGGCGCCGTCCTGCAGGATGGCTTCGAGCTCGGCCGGGTTGGCCATCAGCGACTCGTAGCGGGCGCGCATCGGGCCGATCTGGCCGTCGATGAGGGCAAAGAGCTGCTGCTTGGCCTCGCCCCAGGCCAGGCCGGCGCGCAGCGCGGCGCGGAAGGCCGTGCGCTGCTCGGGCGTGGCGAAGGCGTCGTAGATGGTGACCAAGGCCTGGCCCTGCGGGTCCTTGGGCTCGCCGGGCAGCTTGCTGTCGGTGACGATGCGCGCGATGGCGTCCTTCAGCGCCTGGGCGCCGCCTTCGAAGAGCGGCACGACGTTGTCGTAGCTCTTGCTCATCTTGCGGCCGTCCAGGCCGGGCAGCAGCTCCATCTCGGCGTCCACCTGCGCCTCGGGCAGCACGAAGAGGTCCTGGCCGCGGCCGAAGAGGTGGTTGAAGCGCTGGGCGACGTCGCGCGCCATCTCGATGTGCTGGACCTGGTCCTTGCCGACCGGCACGCGGTGGGCGTTGAACATCAGGATGTCGGCGGCCATCAGCACCGGGTAGCTGAACAGGCCCATGCTGACGTGGGCGTCGGGCTCCTCGCCAGCCGCCACCGCCGCGTCCACCGCGGCCTTGTAGGCATGGGCGCGGTTCATCTGACCCTTGGCCGTGACGCAGGTCAGCAGCCACGTCAGCTCGGGGATCTCGGGGATGTCGCTCTGGCGGTAGAGCGTCACGCGGTTCGTGTCCAGGCCGGCGGCCACCCAGGTGGCGGCGATGGAGCGGCTGGAGTGGGCGATGCGGTCCGGCTCGTCGCACTTGATGAGGGCGTGGAAGTCGGCCATGAAGAAGAAGCTCTCCACGCCAGGGGCGCGGCTGGCCTCGATGGCCGGGCGGATGGCGCCGACGTAATTGCCGAGATGCAGGGTGCCGGTGGTGGTGATGCCGGTCAGGACGCGGTGGGACATGGGGCTCAAACGAGAGTTCAGCCCTCGATTGTGGCCGCTGGCGGGCTTTAGTTCCGCTTGCGGGATGGGGGGGCGGCGACCGACGCGCGCCAGGTGACGGAAATCTCGAACTCGCGCGACACCGGCAGGGCCAGGTCGTAGCAGCGGTTGAGCAGCCAGTGCAGGCCGGCGAGGGTGACCTCATGGCTCGGGACGTGCACCGATGTGAGGCGCGGCGCGGCGAACTCGGCGCTGGGCGAGTCGTCGTAGCCGAGCACCGACACGTCGCGCGGCACCGACACGCCGCGCTCCTGGAAGTGGGCGAGCAGGCCGATGGCCATCTCGTCGTTGGCACAGAACACGGCGGTGGGCAGCCGCTTGAGCTTGAGCAGCTCGTCGGCGGCGTCCCAGCCGGCCTGGTTGGAGAAGTCGCCGGGCACGGTCAGCACCTTGGTGGTGTCCAGCCCGCGCTGGGCCAGCTCGCCCATGAAGCCGCCCAGGCGGGCGACGTTGTCGGGCGACGTGCTGGGGCCGGAGACGACGGCGATGTCCTTGTGCTTGTGCTGCAGCAGCGCGCGCGCCGCCTGCACGCCGCCCTGCACGTGGTCGGCGGTGAAGCACTGGTCCTTGATGCGGTCGAAGTGGCGGTTCAGCACCACGACCTGACGGGCGGCGGGCCCGAGGGCCTTGAGGTCTTCGTCCTGCAGCGCGTTGGACAGCACGATGAGGCCGTCGCAGTCGCGGTCCAGCAGGAAGCGCATGCCGTCGTTGGTCTCGACGCGCTCGTCCTCGATGCCCTCGCCGAACGCCACCACCATGTGCAGCCCCTGGGCGCGCAGCGTCAGGTCGATGGCGCGCAGGATGGGCGTGTAGTAGGTGCCGCGCAGGAAGGGGATGTAGACGCCGATGAGCTTGGAGGTGCCGGCGCCGAGCGTGCGCGCGGCGTGGGAGGGCCGGAACTTCAGCTGCGCGACGACCTTGCGCACGCGCTCGGCCGTGGCGGGTGCCACGGAACCGTTTCCGCTGATGACGCGCGAGGCGGTGCCCACGCCCACGCCGGCCAGCCGTGCCACATCCTTGATCGTTGCCATGCGTCTCCCGTCCTCGACGCGCCGGATTGAATCACAAGGGGCGCGGTGCTGGGAGGGCTCAGAGGGGGCAGATGGGCTGCGGGTCGGCCGGCTCGGGCAGGGGGCGCAGGTCGGTTTTCGTCTCGCGGCCGCTCAGCCCGCCGCCGACGGGCCACCAGGGCCGGGCCTCGTGGGCACTGAACTGGCAGGGGCCGGCCGGCCAGGGGAACGACAGGCGCCCCGTGAAGCCGGGCCAGGGCTTGCCGCCCGCGGGGGCCACGAGCACGTCGGTGAGGCCTGCCCCCTCGGTGCCGGGTTGCCAGGCGGCGATGAAGGCGTCGCTCTTGTTCGCCAGGTCGTTCACGTACAGCGGCCGGCCGGAGTACAGCAGCGTGACGACCGGTGCGCCACGCCCGGCCACGCGCTGCAGCACGGCGAAGTCCTGCGGGTGGCGGCGGCTGTGGCGCAGGTTCTCGGTCAGGCGCACGTCGCCTTCGCCCTCGGCATAGGGCGTCTCGGCCAGCACGGCGATGACGGCGTCGAACTGCTTCGGGTCGTGCCGGCTGCCGTCGGCGTCGAAGGTGACCTGGGCCGCGCCCAGGCGCTGGCGCAGCGCGGCCAGCAGCGAGGTGGCGTGCGGGTAGTCGGCGTTGGTGGTGTCGCGACCCTGCCAGGTGATGCTCCAGCCGCCGGCCTGGTGGGGCAGGCTGTCGGCTGCGGCGCCCACGACGAGCACGCGCGACGTGGCCTTCAAGGGCAGCAGCCCCGGCTTGTGCTTGAGCAGCACGAGGGACTCGCGCACGGCGCGGCGCGCGAGCTCGGGCGCCTGCAGGGCCTCCACCGTCGCGGGCACCGGCGTGGGCACGCTCATGCTGAACTTCACGCGCAGGATGCGGCGCACGGCGTCGTCCAGGCGCGCCATCGGGATGCGGCCGTCTTCCACGGCGCGCAGCGTGTTGGCATGGAACGCTTTCCAGTGGAAGGGCACCATGACGATGTCGATGCCGGCGTTGACGGCCGCGGGGCAGTCATCGTTCTTGCAGCCGGGCAGCTGGCCGATGCCGTCCCAGTCGCTGACGACGAGGCCGTCGAAGGCCAGGCGTGCCTTCAGCACATCCGTCATCAGCAGCTTGTTGCCGTGCATCTTGCCGTGCTGCACGTAGGCGGCGCTGTCGGTCCAGCTGCTGAAGGAGGCCATGACGGTCAGCACGCCGGCGTCCAGCGCGCCGAGGTAGCCGGCGCCGTGCACCTGGGCCAGCTCGGTCGGCGTGCTGGTGGCCACGCCCTGGTCGATGCCGCGGCGCGTGCCACCGTCGGCGATGAAGTGCTTGGCGGTGGCGAGCACGCCGCGGCCGTCCTTCAGGCCCTCCTGCAAGCCTTCGATGGACGCCTGGCCCAGGCGGCGCACCAGGGCCGGGTCGGTGCCGAAGCTCTCGTAGGTGCGGCCCCAGCGCACGTCCTGCACGACCGCGAGCGTGGGCGCGAAGGCCCAGTGCACGCCGGTAGCGCGCACCGCGCGGGCGGTGGCGCGGCCGATGTCGCGCACCAGCTCGGCATTGCGCGTGGCGCCCAGCGCGATGTTGTGCGGAAAGATCGTCGCGCCGCGCACGTTGTTGTGGCCGTGCACGGCGTCCGTGCCCCACAGCAGCGGGATGCCCGGCGTGGCCTGCAGCGCAGCGGCCTGGAACTGCTCCGACAGCGCGCGCCACTGCGCCGGGGTCGCCGCACGGTCCATGCCCGGCCAGCCGCCGCCGCCATTGAGCACGGTGCCGATGCCGTACTCGCGCACTTCGTCGGGCGTGATGGCGCGGATCTCGGGTTGCGTGATCTGGCCGACCTTCTGCCGCAGCGTCAGGGTCTTGAGCGCAGCCTCCACGCGCGCCTCGAGTGCGGCGTCGCGCACGGGCTGGCGCGCAGGCCAGGCCTGCACGACGGCATCGGCATCGGAAGTGGCGTGGGCGGGCGCTGTGGCCAGCACAAGAGCGGCGGCCAAGGAGGAAAGGCGCAGGAAGGAAGTGATCATCGTTCTCGCTCGGTCGGGGTCGCGACGGTAGAAGGTGAAGCAAAAAAACGTCAACCCTCGGGCCGATGCGATTGACAGTGCCAACTGTGCCGCATTAGATTTGCGTCGCGTTTGGAACCGGTTCCATTTTGAGTTGCAACCCGCCTGCCTGGCAAGCGGTCCGCAGCCACGAGGTGCCTTCCCAAGCAGCGAACAAGACGAACCAGGAGACAAAAGATGACCGTCCATACCCTGCGCGCCGCCGGGCGCGCCCCCATGCCCCAGCGGCGGCCTGCCCGCCTCACGCCCGTCGCCGCCGTGTGCGCGGGGCTCTTGAGCGTGCCGCTGCTGGCGGCTGCACAGGCGAAGCCGGCCACTGACCAGAAGCTCGATACCGTCACCGTCACGGGCTTTCGCGCCAGCCTGGAGTCTTCGATCAGCACCAAGCGCAACGCTGACGCCATCGTCGAGGCCATTTCCGCCGAGGACATTGGCAAGCTGCCCGACGTGTCGATTGCCGACGCCATCTCCCGCCTGCCCGGCTTGACGGCCCAGCGTGTTGCCGGGCGCGCGTCCGTCATCAGCATCCGCGGCATGGCGCCACGCTACGGCGTGACGCTGCTCAACGGCCGCGAGATCGTCTCCACGGGCGACAACCGATCGGTGGAGTACGACCAGTTCCCCTCGGAGCTGATCAACGCCGCTACCGTCTACAAGACGCCCGACGCGAGCCTGTCGGCGCAAGGCCTGTCCGGCACCGTCAACATGAAGACGCTGCGCCCGCTGGACTTTGCCAGCCCGCTGGTCGTGCTCGGTGCGCGCATGGAGCGCAACTCCAATGGTTCGCTCAACCCCGAGATCTCCGGTACGGGCAAGCGGCTGAGCGCCTCCTACGTGACGCAGTCGGCCGACCGCACCTGGGGTGCTGCTGTTGGCTTCGCGCACCTGGACTCCCCCAACCAGGAGAAGCATTACAAGAGCTGGTGGTGGGCCAATACCGCCAACTGGGGCTCGCCGCTCGCTGGCACGCCCACCGATGCCGTGGCACTGCAAGGCTTCGAGCTGGGTGCGGCATCTTCCAGCCAGAAGCGCAATGGCGTCATGGGCGTCATCGAGTACAAGCCCAGCGCCGAGTTCCACAGCACCCTCGACCTCTACTACTCCAAGTTCGACCAGACCGAGGCGCGCCGCACGGTCATGTCCGACATGTCCACCTGGGCGGGCGTGAGCTGGAGCAACGCGTCCACCTCCATCGTCAATGGCGACAAGATCGTCACCAGCGGCACCGTCAACGGCGCCAAGCCGGTTGCACTCACCACCTACAACAAGCGCCAGGACGACGTCCGCGCCATCGGCTGGAACAACGAGCTGAAGCTGGCCGACTGGAAGCTGGTGGGTGACGTGAGCTGGTCCAAGGCCAAGCGCGACGAGCAGAACGCCGAGCTGGAAGCGGGCGCCCTCGCGCCCGTGAGCCTGGGCTCCGTCAACATCGCCACGGGCGACGGCCTGTCGACCTTTGCGCCTGCGTTCGACTTTTCCAACGCCAAGTCCGTCTATTTGACCGACCCCTCCGGCTGGGGGCGCGATGGCCGCAGCCAGTTCCCCAAGGTGCGTGACCAGCTCAAGGCTCTCAAGCTCAGCGCGGGCCGCAGCTTCGAAGGCTGGCTCAACAGCATCGAGGCGGGCCTGGACTACTCCGAGCGCGACAAGGACATGAACCGCACCGAGGTCTACTACAACCTCAAGAACAACCGCACGCCGGTACTCATCCCGTCCAACCTGCTGCGCGACCCCACCGACCTGAGCTTTGCGGGCAGCAACATCCGCATGGTCAATTTCGACCTGCCGAGTGCGCTGAGCCTGTATGACGTTGCCACGGCCGCTGCAGACCAGGCGCCGGGCCGCGTGTGGTCGGTGCACGAGAAGGTGACGGCCGCGCACGCCAAGGTGGGCTTCGACTTCGACTGGGGCGTGCCCATCCACGGCAGCCTGGGTGTGCGCGTGGTGCATGCCAAGCAGTGGAGCAACGGCCTGCTCTGGAACACCAAGACCAAGTCGAGCGAGGCCAGCACCGGCGGCAAGAGCTACACCGACACGCTGCCCAGCCTGAACATCGCAGCCGACCTGACTGCAAAGACCATCCTGCGCTTCGGCCTGGCCAAGGTGATGGCGCGGCCCAACATGGAAGACATGCGCGCGGGCTTCAGCGGCATCAACGTGGGCCAGACCGACCGGAAGTGGTCGGCCAACGGCGGCAACCCGGGTCTGGAGCCGTGGCGCGCCGATGCGGCCGACCTGTCGCTGGAGCACTACTTCAACAAGCGCAGTTATGTCTCGGCGGCGGCGTTCCACAAGAACGTCAAGAATTTCGTCTACTCGCAGTCCATCGACTACGACTTCACCGGCTTCCCCAACCCGACGGCCTACACGCCGCTCAGCAACATCGGCACGCTGTCCACGCAGGCCAACGGCAAGGGCGGCATGATCGCCGGCACCGAGCTGAGCGCGTCGCTCGACGGCTCGCTGGTCAGCCCCGCGCTGGATGGCATCGGCTTCAGCCTGAGCTACTCCGACACGCGCAGCTCGCTGCACGAGGAGAACAACGTCAGCAAGCCTCTGGACGGCCTGTCGGGCGTGGCCACCAACTTCACGGTCTACTACGAGCGTGACGGCATTTCGGCGCGGGTCGGCAGCCGCCACCGCTCGCCGTTCGTCACGACGGTGCGTGGCACCTTCGGCGAGAACGTGCCCAGCCAGATCTCGGGTGAAACCATCGTGGACGCGCAGATCGGTTATGCCTTCGAATCCGGCCCCTACAAAGGCTTGTCGCTGACGCTGCAGGTCAACAACCTGACCGATCGGGCCTACCGCACCCGCGTGGGCATCTCCACCGGCTCCCAGGATCCGAACGCCACGCTGCCGGAGCGTTACACGACCTACGGGCGGCAGTTCCTGATCGGCGGCAGCTACAAGTTCTGATCTTTTCCCTTGCGCCCATGCGCCGGTCCGGGTCGCACCCGGCCGGCGCCCTCACATCCGACCCATGACCGCCCATTCCGTCCCCGCCCGCTCCGATTTCCCCGCCGACTTCCGCTGGGGCGTCTCGACCTCCTCCTTCCAGATCGAAGGCGCCGGCCGGGAAGATGGCAAGGGTGAATCCATCTGGGACCGCTTCTGCAGCGAGCCCGGCCGCATCCGTGACGGCGCCAACGGCCTGGTGGCCTGCGATCACTACCACCGTTACCCGCAGGACCTGGACATGGCGAAGTCGCTGGGCGTCAACGCCTACCGCTTCTCCATTGCCTGGCCGCGCATCTTGCCCGCCGGGCGCGGCGCGGTGAACGACGCCGGCCTGGCCTTCTACGACCGGCTCGTGGACGCCATGCTCGAACGCGGCCTGGACCCCTGGTGCACCCTCTACCACTGGGACCTGCCGCAGGCCCTGCAGGACGAAGGCGGCTGGACGGCGCGATCCACGGTCGCGGCCTTCCTCGAATACACCGACGTCGTTACCCGCCGCCTGGGCGACCGCGTCAAGCACTGGATCACGCACAACGAACCCTGGTGCTCGGCCATGATGAGCTACTGGGAAGGCGTGCACGCCCCCGGCGGCAAGAGCCTGCCCGATGCCATGCTCGCCTGCCACCACATCCTGGTCTCGCACGGCCAGGCGGTTCCCGTCATCCGCCGCAACGTCCCCGGCGCGCAGGTCGGCATCACGCTGAGCCTGCACCCCATCACGCCGGCCTCAGGCAGCCCCGCGGACCTCGCCGCCGTGCAGCGCCACGACGGCCTGCGCAACCGCTGGTTCCTGGACCCGCTCTTCGGCCGGGGCTACCCGCAGGACACGCTGGAGCTGCTCGGCGCCGCCGCCCCCCGGGTCCTGGACGGCGACCTGGACGCTATCGCGACGCCGACCGATTTCCTCGGCGTGAACTACTACTTCCCCGAGATGGTGGCGGATGACCCGTCGGGCGGCCACAGCCCCATGCGCAGCCGGCTCGTGGAGCGCGAAGGCGTGGAGCGCACCGGCTTCGGCTGGGAGGTCTCGCCCCAGGGCCTGGTGGACCTGCTCACCCGCGTGCAGCGCGACTACGCCCCCGCGGTGATCCAGCTGACCGAGAACGGCTCCACCTTCGAGGACGTGCTCACGCCCGAGGGCCGCGTGCACGACGCCCAGCGCCTGTCCTACCTGCAGCGCCACCTGGCTGCGCTCAAGCAGGCCGTGGACGCCGGCGTGCCGGTCAAGGGCTACTTCGCCTGGAGCCTGCTGGACAACTTCGAGTGGGCCGAGGGCTACCTGCGCCGCTTCGGGCTGGCTTACGTGGACTATCCCACCCAGCGCCGCATCCTGAAGGACAGCGGCCTTTGGTACGGCCGCTTCCTGAACGAATGATTAACGCCGCAACCCCTCAATGCGGCGGGGTACGGCTGGTTTCTAAATGAAAAATTACAGGGTCCACCCTCAGGCGCGCCAGGCGCCGAAGGGCGACACTGCGGCACCGCCGACCCCAAGAAGATCCGGAGACAAGATGAAATTCCATCGCCACGCCCTGGTGGTGGCTGCCGCCCTGGCCGCCACTGCATTCCCGGCTGCCGCGCAGCCCGCCGCGCCGCTGAAGGCCGAGGTCATCCACTGGTGGACGTCCGGCGGCGAGTCCGCTGCGGCCAAGACGCTGGCCGAGGCCTACAAGGCCCAGGGCGGCCAGTGGGTGGACACCGCCATCGCGCTGGGCGAGCAGGCGCGCTCGGTCGCCATCAATCGCATCGCCGGCGGCAACCCGCCGACGGCCGCCCAGTTCAACACCACGCAGCAGTTCCGCGACATCGTCGACCAGGGCCTGCTGAACAACGTCGACGACGTCGCCAAGCGCGACGGCTGGGACAAGTTCCTGCCCGAGACCGTGCTGCAGGCCATCCGCGTGAATGGCCACTACTACGCCGCGCCGGTCAACATCCACAACATGAGCTGGTTCTGGTTCTCCAAGGCCGCCTTCAAGAAGGCCGGCATCGCGGAAGAGCCCAAGAGCTTCGACGAGCTCTTCGCGGCGCTGGACAAGCTCAAGGCCGCGGGCCTCGTGCCGCTGGCCCACGGCGGCCAGCCCTGGCAGGACGGCATCGTCTTCACCGCCACGCTCGCCCACTACGGCGGCCGCGACCTGTACCTGAAGGTCTTCCGCGACCGCGACCCCAAGGCCATCATGGGCGAGGACTTCAAGAAGGTGCTGCTCGCCTTCAAGCGCCTGCAGAGCTACACCGACAAGGGCTCGCCCGGCCGCAACTGGAACGACGCCACCGCCATGCTCATCAGCGGCCGTGCCGGCGTGCAGATCATGGGCGACTGGGCCAAGGGCGAGTTCGCCCAGGCCAAGCAGGAGGCCGGGAAAGACTACGGCTGCAGCTACGGCTTCGGGCCGAACGCGCCCTACATCATCCAGGGCGACGTGATGGTCTTCCCCAAGACCACCAAGCCCGACCAGGTCAAGGCCCAGCAGCTGCTCGCCAGCGTCATCACCCAGCCCGCCACACAGGTGGCCTTCAGCCAGAAGAAGGGCTCCATCCCGATCCGCACCGACGTCGACGTGAGCAAGCTCGACGTCTGCGCGCAGATGGGCGTGGCCGCCATGAAGGACAAGGCGCGGCAGCTGGGCAACGGCGAGATCTACATCACGCCTGACCAGAACGGCGCGCTGCAGGATGTGCTGACCAGCTACTGGAACCGCAACATCCCGGTCGAGAAGGTCCAGAAGGACGTCTTGTCTGCCCTGAAGTGATGCGACTCGTCGCGCCCACAGCCACAGAGGCACATAGGCACACAGGCGCAGTGAACATGCAGAGATCTCTCTGTGTCTCTGTGCCTCCGTGGCTTTGTTCGCCAGCCTTTGCATTCGTCGCGGTGTCGCCATGACCAGTCCTCGAAAATTCCTCAAGCGCGGTGCAGCCTGGTTCGCCCTGCTGCCCCTGGCCCTCATCGTGCTCGTCGGCTACGTGGGCACGGTGCTCTGGACGCTGCGCACGTCGGTGTCCAGCTCGCGCACCTTCCCCAAGGACGACTTCGTCGGCCTGCAGCAGTTCGAGCGGCTGCTGGACAACGACCGCTGGCAGCACGCCATCCACAACCTCGCGGTCTACGGCGTGCTCTACATCGCCGCGGCCATGTTGATCGGCTTCCTGCTGGCGGTCTTCATCGACCAGAAGGTGCGCGGCGAGGGCGTGCTGCGCACGGCCTTCCTCTACCCCTACGCGATGTCCTTCGTCGCCACGGGCCTGGTGTGGCAATGGGTGCTCAACCCCGACAGCGGCCTGCAGAACGCCATGCAGCAGCTGGGCTGGACGAACTTCCAGTTCGACTGGATCGTCGACCAGGACATGGTGATCTACACGGTTGTGATCGCCGGCACCTGGCAGGGGGCGGGGCTCGTGATGGCGCTGATGCTCGCGGGCCTGCGCGGCATCGACGAGGAGATCTGGAAGGCCGCACGCCTGGACGGCATCCCCGCCTGGCGCGTGTACCTGTCGGTCGTTCTGCCGATGATGGCGCCGACGCTGGCCACCGTCTTCACGCTGCTGGCCACGGGCGTGGTCAAGGTGTTCGACACCGTCGTGGCCATGACCCAGGGCGGCCCGGGCACGGCCAGCGACGTGCCGGCCAAGTTCATCATGGACCACCTCTTCGGCCGCGCCAACCTGGCGCTCGCCTCGGCCGGTGCGGTGATGCTGCTGGTGACGGTGCTGGCCCTGGTCGCGCCGCTCGCCTACGCGCGCAGCCGCCAGAAGACCCAGGGAGGGCATTGACATGCAATTCAAGCAAAGCCGCAGAGGCACAGAGCCACAGAGGCAGCGGGATGACAGTCCCTCTGCGTCTCTGTGCCTCTGTGGCTGTGTTCCCTTCTCATGCGCAGCAGCCGAGGGCGACTGAGATGGCCAAGCAACGCAAAGTCACGGCCGTCTGGGCCCGCATCGGCATCTACGCCTTCCTGCTGTTCGCCGCGGCCTTCTTCCTGCTGCCCCTGTACGTGATGCTCACGACCTCGTTCAAGAGCATGGAGGAGATCCGCCTCGGGCAGATCTTCGCGCTGCCCTCGGCGCCGAGCTTGGACGCCTGGCGCGCCGCCTGGAGCGAAGCCTGCACGGGCGTGAGCTGCGAGGGCGTGCGCGGCGGGTTCTGGAACTCGGTGGCGATTGCCGTGCCCTCGGTGGTGCTGCCCATCCTGCTGGGCGCCATCAACGGCTATGCCCTGTCGTGGTGGAAGCCCCGCGGCGGCGAGTGGCTGTTCGGCATCCTGATGCTGGGCGCCTTCATCCCCATCCAGGTGATGATCTACCCGCTCGTCAAGCTGGAGGCGGCGCTCGGCATCTACAGCAGTCTGCCCGGCATCGTCGTCGTGCACCTGGTGTTCGCCATGCCCATCATGACGCTGCTGTTCCGCAACTACTACGCGGGCCTGCCGGCCGAGCTCTTCAAGGCGGCGCGGGTGGACGGCGGCGGCTTCTGGCGCATCTTCGTGCAGCTGGTGCTGCCGATGTCCACGCCCATGCTGATCGTCGCGGCCATCATGCAGATCACCGGGGTGTGGAACGACTACATCCTGGGCCTGACCTTCGCCGGCCGCGAGAACCAGCCCATGACGGTGCAGCTCAACAACGTCATCAACACGACGACGGGCGAGCGCCTCTACAACCTCAACATGGCCGCCACCATCCTGACGTCGGCGGTGCCCTTGTTGGTCTATCTGATTTCCGGCCGCTGGTTCGTCCGCGGCATTGCAGCGGGTGCGGTGAAATGAGCGGCGTGAACATCCAGGGCCTGAGCATCAAGTTCGGCGCCAACGAAGTCATCAAGGGGCTGGACCTGCAGGTCGTCGAGGGCGAGTTCCTCGTGCTGCTCGGGCCCTCGGGCTGCGGCAAGTCCACGCTGCTGCACAGCATCGCCGGCCTCATCGACGTGAGCGGCGGCCGCATCGAGATCGGCGGGCAGGACATGACCGACGCCGAGCCCAGCGAGCGCGGCATCGGCATGGTCTTCCAGAGCTACGCCCTCTACCCGACCATGACGGTGGAGAAGAACATGAGCTTCGGCCTGCGCGTGGCCGGCACCCCCAAGGCCGAGATCGCCCGCCGCGTGGACAAGGCCGCGGCCATGCTGCAGCTCACGCCGCTGCTCCATCGCAAGCCGGCCCAGCTCTCGGGCGGCCAGCGCCAGCGCGTGGCCATCGGCCGCGCCCTGGTGCGCGAGGCCGGCGTGTTCCTGTTCGACGAGCCGCTCTCAAACCTCGACGCCAAGCTGCGCGCCGAGCTGCGCCGCGAGCTCAAGCTGCTGCACCACACGCTGGGCAGCACCATGATCTACGTCACCCACGACCAGGTCGAGGCCATGACGCTGGCCTCGCGCATCGTCGTCATGAAAGGTGGCGTCATCCAGCAGATCGGCACGCCGGCCGAGGTCTACGAGCGGCCGGCCAACCTCTTCGTCGCCGGCTTCCTCGGTGCACCGGCCATCAACCTCGTGCCCGCCCGCGTGGCCGCCGACGGCTGCACGCTCGACGGTGACCTGCCGCTGCAGCTGGCTGCGGGCCGCGCAGCCGCCGGCCAGGCCGTGGTGCTGGGCGTGCGGCCCGAGCACATCCGCCTGCAGGACGGCGGCCGCTGGCGCGCCACGGTCGAGCTGGTCGAGCCCATGGGCAACCACCAGGTGGTGTGGATGAAGCTCGGCGCGCAGGGCTTCTCGGCCCTGGTGCACGACGGCCGTCGCATCGTGGCGGGCGATGTCGTGGCGTTCGACATCGATGAGTCGGCGCTCAGCCTCTTCGACGCGGCCTCGGAGCAGCGCCTGGCCTGATGGACGCGCTGCGCCGCATCGTCATCGTGGGCGGCGGCAGCGCCGGCTGGATGTGCGCGGCGGCCCTCGCCGCGCGGCTGGGCCGCGGGCCGTGGCAGCTCACGCTGGTGGAGTCCGACGAGATCGGCATCGTCGGCGTGGGCGAGGCCACCATCCCGCCCATCCGCGGCTTCAATGCGCGGCTGGGCCTGGACGAAGACGAGTTCCTGCGAGAGACAGGCGGCACCTTCAAGCTCGGCATCGAGTTCGTCGACTGGGGTGCACCGGGCGAGCGCTACATGCATGCCTTTGGCGACGTCGGCCGGGCGCTGGATGAGCTGCCCTTTCACCAGCACTGGCTGCGCGCCGGTGCGCCGGGCACGCTGGCCGAGTTCTCCATCACCAACCAGGCCGCACTGGCCGGCCGCTTCATGCGCCCGCGGCCCGACATGGCCGGCTCGCCGCTGGCCGACATCGCCTACGCCTTCCACTTCGATGCCGCCCGGTATGCCGCGCTGCTGCGCCGCAAGGCAGAAGCCGCCGGCGTGCAGCGGCTGCAAGGCCGCATCGCCCGCGTCGAGACCGGCGGGGCCGGCATCCGGCGCCTGCACCTGGAGGGCGGCGCGGTGGTCGAGGGCGATTTCTTCATCGACTGCTCCGGCCTGCATGCGCTGCTCATCGGCCAGGCCCTGGGCGTGCCTTTCGAGGACTGGCGCCACTGGCTGCCTTGCGACCGCGCCTGGGCGGTGCCCACGGCCTCGGCCGGGCCGCTGCTGCCGTTCACGCGTGCCACGGCGCGCGACGCCGGCTGGCAGTGGCGCATCCCGCTGCAGCACCGCACGGGCAATGGCCATGTGTTCGCCAGCGCCTTCACCGACGAGGCCCAGGCCCGCGAGACCCTGCTGCGCCACCTCGACGCGCCCGCGTTGGCCGAGCCGCGCCTGATCCGCTTTCGCACCGGCCGCCGCCAGCGCGCGTGGGTGGGCAACTGCGTGGCCATCGGCCTGTCGAGCGGCTTCCTGGAGCCGCTGGAGTCCACCAGCCTGCACCTCATCCAGAGCGCCGTGCTGCGGCTCATCGACTGTTTCCCCGCCGAAGGCTTCGCCGACGTCGACATCGCCGAGTACAACCGCCAGACGGCCGAGGAGATGGACGCGGTGCGCGACTTCATCGTGCTGCACTACACCCTCACGCGGCGCGACGACACGCCGTTCTGGCAGCACTGCCGCACGATGGCTGTGCCCGAGTCGCTGCGCGCGCGCATCGAGCTGTTTGCCAGCCACGGCCGGCTGTTCCGCCACGGCCAGGAGCTGTTCTCCGAGCCCAGCTGGCTGCAGGTGCTGGTGGGCCAGGGCCCGCGCCCGCGCAGCCACCACCCGCTGGCCGGCCTGCGGCCGCTGGCGCAGACCCAGGCCTTCGTCGACGACACCCGCGAGGTCGTGCGCCGCTGCGTCGCGGTCATGCCCGGCCACGCCGACTTCATTTCCGCTCACTGCGCGGCCCCCGCCGCCTGACCATGAAAACCTTGCTTCTCACCCTGGTGGCCGCCGCCGCCGGCCTCGCCAACGCAGCACCTGTGCGGGCCTGGCTCACCACGCCTGACCAGCAGCACCTGCTCGCCCCGAGCTCCGTCAGCGCCCCGGCGCCGCGCGCCGACGGCGTCATCCGCGTGGACCCGAAGCGCCAGTACCAGCGCATTGCCGGCTTCGGCGCGGCCATCACCGAGGCCTCGGCATGGCTCATCCGCCACGGCATGAAGCCCGCCGAGCGCGACGCGCTGATGAAGGAGCTCTTCACGCGCGAGGGCAACGGCCTGGGCTTCGAGCTGACGCGGCTGACCATCGGTGCGTCCGACTTCTCCCGCCGCCACTACAGCCTCGACGACATGCCGCCCGGGCAGACCGACCCCGAGCTGCGCCACTTCTCGCTGGACGCCGAGCGCGCGGATGTGATCCCGGCCGTGAAGCAGGCCCTGGCGTTGAACCCGCGCCTGCAGGTCATGGCCTCGCCCTGGAGCGCCCCGGGCTGGATGAAGACCACCGACAGCCTCGTGCAGGGCCAGCTGCGCCCCGAGTTCTACGGCGCGTTTGCCCGCTACATGGTGCGCTACGTCGAGGCCATGGGCGCCGAGGGCGTGCCCATCTTTGCGCTCACGCTGCAGAACGAGCCCCACTTCGAGCCGCCCGACTACCCCGGCATGCGCATGCCGCCGCGCACGCGCGCGGCCGTCGTCGGCCAGCACCTCGGGCCACTGCTCAAGGCCAAGGGCCTGAACACCCAGATCCTGGAGTGGGACCACAACTGGGACGAGCCCTGGAGCCCGCTGTCCATGCTGTCCGACGCCACCGCGCGGAAGTACGTGTCGGGCGTGGCCTGGCACTGCTATGCGGGCGACGTGTCGGCCCAGTCGCAGGTGGCGCAGCACTACCCCGAGCTGGACGTCTGGTTCACCGAATGCTCCGGCGGCGAGTGGAAGACCCAATGGGCCGAGACCCTGCCGTGGCTGATGCGACACCTCGTCATCGGCAGCACCCGGCATGGCGCGCGGGGCGTGCTGATGTGGAACCTGGCGCTGGACCCGAAGTTCGGCCCCCACCTGGGCGGCTGCAAGGACTGCCGTGGTGTCGTCACCATCGACCCAGCCACGGGCCAGGTCACGCGCAACATGGAGTACTACGCCTTCGGCCACGCCAGCCGCTTCGTGCACCAGGGCGCGCGGCGTGTGGACTCCGCCGGCGAGGTGCCGGGCCTGGACCATGTCGCCTTCACCAACCCCGACGGCAGCACGGTCGTCGTCGTCAGTAACTCGGCCGCGCAGCCGCGCCGCTTCACCGTGCAGGCGCCGGGTCAGCGCGTGGGCTACACGCTGCCGGCCGGCAGCGTGGTCACGCTGGTGTGGTGATCAGCGCGCCATCCACTCGCCCATGCGGATGCTGCCGCCGGGCTGCCAGGCCGGGTTGAACTGCAGGCCGCTCTTCTCGAACAGCATGACGACGGTGGAGCCGAGCAGGAAGCGGCCCATCTCGTCGCCTTGCGCGAGCGTGACCTGGCCCGGCGCGTAGTCCCATTCCCGCACCGGGCCGCTGCGCTTGATGACGCCGTGCCAGGTGGTGGCCATGCTGCCCACGATGGTGGCGCCCACGAGCACCAGCACCCAGCGGCCGAGGGTGTCGTCGTCGAACACGCACACCACGCGCTCGTTGCGCGCGAACAGCCCCGGCACGCCGCGCGCCGTCGTCGGGTTCACCGAGAACAGCTCGCCCGGCACGTGCACCATGCGCACCAGCCGGCCGGCGGCGGGCATGTGGATGCGGTGGTAGTCCTTGGGGCTGAGGTACAGGTTGGCGAACAGGCCGTCCTTAAACCGCGCGGCGAGCTGTGCATCACCGCCGACGAGGGCCGTCGTCGTGAACGTCTGGCCCTTGGCCTGGTAGACCTGGTCGCCCTGGATGCGGCCGACCTGGCTGATCGCGCCGTCCACCGGGCAGATCAGCGGCGCGTCGGCCAGCGGCCGGGAGCCGGGCTTGAGTGCGCGGGTGAAGAAGTCGTTGAAGGTGGCGTAGGCGGCGATGTCGGGCTGGGCCGCCTCGGCCATGTTGACGCCGTAGCGCGCGACGAAGCGCCGGATCGTGGACGTGGTGATGCCGCCGAGCGGTTTGGACGCGTAATGCCCGGCCAGGCGCGTCATGGCCAGCTTGGGCATCAGGTATTGGGGGAGGACTTTGAGGCGGTCGGACATGTTCTTCGGCTCCAGCATGGCGGCTGAAAGGGCGCCTGGCCGCGGCTGCAGTGAACAAAGCCACAGAGGCACAGCGGCACAGAGAGGACGCGCGACTTCTCTGTGTCTCTGTGCCTCTGTGGCTGTGTTCAGACGCCGGCGAGCGCAACAGCGGCCAGTGTACGGGCCGACAATTCGCGTCCATGCCCCTGCTGCACAGCTCCTTCTACCGTTTTACCCCGATGGCGGACCCGACCGCCTTTGCCCAGTGGCTGCGCGCGCGGGGCGCGGCGCTGTCGCTCGGCGGCGTCGTGCTCGTGGCCGAAGAGGGCCTGAGTGCTGCCATCGCCGGCCAGGCCGCCGACGTGCACGCGCTGGAGGCCGAGCTGCAGGCCCTGCCCGGCCTGGCGGACCTGCCCCTCAAGCACAACACCTGCGAGCGCCGGCCCTTCAGCCGCTTCAAGGTCTCGGTCAAGCGCGAGATCGTCGCGTTCGGCGTGCCGGGCGTCTCCGGCATGCAGGGCGACGCCACCGACACCCACGTCAGCCCGCAGCGCTGGCGCGAGCTGCTGGACGACCCCGACACCGTCGTGCTGGACAACCGCAACAGCTTCGAGTTCAAGCTCGGCCGCTTTCGCGGCGCCATCGACCCGGGTGTGGCGCACTTCCGCGACTTCCCCGCCTATGTCGAGGCGCACCGCGCCGACTGGCAGGGCAAGACGGTCGCGATGTACTGCACCGGCGGCATCCGCTGCGAGAAGACGGCAGCCTGGATGCAGGCCCAGGGCCTGGAGGTGGCGCAGCTCGACGGCGGCATCCTGAACTACCTCGCCAGCTTCGACGACGCCGCGGCCGACTGGCAGGGCGAGTGCTATGTCTTCGACAAGCGCATCGCCATCGACGCCGCCTCGCGCGAGACCGGCACCACGGCCGAGCAGGTCTTCACCGACCCCGCGGACGCCTGGCGGCTGGCGCGCGCGCGGCGGCTGGACCCGTCCGCCGACGATTGATGCCCCGGCGCGGAACAAAGCTTCCGCGCGCCGGCCGCGTGCGGCCCGCCGCAAACCCCGACAATCGCCACCGCGCGCCGCTTGCGCGCACTGCACACCAGCCCTTCGATGTCTCACCTGATCGTCCATGGCGGCACGCCCCTCTCGGGCCGCATCACCCCCTCGGCCAACAAGAACGCCGTCCTCCCCATCCTGTGCGCGACGCTGCTGACCAAGCAGCCGGTGCGCCTGCGCGGCGTGCCCGAGATCACCGACGTGAAGAAGATCGTCGAGGTCTTCCGCAAGCTCGGCTCCAAGGTCGAGCTCGATTTCAAGACCGGCATCCTCGACGTGCACCATGCGGACACGCATTTCGACCCCAACGTCGACCGCCTGCCCGAGGAAATGCGCTCGTCCATCATGCTGGTGCCGGGCCTGATGGCGCGCTTCGGCGCCGCCCGCATCGAGGACGACGTTAAGGGCTGCACCCTGGGTGCGCGCGAGATCGACCCGCACGTGGAAGTCTTCGAGCGCTTCGGCGCCCACGTCGAGCGCCTGCCTGACGGCCTCATCCTGCGCGTGCACCGACCGCTGACGGCCAACGCCCACTGGACGGACTACGCCTCGGTCACGACGACCGAGAACTTCGTCCTGTGCGCCGCGCTGGCTGACGGCGTCTCCACGCTGACCAACGCCGCCAGCGAGCCGCACGTGCAGGAGTTCTGCAACTTCATGTCGCTGCTGGGCGCCAAGATCGAGGGCCATGGCACGTCCAAGCTCAAGATCACCGGCGTGCAGGACCTCGGCGGCGCGGACTACACCTTCACCGAAGACTTCCACGAGATCGTCACCTTCCTGGCCCTGGGCGCCATCACGGGCGGCAATGTGCAGGTCAAGAACGGCGCGCCGGAGATGTTCCCGCTGCTGGACCGCACCTTCGCCAAGTTCGGCGTGCAGATCGTGCACGAGGACGGCTGGAGCCGCTGCGTCACGAACGGCCCGCTCAAGGTGAAGGAACCCTTCACGCGCAACATCCTGCAGAAGGTGGAAGCCGCGCCCTGGCCTTACGTGCCGGTGGACCTGCTGCCCATCTTCGTGGCGCTCGGCGTGAAGGCCGAGGGCAGCGTGATGTTCTGGAACAAGGTCTACGACGGCGCCATGGGCTGGACGAGCGAGCTGGCCAAGTTCGGCGCGCACGCCTTCCTGAGCGACCCGCACCGCATGATCACCTTCGGCGGCAAGCCGCTCTCGCCGGCCGAGGTCGAGAGCCCCTACATCATCCGCGTGGCCATCGCGCTGCTGATGGTGGCCGCCAGCATCCCGGGCAAGAGCGTGATCAAGAACGCCACGCCCATCCGTCGCGCCCACCCCAACTTCGTGGAGCACATCGGCGAGCTGGGTGCGCGCATGGAGTGGGTCGAAGGCGACTGACCATGCGAGGCCTGTGCATGCTGGCCGGCGCGCTGGCGCTGGGTTCGGCGCCAGCCCTCGCGCAGCCAGCGTCGCTGGGCACCATCCGCTGGGTGGCCCAGGACGTGCCGCCGCATTTCAGCTTCCCGCAGGGGGGCGCGCCGCGCAGCGTGGCTGAGCTGGGCCGCGGTGAGGTGGACGGCTTCCTGCGTGTGCTGCTGGCCCGCATGCCAGGCTGGCGCCACGAGTTCGTGGAGGCCGGCACGGCCCGCTACGAGACGGAGAGCCGGCGGGGCCAGACCCTGTGCTCGGCCCTGCACGTGCGCACGCCCGAGCGTCTGCAGTGGGCGTGGTTCTCGCACCTGTACCCGCCGCTGGTCTCGCGCGAGATCCACGTCATCGTGCGGCGCGATTTCCTGGAGCGGCTGACCGCGCAGGGCCGCGCCCAGGACGGGCGGCTGCAGCTGTCCGAACTGCTCAAGCGCCCGGACCTGCAACTCCTGGTGCCCCGCGACCGGGCCTTCGGCGCGCAGATCGACAGCCTGCTGGCGCGCCACACCGTGCCGCGCATGGCCGTGGGTGTGAAGCTCAGCTCGCAGATGCTGGACATGCTGCGCGCGGGCCGCATGGACTACACGCTGGAGTACCCGGCCGTCGTGGACGACTACCTGGCCCGCGTGGGTGACGCCGGCGCACTCGTGGCCCTGCCCGTGGCCGAGGGCCTGAGCACGCTGCTGGCCACCGTCTCCTGCAGCCGCACGCCCGAGGGCCGGCGCCAGATCGAGGCCATCGATGCCGCCGTGCGCGAGCTTGCCCGCGACCCGCAGCGCGAGGCCTGGGTGCGCGAGTGGCGCGGCGAGCGCTCCAGCCCCCAGGACATGAAGCGGCTGAACGCCTACATGGACGAACGCGCCCGCGGCGGCGCGCGCATCGAGTAGGCGTGGCGCGCCCGCCCAAGCCGATGCTGCCGCTGCGCCAGGGCGTGGCCGCCAGCGCCGTGTTCTGCCCGCCCGGCCCCTGGGCGACGACGACCGACTTCCTGCGCGAGCGCCTGCCCCGCGTGGATGACTGGCCCGAACGCGTGGCCCGCGGCGACATCGTCGACGACGACGGCCACCCCGTGCCCGACGTGCCCTACCGCGGCAACCGGCGCCTGTACTACTGGCGCCACCTCGACACCGAGCCCGAGGTGCCCTTCGAGGCCCGCATCGTCTTCCAGGACGAGCACCTGCTCGTGGCCGACAAGCCGCACTTCCTGCCTGTCACGCCCAGTGGCCTGTACGCCCGCCAGACGCTGATGGCCCGGCTGCGCGACGCCACGGGCCTGGCCGACCTCAACCCCGTGCACCGGCTGGACCGCGAGACGGCGGGGCTCGTGGTCTTCAACATCCGCCGCGAGGCCCGCGACGCCTACCACCGCCTCTTTCGCGACCGCGCGGTGCACAAGGTCTACGAGGCCATCGCGCCGCTGGGCGCGGGCCCCTGGCCGCGCACCGTGCGCCACCGCCTCGTGGAGCCGCCGGGCGAGAACTTCATGCAGATGCAGGTCGTTCCCGGCGAGCCCAATGCCGAGACCTGGGTCGACCTCATCGAGCCGCTGCAAGGCGAGCACGCCGGCCTGGCGCGCTACGAGCTGCGCCCGGTGACGGGCCTGCGCCACCAGCTGCGCGCGCAGATGAACGCGCTGGGCCTGCCCCTGGTGGGCGATCGCATCTACCCGGTGCTGCAGCCGCACGAGAACCCGCCGCGCTTTGACGCGCCGCTGCAGCTCGTCGCCCGCGCGCTGTCGTTCACCGACCCTGTCACGGGCCTGCCACGGCACTTCGAGCGCGCTGCCCTGACAATCGCGCGCTGATGAACGCGTCCAACCCCCAAGCCCAGGTCCAGGAGCTGCGCCGCCAGCTGCAGTCGCTGCTGGACGCCGCCACCGCCAACGAGCGCAAGCTGGACCGCTTCGACGCGCTGGAGCGCCGGCTGATCGCCGTGAGCTCGATGGAGGAGCTGGTCAACCTGCTGCTGGTGGACTGCCGGGACGACTTCGGCCTGGACGCCGCCGAGCTGTGGCTGCTGGACCCCGACGAAGAGCTGCGCCGCGCGCTGCCGGCCCTGCCCATGATCAAGGCACCGCGCCTGCTGGACGGCCACGGGCCGCTCAAGGACCTGTTCGGGGCCTCGCGCACGACGCGGCTGATCGGCCCCGGGCCTGAGGAGGGCCTGTTGACCCAGGCCTTCCCGGCCGAATCCGGCGTGCGCTCGGCGGCGCTGCTGCCGCTGATCCGCCAGGGCCTGCTCATCGGCAGCCTGCACCTGGGCTCGCGCGACCCCGAGCGCTACGACAGCACCTCCGGCACCAAGTTCCTGGACCGCCTCTCGGCCATCGCCGCCATCGCCATCGAGAGCATGCTCAACCGCGAGCGGCTGCGCCGCGCCGGCATGACCGACGGCCTCACCGGCGTGCACAACCGGCGCTACTTCGACCACCGCAGCCTCATCGAGTTCAGCCAGGCCGTGCGCCACCGCTACCCGCTGGCCTGCCTGTTCCTGGACATCGACCACTTCAAGGCCATCAACGACCGCCACGGCCACCCCACCGGCGACGAGGTGCTGCGCCAGGTGGGCGGCCTCATCCAGCGCTCCCTGCGCACGGGCGACCTGGCCGCGCGCTACGGCGGCGAGGAGTTCATCGTGCTGCTGCCGCGCACCGACCAGGCCGGCGCGCGCGAAGTGGCCGAGCGCATCCGCCTCATGGTGCAGGAGGCGCCCTTCGTGACGCCCGAGGGCGGCACCGTGAGCGCGACGCTGTCGGTCGGGCTGGCGATGTTGCCGCCCGGCGCGACCAGCTTCGCCGACCTGCTCTCGGCCGCCGACCGGGCCGTGTACGAGGCCAAGCGCAGTGGCCGCAACCGCACCGTGGCCGACGGCGACGACACCCTCAGCGCCGCCACGGCCGCGGCGACTTAGGTCCCGCAACAGCGCCAAGCCGCCCGAAAGACCGTCCCGGGGCGGTCACCTGTCACGAGCCCGGCATGGCGCCAGGCCGACGACGCATGACCCGGCCCCATCGCCCAGCCCACAATGGCCTGGCCATGAAAACCCTGCCCCCCCTCCTGCTCGCCCTGGGCCTGGCCGCCACGGCCCACGCCGGGCCGGCGCTGGACCGGATCCAGTCCAGCGGCCGCATCGTGCTCGCCCACCGCGAGTCTTCCGTGCCGTTCAGCTACGTGCTGCCCGACGGCCGCCCCGTCGGCTATGCGGTCGACCTGTGCCTGAAGCTGGCCGAGGCCGTGCGCAAGAAGCTCAGGATGAACACGCTGAGCCCGCAGTTCCTGCTGGTGACGCCGGCCAACCGGCTGCAGATGGTGGCCGACGGCAAGGCCGACATGGAATGCGGCTCCACCACCAACAACGCCGAGCGCCGCGAGAAGGTCGCCTTCACGGTGCCGCACTACATCACCGGCGCGCGCTACCTCGTGCGGGCCGACAGCGGCATCACCGACCTCGCGCAGTTCGACGGCAAGACGCTCGTGTCCACCAAGGGCACCACGCCGCTGAAGTCCATCACCCAGGCCAACAACGAGCGCGCGCTGCACATCAAGGTCATCGAGGCGCCCGACCACGCCAAGGCCATGGAGCTGCTGAGCGCCGGCCAGGCCGACGGCTTCGTCATGGACGACGTGCTGCTCTACGGCCTGGTCTCGGCCCGGCCGGATGCGGCCAAGTTCGCCGTCGTAGGCAAGTTCCTGACCATCGAGCCGCTGTCCATCGTGTTGCCCAAGGGTGACGCCGAGCTCAAGGCCATCGTCGACGAGGAGATGAAGCGCCTCATCGCCAGCCACGAGGCGCACGCGCTGTACGAGCGCTGGTTCATGAAGCCCATCCCGCCCAAGAACACGGCGCTGAACCTGCCGATGAACTACCTGCTCAAGGATTTCTGGAAGTACCCGTCGGACCAGGTTCCCTACTAGGCGGCGCGCGGCGCCGATACGCCAGACAAACCCCGAGCGGCGCAGGGGAGGGCGGACGTGACAATTTGTGGGCACGTCACCGTCAACCATGAGCACCGATTCCCTCGCCGAACCCCAGGACCACGTCGGCCCTCGCCGCCTGGGTTCACTGCGGCTGCGGCTGACGGTGGCGGTGCCGCTCTTGACGGCGGTGATCGTCGCGATCTTCGAATGGAGCCTGGGCGGCTTCGAGTCGGTCCCCGAAGGCCTGGCCCGCACCGCGTGGCTGGTGCTGCTGGTCAGCGGCGCCCAGCTGCTGCTGATCGAGGCGCTGATGCTGCGCCCGCTGCGCCGGCTGGCCGCGGGGTGCGAGGCCATGGAGTCGGCCCCCGTGCCGCTCACGCCGGACGCCGTCGTGCCGGCCGTGGGCCTGACGGCCGAGCTCGACCGCATCGGCCACGCCATGCTGCGCGCCCGCGGGTCCCTCTGGCAGCAGGACCAGGACGTGCGCGAGCTGCGCCGCGAGCTGGCGCAGCAGCGCCACCTGCTGCAGGAAGCGCACGCGGCGCTGGAGGCCAACCAGCGTGAGCTCGCCAGCCTCGCGCGCGTCGATGCGCTGACCGGCATCGCCAACCAGCGTGCCTTTGACGAGGCGTTGCGTCGCGAGTTCAAGCGCGCCCAGCGCCTGCGCGGCCTGCTGTCCGTGGCCGTGCTCGACCTGGACCAGTTCAAGCAGTTCAACCAGACCTACGGCCCCGCCGCGGGTGATGCGGCCCTGCAGCGCGTGGCGGGCCTGCTCAACGATCGCTTCAAGCGCGACACCGACCTCGTCGCGCGGCTCGGTGGCGAGGAGTTCGTCGCCCTGCTGCCGGGCTTCGGCATGGCGGAGGCCCAGGGCGTGCTCGAGACGCTGCGTGACGACCTGCGCGCGCTGCGCCTGCCCGATGGCCAGGGCAACCTCACGCTGAGCATCGGGTTGGCCGCAGTCAGCCCCGCGCACCCCTACCTGAGCGCGCAGGCGCTGCTGCAGGCGGCAGACGAAGCGCTCTACATCGCCAAGCACGCCGGCCGCGACCGCCTCAGCCTCGCCGCCTGACCCAAACCAGCTTCGTCAGCAGGTTGGAACGGCGGCATCGGTCGCACCGCCGGTGCGCGACCCCTGCACCGGCCGCCGAAGCGGGGGCGGGGAGGGCCAGGTTCAGCGGCCGTGTTCCTGCGCGGCCAGCAGCTGCTCGTTCACGCGGCGGGCCGCGCGCAGCACCAGCGTCTCGTCCAGCTGGGCCTGCGGCGCGATCTGGCTGGCGACGTCGTCGAGCTGCTCGGGTTCGTTCAGCAGCGCCCAGGCGACCGTCGAGATGGCGGCGACGCTGCGCCGGGCCAGGGCCTCGGGCATCGTGAGCGTGGCCTGGATGTCGACGTGGTAGCGCACGCTGGCCACGGCTGCGGGCGCCAGGCCCCAGCTCTCGCACAGCGCGGCGCCCAGGGCGTCATGGCTCACGCCGAAGGCCGTCCGCTCCAGCTCCACCAGCTCGGCGTCGCGTGTGGCCGCGCGCAGCATCGCCGGGTAGTGCGACGGGGCATGGCGGTACAGCACCGCC
This sequence comes from Roseateles sp., assembly GCA_016790285.1. Classification (GTDB taxonomy): domain Bacteria; phylum Pseudomonadota; class Gammaproteobacteria; order Burkholderiales; family Burkholderiaceae_C; genus Pelomonas. Next base: position 24,649 of record JAEUPJ010000072.1, on the reverse strand, counting down.
TTGCCGCATTCCTCGAACAGGCCGGCCGAGTGGGCGGCCCACGGGTCCACGCCGAGCATCTGGCCCATGCGGCCCATCAGCAGGCCGCGCTGCGAGGCGCGCGCCCAGACCGACTCCAGTTCGGCCGCGGCCGGGAAGGCGGCGCGCAGGCCCATCTCGAAGGTGATGGCGGCGACCTCGCGCATGCCCAGGTAGGTGAGGGCCTGGTGCACGGTCTGCACGCGGCCGCGAAGGCCGTACAGCGAGGAATTGACCGCCTTCATGACGGCCGCCGCCAGGGCCATGTCGGTCTCGACCAGCGAGGACATGGCCTGCAGGTCGATGTCCTCGGCCGCCATCAGCAGCGAGAGCTTGACCAGGACCTCTGGCTGGGTCGGGATCTCGATGTCCAGATTGCGCAGTTGAGGATCGACGGGCATGGTGATGAGGGAATCTTCGGGGGGATGCCCGATGGTAGATCAGCGCAGGAAGGCGTCCCAGGCTGTTTTGAGGATGAGGGCCCCCACGACCGTGATGAACACCCCTCGGACGAAGCCCGCGCCGTGCTTGAGCGCCATGCGTGTGCCGGCCAGGCTGCCGATGACGTTGGTGACGGCCATCACCGCGGCCACATGCCACCAGATGTGGCCCTTGCTCACGAACAGCGCGATCGCGAAGGCGTTCGTCAGCAGGTTCATCAGCTTGGCGGTGGCCGAGGCGTGCAGGAAGTCGTAGCCCAGCACGCGCACGAACAGGAACACGAAGAAGCTGCCCGTGCCCGGGCCGAAGAAGCCGTCGTAGAAGCCCACCACCAGCGCGATGGCGCCGGCCACGAGGGCCTCGGCGCGGCCGGTGAAGCGCGGGGTGTGGTCGCGGCCCAGATCCTTCTTGGCCAACGTGTAGAGGAACACGGCCAGCAGCACGAGGGGCAGCGCCTTGCGCAGGCCATCGGGGCTGACGAGGGTCAGCACCCAGGCGCCCGTGAAGCTGCCGGCCCCGGCCAGCACGGCCGCCGGCAGCAGCCGGCCCCAGGGCAGCGAGACGCGCCGCACGTACTGGTAGGTGGCCCAGCCCGTGCCCCAGATGGCCGCGCCCTTGTTGGAGCCCATCAGCGTGGCCGGTGCGGCGTTCGGGAAGGTGCTGAACAGGGCGGGCGTGAGGATGAGCCCACCCCCGCCGGCGACGGCGTCGATGAAGCCGGCCAGCAGCGAGGCCGCGGCGACGATGAACAGGTCGGTCATGGAGAGGCGGGCCCGGGAATCTGCAGGTTTGTGAGGGCACAAAGAAAACGGCCACCAAGGGGTGCCTTGGTGGCCGCTGGGATTGTCTTCGGGGTTACGAAGCAACCTTGTGCGTTTGCGCTTGTCTTGTCTCCTCACAACCCGCCCGGCGGTCCTGGACCGGAGCCCGGAACCGCGTCGAGTGACAGAAATGTATTGCCCCGGGACGGTGCACGAAACTGGGGTAAGTCCGGGTTCGCTGGCTACGAAAGGTGCACTTGCGCCCCAAAAGTGTGCATTTTGCCAGTTTGGCAGACCGGAGAGAATGGGGCTATGAGGAGCCTGACCCGTCTGTTGCTGCCCGTGTTCTTCGGCCTGCTGAGCGCCTGTGGCGGCGGTGGTGGCGGGGCGTCGGGCGGAGGCGGCGATGGGGGTGGCGGTGGTGGCGGTGGCATAGGGCAGACGCTCACGTTGACGCTGCCCGCCAACGGCCTGGCGCCGGCCGACCTGGCCGTCGTCGTGGCGGAGGGCGACGCGCTCAGCGAGGCCGTTGGCGCGGCCTACGTCGCCGCCCGGGGCGTGCCGGCCGCCAACCTCATCCGCGTGCGGGTCAACACCGCCCTCAACGTGATCCAGGCCAGTGATTTCGCGTTGCTAAAAGCCGACATCGACGCCAAGTTGCCCGCCGGCATCCAGGCGACGCTGCTGACCTGGGCGGCGCCCAGCCGTGTTGTGGGCAGCTGCAGCATGGGCATCACGAGCGCGATGGCCTTCGGCTTCGACGCGCGCTACTGCAACCCCAACCCGTCGGCCAACCAGTGCGCCAGCACGGCGGCGTCGCCGCTGTACGACAGTGAAGCCCGCCGGCCCCAGGGCGAGGTGCAGCTGCGCCCGTCGATGCTGCTGGGCGCCACCACGCTGGCGGGCGCCGAGGCGCTCATCAACCGCGGCGTGGCCGCCGACGCCACGCGGCCGGCGGGCGAGGGCTGGCTCGTGCGCACGACCGACACCGACCGCAGCGTGCGCGCCGGCGATTTCGCCGCCCTGCCCACTGCCTGGAGCGGCGCGCTGACGCTGAACTACCTGGACAACAGTGCCGGCCCAGCCAGCGGCAACGCCATTTCGGGCAAGAACGGCGTGCTGTTCTACCTGACGGGCCTGGCCAGCGTGCCCAACCTGTCCACGCTGCAGTTCCGCCCCGGCGCGCTGGCCGACACGCTCACGTCCACCGGCGGGCTGCTGCCCGGTGCCAACGGCCAGATGCCCATCACGGCCTGGCTGGACGCCGGGGCCACCGCCAGCTACGGCACGGTCGAGGAGCCGTGCAACCTGGTGCAGAAGTTCTCGCGCGCCTCCGTCCTCATCGACCACTACTGGCGCGGCGCCACCGCCATCGAGGCCTATTGGAAGTCCGTGCAATGGCCCGGGCAGGGCCTGTTCGTCGGGGAACCCCTGGCCCAGCCCTTCCGCGAGGCGCCAAGCTTTGCCATCGTCAACGGCGAGTACCAGATCAAGACCCGCCAGCTGCGCCCCGGCGGCCGCTACACGCTGGAGTACCTGCAGGGCAGCAGCTGGACGACGCTGGCCACCTTCACGGGTGTGCGCGGGCAGGCGCTGGACGGCCGCTCACCCCTGCCGCCGGCCGCAGCCACCCAGATCCGCTGGGTCGGGCCCTGCCCGGCCGACTCCGCCACGCGCTGCACGCTGGCCCAGTCGTCCTGAGGCTCGGGCGGCCCCCGCGCGGGGCTTTACGTTCCACCCTGAGAATGCGCGTCGGTCAAATCCCGATTGCCGGGGGCCGCCCGCTGATGAACAGTCCCCCTCCCGCAGTACCCAGCTTCCTCATGTCCTCGTCCTTGCGCGCTCGCGGCTTCACGCTGCTCGAACTCCTCGTCGTCATGGTCATCATCGGCCTGCTGGCCGGTTATGTCGGTCCGAAGTTCTTCGGCCAGATCGGCAAGAGCGAGGTCAAGGCCGCCCGCGCCCAGATCGACGCGCTGCAGAAGTCGCTCGACCAGTACCGGCTTGACGTCGGCCGCTACCCCAGCACCGAGCAGGGCCTGGCCGTGCTCGTGACCAAGCCGGCCGACGAGCCCAAGTGGGCCGGGCCCTACCTCTCCAAGGCCGTGCCCAAGGACCCCTGGGGCAACGACTACCAATACCGCAGCCCCGGCGAGCACGGCGAGTACGACCTGCTGAGCCTGGGCAAGGACGGCCGGCCCGGCGGCGAGGGTGAGGACGCCGACCTCACCTCCTGGTGACGCCACGCGCCGTGCCCCAGTTCCAGACCCGCGTGCTGCGCGCCGGCAGCGTGAGCTCCCAGCGCGTGGAGGCGCCCGACCGTGCCTCGGTCGCGGCCGTGCTCGGCGTGCCGCCCCAGCACGTGCTGGAGGTGCGCGAGGTCAGCGCGCCGGCCCTGGCGCGGCGGCGCAGCGCCAAGTTCCCGCTGCAGCTCTTCAGCCAGGAGCTCGCCGTGCTGCTGGACGCCGGCATCGCGCTGCTCGAAGCCCTGAACACCCTGCGCGAGAAGGAAGGCCAGCCCGGCGTGCGCGCCGCGCTGGACGCCGTCATCGGCCAGATCGAGCAGGGCCAGCCGCTGTCGGTGGCGCTGCGCCAGCAGCCGCAGGCGTTTGACGAACTCATCTGCGCCATCGTCGCGGCCAACGAGAAGACCGGCCAGCTCTCCGTGGCCCTGGCCCAGCATGCGCGCTACCTGGCCTGGGTGGACGCGCTGCGTTCGCGGCTGGTCGCCGCCCTGGTCTACCCGCTGATGCTGCTGGGCGTGGGTGGCGCGGTCATCCTCTTCCTGCTGCTGTACGTGCTGCCGCGCTTTGCGGGCATCCTGGAGGCCACCAGCGCCGACCTGCCCTGGGCGTCGCGCGTGCTCATCGAGTTCGGCCAGACGGCCGGTGCCCACCCGGGCCTGGTTATCGGGGGCCTGGCGGCCGCGGCGGTGGCGGTCTACGCGTTGCTGCGTCAGCCCGGCGTGCGCCAGCGTGCGCAGGCGGCGCTCTGGACGCTGCCGGGCCTGGGCCCGCGCCTGCGCGTGCTGGCCCTGGCGCGGCTGTACCGGTCGCTGGCCATGCTGCTGGCCTCGGGCGTGCCGGCGCTGGCGGCGCTGAAGATCGTCGTCGACGTCGTGGCCGCCCCGTGGCGCCCGGCCGTGCAGGCCGCAGCAGCGCAGATCGAGCGCGGCGAGCGCCTGTCCGCCGCCTTCGACGCCCAGGACCTCGCCACCCCCGTGGCCCGGCGCATGCTGCGCGTGGGCGAGCGCAGCGGCGAGGTGGCCAGCATGCTGGAGCGCGCCGCCGCCTTCCACGACGAGGAAGCCGCGCGGCTGACCGACCTGCTCTCGCGCCTCGTGAACCCGGCGCTGATGCTCATCATGGGCGTGCTGATCGGCGGCATCATCGTGCTGATGTACCTGCCGATCTTCCAGCTGGTGGAGCAGGTGCAGTGAAGGGCTTCAGCAAACACAGCCACAGAGGCACAGAGACACAGAGAGGCTCGTTGCAGCAACCGAGTGCCTCTGTGCCTCTGTGCCTCTGTGGCTGTGTTCCCGGGAGTTGCCGCGCATGACGACCTCGCTGCACGACTGGCTTCCCGCCGAGCAGGGCCCCTGGCACCTGGACTTCGAGCAATGGCCCCAGGCCCAGGCGCAGCGCTGGCGCGCCGTGCTGGCCGTGGGTGCGCAGGGCCGGCGCATGCTGCTGGCCGAGCGCGACGAGGACGCGATGCTGCTGCAAAGCGTGGAGTCCCGCCTGAGTGCCCCGGTGGGGTGGCAGCGCTGCTCGGTGGAGGCGGTGACGCATTTCCTCGGCGCCGGCGAGGCGGACTTCCGCGCGCTGTCGGACGTCGAGGAGGCCTTGACGGCCGTGGAGGACCACACCGAGGAACTCTCCGCCCTGGCCCTGGCCGAGCAGGCCAGCCCCGTCGTGCGCCTGCTCAACGCCACGCTCTACGACGCGCTGCAGGACACCGCGTCCGACATCCACATCGAATGCACCGCCCGCGGTGCCGTCATCCGCTTCCGCGTGGACGGCGTGATGGCCCTCGTGCGCCAGGTGGAGGGACCGCAGGTGGCTGAGCAACTCGTGTCGCGCCTGAAGGTCATGGCCGAGCTCGACATCGGCGAGCGCCGCCTGCCGCAGGACGGCCGCTTCAAGCTGCGCGTGCAGGGTCGCGAGATCGACTTCCGGCTGTCCATCATGCCCAGCGTGTTTGGCGAGGATGCCGTCATCCGCATCCTGGACCGCGCGGCCATCGCCCGGGCCGGCACGCTCACGCTGGACGCCCTGGGCTTCGGCGAGGACGAGCGCGCCGCCATCCGCCACCAGGCGCGCCAGCCGCACGGCATGCTGCTCGTCACCGGCCCGACGGGCTCGGGCAAGACGACCACGCTCTACGCCACGCTCGCCGAGATCCACACCGGCGCGGACAAGATCATCACGATCGAAGACCCGGTCGAGTACCAGCTCGCGGGCGTGGTGCAGATCCCCGTCAACGAGAAGAAGGGCCTGACCTTCTCTCGCGGCCTGCGCTCCATCCTGCGCCACGACCCCGACCGCGTCATGGTGGGCGAGATCCGCGACGCCGAGACGGCCCAGATCGCCGTGCAGGCCGCGCTCACGGGCCACCTCGTGTTCAGCACGGTGCACGCGAACAACGCGTTCGACGTCATCGGCCGCTTCATGCACATGGGGCTGGACCTGTACAACGTCGTGTCGGCGCTCAACGCCGTGCTCGCGCAGCGCCTCGTGCGGCTGACCTGCACGCACTGCGCGCGACCTTTCACGCCCGACGCCGCCACGCTCGCGCGGCACGGTGTCCTGAACGGCAACTTCCTGAAGGGCGAGGGCTGCGGCCACTGCCGCGGCACCGGCTACAAGGGCCGCCGCGCGGTGGCCGAGCTGCTCAAGCTCGACGACGGCCTGCGGGACCTGATCGCGGCGCGCGCGCCCATGTCCGAGATCAAGGCCGCGGCCAAGGCCCGGGGCATGAAGTCGCTGCGCGAGATGGCGCTGGCGGCCGTCTGCCGGGGCGAGACCACTTTCGAGGAGCTGGAACGTGTCACCCTCGATGAGTGAACGCCTGCGTCGCCAGCTCGCCGCCCGGCTGGGCACGCCGCGGCGCGTGTTCGTCACGCCCGGCGGCGACGAGTTCGAGGCCTGGTGCAGCGAGCACCCCGGCACGGCGGTGGACGTGATCGTCAGCGCCCGGGCGCTGCACGAGCTGGTCGTGGAGCCCGGCCTGCCCCTGGCCGACCTGGACGCCGTGCAGGCCTACGCCCAGCAGCAGTTCGCCCACTACTTCGGCGCGGCCGCGCAGCGGTTTGCCATCGCCCCGTGGCGCGTGGGCGAGGCCGCGGGCGCGTCGGCCCTGCACGGGCTGGACCTGGCCGCGCTGCAGGCCCGCGCGGCTGCGGCGCAGGTGCGCCTGGCCAGCGTGCGCCCGGCCTGGAGTGCCTGGCTTGCCGCCCTGCCGGCAGACACCCGCGCCGGCACCGGCCGTGTCGTGTGGCATGAGGGCGCGGAGGGCGAAATGACGGCTGTCGTCATCCAGCTCGACCGTGGTCGCATCGCGGCGCTGCAGTCGCGCCGCGTGCAGCGCCTGGCCGACCTCGGGGGCGACGCGCCGCTGGCCGTGGGCACGCCCGACGACACCCTCACGCCCCAGCCCGGGCCGGCCATGCCGGCGCCCGACTTCCTGCCTCGCTCGGGCCGCTCGCCGCTGGCCTGGCCGCTGGCGGCCACCGGCGCGCTCGTGCTGGCCACGGCTGCCTGGAGCGCACTGGACAGCCACCGCGCGCTGGACGTGGCGCAGGCCGCGCGCGACCGCGTGGCGTCGCTGCGCCCGGCTGCCGCGGCGGCCAAGCCTGCGGCCCGGGGCCGTGCGGAGCCGGCCGACAACCGCGCCGCCACCGAGGCGCGTGCGCTGCTCGCCATGCCGTGGGAGCCCCTCCTCACCCGCGTGGAGACGGCCGGCGCCGACGCCAAGACCATCGCCTGGCTGGGCCTGGACGCGAGCGCCGGCCGCGGCGAGCTGCGCCTGGAGGGCCTCACGCCCGACAAGCTGCTGGCCCTGCAACTGGCCGAGCAGCTGGGCACGACGCCGGGCTGGCGGCAGGTCGTGCTGTCGCGCTTCTCGGCGGCCGAGACCGGGCTGGTGGGCCAGCGCTTCGAGATCAATGCCCGCGTGACGACGGGAGGTGGTTCGTGAACCGGCTCGCACGCGTGCTCAGGCAGCTCGGCGCGCCCGGCCTGGCCGGTGTCGCCGCGCTGCTGCTGGCGGCCGGGGCCCTGCTGCTGGGCCAGCGCTGGGACGCGCAGGCCACGCGGCTGCAGGCCGAAGCCCGCGAGCTGCGCGCCAAGGCGCGCCCGGCGGCGGCGGCGGCGCCGGTCAGCGTGCAGCAGTGGCAGGCCGCGCTGCCGCCGGCCAGCCAGCGCCAGCAGCGCCTGGCCGACCTGCTCGAGCTGGCCATCCGGCTGGACCTGAACGCCGCCCGCACCGAGCACCGCCTGGCCAGCACCGAGGGCCTGGAGCGGCTGCGCGTGACCATGCCGGTCACGGGCCCCTATGCCCAGGTGCGCCGCTACATTGCCGCCGCGCTGGCGCATGACCCCGCGCTGAGCCTGGACGCCGTCAAGCTGCGCCGCGTGAGCCCGATGGCCACCGAGGTCGAGGCCGAGCTGCAGTGGTCGCTGCACGGGAGGGCGGCGCCATGAGCGGCACCACGAGACTCACCCCGCGCCAGATCGCGCTCGGCGCCGCGCTCGCCGCGACGCTGGCCGCCACCGCCTGGGTCGCGACGCGCCCGGACGACGACGCCCCCGCGGTCGCGGCCGCGCCCGTGCGGCGGGCTGCGCCGGCCGCATCGAGCGCCATGGCGGCCGTTCCTTCCGCGTCGGCGGCGTCCTCGGCCGGCGTGCGTGCGCCCTGGGCCGAGGTGACCCCGGCGCAGCTCGCGGCCTGGCAGCCGCCGCCTCCACCCCCGCCGCCCCCGGCGCCGCCGCCCGTGGCGCCACCTCCCCCGCCGCCGCCGGTCGCACCGCCCGCGCCCTACCAGATGATCGGCCGCGTGGTCGAAGGCGAGGGCGCCAAGGCGGTCGAGGTGGCGTTGCTCACCGGCCCGAACAAGGCGGTCAGTGCCAAGGCCGGTGACGTCATCGACGGCCAGTGGCGCGTCGAGCAGGTCACGACCAGCGGCGTGCGCCTGACCTGGCTGCCCGGCCAGCTTCCCCAGAACATCGTCTTCAGGCCTGCCCCATGAAGCACTTCCTTCTTCTCTGCAGCGCCGTCCTGTTGACGGCCTGTGCCAACCCGGCGCTGCGCGAGGCCGAAGACCTCGGCCGCAGCAACCAGTGGCCGGCGGCGCTGCGCGTGCTGGACGACGCCCGTGCCAAGGACCCGAACGACCCGCAGCTGCGCGCTGCCCAGGTGCGTGCCCGCGAGCAGGCCACGGCGCGGCTCATCCTGCAGATCGAGGCGCTGCGCGGCGCCGGACGCTGGGACGAGGCCTCGGCGCTGCTGAGCCAGCTGGCCCTCGCCGACGCCCGCCACCCGCGGCTGGCCGCACTGACGAGCGAGGTCGAGCGCAGCCGCCGCCAGGACGCCCAGCTCGCGGCCGGCCGCGCCGCGCTCAAGGAAGGCCGCATCGAGCGTGCCGACGCCATCGCCCGCGAGGTGCTGGCCGAGTCGCCCCAGCACCCCGGCGCGCGGCTGCTGGCCACGCAGGTCGCGCAGTCGCGGCCGCTGGAGTCGGCGGTGGGCGAGCTGGGCCCGGCCTTCCAGAAGCCCATCACGCTGGAGTTCCGCGACGCGCCGCTGCGCCAGGTGTTCGAGTCGCTCGCCCGCTCCAGCGGCGTGAACTTCGTCTTCGACAAGGACGTGCGCTCCGACGCGCGCATCACCATCTTCCTGCGCAACGTGACGATGGACGAGGCCATGCGCGTCATCCTCAACACGCAGCAGCTCGACCGCAAGCTGCTCAACGACACGTCGGTGCTGATCTTCCCGAACACCTCGGCCAAGCAGCGCGAGCACCAGGAGCTGATCACGCGCACGCTCTACCTCACCAACGCGGACGTCAAGCAGGTGCAGGCCATGGTGCGCACCATCGCCAAGGTGCGCGACATCCACATCGACGAGCGGCTGAACCTGCTCGTCGTGCGCGACACGCCGGAGGTGCTGCGGCTGGTGGAGAAGCTCATCGCCTCCGTGGACCTGCCCGAGCCCGAGGTGATGCTGGAGGTGGAGGTGATGGAGCTGGCCACCGACCAGGTCGAGACGCTGGGCCTGCAGTGGCCGGAGACGGCGAGCCTGGGCATCAGCGACGCGGCGGGCAACATCCCCGCGCAGGTCTTCGTGGGTGGCAAGAACCCGATCAACTTCCGCGCGAGCATCGCCAACCCGGCCATCGTGGCCACGCTGCGCGGCACGAGCGGCAACACCAACACGCTGGCCAATCCCAAGATCCGCGTGCGCAACCGCGACAAGGCCAACGTGCACATCGGCCAGAAGCTGCCGGTGTTCACCACCACCACCAATTTCACCGGCCAGACCTCGGTGGCGGCCTCGGTCACCTACCTCGACATCGGGCTGAAGCTCGACGTCGAGCCCACCATCCAGCTCGACAACGACGTCGTCATCAAGGTGGGCCTGGAGGTCAGCAACCTGATCCGCCAGGTCACCGGCCCGGGCGGCACGACGGCCTACGAGATCGGCACGCGCAAGACTGCCACCACGCTGCGCCTGGCCGACGGCGAGACGCAGGTGCTCGCCGGCCTCATCAACGACGAGGACCGCAAGAGCGCGAGCGGCATCCCGGGCCTGTCGCGCATCCCGCTGCTGGGCCGCCTCTTCGGCACGCACAGCGACACGCGCAACAAGACCGAGGTGGTCCTGCTCATCACGCCGCGCGTGGTGCGCAACCTGGCCGTGCCCGACGCCTCGCTCACGCGGCTGGCCAGCGGCGTGGACGGCAGCCCCGGCGCCTTCAGCAGCCTGCTGCGCCGCGACGCCAAGGTGGGCGTGGCGCCCAGCAGCGGTGCCGCGCCCGCACCGGCCAGCCCCACGCCCCAGCCGGCCGCCGCGCCGACCGAGGCCACCGTCAAGCTCGACGTCACGCCCCAGGTCCCGGCGGGCGGCACGGTGTCGGTCGCGCTCAAGAACGACAGCGGCCTGCAGGTCAAGGGCGAGCTGGAGTTCGACCCGGCCAAGCTGTCGCCGGCGCAGCCCCTGCAGGGTGCAACGCCCGGGCGCTACCCGGTCGAGCTGACGCCGCGGGGCGAGCGCGTGGTGGCCTTCCGCGCCCTGCCGCCGGCGGCCGGCCAGGTGCTCAACATCAGCTTGAGCAGCCTGTCCGCCGTGGGCGTCAACGGCGAGTCCGCACCCGTGCGCGTCGAGGGCTCGGGCCTGCTCGCCGTCGGGGCGGCCAAGTAGCCGTGCCCGCCATGCGCGCCCGGGGCTTCACGCTCATCGAGATGCTGGTCGTGCTGGCCATGATGGGCGTGCTCGTCTCGGCAGCGCGCCCGCTGCTGGAGCTGTCGGTGCAGCGCAGCCGCGAGCACGAGCTGCGCCAGGGCCTTCGCGCGCTGCGCGAGGCGCTGGACGCCTACAAGCGGGCGGTGGAGGCCGGCAGCGTCGCCCTGAGCCCCGAGGACAGCGGCTACCCCAAGACGCTGCAATTGCTGGTCGACGGCGTGCCCGACGCGCGCTCACCCAACGGCCGCAAGATGTACTTCCTGCGCCGCCTGCCGCGCGACCCCTTCGCGCCGGCCGAGCTGCCCGCGGCCGACACCTGGGGGCTGCGCGCCTACGACAGCCCGCCCGACGACCCGCGCGCCGGCAAGGACGTGTTCGACGTGTACTCCCGCTCCGAGCGCCGTGCGCTGGACGGCTCTCGGCTGAAGGACTGGTGATGGCTCGTGCGCGCGTTGCCCGCGGTTTCACGCTGATCGAGCTCATCGTCGTGATGGCCATCGTGGCGCTGCTCGCGTCCATCGTCGCGCCGCGCTACTTCGCCTCGCTGGGCAAGAGCCGCGAGACGGCGCTGCTGCAGTCCCTCACGACCATGCGCGACGCCATCGACCAGTACGCCGCCGACAAGGGCCGCTACCCCGACTCGCTGCAGGAGCTGGCCGCGGCGCGCTACATCCGCGAGGTGCCCGAGGACCCCCTCACGGGCAGCCGCGAGAGCTGGGTCGAGCTGCCGCCGCCCACCGAGATGCAGGCCAGCGGCCGGGTCTGGGACGTGCGCAGCGGCGCCGCGGGCCGCTCGGCCGACGGCAGGCTCTACGCCGACTGGTGAGCGCCATGCCCGCGCAGCGCGGCTTCAGCTACCTGGCCGTCCTTTTCCTGGTCGCGCTCACGGCCGCGGGCCTGGCCGCCCTCGGGCAGGCCTGGAGCACGGCCGCGCAGCGCGAGCGCGAGCGGGAGCTGCAGTTCCGTGGGGAGGCCATCGCCGACGCCATCACGCGCTACCAGAAGGCCGGCGTCACGGCGCAGCCCGAGCTGCCGCGCAGCCTGGACGACCTGCTGGAGGACCGCCGCGGCCCGGCCGTGCGCCATCACCTGCGCCAGCGCTACGTCGACCCCTTCACCGGCGCGGCCGACTGGGAACTCGTGCCCCGCGATGCCGACACCACGCGCTTCGGCGCGGTGCGCAGCCGCTCCGCCAAGCCGCTGCTGCGCGAGCGCGCCCCCGACGGCACCCTGTTGCGCAAAGCCAGCGACTGGCTGTTCGTTGCCCCACCGCTTGAGGGGCGGCAACAACCCGCACTGCCCGCTCCCGGGGCCAGCGAAGCGGCTTCAGCCGTGCCATAGGGGTTTTCTTACTAGAAAGAAAAACCCCTCAAGCCGCTTGGGGGTTGGTGAAAACCCTTTACCCCCTCAAGCGCGGGAAGGGCAATTGGGGATGCCCCGCCCATGGCCCCCTCACAAGAATCGGTCCCCTGTCCATTCCTTCACGGAGTTGGCCGGCAAGCGGCTTGCTGGCTGGTGTTCGGGTACCGCCCGGCCCCTGGCCTCCACCGTATCGAGGTGCGCAACACCAACATCATTGGTTTTCGATTGGGGTCTCACACATGAAGCATTTCTGGAAAAAAACCGCGCTTGCCGCGGTCACGCTGTTGAGCATGGGCCTGGCCCAGGCCGCAGTGATCGACTTTGAACAGCCGATCGACTCGCCGCTGGCGCCTTTCGCGCCGCTCTTCACCCACAACAACGAGTTCTATCAGGGCGACTTCTGGATCGACACGCTGTCGGCCAAGACGGGTGCCGCGAGCACCGACATCGTCGGCGCGCTGATCGACGGCAGCGACCTGGCGGCCACGTGCGTCGGCATCACCTGCCCGACCAACAACAGCTCGCACTTCATGGCGATGCTCAACGACGGCTACTTCTACGTCGGCTCCACCACCGGCGCGAACATCAAGTTCACGAGCGTCAAGGCCTCCTTCATCGGCGCCTCCGGCGACGTGCTGCCCTCCGTGCCCGGCATCCTGCAGGTGACGGCCTACAACGGCTCCGGCGTCGCGCTGGCCAGCCAGAACTTCAACCTCGGCGGCCTGTCCGGCGGCAACCTGAGCTTCGCCACGCTGACCGGCAACGCCGCGCTGCAAGCTGCCCAGGCCTCGTTCATCCGCATCCGCGCCTTCGCTTGCGACGCCTCCGGCTCCTGCCTGGCCAACGGCAACGACAAGGCCCAGTTCGCACTGGACGACCTGACCATCACCGCGGTTCCCGAGCCGTCCTCGCTGGCCCTGATGGGTCTGGGCGTGGCTGGCCTGCTCGCCTACTCGCGCCGTCGTCGCGCTGCCTGATCCAGGCACGTCGCACGTCTCAACGCACAAGGAACCGAACATGATGAAACTCAAGCCCGCAGCTCTGGCGACCCTGGCGCTGCTGTCCACGCTGGCCGCTGGTGCGCAAGCCCAGGACCGCAAGACCTACATCGTCCAACTCAAGGACGAGCCTGCCGTCACCTACCGCGGTGGCATCACGGGCCTGGCCGCCACGGCTCCCCAGGCCGGCCAGCCCTTCCGCTACGGCACGCCCGAAGTCTTCGCCTACGCGGCCTACCTCGAGCAGAACCAGGCCACCGTCGCCGCCACCGTGGGCAATGCGCCCGTGCTGGCCCGCTACACCAACGTCTTCAACGGCATGGCCCTGCGCCTGACCGAAGACCAGGCCCGCCAGCTCATCGGCAACAGCCAGGTCGCCGGCATCTGGGAAGACGAAGCGCGCCAGTACGACACCATCTCCACCAGCAAGTTCCTGGGCCTGTCCGCCCCGGGCGGCCTGTGGTCGCAGACCGTGGGTGGCGTCGCCAACAAGGGCGAGGACATGGTCGTCGGCATCATCGACGGCGGCATCTGGCCCGAGAACCCCGCCTTCTTCGACCGCGTCGACAGCAACGGCGTGCCGAGCAACAACCCGGCCGACACGCAAGTCTTCGGCCCCAAGCCCGCGACCTTCAACGGCACCTGCGTGGCTGGCCCCGGCATCGACCCGGCCAAGCACTGCAACAACAAGCTGATCGGCATCCGCCACTACAACGCCGGCTTCAACGCCTCGGGCAACACGCTGCACTGGACGGACTTCCCGAACTCGGGTCGTGACTCCGTTTCTGGCGCCACCGGCCATGGCGGCCACGGCGACCACACCGCCTCGACCGCAGCCGGCAACGCCAACGTGCCGGCCACCGTCGACGGCCTCGTGCTGGGCTCGGCCTCGGGCATGGCGCCGCGCGCCCGCGTGTCGTCCTACAAGGTCTGCTGGACCTACGTGAACGCCGCCGCCACCGACGGCACCGGCAGCCAGAACAGCTGCTACAACTCCGACTCGGTCTCGGCCATCGACCAGGCCGTGGCGGATGGCGTCAACGTCATCAACTACTCGATCAGCGGCTCGCGGACCACCGTCAACGACCCCGTCGAGCAGGCCTTCTACCGCGCCGCCCTGGCCGGTGTGTTCGTCGCCGCCTCCGCTGGCAACAGCGGCCCGGGCACGGCCGTCGCGCACATCAGCCCGTGGCTGTCGACCATCGCTGCCTCCACGCACGACCGCGCCTTCTCGGCTGACGCGACGCTGGGCAACGCGGCCAAGTACACCGGCGCCTCGGTCAACCAGACCGCCCTGGCCTCGGCACCGCTGATCCGCGCCGAAGACGCCGGCATCGCCGGCGCCAGCGCCAACCTGCCGCTGTGCTTCAGCAACCCGCTCGAACTCGACCCCGCCAAGGTGGCCGGCAAGATCGTCGTCTGCACGCGCGGTAGCAACGCCCGCGTGGACAAGAGCCTGGCCGTGCTGAACGCCGGTGGCGTCGGCATGATCATGGCCGACAACGGTTCGGGCCTCGTGGCCGAAGCGCACTCGGTGCCGACGGTCCACGTGACGAGCGCCGACGGCGCCGCCATCAAGACCTACGCCCAGACCGCCGGCGCGACCGCCGCCATCAGCAAGTTCTACATCGGCACCACCCCGGCGCCGAAGATGGCCGGCTTCTCCTCGCGTGGCCCGAACCAGGGCGACAGCAACATCCTCAAGCCCGACATGACCGCGCCGGGCGTGGACATCATTGCGCAGGTCACGCCGGGCCTGACCCAGGCTGATCGCGACGCCGTCGCCGCCGGCACGCTGGTTCCCGGACCGGCATGGGCCTCCTACCAGGGCACCTCCATGTCCAGCCCCCACGTGGCTGGCGTGGCGCTGCTGCTGAAGCAGGCTCACCCGACCTGGGGCCCTGGCGCCATCAAGTCGGCGCTGATGACCACTGCCTACGACACCCTGGACGACGGTCTGACCGGTCTGTCCAACGGCCTGCTGCCGTGGTCGCAGGGCGCCGGCCACATCGCCCCCAACAAGGCGACGGATCCGGGCCTGGTCTACAACGCTGGCAAGAACGACTGGGTCAAGTACCAGTGCAAGGTGAACCGCGCTGCGGTGTCGCCGGCTTCCGATTGCACGACGATCGGCACGCTGAACGACCCGTACGAGCTGAACCTGCCGAGCATCACCGTCGCCAACGTGCTGGGCAGCGTCACGGTGCCGCGCACGGTGACCAACGTGGGCAGCTCCAGCGCCACCTACACCGCCTCGCTGACGGTGCCGGGCTTCACCGCCGTGGTGACGCCGGCTTCGCTGACGCTGGCCCCGGGCGCAAGCGCTTCCTTCACCGTCAAGCTGACTGCGACGACGGCCGCCGAAGGCGTCTGGAACTACGGCCAGCTCGTCTGGACCGACGGCACGCACAGCGTGCGCGCCCCGGTGCAGGCCAAGGTCGGCAAGCCGATCACGGCCCCCGCCGAGTTCACCGACACCAAGCTCTCCGGCAGCAAGCTCTTCACCGTGCGCACCGGTTTCGCCGGCAAGATGGGCGTGACCAAGGGCGGCATGAAGGACGTGACCATGGGCGCGCCCGTGGTGCTGGCATCCGACAGCAGCGCCGATCTGGACGCTGCCTGCAAGGCCGGTTCCGACACGGCCGCGGTGAAGGTCTACAACTTCGCCGTGCCGGCTGGCACCATCGTCGCCCGCTGGGCGCTGCGTGATGCCGACGTGCTGCCGGTGGCCAGCGACCACGACCTCACCGTGGTCGGCCCCGCCAACACGGTGCTCGGCTCGTCCGGTGGCGCCACGTCCAAGGAGCAGGTGCAGCTGGTGGCTCCGGCCGCGGGCAACTACAAGGTCTGCGTGCTGGCCTACGCCGGTGCCGCCTCGATGACCCACTCGCTGTCGAGCTGGATCGTCAAGACCGGCGACGGTGCCGGCCTGAACGCCCTGGTGCCCACCACGGTCTATGCCGGCGGCACGGCCACGGTCGGCCTGAGCTGGTCCGGCCTGACGTCGGGCAAGCGCTACGTCGGTGGCGTGCAGTTCCAGGACGCTGGTGGCGTGACCCAAGCGACCACGACGCTGCGCATCTCCACCGACGGCTCGGTGCCGGTTCAGAACGAGCCGAGCCCCGCAGCCAAGCCCAAGGCCATCAACGTCGCCGCCCAGTAAGCGCGACCCACGGGCAGCTTCGGCTGCCCGCTTCAGACCCCAAGTTGAGGCCGCATGCCACCAGGCATGCGGCCTTTTTTCATGCGGGGTGGCGTCAGCGTGCAGCGGCGCCCGCACCGGGCCGGGCGAGCTCGCACCGGTTCGCGATGCAGGCGGCACCCGGGTCGACGATGACGCGGCAGTCCGACAGCAGGCCGCTGGCCTCGATTTCGCGCTTTTGTGCGTCGGACTGCTGGCGGGCGAGCTCAAGCACGCGCTTGGCATCGGTGCCCTCGGTGGACCACGCCCAGTAACCCGCCGGTCCCCCGCAAGGCTTGGCACCCACCGGCAGGCTGCGGCACTGGCTGTCTGACGTGCAGCGTGCCGGGCCGATGGCGGTGCGCAGCTCCTGGGCCAGCCGCTGCGAGGGCGGCTCCGGCGGGGTCTGGGCGCAGCTGGCCAGGGCGGTGGCGCCCAGCAGGGCGCTGAGCAGTCGAAGCAGGGAGGTCATGGCGAAGGATGTTGCGACGGGAACCCCTGCTTGGCAACTACGATGCCTGCATGCGCGCCTGCCTGCCCATGCTGCTGCCCATGCTGCTCGCGACCTCGGCCGGCTGGGCCGACCCCGGCTGCCAGCCCACGGCCGAGGCGGTGGCGGCCGCGCTCAATGCCGTGCGGTCGCGGGCGCAGCAGTGCGGCGAGCGCATCTGGCCGGCGGTGGCGCCCCTGCGCGAGAACGCCGTGCTTGCCGCGTCAGCCCGGCGCTATGCGCTGGAGCTGGCCGCGCGGGACCGGGTGGATCACATCGGCGCCGCGGGCGACTCCTTGCGTGTGCGCCTGCGCGAGGCCGGCTACGTGATGCGCGTGTCGGGCGAGAACCTGGCCGGCGGCCCCGAGACGATGGACGAAGCGCTGGCGCAGTGGCTGGCGAGCCCCGCGCACTGCGAAAACCTGATGCTGGCCGACTTCCAGGAGTTCGGCCTGGCCTGCGTGAGCGGCCCCGGGCGCTTCCAGCGCTACTGGGTGCTGCACGTGGCCGCGCCGGCCGCGGCCCGGCCCTGACGGCGCGTCAGATCCAGCCCAGGTCGATGGCGCGCAGCACGGCCTGCGTGCGGTCGCGCACGCCCATCTTGGAGAAGATGGCCGAGCAGTGGTTCTTGATGACGCCCTCGCTATTGCCCAGCAGGGCGGCGATCTCGGTGTTGCTGCGGCCGCTGGCCACCAGGCGCAGCACCTGAAGCTCCTTGGGGCTCAGCGGGTCCGGGTGGTCGGCGGCCGTGAAGGCGCGCTCGCCGCCCTTGGCCTCCATGCGCGTCGTGAGCGAGGGCCGCAGGGCGGTGCCGCCGCCGTGCACGTCGCGCAGCGCCTGCGCCAGGGTTTCGGGGCTGATGGCCTTGAGCAGGAAGCCGCGGGCGCCGGCGCGCACGGCCTCGTCGAACGCGGTGGTGTCGTCGAAGGTGGTGAGCAGCACGACGGGCAGGCGCAGGGCCCGTGCGGCCAGGGCGCGGATCAGCCCCAGGCCGTCCAGCCGCGGCATGCGCATGTCCGACAGGACCAGGTCGGGCATGTCGTCGGCGGCCGCCGACGAGAGCCACTCCAGCGCCTCGGCGCCGTCGCTGGCCTCGCCCACGACCTTGAGCTCGTCATGCAGCGCGAGCAGCCCCTTCAGGCCTTCGCGCACCAGTTGCTGGTCTTCGACCAGCAGGATCTTGATCACACCCATCGTGGACATCTCAGCTCGATTCGGAACCCCGGGCTCGTGCGCGTCACGCGCATCTGCCCCCCCAGCTCGGTCATGCGCTCGGCCATGCCCGACAGGCCATTGCCATAGCCCTCGGCCCGGCCCGCGTGCCAGTGTGGCGCACCCCGCCCATCATCGTCGATGCTGACGGCGATCTCGTCGCCTTCTCCGTGCAATTCGACCCGCACGCGACGTGCGCCGGCATGGCGCACGCCGTTGGTGACGCCCTCCTGCACGCAGCGCAGAAGCGCGTGCGCGGCGCGCGGGCCGAGGTCGCGGGCAGCGTCGTCCAGCGCCAGCTCCACGCGCGTGCTGGCAATGCCCTCGGCCAGGGCCTGCAGCGCGGCGGAGAGGTCGATGCGCTGCGAGCTGCGCTGCTGCGACACCGCCTCGCGCACGTCGGCCAGCAGCTGTGCGGCCACGCCCTGCGCGCGGTCCAGGGCCTGGCCGGCGCCGCTGGCATCGGCGCGGGCGAGCAGGGCGCCGCCCAGCTGCAGCTGCAGGTTCAGCGCGGTGAGGTGGTGGCCCATCAGGTCGTGCAGCTCGCGCGCGATCTGCATGCGCTCGCTGTAGCGCATCTGCTCGGCCAGCAGCTGCTCGCCCGAGAGCTGCTCGGCGAGCACCGCCTGCAGCCAGCGGCGCTTCTCGCTCTCGGCCGCGGCCATGCGCCCGAGGCCGAAGGCCAGGCCATGCAGGGCCAGCATCGAGGACAGCAGGCCGAGCTGGTCCAGCCAGGCGGTGGCCTGCGGCGCGGCGTAGATGGCGGTGTTCAGCAGCACCTGCGCAAAGCCGAAGCCCAGCGCCAGCCGCGCCGGCAGCAGCACCGCGGCCAGCGCCGTCACGAGGAAGGGCAGGCCGGGCGTCACGCCGAAGGCCAGCAGGTCCACCAGCAGCAGCCAGCCCAGGCGCCGGTTCACGGCCACCACGCTGCCGCCCTGGCTGGCCAGGCGCCACATCAGCGCCACGAAGGCCAGCAGCAGCGCCACGCACAGCAGCAGCAGGCCGCGGTCGTCGGCATTGCCCCCGGCGGCGCGCCAGACGCGGGCCACCAGGCCGTCGTAGGGCTCGGTGCGGGCGCCGAGCAGGGCCGCACCGGCGCTGACCAGCTCCATCGCGCAGACGACGAGCGCAGCCAGCCGCAGCACGACACCCGGCTCGGCCAGGCGGGCCAGCAGCCGGTCAATCGTGTGAGCCCCTCGCCCGGCGAACACGCCGGCTGCTCCGGTGGGATGGCCGCTTGCCTGGGAGTGCCCGGCGCTGCGCAGCATGGCGTGTCAGGCGAGCGCCGCTGAGATGACGCCGCCGCCCAGGCACACCTCGCCGTCGTAGAGCACGGCGCTCTGGCCTGGCGTCACGGCCCACTGCGGCTCGGCAAAGCGCAGCAGCAGCTGGCCCGCGGCGTCGAACGCCACGCTGCAGGGCGCGTCGGCCTGGCGGTAGCGCGTCTTGGCGGCGGCCTGCGTCAGCGTGGGCGGGTGGCCGGCCGTCCAGCTCAGGTCGTCTGCCGTGAGGGCCGGGCTTTGCAGCAGCGGGTGGTCGTGGCCCTGTACCGCGATGAGGGTGTTGTTCGGGAGGTCCTTGGCCGCGACGAACCAGGGTTCGTGGTCGCCGCCGCCGCGCGGAGTGCGCTTGTCCTTCACACCGCCGATGCCCAGGCCCTGGCGCTGGCCCAGCGTGTAGAAGCTCAGCCCCACGTGCTGGCCCAAGGTGCGGCCGCGCTCGTCCTTGATGGGGCCGGGCTGGTGCGACAGGTACTTGTTCAGGAACTCGCGGAAAGGCCGCTCGCCGATGAAGCAGATGCCGGTCGAGTCCTTCTTCTTGGCATTGGGCAGGCCGATCTCGGCCGCGATGCGCCGCACCTCGGTCTTGGGCAGGTGGCCCACCGGGAACATCGACTTGGCCAGCTGCGCCTGCGTCAAGCGGTGCAGGAAGTAGCTCTGGTCCTTCAGCGGGTCCAGGCCTTTCAGGAGCTGAAACCGACCATCCAGTTCGCGCACGCGGGCGTAATGGCCCGTGGCGATCTTTTCCGCGCCCAGGCGCATGGCGTGGTCGAGGAAGGCCTTGAACTTGATCTCGGCGTTGCACAGCACGTCGGGGTTGGGCGTGCGGCCGGCCTGGTACTCGCGCAGGAAGCTCTCGAAGACGCGGTCCTTGTACTCGGCGGCGAAGTTGACGTGCTCGATCTCGATGCCCAGCACGTCGGCCACCGAGGCGGCGTCCAGGAAGTCCTGGCGCGTCGAGCAGTACTCGTCGTCGTCATCGTCTTCCCAGTTCTTCATGAAGATGCCGATGACCTCGTGGCCCTGGGCCTTCAGCAGGTGCGCGGTCACGGCCGAGTCGACGCCGCCGGACAGGCCGACGACGACGCGGTGCTTTTTGTCGGAACTCATCGGCCCGATTGTCCCAAACAGGCTTCAGCCTCGCCCGAACAGGCTTTCCGCGCGCTGGTAGAGCACCCAGCTCGTGGCGATGTACTTGTCGCCGCCGCGCGCGCGGTTGCCGCGGTGGGTGTGGGTGAAGCCGCCCGGGGCGATCAGGAGGCTGCCCGTGCGCGGCGCGACCTTGCGCCCCTGGTAGAGGAACTCGGTCTCGCCCTCGGCGAAGTCGTCGTTGAGGTAGATCGTCCAGAGCACCGCGCGGTGCAGCGCCTCGCCGTTGTCCTGGCGCGGGTACTGTTCGCAGTGCCAGTAGGGGTAGCCGCCGACGTCGGCCAGGTAACGCTGCAGATTGATGGCGCCCGGGCGGAAGACCTTGGCGATCAGGCCCATCAGGTGCTCGTCGCCGAGTGCGGCCACGCCGTCGGCGTCCAGCAGCGCCAGCGTGCCGTCGGGGCGCTGCATCTGCAGCTTCAGTGGTGCCAGCGCCAGGTGGGCATAGCGGCGCAGGTAGTGCTTCAGGCCCGCGATGACGGCGTCGTTGAGCTGAGTGCAGGCATCGGCCCACTCGGCGTGGCGGCTGATGGCGATGTCCCAGCTGTCCTTCATGCCGACGTCCACGCCGCTGCCCGTCTCGCCGCGCTGCACGTGGGGGCTGGCCTGGAAGCGCTCGATCAGCGCCCGGCAGGCAGCGGGTGAGAGGGCGTCCTCGTAGACCTCGATGAAATCAGGCGTCGTCATGGCGCGGATTCTCGGCGCTGCGCGCTCAGCCCTTGTGCTGGGGCGCGGTGAGCGACGCGTGGCTGAACACGCTGTCCAGCGGCAGCCGGCGGCCGGCCGCGTGGTCCTGCACGCATTGCAGCACCAGCGGGCTGCGGTGCCGCTCGGCGCAGGCGGCGAGCTCCTCGGGCGTCATCCACAGCGTGCGCACGATGCCCTCGTCCAGCGCGCGGCCCGCGATGGCTTCACCAACTTCGCCGGAAAAAGCCAGCCGAACATAGGTGACGTCCTCTAAACGGGCCGGCCGCACGAAGCGCGCGAGGTAGACGCCCATGAAAGCGTCGGGCACGAAGTGCCGCGCCGTCTCCTCCAGCGCCTCGCGCACGACGGCCTCGATCGGGCTTTCTCCCTGCTCCAGATGGCCGGCGGGGTTGTTCAGCATCAGCCCTTCGGGGGTTTCCTCCTCGACGAGCAGGTAGCGCCCGGCGTTCGCAATCACGGCAGCGACAGTCACGCTGGGACGAAATCGGTCTGTGGCGGTCATGAAACCTCCTCTGGCATTCCCGCAGTGGGGCGACGCAAGCATTGTGTAAGCTGCCCCGGCATCTGTCCGAGGAGGAGACCCCATGCAGATCGGTGTTCCGCGTGAACGCGCGGCCGGAGAGACCCGTGTGGCCCTGACGCCCGAGACGGCCAAGAAGCTCAAGGCCCAGGGCCATGTGCTGCGCGTCGAGAGCGGCGCGGGCGTGTCGGCCAGCGTGACCGATGCGGCCTACGAGGCCGCGGGCTGCGAGATCGTCGACCAGGCGGCGGCACTCGGGGCCGAGCTGGTGCTGAAGGTGCGCGCGCCTGGCGGCGACGAGCTGGCGCTGATGAAGCCCGGCACGGCGCTCGTGGGCATGCTCAACCCCTTCGACCGCGAGGGCCTCGCCGCGATGGCCGCCGCGGGCCTGACGAGCTTCGCGCTGGAGGCCGCGCCGCGCACGACCCGCGCGCAGAGCATGGACGTGCTCTCCAGCCAGGCCAACATCGCCGGCTACAAGGCCGTGATGATCGCGGCCGACCGCTACCAGCGCTTCTTCCCCATGCTGATGACGGCGGCCGGCACCGTGAAGGCGGCGCGCGTGGTCATCCTCGGCGTGGGTGTGGCGGGCCTGCAGGCGATTGCCACGGCCAAGCGGCTGGGTGCCGTCATCGAGGCCAGCGACGTGCGGCCCTCCGTGAAGGAGCAGGTCGAGTCGCTCGGTGCCAAGTTCATCGACGTGCCCTACGAGACCGCCGAAGAGAAGGAGGCTGCCGAGGGCGTGGGCGGTTATGCCCGCCCCATGCCGCAGAGCTGGCTGGACCGGCAGAAGCTCGAAGTCGCCAAGCGCGTGGCGCAGGCCGACATCGTCATCACCACCGCACTCATCCCCGGCCGTGCGGCCCCCGTGCTCGTCACGGAGGACATGGTCAAGGCCATGAAGCCGGGCTCCGTCATCGTCGACATCGCAGCACCCGCGGGCGGCAACTGCCCGCTGACCGAGGCCGGCCAGACGGTGGTCAAGCACGGCGTCGTCATCGTCGGCGAGACCAACCTGCCCGCGCTCGTCGCGGCGGACGCCTCGGCGCTGTACGCACGCAACGTGCTGGACTTCCTCAAGCTCGTCATCACCAAGGAAGGCACGCTGACCGTGCCGCTGGATGACGACATCGTCGCGGCCTGCCGCGTCACGCAAGACGGTCAAGTCACCCGGAGCTGAACACCATGGAACTGGTTGATCACACCATCATCAATCTCATCATCTTCGTGCTGGCCATCTACGTGGGCTACCACGTTGTCTGGACGGTGACGCCCGCGCTGCACACGCCGCTGATGGCCGTCACCAACGCCATCTCGGCCATCGTCATCGTCGGCGCCATGCTGGCCGCGGCGCTGACCGAAACGCCCTTTGCCAAGAGCATGGGCGTGCTGGCCGTGGCGCTGGCGGCGGTGAACATCTTCGGCGGCTTCCTCGTCACGCGGCGCATGCTGGAGATGTTCAAGAAGAAGGAAAAGAAGGCGCCGGCGACGAAGGAGGGTGCGTGATGAGCATGAACCTGGTCACGCTGCTGTACCTCATCGCGAGCGTCTGCTTCATCCAGTCGCTCAAGGGGCTGTCGCACCCGACGACCTCCATCCGCGGCAACCTCTTCGGCATGGTGGGCATGGCCATCGCCGCGTTCACGACGGCCGCGCTCATCGTCAAGCTCGCCGGCCACGGCATGGGCCTGGCGTGGGTGCTGCTGGGCCTGGTGCTGGGTGGCGGCTTCGGCGCCTGGAAGGCCAAGACGGTCGAGATGACCAAGATGCCCGAGCTGGTGGCCTTCTTCCACAGCATGATCGGCCTGGCGGCGGTTGCGATCGCGGTGGCGGCGGTGGCCGAGCCGGCGGCCTTCGGCCTCACGCCGCCGCTGGACGCGGCGCTCGCCGGCATCCCGCCGGAGGATGGTGTGGCCTCTCGCACGCTCGCGCCCATCCCGCCGGGCAACCGGCTGGAGCTGGCGCTGGGCGCCTTCATCGGCGCGGTCACCTTCACCGGCTCCGTCATCGCCTGGGGCAAGCTCTCGGGCGGCAGCAAGTTCCGCCTGTTCCAGGGCGCGCCCGTGCAGTTCGCCGGTCAGCACCTGCTGAACCTGGTGCTGGGCATCGCGGCGCTGGCCTTCTGCGTGATGTTCTTCATGGGCCAGTCGGCGCTGGCCTTCGGCATCGTCGTGGCGCTGGGCCTGGTGCTCGGCGTGACGCTGATCATCCCGATCGGCGGGGCCGACATGCCCGTGGTCGTGTCCATGCTCAACAGCTACTCGGGCTGGGCGGCGGCGGGCATCGGCTTCTCGCTGAACAACCCCATGCTGATCATCGCCGGCAGCCTGGTGGGCAGCTCGGGTGCCATCCTGAGCTACATCATGTGCAAGGCGATGAACCGCTCGTTCTTCAACGTGATCCTGGGCGGCTTCGGCGGCGCGGGCGTGACGGCGGCCGCGGGTGCGCAGCAGCAGCGCAGCGTGAAGAGCGGCAGCGCGGACGACGCGGCCTTCGTGCTCGGCAACGCCGAGACAGTCGTGATCGTGCCCGGCTACGGACTGGCGGTGGCGCGTGCGCAGCACGCCGTCAAGGAACTGGCCGAGAAGCTCACGCACAAGGGCGTGACGGTCAAGTACGCGATCCACCCGGTGGCCGGCCGCATGCCGGGCCACATGAACGTGCTGCTGGCCGAGGCCGAGGTGCCGTACGACCAGGTCTTCGAAATGGAAGACGTCAACGGCGAATTCGGCGAAGCCGACGTCGCGCTCATCCTGGGCGCGAACGACGTCGTCAACCCCGCCGCGAAAGACCCGAAGTCGCCGATTGCCGGCATGCCGATCCTCGAGGCCTACAAGGCCAAGCAGGTGATCGTCAACAAGCGCTCGATGGCCTCCGGCTACGCCGGGCTCGACAACGAACTCTTCTACATGCCGAAGACGATGATGGTGTTCGGCGACGCCAAGAAGGTGGTCGAGGACATGGTCAAGGCCGTGGAGTGACCCTGGGTACGGGGGCGCCTGCCGGGTGCCCCGTGCCGACGCCGGAACCGGGCCCTGTGCCCGGTTTTTTCATGAGGGCGTGGCAG
>JAEUPJ010000076.1 GCA_016790285.1 Roseateles sp. | reverse complement strand
GCCGCCGAGTGGACCGACATCCTGGCCACCTGGTGCGACAAGTACCCCATCGTGTCGATCGAGGACGGCATGCACGAGGGCGACTGGGACGGCTGGAAGACCCTCACCGACCGCCTGGCCAAGAAGGTGCAGCTGGTGGGCGACGACCTCTTCGTCACCAACACCAAGATCCTGAAGGAAGGCATCGACAAGGGCATCGCCAACTCGATCCTCATCAAGATCAACCAGATCGGCACGCTCACCGAGACCTTCGCCGCCATCGAGATGGCCAAGCGCGCCGGCTACACCGCCGTCGTGTCGCACCGTTCGGGCGAAACCGAAGACAGCACCATCTCCGACATCGCCGTCGGCCTGAACGCCGGCCAGATCAAGACCGGCTCGCTGTCGCGCTCGGACCGCATGGCCAAGTACAACCAGCTGCTGCGCATCGAGGAAGACCTCGGCGACGTCGCTGTGTACCCCGGCCGCGCTGCCTTCTACAACCTGCGCTGACCGTGAAGGTGCTCGCCCTGGTCCTGGCGGTCTTCCTGATCGCCATCCAAGCCCAGCTCTGGGTGGGCCGGGGCAGCATTCCCTATGTCGCCCACCTCCGGGAGGAGGTGGCGGCGGCGCACGCCGAGAACGACAAGGCGCGCGCCCGCAACGCCCAGCTCCAGGCCGAGCTGCGCGACCTGCGCGAAGGCCTGGAGATGGTCGAGGAGAAGGCCCGCTTCGAGCTGGGCATGATCAAGTCCGACGAGGTCTTCGTGCCCGTCGCCTCGCCCGCCGCAGGCAGGCGCTGATGCTCGCGGCATGTTGATGCAGGCCTGGGCGGCGCTGCTGGCGCCCGCCTTCACTGCCTTCGGCAGCCCCATTTCCTGGCTCGAGCTGGTCGCCTTCGTGCTGGCCGTGTGGATGGTCGTCTGCAACATGCGGGTGAGCCTGCTGGCCTGGCCGCTCGCGTTCATCAGCTCGGTCATGTACTTCGCCCTCTTCTGGGACGGCAAGCTGTACGGCGAGGCGGCCTTGCAGCTCGTCTTCGCCGCGCTGGCCGTGTGGGGCTGGTGGCAATGGCGCTTCGGCCGCACGCGCGAGGGGGCCACGCTCACGGTGCGCCGCCTGGGCTTGCGCGGCCTGCTGCGGCCCGTGCTGCTGACGCTCGCCGCCTGGCCGCTGCTCGGCCTGTTCCTGGCCCGCGCGACCGACAGCCCCCTGCCCTACTGGGACGCCTTCCCCACGGTGGCCAGCCTGCTCGGCCAGTGGCTGCTGGCGCGCAAGTACGAGGAGAACTGGCCGACATGGATCGTCGTCAACGCCGCCAGCGTCGTGCTCTTCGGGCTCAAGGGCTACTGGCTCACCGTCATCCTGTACACGGCCTTCATCCCGATGAGCGTCATCGGCTGGCGCGCCTGGAGGCGAGCGTGAGCCGCATCGTGGCGCTGCTGGGCGCCGAATGCACCGGCAAGTCCACGCTCGCGGAGGCCCTGACGGCACACTTCAGTGCCGGCCTCGTGCCCGAGTACCTGCGCGAATGGTGCGACGCCCACGGCCGCACGCCGCAGCAGCACGAGCAGGCGCACATCGCGGCCGAGCAGGCCGCCCGCATCGAAGCGGCTGCGGCGAAGCACTCCCTCGTCTTCTGTGACACCACGCCGCTGATCACGGCCTTGTGCAGCCAGCACTATTTCAACGATGACACGCTGCTGGCCGAGGCTGTGGCCTTCCAGCGCCGCTGCGAGCTCACACTGCTGTGCGCGCCGGACCTGCCCTGGCAACCTGACGGCATCCAGCGCGACGGCCCCGAAGTCCGCGCGCGCTTCGACGCCCGGCTGCGGGCGGCCCTGCAGGCGTACGGGCTGGCCTGGGTCGACATCCAGGGTCCGGCGGAGGCACGGCTCTCCGCCGCCGTGCTGGCGGTTCAGCGACCGAGCAGCAGGTAGTCGAACAACTGGGTGCCGCCCGCCCCGCCCAGCGGCACCAGCAGTGCCTTGAGCAGCGGCTGGTCGAAGAAGGCCGCGAACGCACCGCACTGCTCGTTCTCCACCGAGGCGATGAGCCGCTTGTACGGCTCCACCAGGTCCGACAGCGGCTTGCCGCTGCCCGCCAGCCAGCGCAGGTCCGCCTGCATGGACTGCAGGGCATGGCGCCGCGTGGTCTCGGCGGCACGCTTGAGCAGGATGGTCAGCCCGATGAGCACGGCCACGTAGAAGCACACACCGATGGCGATGGCCGGGGTCAGCGACCAGTTGTCGAACAGCCGGCTGCGCGCCACGACCAGCAGCGCCAGCACGACAAACGGCCCGATGACGAGCCGCGCCACGGGCGTGCTGCGCCGCGCGACGACCTGCACGTCGATCCAGTCGTCCAGCAGCGTGTGCACCGCAAAGCCGCCGCCGTCCTTGCTGCGGTCCTCGGGGCGCGCACAGAAGTGCTGCGCCCACAGGGCCTTGTGCTCTTCGCCCAGGCCCTTGGCGAACATCTCGATGGTCGAGTCGGGATAGAAGCTGCGCCCGGCATTGAGGTGGCGCACAAAGCGCACCAGCAGCACGGTCGCATCCGCCACGGCCACCACCAGCAGCGGCAGCAGCAGCAAGATGGCGTAGAGCGTGGCCGTCACCATCTGCCGGTGCTCGTCGCCCCGCACGGGCACCTCCGGGATCTGCCCCTCGGACAGGCACAGGAACAGCAGCCCCACGCAGCAGATCGTCAGCACATACCAGACGAGGGTGCGCGCCGCCCGCGGCCGGGCCTCGCCGCGTTCGCCGTACTCCTTCCAGAGCTGGTCGAAGTCGCAGCTGAACCCCACGCCAGGCCGCCAGAACAGCACGCTGACGTGCTCGAACCAGGCGCTCACGAGCTGCCGCAGGTCGCTGCGCACCACGGGCCGCGCCACCGGCCGCGGCAGACGCAGCCAGTCTGAGTCGCGGCGCAGCTGGTTCAGTGAATCGGCCCAGGCCCAGTCCAGCGTCCACAGGATGGCGAAAAGCGCCAGCATGTGGATCAGGTGGGACGGCCAGGCGCTGACGCCCTCCAGCCAGGCCACGGGCTCGCAGCTGTCGCACGCCTGGCCCAGCGCCCAGCCACCCGAGGGCCACGCCAGCCACATCCACACCGCCACCACCATCAGCACGATGACCAGGTGCAGCCGGTCCACGCCCGCCGGCTGGTCCGGCGGCAGGGGCTGCTCGCGGCGCGCCATCAGCAACGCCGGCAGCACGGCCAGCAGCGCCCCGAACGCGGCCAGGCTCGCCAGCAGCAAGGCATGCACGAAACCGAGCTGGCTCGGCAGCAGGAACTCGATGAGGCTGGCCAGCACGTAGGCAAACAGGCCCGCATGCAGGGCGACGAGCACGATGGACGTCATGTCCATCTGCGGCTGGTTGTCCATCGTGGGCTCACGCAGGAAGGTGCGCCGTGCCTGGCGGATGGCCGGCGTGGACGGCCACACGAGCAGCGCGCAGCCCATCACGGCCACCATCAGCAATGCCAGCCCGGCGCGGCCTGCACCGGGCGGCGTCGGGCGGGCGTCCAGCGCATAACCCGACAAGGGCACGGCACTGGAGCGCCCCACCTCGTAGACGGACGGCTTCTGCAGCGCCGGCTCCAGCGCCAGCCGCTCCTCCCGCTTGCAGGTGTCGCTGCGGCAACCGGCGCGGCGCGCGGCGGCATAGGTGCTGACCTGGTAGATGTCGCGCAAGGGGGGCGTGCCGGCCTGCAGGTCCACGCCCGACGCACCCACCGGCGGCGGGTAGAAGGCCAGCGGCAGGCTGCTGGCCACCACCAGGTTGCGCGTGAACGCCTGGGTGCGCGGGTGCAGGTAGCGCGCATCCATGTCCGTCGTGAAGAACATGCGGTCGGAGAAGTCCTCGTGCAGGGCCTGCAGGACCAGCAGCTTGTCGTGCACGTCGTTGGCGAAGATGCCGATGGCGCCGATGGGCAGCCGCGTCGGGTCGGTCTCGCTGCGCTTGAGCTCGTTGCCGAGCCGGCGCAGGTAGTCGAGCTGGTCGCGGCTCTCGGGCCACTCCAGCGGCGCGTTCTTGGGTGGCGAGGTACCCGCCGCGCTGCCCGCCTCCCGCGTCGTAACGCCGTCGATGCCGCGGAAGAAGTAGATGACCTCGATCTTCAGCGGCTGCTCCTTGCCGCGGCTGTCGGGCAGGCGAAAGCGCAGCTCGCTCACCAGCGACTGGGCGTACAGCGAGTCGCGCTCGGCCACGATCACCACGCGCCGCCCGGTGTGTGGCAGCCGCAGGGTGAGCTCGGCCACGATGCGCTTGATGAGCTCGCCATCCGTGCCGATGGTGCGCAGCATCTGCACCGGCCGAACGGGGTTCACGCCCGTGATGCGGTTGAACTGGTCGGTGACGAAGGACTCCAGCTTCTGGTCGCTCAGCTCGCTGATCATGCTGTTGGGCGCCGTGGAGGCCGAGTTGTAGAACTCGGCGCGGGCCAGCAGTTCATAGCCCTCCTGCAAGTCAGGCGGCAGCCCGCTGGGTGAGCCTGCCACGCCCGAGCTGCAGCGCGCAGCGGCAGCGCTGGCGGCCGGGCTCTGGGCCGCCACGGCCGCATGCTTGCGGTCCGCCGCGCAGCGCAGGTCCAGCAGCGCCGCGCGCAAGGCATCGGTCGACGAGGGGCCGATGACGGCCAGGCTGGGCAGCCGCTGGGTGTCCACGCCGCCAGGTGCGGCCAGGGTGCGGGCCGTGCGCCCCATGAGCTGCTGCGTGAGCCGCGCCAGCGCGTCGAGCTTGCGGTTGGGCAGGGAGTTCTCGTCCACCCACAGCAGCGCGATCTGGCCGTAGCGGCGCGGTTTGTCGCCCCGGCCGTCGACATCGGCATCGGGCTTGCGCCGGTGCTCGGAGCGGGCCGACAGCAGCTCGTAGGGCACGACGTAGCTGTCCTTGGCACGGGCGGCGCGCGCCTGCTTGTCACCGCTGGGCGGGGCGGACGCCGCTTCGGGCAAGAGGGAGGGCGGCGGCGCGGGCTCCAGCAGGCTGAACTCCAGCAGGCTCAGCCGCTCGGCGTTGTCAGGCACGTAGTCCTGGGCGAGCAGGCCGGCGAGCGTCGCGTAACGCAGGCGCCGGCGCGCCTCCTCGGCGCCGACGAAATCGGCACCCGGCAGCAGGCCCATCACGATGAGCGTGTCGTCCAGCCGCTGGTCGTGGTCGCGGTCGAGCTTGCCGAGCATGCGCTGCGGGTCGCGCACCTCGGCCACGCGGTCGCGGCAGTCGATGTCCAGCGTCTGCGAGGTTTGCTTGCGCACGCGCTCGCAGCGCTCGGTGCGCTCGATCTCGTAGCGGCGCAGCGCGGTGAAGGGGTCTTCCCAGAGCCGTGCGTTGACGTCCAGATCCGGGTCCAGCGGCGCCTGGGCGCGCGCCTTCTCCGCGGGCCTCAGGGGCTCGAAGGCATGGGGCACGAGCTGCGTGCTGGCCACGAAGGCCACCAGCACCGCCGCACTGGCCCAGGGGAAGCTGCCGAAGCCGCCTTTGTCCGCCACTGTCGCCTCCTGGCCCGTGTGACAACGGGCCAGGGCCGAAAGTCGCGCTTTGCGGGGGCCGCGTCAATCACCAGAACGCGCCGCATCCTCAGAAGGCATGACGGCGCGTTGCCTGGTGGCGACTGGGCAGGCTACTGAAGCGTGCTCGTCGCGCCACCCTCGGGCTGCTGGCCGGCTGGCGTGAACAAGGCGCCGACGTCGACCGCGTCGAAGCGGTAGTGGCGGCCGCAGAAGTCGCAGCCGATCTCCACGTCGCCGCGCTCGGCGAGCACGCCGTCCACCTCCTCGCGGCCCAGGCCCAGCAGCATCTGGCCCACGCGTTCGCGCGAGCAGGTGCAGGCAAAGCGCGGCTGCTGCGGCTCGAAGCGCGTGACCTGCTCCTCCCAGAAGAGGCGCCGCAGCACGGTGTCCGCGTCCAGCGTGAGCAACTCCTCGGCGGTCAGCGTGCCGGCCAGGATCGCGATGCGATTGAACGCATCGGACAGGCCGATGTCGTCCTCGTTCTTGCGGCCTTCGAGGTTGCCTTCGCCCTCCACCGGCAGGCGCTGGATCAGCAGGCCCGCGGCCATGTCGCCGTTGGCCGCGAGCACCAGCTTGGTGTCGAGCTGCTCGGACTGCAGCATGTAGTGCTCCAGCACCTCGCTGACCTTCTGCAGCGGCTCGCGCTGGTCGCCATGCAGCGGCACCACGCCCTGGTAGGGCTGCTGGCCGGGGAGCTTGTCCTTCGGGTCCAGCGTGATGGCGCAGCGGCCCTGGCCGTGCAGGTTGACCATGGTTTCCAGCGTCGCGCCGGGCTCTACCGTGCCCACGCACTTGGCCGTGGCGCGGAAGGCCAGGTCCGGCTGCACCTCGGCCACGGC
The DNA here is from genome assembly GCA_016790285.1 of Roseateles sp. GTDB lineage: Bacteria > Pseudomonadota > Gammaproteobacteria > Burkholderiales > Burkholderiaceae_C > Pelomonas. The sequence continues at coordinate 80,442 of JAEUPJ010000076.1, read as the reverse complement.
GAGCTTGACCGGGCCGTCGCCGAAGATCTGCAGCACCACGGCGCCATTGAACTTGATGTTGGCCTGCATCAGCACGGCAGCGGCACTCATCTGGCCGAGCAGGTCGCGCAGCTCGGGCGGGTACTCCTGGCCAGGCTCGCGGCGCGACAGCACTTCACGCCAGGCGTCGGTCAGGCGCACCAGCATGCCGCGCACGGGCAGGCCATCGAACAGGAATTTGTGGAGTTCGCTCATCGGATTCTTTTCAGGCCTGCCTGGTAGCGGCGGCCGTTGTTGACGTAGTGGGCGGCGCTGGCCTTCAGCCCCGCCTTCTGCGCTTCGGTCAGCTCGCGCACGACCTTGGCGGGGGCGCCGACGATCAGCGAGCCGTCGGGGAATTCCTTGCCCTCGGTCACCAGCGCGCCGGCGCCGACGATGCAATTGCGGCCGATGCGCGCGCCATTCAAGACCACAGCCCCAATGCCAATGAGGCTTTCGTCACCGATGGTGCAGCCGTGCAACATCACCTGGTGGCCCACCGTCACGTTCTCGCCGATATCGAGCGGGAAGCCGGTGTCCGCGTGCAGCACCGAGCCGTCCTGGATGTTGCTGCCGGCTCGAACCGTGAGCGTGTCGCTGTCGCCGCGCAGCACGGCGTTGAACCAGACGCTGACGCCTTCGCCGAGCGTCACGCGGCCGATGACCTCGGCGCTGTCGGCCACGAACGCCGTCTCGGCCACGTCGGGGATGTGCTCGTCGAGCTGGTAGATCGCCATCGCGGGCCTCCCTTCAAAACGAGGGATTCTAAAATTGCGCCGATGTCCGACCTCCGCCTGGCCACGCTCGGCCCTCTCCTGATTGCCGACGCACCCGCCAAGGCCGCTGCCACGCTCGCCCTGCCCGCAGACCTGCCGGTCGACGCCGAGGCCGTCATCCCTGAACCCGCCGGCATCCCCGGCCGCCCCGCGCGCCCGCAGCTGGTGGCCCACATCACGCTGAAGCCGCCCTCGATGCGCACGCCGGCCGGCGTCGCCGCGCTGGTGCACGCCATTGCCCACATCGAGCTCAACGCCATCGACCTGGCGCTGGACATCTGCTGGCGCTTCCCCGGCATGCCCGAGGCTTTCTACCGCGACTGGCTGCGCATCGCGCAGGAAGAAGCCACCCACTTCACGCTGCTGCGCAACCACCTGCTGACGCTGGGCTTCGACTACGGCGACTTCGACGCCCACAACGCACTGTGGGAGATGGCCGAACGCACGCGGCACGACCTTCTGGCCCGCATCGCCCTCGTGCCCCGCACGCTCGAGGCCCGCGGGCTGGACGCCTCCCCCGGCGTGCGCGCCAAGCTCGTGGGCGCGGGCGACCACGCGGCCGGGGCCATCCTCGACGTGATCCTGCGCGACGAGATCGGGCATGTGGCCGCGGGCAACCGCTGGTACCGCTTCCTGTGCGAGCAGCGCGGCCTGGACCCGATCGCGACGTACGCCGAGCTGGCCGAACGCCACCAGGCGCCGCGCCTGCGCGCGCCCTTCAACCTCGACGCGCGACGCGCCGCCGGCTTCGACGAGGTCGAGCTCGCCACCCTGACCGCACCTACCCAAGCGGGCTGAGGCCGACGCGGTCTGTCAGCGGCCGCCGACGGTGTAGCTGTTGCCGCGGTAGCCGCTCTGGAACAGCGCGATCGGGCGACCCGCCCAGCGCGACACCTCCCGCTGCAGCGCGGCGAACTCGGGGCCATCTTGCTGGTAGGCGTACTGGCGGCCGATCTTCAACACGCGCACGTCACCGGCACCCACGACCGTCGAATCGTGATAGCTCGCTACGAGCACTGCCGCGAGGCGCGCCCCCGATTCCAGGCGCAACTGCCACTGAACCGGCTCGTACGAGGACAGCACCAGCACAAGGGGCTGGTTGGAACGACGCACGGTCACTGCCACACGACCGGTGCTGCGCGACTGCCCCGGCTGGGCGATCCGCTCGACCGCTTCATAGATGCCCACGCCTTCCACCTGCGCATCTCGAACGCCTGGCAGCAGCGGGGCGGCCGACGCCAGCGCAGGTGCAAGGTAGGGCGCTGCAGGCAACCCACGCTGGGACTCCAGCTGAACCGCATTCAGGCGCGCCTGGTTGACCTGCTCGAGCTGTCCATTGAGCACGTCCGCCATCGGCTGTGCCTCACCAACCTGAAGCGTCTCAACGAGCCAGACCGTAGGTTGGCTCAGCCGCGCCAAGCGCTTCGCGCCCGGCAGATACAGAAAAGTTCGCTCGGCATCGGCACCCTTCAACGGGGCCAGCGTGCCCGCCGCCGCGTCGTACAGATGAGGCATCCGCGCGCCCGGATTGGGAGCCTCCATCGGGGCACGCAGCTCCAGGACGTACTGGTCAGGCTTGCTCGTGGACGCGACGCCCCCAAGCAGCATCGGCTGGAAGCTGGTTTCCTGGATCTCGAGCGTCGTCAGGTCCAGGCGCACCAGGCCCTGGCTGGACGAATCCAGTACCCAGCTCTTGCCGTCGCCCGACAGCCGTCCCCCGCCCGACGTGATCGGCATCAGGGCCCGCTGTACGCCCGGCTTCTCGGCTACGGCGGTGACGACGAGCCGCCCACCGGTTTCTTTCGCCTCCAGCTGGTACAGCCCCGTGAAGCTCAACAGGTTGAAGCGCGCCCCACCACCAGGTGCGGGCAACAGCACGTCACTGGAGTAGACGCCGGTGTTGTTGACGATGACCGGCGTTTCCTCACCCGTGTTCAGGCTCAGCACCGAAGTTGGCTTGCTGCGCGCGCTGCGAATGCCGAGGAACCAGTCGCCCAGCCACTGCACGGAGCGAGCGTCGGGGAGCTCGAGCAAGGTCTCGCCGTCTTCCACGCTGCGGATGCGCGACACGTCACCGGACACCGATTGCGCGAACAGCCGGCCGTTGGGCGACAGGCTCAGCTGCCCTACCGCGCCCCGCTCCTTGAACAGGGTTCGGCCATCCACCGACAGCAGCTCGAAACCCTCGCTCGAGGTGACCGCCACGACCGGCGCCTGGCTGCTGGTCGCCACCAGCTGACCCTCCACCGTGATCGACGGCGGCAGCTTGCCCGTCGGCAGCGGGGGCTGGGCCAGCAGCAATCGCGTGCGCTGCACACCGATCCAGCGGGCAAGCTTGCGGTCGAACTCCGCGAAACAGGACTTGTTGCCTACGGCCTGGCGCACTTCCTCGCCGGACTGGCGCCAGGTCGGCGCGAAGTCGGGGCTGCAGGACATGGCCCGAGCGCGCAGGCGGCCGCGCCAGGCGTTGTCCAAGGCGGTGCGGTCAGCCGGCACGGTCGACGCCTGCTGCAGCAACCGCGCCTGAGCTTGCTGGACGTCAGCCGGCAGCGGCACCGCGTCGTTGACGCGGTCGTCAGCACTCGCGAAGCGCTCTCGCAGATCGCAGCCGCCGAGCAGCAGCAGGGTCGCCGACAGGGCGGCTAGGGTCACTGAACGGCGCATGTCATTAATCCTTGTAGGTCAACTGGACCCGGCCGCCGGCCAGCTCGCAGGTCCAGATGTGGCTCACGACACCGCCGCTGACTCGGACAATCGCCGCCACGCCGCTGCCGGCTGCGAGCGTCAGCGCCGCCTTCAGCGGCGCACCTGCGTCATAGGTGCCGGCGGGTAGCACCTGGGCCAGCGGCGTCACGGTCTTCTGGCCGCCCTGGGTGTCATAGATGATCAGCTCCAGGTCGCTCGACAGTCCAACGTACTGGCCATTCTGGGCGTCGAAGGCCAAACCGAGCAGGTCGCGGTTTCGCAAGGAGGTCGCACCCAACCAGCTGTGGCGACGGGTGTCGTAGCGGTAGAAGTAGCCTTCACCGTCCAGGGACGCCACGGCCAGCACGCCGCTGCGCGCGTCCAAGGCCAGGGCTGCACCCCAGGACAGGCGCGGCAGTGTGGCCGGCGGCGTCAGCCTCTGCTTGGACCCGCCCAGTCCCTGGGGCCACCAGACCAGTTCGTCCCCGTTGAGCGTGAAGGCCTCACGGCCGTTCGGGCCCACGGCGACCGGGCGGACGCCCGTCTCGACCGCCACGGCGCCTGCAGGGCGACCGCGGTTCACCGGTCCGGCATTCGTCCATGCCATTGCGCGGCCGTCTGCGCTCGGCAGATCAAAGCTGATTCGCACCCACGGCACCTCCACCCGAGCGGATGGCGGAAGGCGGCGCTGAGGCGATGATGCGTGGGGCACACGCCCTCGCTCCTCCTCGTCCGACGCCGCCGGTACCGGTGACGGCGCTGCGAGGCCACCGAGCGCGCTCTGCGCGGGCGCGGGGCGCGGCGCAGGCTGCCCTTCGAGCGTTATCGCGGCGCCGGACTTCGCATCCTGGCAGGGCTGGGCCTGATAGGTCGTCTTGCCCACAGCATCCGTGCACTTGTAGACCTGAGCCATGGCCCATGGGCTGGCCAGGGCCAACACTGACGCCGCCAGGCGGGCGCGGCAACTTGTTCTCATGAAACTCCCTCAACACCGTCACCTCGTCTTCATGACGGCTTCAAACCTCATTTTCGGTGAGGACGCACCCCGGCGCGCGGTGCGCTTTGGCCCGCCCCCTTTGATGAGGGGCCGGCCCCGCGAACGGGCGTTGGCCCGACCCAACCTGGTCGTCACGCATGCGCATGGCATGCTCTCGGCCTCATTCTCGCCCTCTCCCCTTCTCTCGACGCCATGAGCCGCATCCAGGCCAACCTCCTGCTCACCCTCGTCGCGCTGATCTGGGGCTCGGCCTTCGTGGCCCAGAACCGGGCCATGGCCGACGTCGGGCCGCTGCTCTTCACCGGCGTGCGCTTCCTGGTGGGCTCGCTCGTCGTGCTGCCGCTGGCGGTGATGGAGTGGCGGCGCCTGGCGCGCGAGGGCCGGCCGTTGTCGGGCGTGGACGGCGGGCACATCGCCGGGCTGGGCCTGCTGATGATGCTCGGCGCGGTCATGCAGCAGATCGGCATCCAGTTCACCAGCGTCACCAATGCCGGCTTCCTGACGGCCGTCTACGTGCCGCTCGTGCCGGTGCTCGCCTGGCTGCTGCTGCGCCATGTGGCGCACTGGTCGGTGTGGCCAGCGGCCGCGGGCTGCCTGGTGGGCGCCTTCCTGCTGTCGGGCGCGCACGAGTTGCGCATCGGCCTGGGCGACCTGTGGGTCCTGGCCTCGGCCGTGCCCTGGGCCGTGCATGTGCTGATGGTGGGCCGCTGGGCGGACCGCATGAGCGCGCCCTTCCTCGTCGCCAGCGGCCAGTTCGCGGTGTGCGGCGTGCTGTCTCTCATCGCCGCCGCGTTCATGGAGCCGCTGCGCTGGCAGGGCGTGCTCGCTGCCGCGGGGCCGATCGCCTACACCGGCGTGCTGTCGGTGGGTGTCGCCTTCACCGCCCAGGTCGTGGCCCAGCGCTACGCCCACGCGGCAGACGCGGCCATCATCCTGTCCTCCGAGACGCTCTTCGCCGCCGCCTTCGGCTTCGTGCTGCTGGGCGAGCGGCTGGATGCCACCGGTCTTTTCGGCTGCGGGCTCATGCTCGCCTGCATCCTGCTCGTCCAGCTCACCCCGCTAGTGGGAACCCTGAGGCGTCGTCGAATTCTGACAGCCCAGTCAAATTAGCTTTTAGACTTTGGCATCTCTTTCGCGGAGCCCCGCATGAGCGCTGACGTTTCCAAGCTGGACGCCTACTGGATGCCCTTCACCGCCAACCGGCAGTTCAAGCAGGCGCCGCGCCTGCTGACGCAGGCCGATGGCATGTTCTTCCGTGACGACAAGGGCCGCGAGGTGCTCGACGGCATCGCGGGCCTGTGGTGCGTCAACGCGGGCCACAACCGCCCGAAGATCGTCCAGGCCATCCAGCAGCAGGCCGCCGAGCTGGACTTCGCGCCGCCCTTCCAGATGGCCCACCCCAAGGCCTTCGAGCTGGCGGAGCGGCTGGCGCAGCTCACGCCCGCGGGCCTGAACCGCATCTTCTTCACCAACTCCGGCTCGGAGTCGGTCGAGACGGCGCTCAAGATGGCCATTGCCTACCACCGCGTGCGCGGTGAAGGCGCGCGCACCCGGCTGATCGGCCGCGAGCGCGGCTACCACGGCGTCAACTTCGGCGGCATCTCGGTGGGCGGCATGGTGGCCAACCGCAAGATGTTCGGCAGCCTGCTCTCGGGCGTCGACCACATCCGCCACACGCACGACCCGGCGCGCAATGCCTTTTCCGTGGGCGTGCCCCAGCATGGCGCCGAGTTCGCCGACGACCTCGAACGCCTGGTGCAGCTGCACGACGCGTCCACCATCGCGGCCGTCATCGTCGAGCCCGTGGCGGGCTCCACCGGCGTGCTGATCCCGCCGCAGGGCTACCTGCAGCGCCTGCGCGACATCTGCGACAAGCACGGCATCCTGCTGATCTTCGACGAGGTCATCACCGGCTTCGGCCGCACCGGCAACCCGTTCGGTGCCCAGACCTTCGGCGTGACGCCCGACCTGATGACGGTCGCCAAGGGCATCACCAACGGCTGCGTGCCGATGGGCGCGGTCTTTGCGCAGCAGAAGATCCACGACGCCTTCATGACCGGGCCCGAGCACCTCATCGAGTTCTTCCACGGCTACACCTACTCGGCCCACCCGCTGGCCTGCGCCGCGGGCATCGCCACCCTGGACACCTACGCCGACGGCGACCTCCTCACCCGCGCCGCCCGCATGCAGGACGAGTTCGCCAAGGCCCTGCACTCCCTGCGTGATGAACCCAACGTCATCGACGTGCGAAACATCGGCCTGGTCGGCGGCATCGAGTTGAAGCCCCTGGACGGCCAGCCGGCCAAGCGCGCCTTCAACATCTTCCTCGACTGCTGGGACAAGGGCCTGCTGATCCGCACGACGGGCGACACCATTGCGCTGTCGCCGCCGCTGATCATCGAGAGCAGCCACATCGAACGCATCATCGACACGTTGCGCGGAGCCCTGCGGCGCGCCGCCTGAACGGGTGCCCCGGCGCAGTCCGACTAGACTGCGCCGCCCCAACGGCTGGATGCCGTGCCGAGGAAGTTGATGAAGTTTTTCGCCCGTTGCGCCGCCCGTGCGGCCTCTCTTGCCGCGCTGTCGCTGCTCACGCTGCCTGCGCTGGCCCAGACGCTGAGCTACCTCGGCCAGCAGATCGTCCCGACCACCGCCGTGTTCCGCGGGGTGCCGGTGGGCGGCCTCTCCAGCATCGACTACGTGCCCGGCACCGGCCGCTACCTGGCGATCTGCGATGACCGCAGCGACCGCGGCCCGGCGCGCTTCTACGAGCTGGCCCTGGACCTGAGCAAGTTCCGCCGCAGCGCCGCGCCCGGCGAGGCGGGGGTGAGCTGGGTCAACATGACCACCCTGCTCGACGTGGACGGCCAGCCCTTCGGCCGCAACATGGTCGACCCCGAAAGCCTGCGCCTGGACACCAGGCGCAACCAGATCTACTGGAGCAACGAAGGCCAGCGCAGCTCGGCCGGCTTCCAGAACCCGACCGTGCGCCGCATGACGCCGGACGGCAAGCACATCGCCGACTTCCCTGTGCCGGCCTACTACAACCCGGTCGGCAGCGCCTCGGGCATCGCCGCGGGCGACATGGGCGTCTACAACAACCTCGCCTTCGAGAGCATCGCCATCACGCCCGACGGCAAGACGCTCTGGACCATGAGCGAGAACGGCCTGGCCCAGGACAGCCTGCCCACCGCCGTCGGCCGCGGCAGCCGCGCGCGCATGCTGTCCTTCGACCTGGACACAGGCAAAGCCGGGGCGGAATACGTCTATGAGGTGGGCCCGGTGCCCTTCCCGCCGACCCGCGCAGGTGACTTCGCCACCAACGGCGTGCCCGACATGCTGGCGCTGTCCAGCCACGAATTCATCGTCATCGAGCGCGCCTACGCCACCGGCGCCGTGACACCCGGCGTGGCCGCGCACACCAGGCAGCCCACCAGCAACACCATCAAGCTCTTCCTCATCGACACCCGTGGCGCGACGGACGTCTCCGGCTGGACGACCATCAAGGGCCGCGAGGTGGTGCCCGTGAAGCGCACCATGCTGCTCGACCTGTCCTCGCTGAAGAACGACGACGGCAGCGTGCTCGCGCTGGACAACATCGAGGGCATCACCTTCGGGCCCGTGGTGGACGGCAAACGCACGCTGATCCTGGTGTCCGACAACAACTTCAACCCGGCCCAGTTCACGCAGTTCGTCGCGCTGACGATCGACGGCCCGCTGCCCTGAGGCCCGGCGGCATGCACCCCGTGCCCTGGCGGGCCTATGCCCTGCTGGCCGCCAGCACCAGCCTGGTGGGCAGCTATGTCGGCTTGTCCAAGCTGCTCGTCGCGGCCTTTCCCGTCTTCCTGCTCGCGGGGCTGCGCTTCGGCATGGCCGCCGTGCTGATGCTGCCCTGGCTCAAGAAGCCCGCCGACGAGGCGCCGCTGGACACCCGCGCCAAGGGCCTGCTGTTCCTGGAATCGTTCCTCGGCAACTTCCTGTTCTCGATCTGCATGCTGTTCGGCCTGCGGCAGAGTTCGGCCGTGGTGGCGGGCGTCATCATGGCCGGCATCCCCGCCGCGGTGGCGCTGCTGAGCTGGGCCTTCCTGCGCGAGCGCCCGAGCGGCCGCGTGCTCGCGGGCATCGCCTGCGCGGTGGGCGGCATCGCCCTCGTCGCCACGGCCAAACAAGGCGGCGCCGAGACCACGCTGGTGGGCGCCCTGCTGCTGCTGGCCGCCGTGTTCTGCGAGGGCTGCTACGTCGTCATCGGCAAGACCTTGACCGCGGGCCTGGGCCCCAAGCGCATCAGCGCCCTCATCAACCTCTGGGGCCTCGTGCTCGTGTCGCCGCTGGCCATCTGGCAGGGCCTGAGCTTCGACTTCGCCGCGCCGCGCCTGCAGGACTGGGGGCTGCTGGCCTACTACGCCGCCACGGCCAGCGTGATCACCGTGTGGCTGTGGATGGCGGGCCTGAAGCGCCTGCCCGCAGCGCAGGCCGGGGTGTTCATGGTCTTCCTGCCCATCAGCACCGCGCTTATCGGGCTGCTGCTCGGCGAGTCGCTGTCCGCGCTGCAGGCCGTGGCCTATGGCCTGGCCTTATCGGGCGTGCTGCTGGCGACATGGCCGGGACGCCTGCCGCGTCGGTAGGATGCCGGCATGTCCCTGGATGCCGACCTCGCCCGCTGGCGCGATCACCTGAGCCGATTTGCCGCCCTGCTGGGCAACCCGCCCGACCGCAGCACCGCACCCGCGCCCGAAGCCGCGCCCGGCCACTGCCTCGTGTTTGCGCCCCACCCCGATGACGAATGCATCGTCGGCGCCCTGCCCCTGCGCCTGCAGCGGGAAGCGGGCTGGCGCGTCACCAACGTGGCCGTGACGCTGGGCAGCAACCCGGAGCGCCGTGAACCCCGCTGGGCCGAGCTGCTCGACGCCTGCGGCGTACTGGGCTTCGGCTGCATCCGCGCCGGCGCCGAGGGCCTGGTCGACGTGCGGGGCGACACCGCCGAGCGCGCACCGGCCCTGTGGGCGGCGCATGTGAAGACGCTGGCCGCCCTGCTCACCGAGCACCGGCCGGCCCTCGTGCTCGCCCCGCACGTGCTCGACGACAACCCCAGCCACCGCGGCACCTACCGGCTGGTCGCCGAGGCACTGGCGGCCGCGCGGCTGGACACGGTCGTCGCCCATACCGAGTTCTGGTCGACCCAGTCGGCGCCGAACACGCTGGTGCAGACGAGCCTGGCCGACACCGCACGGCTCGTCGCAGCGCTGGAGCGGCATGCCGGCGAGATCGAACGCAACCCCTACCACCTGCGCCTGCCGGCCTTCCTGGCCGACAGCGTGCGCCGCGGCGGCGAACTGGTGCTGGGCGCCGGTGAGGCGCCGCCGGACTTCGCCTTCGCCACCCTGTACCGCCTCGTCGCCTACCGCGCCGGCCAGCCCGCCGCCGAGCTGCCGCGGCGCGTCTACCCCGCCGACCAGGCCCTGTCTTCCGCCCTGCTCACGCCATGACTGCCACCTCCCATCTCCGCGTCCACCAGTTCGCCGGCCTCACGCCGGGCCCGCGCCTGCTCGTCACGGGCGCCGTGCATGGCAACGAGGTGCACGGCACCCAGGCCATGGCCGAGATCATTCGCCAGCTCGACGCCGGCGAGCTGACGCTGCTGCGCGGCAGGCTGACCTGCGTGCCCATCGTGAACCCGCTCGCCCACCAGCTGGGCCGCCGCGAGGGCGACCGCAACCTCAACCGCAACCTGCGCCCGCCCGTCATCGCGCACGACTACGAGGACCGCATCGCCAGGCAGCTGTGCCCGCTGATCGCCCAGCACGACGGCATCCTGGACCTGCACAGCTTCCAGGGCAACGGCCCGGCCTTCGCCATGATCGGCCCGCGCAACAACAGCGGCGAGCTGGAGCCCTTTTCCCAGGAAGCGACCGAATCGGCCCTCGCGGCCCGCCTGGGCGTGGGCCGCATCGTGGAAGGCTGGCTCTCCACCTACGCGCTGGGCCTGCAGCGGCGCCAGCAGCGCGAGCACGACGGCTCGCGCCGCGCCAGCCTCATCAGCGACCCGCACTACGGCGTGGGAACGACCGAGTACATGCGCTCCACCGGCGGCTGGGCCATCACGCTCGAATGCGGCCAGCACCTGGACCCCAACGGCCCCGAAGTGGCGCGCCTGGCCATCCTGCGCACGCTCGTCTTCCTGGGCATGCTGGACGACAGCGCCGTGGAGCCCCACCGCCCCGCGCAGCCGCCCGAGGTGCTGCAGCTCTACGACGTCATCGACCGCGAGGACATGGGCGACCAGTTCGCCCGCGAATGGGCCAGCTTCGACCCCATCGAGAAAGGCCAGGCCATCGGCACGCGCGCCAGCGGCGAGCCGGTGCTGGCCCCCAGCGAAGGCCGCATCGTGTTCCCGAACGTGAAGTCGCAGCCGGGCACCGAGTGGTTCTACCTCGCGCGGCCGAGCGACCGCCGCCTCGGCTGAGCAGGCAACCCTGGCGCCCACCCGCATGACGCCCGATGCCCCGCCCCGCATGACCGCCAAGCGGGCGTGGCGGGGCGGGGCCAAGGTGCTGCACGAGCTGGCGTCCATCGGCTTCGGCGGCGGGCTGGCCGCCTGCCTGCTCATCAACCTGCTGGCGGACCGCAGCTCGCCGGTGGCCTTCGCCGCGGCGCGCCAGGTGTACGCCGGGATCGCGAACTATTTGCTGGTGCCTTCAATGGCCGTGGTGGTCGTCAGTGGCCTGCTCGCGCTGGCCGCAACGCGCGGCTACATCGATGCCGGTTGGGCCTGGCTCAAGGCGCTGCTCGGCATCACGGTGTTCGAGGCCACGCTGATGGTCGTGGGCTCGGCCAGCCGGCAGGCCGAGTTGCTGGCCGCTGCCAGCGCCGACCCGGCGCAGCTGGCCACGCTGCTGCGCTCCGAGCGCAACACCCTGCTGCTGCTGATCGCGCTGTGCGCGGTCAATGTGGTGCTGGCGGTGTGGCGCCCTCGCCTGACGTGGCGGGTGCGCTGACCGCCGCCGCCCCGCCGCGCAGTCGCGCCGCGGCCGACTGCAGCCCGCTGCGCGCCGGCACCAGCTCGCCCGCCTTGCCCAGGCCGAACGCCGGCATGTTCACGTAGACGTTCTCGTATCGCCGCGGCCCGCTGAGGTAGGTCTCGTGCCAGATGCCGACGCTGCCGTCCGTGCCGATGGCCTTGTTGAAGGCCTGCCAGGCCGGTAAGTGGGCGGCCTGGCGGTCCTGCGCGTAGGCGAGCAAGGCGTCCATGCTGCGCCAGTACTGCACCAGCACGATCGTGCGCGAGAACCACATCTCGTGGCTCAGCAGGCCGAGCCCCGGCTGCGTGTACAGCTCGCGCAGCATGCGCGGCATGGCCGATGCGACCGGCAGCCAGCGGTGCACCGCCCAGGGCCGGTTGATGCGCATGCCGATCAGGAACACGGCGAACTCGCCGTCCAGGCGGGCCGTCATGCGGTCGCGGTGAATCATGGCGCTGCTCCTGCCGAAGTGACTCGTCTCAGGCCATCGTCCCACGCGCCTGCATGGCTTCACGCCAGCGCAGCAGGTGGGGGTGAGCCTCGCCCGGCCTGACCTTCACGACACGCGCGAAATCCACGGCCACGACGGCCGTGATGTCGGCAATGCTGAACTGCCCGGCCGCGATGAAGTCGCGCCCTTGCAGGTGCGCATCCAGCACCGCCAGGAAGTGCTGCAGCCGCGCCAGGCCCCGCTCGGCCAGGGCCGGGATCTGCGCGTAGTCGACCGGCCCGGGCAGCGCGCGTCCGGCCATGGCGGGGCTGCTGTTGCGCAGCGCCTCGGCGATGGCCATGAGCCCCTCGAACTCCACGCGCCACTGCCAGGCGGCGATCTCGGCCTTCTCCAGCGGGGTGCGGCCCAGCAGCGGCGGCTCGGGGTAGCGCGCCTCCAGGTACGCAGCGATGCCGGCGTTGTCGGTCAGCACGGCGCCTTCTTCCGTCACGAGGGCCGGCACGGTGCAGTGCGGGTTGATGCGGCGGTAAGCGTCGCCCAGCTGCTCGCCCTGGCGCAGGTCGACCTGCACCGTCTCGTGGGCGACGCCCTTTTCGGCCAGCAGGATGCGGGCCCGGCGTGGGCTGGGCGCCGTGGCGCAGTCGTAGAGCGTGATCATGGGGCGAGCTTGTCCTGCGTGCGGGTGTCGAAGTCGCTGGCGTCGTGGCGCTCGTGCAGCTGCGTGGCCGGGTCACCGAAGACGCGGTTGACCTTGCGCCCGCGCTGCACCGCCGGCCGCTTGGCGATCTCGTCGGCCCAGCGGATGACGTGGGTGTACTCGTGCACCGAGAGGAACTCCCCTGCGCCATAGAGCTGCCCCTTGGCCAGGGCGCCGTACCAGGGCCAGGTGGCCATGTCGGCCAGGGTGTAGTCATCTCCCGCCATGAAGCGCCGCTCGGCGAGCAGCCGGTCGAGCACATCCATCTGCCGCTTGACCTCCATGGCATAGCGGTTGATGGGGTACTCCAGCTTCTCGGGCGCATAGGCATAGAAGTGCCCGAAGCCACCGCCCAGGAAGGGCGCGCTGCCCATCTGCCAGAACAACCAGCTCAGGGCTTCGGCCCGCGCGGCGCCACCGGCCGGCAGGAAGGCGCCGCCGAACTTCTCAGACAGGTACACGAGGATGGCGCCCGACTCGAACACCCGCACCGGCTCGGGCCCGCTGCGGTCCAGCAGCGCGGGGATCTTGGAGTTGGGGTTGACGGCCACGAACCCGCTGCCGAACTGCTGGCCCTCGTTGATGCGGATGAGCCAGGCGTCGTACTCCGCGCCGGTGTGGCCCAGCGCCAGCAGCTCCTCCAGCAGGATGGTGACCTTGACACCGTTGGGCGTGCCCAGCGAGTACAGCTGCAGCGGGTGCTGCCCCACGGGCAGTTCATGCGCGTGGGTGGGCCCGGCGACGGGGCGGTTGATGTTGGCGAACTGGCCGCCGCTGGCCTGGTTCCAGGTCCAGACCTGGGGCGGGGTGTAGTCGGGCATGACGCGTCGGGAAGAGGAAACCCGCCAACGGTAGCGCAAAGCGCAAAGCCCCCGCAGCGGCCGAACCGCGACAATCCCGGCCATGCGAATCGACTTCATCTCCGACATCGTCTGCCCCTGGTGCGCCATCGGGCTGTACTCCCTGGAAGCTGCCGCGGCGCGCATCCCGGGCCTGACGCTGGACCTGCACTTCCACCCCTTCGAGCTCAACCCCGGCATGGCGCCCGAGGGGCAGGACATCGAGGAGCACCTGGCCGAGAAATACGGCGCCAGCCCCGAAGCCCTGGCCGGCACCCGCCAGGCCATCCGCGAGCGCGGCGCGGCCCTGGGCTTCACGTTCAGCATGGAAGCCCGCAGCCGCATCTACAACACCCGCGACGGCCACCGCCTGCTGCACTGGGCCGACGAAACCTTCGGCGGCGCCGTGCAGCGCACGCTCAAGGTGGCCCTGCTCAAGGCCTACTTCACCGAGGGGCGCAATGTGTCGGACCCCGCCGTGCTGCTGCAGGTCGCCGTGGCCGCCGGCCTGCCCGAGGCCGACACCCGCGAGCTGCTCGCCAGCCGCCGCTACGACGCCGAGGTGGGCGAAGCCGAGGCCGAGGTGCACCGCCAGGGCATCCACGCGGTGCCGGCCATCATCGTGAACCAGCGCCACCTCATCCAGGGCGGCCAGTCGGTCGAGGTGTTCGAGCAGTTGCTGCGTCAGGTGCTGGCCCAGCCGGCCTGAGCGGGCGACGCGCCGATGCCCCCTCCAGAGGGGGTGTATCGCCAAGACAACGTGGTTAGGCTGGCCTCCTGCTCAGGGAGACCGCCATGAAGAAGCGCCTCATCGTGCCCGGCCTGCTGGTGGCCACCGCCGCCATCGCGGGCACGCCCACGGCCAATTCGCCCTTCTACATCCGCCAGGCCAACAGCGCCAACAGCGGCAACCACGCCACGGGCGACATCGTCGTGTGGGGCATCCAGGACGTTCAGCCGCCCGCCGACATGCCCGGCGCCTACGTCTACGGCACCTCCGGCATCTGCCCGGCAGGCCTCACGTGCGGCGCGTTCGCGACCGACCCCAGCTGGATCAAGCAGCGCCTGTTCGAGCGCGACTGGACGCTGCTGCCGCACCAGTACTACGGCTCCCGCCCCTACGACGCGAGCCTCACCGGCGCCTGGCGGTTGCTGCTGTCCACCAATGCCAACTTCAGCGGGGCAGTCAGCATCACCACCCCCACGCTGGGCAACGTCGACGCCATGCCCTTCGTCAACTCCATGACGATCAGCGGCGCGGGCCTCACGCCCACCATCAGCTGGACCCTGCCCGCCAGCACGCCCGACGGCATCGACCAGATGCGCATCCGCGTGCAGGACGTGACGCACCCCGTCACGGTCGAGTCGCGCAATGGCCCGCCCACGAGCTTCCAGCAGTCCGACCTCATCTGGCAGAGCCCCGTCCTCACGAGCACCAGCTTCACGCTGCCCGCCGGCGTGCTCCAGTACGGCACGAGCTACGCCATCAGCATAGACCTGGCCCACACACGCACGGGAGGCGTGTTCGCGGGCACGGTCGACGCCCGCTCCAGTTCATATTTCGACTTCACGCCCATCAACCCCGCCACGCTGCCGGCGGGCGTCACCAACATCGCCCTGCCCACCCTCACCCCCGTGCCCACCACCAGCGGCCTGCTGGCCGGGCCGGTGTACGGCTTCAACGTCGGCAGCGTGGGGCCCAACCAGGTCACCTTCATCGACCCGGTCGTCGCCGTCGGCTTCAGCTACGCCACCGGGGCGGGCGACCCGAACTTCAAGACCGTGCAGGTGCCCAGCAGCGTGGGCGACGGGCTGTACGAAGTCTGGACCTGGGACGGCAGCGCCTGGCAGCTCTCGGCCGCCGACCTCGCCGCCGGCGCGAGCTTCGACTTCACCGCCCACGGCTTCACGGCGGGCGTGGACCGCTTCCAGATCCGCGGCATCGAGGCCTCGGCCGCCGTGAACGCCTTTGACGTGACCGGCTTCGTCACGGGCCTGACCTTCGTGGCCGACGGCAGCTTCACCGGCACCATGCAGGCCATCACCGCCGACGTGCCCGAGCCAGCGACCTGGGCGCTGTGGCTGCTGGGCGCCGGCGGCCTGCTGACGCGGCGGTGGCGCCAGACCTGAGAGAATCCGGCGCTGACTTCCGAAGCCCGCCGCTGGCGGGCTTCTTGTTTCCCAAGCGCCCATGTTCAAGAACCTGATCCCCTACCGCATCGGCGAAGGCTGGCAGACCGACGCCGCCCAGCTTGCCGAACAACTCGCCAAGGAACCCTTCCTGGCCTGCGCCCCCACCCAGCCCCTGGCCGTGGGCTGGGCCCCGCCCCGCGGCGTGGAGCACGCGCCGCTCGTCGAGGTCGTGGACGGGCACTGGCTGCTCAAGCTCAAGCGCGAGCAGCGCCTGCTGCCCTCCTCGGTCGTCAACGAGCGCGTGGACGAGCTCTGCGAGCAGATCGAGGCCCAGACCGGCCGCAAGCCCGGCAAGAAGGCCAAGAAGGAGCTCAAGGAGCAGGCCGCCCACGAGCTGCTGCCGCGCGCCTTCACCAAGACCTCGGCGACGCAGGTCTGGGTCGCCCCCAAGGAGCGGCTGCTGTTCGTCGACGCCGGCTCGAGCAGCCGTGCAGACGAGGTCGTGACGCTGCTGATCCAGGCGAGCCCGGGGCTGTCCCTGCAGCTGGTACAAACGGCAGAGAGCCCCGCGGCCTGCATGGCCGCCTGGCTGATGGACGGCGTCACGCCCGAAGGCTTCCAGATCGAGCGCGAGTGCGAGCTCAAGGGCAGCGACGAGCAGAAGCCCGTCGTGCGCTACGCCCGCCACCCGCTGGACATCGACGAGGTCCGCGCCCACCTGACCAGCGGCAAGATGCCCACCCGGCTGGCCCTGAGCTGGAACGAGCGTGTCGCCTTCACGCTGACCGAGGGGTTCGCGATCAAGAAGATCAGCTTCCTGGACCTGGCCTTCGAAGGCCGCCCCGACGTCAGCGGCGACGAGGCCTTCGACGCCGACCTGGCGCTGGCCACCGGCGAGCTGGGCCGGCTCATCCCGGCGCTGATCGAGGGCCTGGGCGGCGAGCACGACTTCGCCGCAGCCGGCACGGCGCCCGCCGCTGCCCCGGCCCCCGCCCCGGCGGCCCTGCCCACCGAGCCCCTGCCCGAGGGCGCCGCGCCCTGGTGAGGCCTCAGAACCCCAGCTTGAGCGTCACGCGCACCGTGCGCGGCTCGGCGGGGTGCACGTGGCGGTCGGCCACCGGGGCCGCCTCGCCCGGCAGGCGGGACTCGTAGAAGTACTCGATGTCGTTCACCCGGCGGTTGCCGAGGTTGAAGACATCCAGCGTCAGCTCGCTGGCCAGGCCCAGACGGCGGCTGACGCGCAGGTTGGTGGTGAGCGAGGCGCGCGAGCGCACGCTGTTGTCCTCGATGAGGGCGCCCGCCCCCAGGTAGCGCCACTGCAGCGTGGCGGACCACGGCCCCAGCTCACGCAGCGTCACCGCCAGCGAGCCCACCTTGTCGACCGCATTCGGGATGCGGTTGCCGGCCGGGTCGGCGTCGGCAAAGCGCGCACGTGTCCAGGCCAGGTCGGCGTCCAGCAGCAGCCAGGGCACGGGCACGTAGCGGTTGTTCCACTCCAGCCCGTGGCGCTTGCTCGGCCGGTTGGCTTCGGTGGCGCCGGCGTCGCCCACGTAGACGAGCTCGGAGTCGAAGTCGAGCTTCCAGAGGGCCACGGACGACTGCAGGCCCGGCACCCATTCCGTGCGCGCCCCCAGCTCCATGCCGCGGGCGGCCACCAGGCCGGGCACCCGGTCGACGGCGTCGCCGGTCTTCGGGTCCACGGTAGCGGTGGTGCCGCGCGCATCGTTGCTGTGAAAGCCGCGCCCCGCGTTGAAGAAGAACTCGGTCCGCGCCCAGGGCCCGGCGATCAACGAGAACTTGGGCGACAGCAGGTGGGCGGACGTCTGCCCGCTGTTGGCCGCCAGGCTCAGGCTGTCGACGCGAAAGCGCGCCTCGTCGGCCCGCAGCCCCACGACGCCGCGCAGCCAGGGCGTCAGCTCCACGGACGTCTGCCCATACACGCCGAGCTGCGTCTGGCGGACCTCGTCGTCCCGCGTGGTGGCGGTGACGCGGCGGGCCACCGTGTCGAACAGGCCGACGCGGATGCGGTCCTGGCGCAGCTGCAGGCCGACCTCGCTGCGCGCGGGCAGGTCGCCCAGCCGGTGGTCCACGGCGTGGCGGGCGCTCGCACCGTAGACGCTGCGGCGGTCCTGCTGCGAGAACTGGTCGCCGTCGTCGGGGCGCTCCAGGGCGTAGGTGAAGTTGGAGAAGAGCTGCAGCCGGTAGTGCATCGCGTAGGCCGCCAGCTCGGTGCTGCCGCTGTCAGTGTGGCGGTGCCATTCGGCGCTGAGGCTGCTGCGGCGGGTCTGGCCACCGTCGGTGGTGTCGACCGCGTCGAAGCGACCGAAGGGCTGACCCTGGTAGCTGCCTGCTGACAGCAGGCGCTCGGGCACCTGGTCGGCCGAGTTCCAGTGCGCGTCGTAGGCCATCAGGCTGGAGCTCCAGCCTTGCGCGCGTGTGCCGGCGGACAGCGTCAGCACGGCGTTGTGCTTGCGCAGCTGCTCCGGCAGCCGCCAGGGGCCGTCATTGCCTTGTACCTCCAACGCCCCAAGCAGGCGCAAGCCCCCGCCCAAGGTCGTCGAGCCCGCGCCCACAAGGCGCCGGAACTGCCGCCGGCCGAGCGTGAGCGCGGCAAAGTTCTCGTCCAGGGTCTGGCGGTAGGCGATGTCGGCCGAGCCGGCGGCCGAGAAGTCGCCGCTGCGCGCGAAGTACGGCCCCTTGCGGTACTCGATGCGGTCGACCAGCTCGGGGATGAGGAAGTTCAGGTCCGCATAACCCTGGCCGTGCCCATGCGTGGGCATGTTGACCGGCAGGCCGTTCACCGTGGTGGCGAAGTCGGTGCCGTGGTCGAGGTTGAAGCCGCGCAGGAAGTACTGGTTGGCTTTGCCGTCGCCCGAGTGCTGGGTGACGATGACCCCGGGCACGAACTCCAGCACCTCGCCCGGCCGCAGCGCCGGCCGGCTCTTGAGCAGCTCGGCGCGGATGCTGCCCTGCGAGGCGGCGTCACTTGAGCCGATGGCGTTGTCGTAATGGCGGCCGGTGACCTCGACCTTCTCCAGCACGGCCGCAGCCAGCAGGGGAGGTTCGGTGGAGGTCTGGGCGGGCACATGAGCAGCGGCCAGCAGGCTGGCGGCAGCGGCCAGCACGGAGGGGGCGTGGGGCATGGTGGGGTCTCGGGCAGCGCGCCGCCTGCACACGCGTGCGCAGGCGGCCCACCGGCAGCGGTCCGGCGGGGCGGTCAGTCGGTCAGGGGCGGGCGCGGCGCGTGCCGCGGGTCGACAGGCCTCAGCCGCGCGGCGGGGCCAGGGGCGGCGCCACGAGGCGGTCCTTCCAGGCCACGGGCCGTGGCACAGGGGCCGGGCTGCGATGGGCGGCCGGCCAGGTCAGAGCCAGGGGCAGCCAGGCCAGGAAGGCCGTGATGGCGCCCTGCCCCGCGCCGTCGTCGGCATCCGCCACCAGGATGACGCCCGGCTGCTCGGGTTCGTGGGTGTGCACCACGTCCCCGTGGGCATGGGGGCGCGCGCCGAGCTGCGCGCCGTGGCCCCAGGCCTTCAGCGAGGCCGGCTGGGCCTCATGCAGGCGATTGAGCAGCTGGCGCAAGGGCGACGGCGAGGCCACGGCCAGCCCGGGCTGGGCATGCACGTGGCGCTGCGTCTGCAGGCCGGCCACCAACTGCGCCACGGCCTGCAGCGGCAGCACGACGATCAGCAGCGCCAGCAGGCTGGCGCGGGATCGGTGCAGCAGGAACGCAAGCAGGCAAGGCACGGGCGGGTGTCAGTCGAGTTGGCGATACAGGTCGCCCGCCGGATGATCGGCGGCGGGGGTTGCCCCCGTGTGACAGCTACGCAGCCGCCCGGCGGCCAGATGCAGCGCGTCAGCCTCGTCAGGCCCGTCAGCCCCGTCTAGGCGTTCCAGGCGCTGAAGGGCCGCACCGCCAGGTTGGCGTTCACGTAGCGCGCGTCGCCGGTGACCTCCTCGCCGAGCCACGCCGGGCGCCCGAAAGGCTGGTCTTCCGAGGACAGCTCGATCTCGGCGAGCACCAGGCCTGCATTGGCACCCAGGAACTCGTCGACCTCCCAGGTCATGCCCTCATGCACGCACAGGTGGCGCACCTTCTCCACCACCGGGCCGTCGCACATTGCCAGCAACGCGCGGGCATCGGCCAGTGGCACGGCGTACTCGAACTCGGCACGCGAGGCGCCCGTCGTCGCGCCCTTGATCGTGAGGAAGGCCTGCTCGCCGGCCAGCCGCACGCGCACGGTGCGCGCGGGGTCGCGGCTCAGGTAGCCCTGGCTGAAGCGGGTGGCGCGGCCGGCCTGGGCGCGCCAGGCGTCGCTGGCGACCAGGAATTTGCGTTCGATCTCAATGCCCATCGGTGGCTGCCTTGGCTGCGGCTTCGCGCAGCTTGTCCTTCTTGCTCTTGCGGGTGGCGCTCTTGATGCCGCCGCTGGCCTGCGCCTCGGTGGCCACGGCCTGCGGCTCGAAGCCGGGCAGGCACTCGCGCGGCACGCGCTGGCCCTGGCGCTTCTCGATGAGGCGGAAATGGCTCTCGGCGTTCTCGGCGCTGTCAGCGCAGATGAAGCTCACCGCCACGCCCTGCGCGCCCGCCCGGCCCGTGCGGCCGATGCGGTGGGTGTAGTCGGCCGCCGAGCGGGGCAGCTCGTAATTGACGACGGCGTCCAGCGCCTCGACATGCAGGCCGCGCGCCGCCACGTCGGTGGCGACGAGCACCTGCACGCTGCCGGCCTTGAGCGCCGCCAGCACATCGCGCCGGGCGCCCTGGCTCAGCTCGCCGTGCAGCACACCGGCCTTGAAGCCGTGGGCAAAGAGCTTGTCCGACACCAGCTCGGCCGTGTAGCGGCTGGCCACGAACACCAGCGCGCGGGCCCAGGCTTCGTCACGCAGCAGCTGGCGCAGGGCCGGCAGGCGCTGGGCACGGTCGAGCTGGATGGCGCGCTGGGTGATCTGCGGCGGCGCCTCCTCGATGGCAATGCGCACAGGCTCGTGCAGCAGCTGCTCGGCCAGGGCCTGCACCCCTGCCGGGCAGGTGGCCGAGAAAAGCAGCGACTGCCGACGCGCCGGCAACTGGGCCAGCACGCGGTGGAGTTCGTCGGCAAAGCCGGCGGCCAGCAGGCGGTCGGCCTCGTCCAGCACCAAGCACTCGACACCGGCGAGCGTGAGGCCGTTGTGCTCCAGCAGGTCCAGCAGGCGCCCGGGCGTGGCCACCATCACGTCACAGCCGCCGCGCAGCGCCATCAGCTGCGGGTTGATGGAGACGCCGCCGAAGGCCAGCGCCACCTTGGGCCGGTGCAGCAGCCGGCTGGCCAGCTCGCGCAGCAGCTCGGCGGTCTGCGCGGCGAGCTCGCGCGTGGGCGCGAGGACGAGCGCCCGCGGCCCGGGTCGCGGCGGCGCGGCCACGAGGCGCTGCAGCAGCGGCAGCGCAAAGGCCGCGGTCTTGCCGGAACCGGTCTGGGCGAGCGCCAGCACGTCGGCGCCGGCCAGGATGGGTGGTAGGGCAGCGGCCTGGATGGCCGTGGGGGCGTGGTAGCCCAGCTCGCGCACGGCGCGCAGCAGGGCGGGCGACAAGCCCAGGGATGCAAAAGACATGCGCGATTAGAACAAGGCTTGTTGGTCCCCGGCGAGCTGGCCGGCCGCGCGCGCCTCGATGAGCAGCAGCCGGCGCTTGGTCTGGATGCCGCCCGGCGCCGAAAACCCGGTCGGCTCGCCGCCCGCGCCCATCACGCGGTGGCAGGGCACGATGGGCGCAAAGGGGTTTTCGCCTTCGGCCCGGCCCACGGCCCGCGCGGCGCCGGGTTGGCCCAGCGCGGCAGCAATCTCGCCGTAGGTGCGCGTCTGGCCGGGCGGGATGGCCCGCGTCAGTGCATGGACCTGGCGGCGGAACGCCGGGATGCCACGTTCATCGAGCACCACGTCGCGCAGGTCACGCATCTCGCCACCCAGCAGGGCCCGGATGCCCTGCACGGCGTGCTGCACGGGTGCCGGCAGTTCGTCCGTCAGCACCGCGCCGGGATGGCGGCGCTGGAGCCTTTGCGGGCTGGCATCGGGCAGCAGCGAGGCCACGAGCCCCAGGCGGCTCCACACGACGCCGCAGCGGCCCAGCGCCGTGTCGAAGCTGTGGCACCACAGCGGCTCGTCGGCCGGCAGGCCGGGCGGGTCATCAGCGTCGACGACGGAGCCCACGGTCGGTCGTCATGCCGCGGCGAGCTGGCCGGACAGCCGTGCCGCCGTCGCCTGGGCGGCCACCTGCCGCGGCGGCAGGGTCTTGAGGCGGTGGTCGCTCCATACCTGGCGCCAGCGGCGTGCGCCGGGCGTGCCGTTCCACAGGCCCAGCGCGTGGCGCATGGCGTGCGGCCAGGAGCGGCCGGCGGCGTGCAGGCGGTCGAGGTAGTCGAGCCAGGCGGCCTCCACGGCCTCGCGCGACGCCGCGGGGTCGGGCTGGCCGAAGAAGCGGGAGTCCCACTGCGCCATGCTCCAGGGCTCGTGGTAGGCCTCGCGGCCGATCATCACGCCGTCCACATGCGCCAGCTGCTGCGCGATCTCGTCAGGCGTCTTGAGGCCGCCGTTGATGGCGATGGTGAGCTGCGGGAACTCGCGCTTGAGCTGCGCGACGATCTCGTAGCGCAGCGGCGGGATCTCGCGGTTCTCCTTGGGGCTCAGGCCCTGGAGCCAGGCGTTGCGGGCGTGCACGATGAACACGTCGCAACCCGCGGCGGCCACGGTGCCGACGAAGTCGCGCACGAACTCGTAACTCTCGATCTTGTCGATGCCGATGCGGTGCTTGACCGTCACGGGCAGCGAGGTCGCGTCGCGCATGGCCTTCACGCAGTCGGCCACGAGCTGGGGCTCGGACATCAGGCAGGCACCGAAGGCGCCCTTTTGCACCCGCTCGCTCGGGCAGCCGCAGTTCAGGTTGACCTCGTCATAGCCCCAGCGCTCGGCTAGCTTGGCGCAGGCAGCCAGGTCGGCCGGTTCGCTGCCACCGAGCTGGAGCGCCACGGGGTGCTCCTCGGGGTTGTAGTCGAGGTGGCGCGGCTGGTCGCCATACAGCAGCGCGCCGGTGGTCACCATCTCGGTGTACAGCAAGGCGTGCCGCGTGATCAGGCGGTGCAGGTAGCGGCAATGGCGATCAGTCCAGTCCATCATCGGCGCGACGGACAGGCGCCAGGGAGAAACAGCAGGGGCAGACATCACCGTCGATTGTCCCTCGGTCATGCGCCCTGCCCTGCCGCCAGGGCCATCAGCGGGCAACTGCCGATGCCGCCGCCGGCGCGCCGCTTACGAGCAACGGCAGCAGCCGCTCGGCCAACTGCGGCGCCAGCGTGCGCGCGAAGGGCTCGCTCAGGTGCGTGCGGTCGCGGAACATGGGCGTGTCGCCGTGTCGCGTGGGGCAGCGCTCGGTCGTGCAAATGGCGTCGGAGAGGTCGATGTAGACGGCGCCCAGGCTGGCCGCCGCGCGGGCCTCGGCTTCGGCCAGGGAAGCGAGCCGTTCATCGTGCGCGGCGGTGGGGTAGGTGCAGGCCCCGGGCGGCACCCAGCCCCACCAGGCCACGCGGGCCCAGCAGGTGGGCACGTC
This sequence comes from Roseateles sp., assembly GCA_016790285.1. Classification (GTDB taxonomy): domain Bacteria; phylum Pseudomonadota; class Gammaproteobacteria; order Burkholderiales; family Burkholderiaceae_C; genus Pelomonas. Next base: position 57,254 of record JAEUPJ010000076.1, on the reverse strand, counting down.
CAGCCCGGTGTGCGGCGTGTCACGGATGTAGGCCACCTTGCTGCCCATGCCCTGCAGCCGCTTCACGGTGCTGGCGAGGCCGGCCTCCCAGCGCGGCAGTTCCACGTCGCGGTAACCCGCCGAGCTGGCCATGACGACCATCTGCGGGCGCAGCTGCTCCAGGCGCTCGAACATGCGCGCACGCCATTGCTCGCACTGCACGAAGCGCGAGCGCGTGACGTAGAAGTCCACGTGCGTGTCGACCGACGGGCAGACGGCCTTGGTGAGGGCCACGAGGCGCCAGCCCTGGGCCTTGGCCAGGGTCTCCAGCGGCGCCAGCCACTGCGCGGCGTGGGAGTCGCCGAACAGCACCACCGTCGTGGCCGACGCGGTGTCCCCGAACTCGCAGGACGGCTGGTCCACGGCATCGAAGAGCACCAGGCAGCCGGAGGAGTCGACCAGCTGCCACTTGGAGGCCTGCAGGTAGGGCGTGCCCTCGCTGCCCTTGTGGATGTGGCCGCGCATCCACTGCGCGGCACCGGCCACGGCCACGCAGGCGCCCAGGCCGACGAGCGCCACGCGCACGGGCGAGGCGCCTTGCCACAGGCGCCGCATGAACACCTGCTCGACGCCGAGGTAGGACAGCCAGCCCAGCAGCACCGACAGGACGACGAGCGAGGCCGTCAACAGCGGGCCGGGCGTGGAGGTCCAGACCGCCGCCGCGATGAGCACGGGCCAATGCCAGAGGTAGACCGAGTAGGAGCAGTCGCCCACCCAGCGCAGCGGGCGCGCCTCCAGCAGCCGCCCCACCCAGGAGGCCTGGCCACGCTCGGCGGCCAGCAGCAGCCCGACGGCTGCAGCCACCGGGATGACGGCCCAGAAGCCGGGGAACTGCAGGCTGCCGTCAAAGCGCAGGTTGGCCACAGCCAGCGCAGCCAGCGCGAACACGCCCACGCCCTGCAGCGCCCTGGGGCTCAGCGCGCGCGACCAGCCCGGCCGCATGGCCACCAGCATGCCGGCCCCGAACTCCCACACCCGCATCGGCGTGAGGAAGAAGGCGTACTTGAAGTGCACCAGCGACACGACGATGCAGGCCGCAAGGCTCACGACCCCGGCGCCCACGATGAGGGCCGTGACGCGGCGGCGCGGGTCCGCCCCGCCGGCACCGCGGCAGACGGCCAGCATCAGCAGCGGCCAGAACAGGTAGAACTGCTCCTCCACCGCGAGCGACCACAGGTGCAGCAGCGGATTGGCCTCGGTGTGGCCGCCGAAGTAGTCGGTCGGCCGGCTCGCGAACCACAGGTTGGCGGCATACAGCGCCGAAGCACGGGCCGAGGACAGGAGTTCGTCCTGCTCATGCGGCGCATACAGGAAGCGGATGCCCAGCAGCACCACGAGGATGAGCAGCACCGCCGCGGGCAGCAGGCGGCGCACGCGGCGCGCGTAGAACGCCCAGAGGTCGATGCGGCCGGTGGTCTGCAGCTCGCGCAGCAGCAGGCCGCCGATGAGGTAGCCGGAGATGACGAAGAAGACGTCGACCCCGATGAAGCCCCCCTGAAACCCCGGCACGTGCGCATGGTTGAGCAGCACCAGCAGGATCGCGATGCCGCGCATGCCCTGCAGGCCCAGGTTGTAGGCATGCCGGGCCGGGGCGGCGGCGTGGCCGCCCACGCCGGCCGAGGGCGCCAGGGCCGCGGTGGCGGTCACGCCAGGTCCTTCAGCGGATGCGCCTCGGGCGGCCAGGGGCTCACGAAGAAGGCCGCCACTTCGGCGGGGTCGACCTCGGCGACGCGAGCCGGGCGCCAGCGCGGGGCATGGTCCTTGTCGACCGCCAGGGCACGGATGCCCTCGACCGTCTCGCTGGCCTCGGCGCTGCCGCGCAGGTGGAAGCACTGGTGCACCAGGTCGCGCTCCAGGCGCAGGTCATCGGCCAGGCTCAGCCTGCGGCCGCGGCGCACGAGTTCCAGCGTCACGGCCAGCATCGTGGGCGAGCGATGCAGCAGGCTGTCGTGCGTCTGGCGCGCCCAGTCGTCGCCAGCGGCGGCGAGCGAGTCGAGGATGCCTGCGACGCTGGGCTCACCGAAGTGGCGGTCGATGCGTTCGGCGGCCGCCTTGGGGTCGGCGGCCGGAGCGAGGTCGGCGCGCTCCATGACGGTCGCCACGACATGCTCGGCGCTCGGCTGCGGGCTGGACTTGAGCGCCGCGACGAGGTCGTCCCACTGCGCCGCGGGCACGAACACGTCACCCAGGCCCCACTCGATGGCGTCGCCCGCGGCGATCGACTGGCCCGTCAGCGCCAGCCACTCGCCCACGTGGCCGGGGCATTGCGCCAGGAAGTAGCCGCCGCCGACGTCGGGGAACAGGCCGATGCCCGTCTCCGGCATCGCGAGCTTGGAGCGCTCAGACAGCACGCGCAGCTTGGCGCCCTGGCTGATGCCCATGCCGCCGCCCATGACGATGCCGTCCATCAGCGCGATGTAGGGCTTGGGGTAGGCATGGATGAGGTGGTTCAGGCGGTACTCCTCGGTGAAGAAGTCGCCCAGCGCCGGGTCACCCGCATGGGCGGCCTGGTGGAAGAAGCGGATGTCCCCGCCCGCGCAGAAGGCCGGCGGCTTGCCCTCGCGGCCGGCGCCCAGCACCGCCACGGCCTGGATCTCCGGCCGGTCGGCCCAGTGCCTGAGCAGCGTCGTGATGTCGCGGATCATCGGCAGCGACAACGCGTTGAGCGCCTGCGGACGGTTCAGCGTGATAAGGCCGAGGCAGCCATTGATCTCGGCCAGGATCTGGCCGTCGGACACCAGGGACGGAATCAGGTCGTTCATGCGTTCTTGGAGACGGATTGAGCGGAAGGGGTCGCGAGGGCTTCGTTGGCGATGAGCGCCAGCAGCACGAGGCTACCGCCGATCAGGGCCGCGCTGCCTGGGTGTTCGCCCGCAAAGAGCCAGGCCCAGAGCACGCCGAGCAGGGTTTCCGCCTGCCCGAGCAGCGCGATCTCGTGCCCGGGCAGCTCGCGTGCCAGCCGCACGGCCAGCAGGCAAGGCACCGCCAGCTGGAACACGCCCAGGAAGGCGAGCAGGCCCAGGTCGTGCGCGCTGGCCTGCAGCGGCCAGGCCAGCGGCAGCGTGAGGCCGGCGGACATCAGCGCGCCCAGCAGCACGGCCGGCAGCATGTCGGCCCCACTGCCCTGCCCCACCTTTTGCAGCAGGCACCAGTTCGTGGCCGCTGCGAGCGGCACGCCCAGGGCCACGATCACCCCGATGAGGCTGCCGCCCGCGCCGGCCTGCTGGCCGAACATCCAGGCGATGCCGATGCTGGCCACGACGATGGCGCCCCAGGTCCGGGCAGGGATGTGCTGGTGCAGGAACACACGGGCGAACAGCGCCGTGATCAAGGGGCCGAGCGACATCGTCACCAGCACGTTGGCCACCGTCGTGAGCGACAGCGCCACCATGAAGGCCGTGAACATGACGCCCCAGCAGACGCCCGACGCCCACACGGCCGCGCCGCGCAGGGCCGGCAGCAGCGCCCGCCCGCGCATGACGCCCAGGATCAGCACCAGGGCCACCGCATTGAAACTGCTGCGCCAGAACGTGATCTCGAACCCACGCGCCGCCTCCAGCTGCCGCGTGACCACGCCCGCCGAACTCCACATCAGCGTGACGAGCAGCATCAGCAAGACGGCAGAACGGTGCGACATCAAGAAGAGCGCCCCTGGACAGGGGCGCGGGCATTCATCGGGCCAGATCCCCCGCCCGCAGCGGGCTGGGGGAACGCAACACGCCGGCGAGCACCGCGGGCGCGCTGCGCGAAATCAAGCGCGGGACGCGCGCTTGCGGTCGTTCTCGGACAAGTGGCGCTTGCGCAGGCGCACGCTCTTGGGCGTGATCTCGACCAGCTCGTCGTCGTCGATGAAGTCGACGCCGTACTCGAGCGTGAGATCGATGGGCGGCGTGATCTTGATCGCGTCTTCCTTGCCCGAGACGCGGAAGTTCGTCAGCTGCTTGGTGCGCGTGGCGTTCACGACGAGGTCGTTGTCGCGGCTGTGGATGCCGACGATCATGCCCTCGTACACCGGGTCGTTGGGCTTGACGAACATGCGGCCGCGGTCGTCGAGCTTGCCCAGCGCGTAGGTGAAGATCTCGCCATCGTCCATCGAGATGAGCACGCCGTTCTTGCGGCCGCCGATGTCGCCCTTGTGCGGCTCGTAGCCGTCGAAGATGGAGGAGATCAGGCCCGAGCCACGCGTCAGGTTCATGAACTCGTTGGCAAAGCCGATCAGGCCGCGCGCCGGGATGCGGTACTCCAGGCGCACACGGCCGTGGCCGTCCGGCTCCATGTTGAGCATCTCGCCCTTGCGCAGGCCCAGGGCCTGCATGACGCCACCCTGGTGGATTTCTTCGACGTCGGCCGTCACGAGCTCCATCGGCTCGCACTTCACGCCGTCGACGTCCTTGAACATCACGCGCGGCTTGGAGACGGCCAGCTCGTAGCCTTCGCGGCGCATGTTCTCCAGCAGGATGGTCAGGTGCAGTTCACCGCGGCCGCAGACTTCGAAGACGCCGTCCTCGTCGGTCTCGGACACGCGCAGCGCGACGTTGTGCTGCAGTTCCTTTTGCAGGCGGTCCCAGATCTGGCGGCTGGTGACGTACTTGCCTTCGCGGCCGGCCAGCGGGCTGGTGTTCACGCAGAAGTTCATCGTCAGCGTCGGCTCGTCGACCTTGAGCATCGGCAGCGGCTGCGGATTGGCCGGGTCGGTCACGGTCACGCCGATGCCGATGTCCTCGATGCCGTTGATCAGCACGATGTTGCCGGGGCCGGCTTCCGTGACCTGCACGCGGTCCAGGCCGTGGAAGGTGAGGACCTGGTTGATGCGGCCGTTGACGGCCTTGCCGCCGGGGCCTTCCATCACGCTGACCTGCATGCCCGGCTTGATGGTGCCCTGGCTGATGCGGCCCACGCCGATGCGGCCGACGAAGCTGGAGAAGTCCAGCGCCGAGATCTGCAGCTGCAGCGGTGCGGCCGGGTCGCCCTTTTGCGGCGGCACGTGCTTGAGGACGGTCTCGAACAGGGCCGACATGTCCGGGCCCCACTGCTCGCCGGGCGCGCCTTCGGTCAGCGACGTCCAGCCGTTGATGCCGGAGGCGTAGACGACGGGGAAGTCCAGCTGCTCGTCGGTGGCGCCGAGCTTGTCGAACAGGTCGAAGGCGGCATTGATGACGGCATCGGGCTTGGCACCGGGCTTGTCGACCTTGTTGACGACGACGATGGGCTTCAAGCCCAGGGCCAGCGCCTTCTTCGTGACGAAGCGGGTCTGCGGCATCGGGCCTTCTTGCGCGTCGATCAGCAGCACGACGCCGTCAACCATGGACAGCGCGCGCTCGACTTCGCCGCCGAAGTCCGCGTGCCCCGGGGTGTCGACGATGTTGATGTGCGTGCCACCCCAGCTGACCGCGCAGTTCTTGGCCAGGATGGTGATGCCGCGCTCACGTTCGATGGCATTGCTGTCCATCACGGTGTCGACGACCTTCTCGTGGTCGGCGAAGGTGCCGCTCTGGCGCAGGAGCTGGTCCACCATGGTGGTCTTGCCATGGTCGACGTGGGCAATGATGGCGATGTTGCGGATCGGGGTGGTCATGGTGGTGCTTCTAGAAAAAACCGGTTCAGGCGGAGAGCAGAGCCTGGACCTCCGGCGGGGTCAACAGGCGGTCGGCGATCAGCTCGCCAGAGGTGATGTGGGCGCTGCCGAGGAAGGCGCGCGGCTCGGGGCCGTAGACGCGCACCCGTGCGGCGTCGGGCGCATCCACGCGCCGGCGCAGGCCGGACAGGAAGCGCACGGCGTCGGCCATGTTCAGGCGCAGCTCGGGCGCGTCCGCCAGCAGGCAGTCGGGCGATGTGAGCAGCCCGGCGCGGTCCTCGTCGGGCAGCGCTTCGATCTGCGCCAGCGTGACGGCGCCGGCCAGCGTGAGGCCGCCCGAACCGGTGCGGCGCAGCGCGGCCAGGCTCGCGCCACAGCCGAGCGCCGTGCCAATGTCCTCGGCCAGCGTGCGGATGTAGGTTCCCTTGGTGCAGCGAACGTCCAGCGTCACGGTGCCAGCGTGCATCGCGACGATGTCGATGGCATGAATCGTCACGCGGCGGCTCTTGCGCTCGATCTCGATGCCCTGTCGGGCGTATTCGTACAGCGCCTTGCCCTCGTGCTTGAGCGCCGAGTACATGGGCGGCATCTGGTCGATCTCGCCCACGTAGGCGGCGCAGGCGGCGGCGATCTGCTCGGGCGTGATGCCGTCGGGGTCGCGGCGCTCCAGCACCTCGCCTTCGGCGTCGCCCGTCGTCGTGCGCACGCCCAGGGCCAGCGTGGCCAGGTAGCGCTTGTCGGCGTCCAGGCTCACCTGGCTGAACTTGGTCGCACCGCCAAAGCAAAGTGGCAGCAAGCCGGTGGCTAGCGGGTCCAGCGTGCCGGTGTGGCCGGCCTTCTCGGCGCGCAGCAGCCACTTGGCCTTCTGCAGCGCGTTGTTGCTCGACAGGCCCAGCGGCTTGTCGAGCAACAACACGCCATGCAGCGGCCTGCGCTGCACGCGAACGCGCGCAGGCTTCTCGGCAGTCACGACCACGTCAGTCATTGGGCTCCTCGCCGTCGTCTGCCGCGCGCAGGGCGTTGGCCTTGCTGATGAGCGCGCTCATCTCGGCGGCCCGCTCGGTGGTGCGGTCGAACTGGAAGTGCAGCGTCGGCACGGTGTGGATCTGCAGGCGCTTGAACAGGCCGTTGCGCAGGAAACCCGCCGCCTCGTTCAGGGCTTCCTGGGTCTGCGCCGGGTCGCCGATCAGTACCGAGAAGAACACCTTGGCGTGGGCGTAGTCGGGGGTGACCTCGACCGCGCTGATGGTGGCCATGCCGATGCGCGGATCCTTCAGCTCACGGATGAGCTCCGCCAGGTCGCGCTGGATCTGGTCGGCGACTCGGAAGGATCGGTTGGGGATGGCGCGTTTGTGTCGCATGGCGGTTTCCTGATCGGGCGGTTTGCGCGGTTCACGCGTGGACAGCCAACAAAGGACAAACCCCGCCCCTTTCGGGCGGGGTCTGCGGGGTAAACCCGAGGAGTTGGCGGTCAGAGCGTACGGGCCACTTCCTTGATTTCAAAGAACTCGAGTTGGTCGCCTTCGGCGATGTCGTTGTAGTTCTTGAGCTTGATACCGCACTCGAAGCCTTCCTTGACCTCGCGCACGTCATCCTTCTCGCGGCGCACCGACTCCACCTCACCCGTGTAGATGACGGTGTTGTCGCGCAGCAGGCGGAAGCGAGCACCACGGCGCACCAGGCCACTGGTGACCATCGAGCCGGCGACCGTGCCGATCTTGGAGGCGACGAACACCACGCGGATCTCGGCGGTACCGAGGGCTTCCTCGCGCTGCTCGGGCGCCAGCATGCCGGACATCGCCTTGGTCACATCGTCCACGGCGTCGTAGATGATGCTGTAGTAGCGCAGGTCGACCGCATTGCCCTCGGCCAGCTTGCGCGCGCCGGCGTCGGCACGCACGTTGAAGCCGATGATGACGGCCTTGGAGGCGATGGCGAGGTTGATGTCGCTCTCGCTGATGCCGCCGACCGCCGCGTGGACGATCTGCACCTTGACCTCGGCGTTGCTGAGCTTGAGCAGCGAGGCGGCCAGCGCTTCCTGCGAACCCTGCACGTCGGCCTTGATGATGAGGGGCAGCGTCTGCACGTCACCCTGGCCCATCTCGTTGAACATGTTCTCGAGCTTGGCGGCCTGCTGCTTGGCCAGCTTGACGTCACGGTACTTGCCTTGACGGAAGGTGGCCACTTCGCGGGCACGGCGCTCGTCGGCCAGCACCATGAACTCGTCACCGGCTTGCGGCACTTCGGTCAGGCCCTGGATTTCGACCGGGATGGACGGGCCGGCCTCATTGGTGGCCTTGCCGTCTTCGTCCAGCATGGCACGCACGCGGCCGTAGGTGGAACCCGCCAGCACGACGTCGCCGCGCTTGAGCGTGCCGCTTTGCACCAGGACCGTCGCGACCGGGCCGCGGCCCTTGTCCAGCTTGGCTTCGATGACCAGGCCCTTGGCCATGGACTCGACAGGCGACTTCAGCTCCAGCACTTCGGCCTGCAGCAGCACCTGCTCGAGCAGCTCGTCGATGCCCTGGCCGGTCTTGGAGGACACGCCCACGAACGGCGAGTCACCGCCGAAGTCTTCAGGCACCACCTCTTCGCCGACGAGCTCGCTCTTCACGCGCTCGATGTTGGCGTCGGGCTTGTCGACCTTGGTCATGGCGACCACGATCGGCACGCCGGCGGCCTTGGCGTGGTGGATGGCTTCCTTGGTCTGGGGCATGACGCCGTCATCGGCCGCACAGACCAGGATGACGATGTCGGTGGCCTTGGCACCGCGAGCCCGCATGGCCGTGAAGGCCGCGTGACCCGGGGTGTCCAGGAAGGTGATCATGCCGCGCGGCGTCTCGACGTGGTAAGCGCCGATGTGCTGCGTGATGCCGCCGGCTTCGCCAGCGGCCACACGGGAGCGGCGGATGTAGTCCAGCAGCGAGGTCTTGCCGTGGTCGACGTGACCCATGACGGTGACGACCGGCGCACGCGGCAGGGCCTCGTGCTGCTGCTCGGCCGTACCCTCTTCTTCGAGGAAGGCGTCCGGGTCGTCCAGCTTGGCGGCGAACGCCTTGTGGCCCATTTCCTCGACCACGATCATGGCCGTTTCCTGGTCCAGCTGCTGGTTGATGGTGACCATCTGGCCCAGCTTCATCAGCTGCTTGATGACCTCGGCGGCCTTCACCGACATCTTGTGGGCCAGATCGGCCACGGAGATGGTCTCGGGAACGTGCACTTCCTGGATCTGCTGCTCGACGGGCGCCTGGAACGACGACTGGCCGTTGCCACCGCGGTCGCCACGGCGGCCTGCGGCACCGCGCGCCGGAGCGCGCCAGTTGCCACCACCACCCGGGCGGCCGGCACCAGCCGGGCCGGCACCGATGGTCTTGAGGCCACGCTTCTTGGCGGCGTCATCAGCCCAGCTCGAAGACAGCTTCTCGGACTTGACCGACTTCTTGTCGCCCGGCTTGCCGGCACCAGCGCTCGGCGCCGCACCAGCGGGGGCCGGAGCGCCCGCCTTCTTGTGGATGGTGCCCTTGATGCCCGCGGCATCGGCCGGCTTGGGCTCTTCCTTCTTGGGCGCGACCAGGACCTTCTTGGGCGCGTTCATCATCGCGCGGATCTTGGCGGCCTCGTCCTCGGCTGCCTTGCGGCGGCGGGCCAGGTCGTCCTGCTTCTGCTTTTCCTCCGCAGCGGCATCGACGGCCTTGACCACGCGCAGTGCGGGCTTGGCGGCTTCGGGTGCAGGCGCGGGCGGCGGCGGGGCCACGACGTCGGGAGCCGGCGCCGGGGGCGGCGGGGCCACGACTTCAGGGGCCGGGGCCGGGGCGACGGCCTTGGTGCCGCGCTTGGAGGCTGCCTTGTTCAGCGCAGCGGCCTCGGCGGCGGCAGCGGCAGCGTTGCGGGCGCGGGCTTCGGCCTGGTCTTCGGTCTTGACCTCGGCCTTCGCGGCGGCGGCAGCGGCTGCCGCTTCGGCGGCGGCCTTGGCAGCGGCTTCGGCGGCAGCGGCTTCGGCGGCAGCCTTGGCGGCAGCGGCGGCTTCACGCGCGGCGCGCTCGGCTTCCTCGCGGGCCTTCACCTTCGCGGCGAGCTCCTCTTCCTGGGCGCGCAGTGCGGCGGCCTGGGCCTGGGCTTCTTCCTCGCGGCGGGCCAGATCGGCTTCATCCGGGCCGGACGTCGTCTCGTCGACGGAGTCGTCACGCTTGACGAAGGTGCGCTTCTTGCGCACTTCGACCTGGATGGTGCGGGCCTTGCCAGAGGCATCGGCCTGCTTGATCTCGGTGGTCGACTTCTTGACCAGCGTGATCTTCTTGCGCTCGGTGCCAGCGGTGCCATGGGAGGTACGCAGGTGGTCGAGCAGGCGTTCCTTGTCGGACTCGCTGAGCGAGTCGTCGACGGAAGACTTCTTGACGCCCGCGGCTTGCAGCTGCTCCAGCAGCGTGCCCGCCGGCTTACTGAGCTCGGCGGCAAATTGGGCGACGGTAGTCACGGCCATGTGGGGATCCTTCAGATTGCTTTCGGTGCGGCGCGGCGTGGTGTGTTGATCAGGCGTTGAACCAGTGTTCGCGGGCCTTCATGATCAATGCGCGCGCGGCCGCCTCGTCCATGCCGGACAGGTCGACCAATTCGTCCACGGCCAGGTCGGCCAGGTCGTCGCGGGTGTTGATGCCGCCTTCGGCCAGCTTGCTCAGCAGCTCGGGCGTCACGCCTTCCAGGTCGCGCAGGTCCTGGGAGACTTCCTCGACCTTCTCTTCCTTGGCGATTTCCATCGTCAGCAGCGCATCCTTGGCACGGGTGCGCAGCTCGGTGACGGTGTCTTCGTCGAAGGCTTCGATCTCGAGCATTTCCTGCATCGGCACGTAGGCGACTTCTTCCAGGCTGGTGAAGCCCTCGGCGATGAGGATGTCGGCGACTTCGGCGTCCACGTCGAGCTTGTCGATGAAGAGCTTGCGAACGCTCTCGGTCTCCTGCTCGTGCTTGGCCGCCGACTCTTCAGCCGACATGATGTTGATGCGCCAGCCAGTCAGCTCGGACGCGAGGCGCACGTTCTGGCCACCGCGACCGATGGCGATGGCGAGGTTTTCCTCGTCCACGACCACGTCCATCGCGTGACGCTCTTCGTCCACCACGATGGACTGCACATTGGCCGGGGCCAGGGCGCCGATGACGAACTGGGCCGGGTCTTCGCTCCACAGCACGATGTCCACGCGCTCGCCGGCGAGCTCGGTGGTCACACCGTTGACGCGCGAACCGCGCACACCGACGCAGGTGCCGATGGGGTCGACGCGCCGGTCGTGGCTCACCACGGCGATCTTGGCGCGCGAGCCGCTGTCGCGGGCGCAGCTCTTGATCTCGAGCAGGCCCTGCTCGATCTCGGGCACTTCCTGGGCGAAGAGTTCCTTCATGAACTCGGGCGAGGAGCGCGACAGCATGATCTGCGGGCCGCGCTGGGTCGGGTCCACGCCGAGGATGACGGCACGCACGCGGTCACCGGTGCGCAGGTTTTCCTTGGAGATCATCTCGCTGCGCTTCAGGCGCCCTTCGACGCGACCGCTCTCGACGATGATGTCGCCCTTGTCCAGGCGCTTGACGGTGCCGACGAAGATCTTCTCGCCACGCGACATGAAGTCGTTGAGCAGCTGCTCGCGCTCGGCGTCACGGATCTTTTGCAGGATGACCTGCTTGGCCGCCTGCGCGCCGATGCGGCCGATGGGCACGGACTCGACAGGCTCCTCGATGTGGTCGTCCACCTCGATGTCGGCGATCTGCTCCTGGGCTTCGAACAGCAGGATCTCGGCGTCAGGGTTCTGCAGGCCGGCCTCATTGGGCACGACGTGCCAGCGGCGGAAGGTCTCGTACTCGCCGGAATCGCGATCGACGCTCACGCGGATGTCGGCTTCACCGCCATAAATCTTCTTGGTGGCCGAGGCCAGTGCGGCTTCGACCGCACCGAACACGACATCGCGCTCCACGCTCTTCTCGCGCGAGATCGCGTCCACCAGCATCAACATTTCGCGGTTCATTGCTTGAGACCTCCGTCAACCTTGTCTTGGCCGGGCGCCGCCTTGTCAGGCTCGCCCGCTTGTTTCTTGAGTGAAGCCTTCTTCGGCTTGATGACGCCCCGCTGGCCGGGCTTGCGGTCGGGCGCGGGCTCGCCGCCACGACCCTTGAAACTGAAAGCCGGCACCAGGCGCGCCTCACGCACTTCGTCGAGCGTGAAGTCCAGCGCCTGCTCGGCCGTGCCGTCGTCGAACACCAGGCGCCAGGCCTGGTCGTTGTCGGCACCCGGCTGGGCGCCCAGGACGCCGCGGTATTTCTTGCGACCCTGGAAAGGCAACTTGAACGTGATGTCGATTTCCTGGCCCGCGAAACGCGCGTAGTGGCCAGCGTTCTTCAGCGGCCTATCCAGCCCCGGCGAGGACACCTCGAGCCGGGAGTAATCGAAGGCTTCCACTTCCAGCACATACTGCAGCTGGCGCGTGACCTTCTCGCAGTCGTCCACCGTGATCAGCTCACCCGCTTCGGCCTGCGCCTGCAGCTTGTCGATCGTCACGCGCAGCATTCCGCCGGCACTGCGTTCGCAGTCCACGAGTTCGTAACCAAGGCCGGTCACGGTGGTCTCTACAGCGGCTTGCCAACTCATGCGTCTATCGGGTTCCTGAGGGGAATGCGAGGAAATCGGAAAAGCGAAAAAGCAAAAAAAATGGGCTGGATGAATCCGCCCACTCGTTCACCTGAATCCTGCACCGGGGGATGTCGTCCGGAGCTCGCGAAAGCCGGCGTTGAAGCCAACCCTCATTTCTAGTGAAGCTCGGATTGTACTGTGCAAGTCCCGTGCCGGCAAGTCGCCACCCTCTGCGCATGCCAGAATCTGCGGTTGTTTGAGACCTCACAGGAGACACGAATGGGCTTTCTCGCCGGCAAGCGGCTGCTGATCACGGGCGTGCTGTCCAACCGCTCCATCGCCTACGGCATCGCCAAGGCCTGCCATCGCGAAGGCGCGGAGCTCGCTTTCAGCTATCAGGGCGAGCGCTTCAAGGAGCGCATCACCGAGTTCGCCGCCGAGTTCGGCTCCCAACTGGTGTATGACTGCGACGTCACGAGCGATGAGCAGATGCAAGCCCTGTTCGACCAGCTCGGCGAGGTCTGGCCGGAGTTCGACGGCTTCGTCCATTCCATCGGTTTTGCACCGCGCGACGCGATCGCGGGCAATTTTCTGGATGGCATGACGCGCGAGAACTTCCGCATCGCCCACGACATTTCGGCCTACAGCTTCCCGGCCATGGCCAAGCTCGCTGCGCCACGCCTGCGCCCGGGTGCGGCCCTGCTGACGCTGAGCTACCTGGGCGCCGAGCGTTTCGTGCCGAACTACAACACCATGGGGCTGGCCAAGGCGGCCCTGGAAGCCAGCGTGCGCTACCTCGCCTATGACCTGGGCGCCAAGGGCGTGCGGGTCAACGGCATTTCCGCCGGGCCGATCAAGACGCTGGCAGCCTCTGGCATCAAGGACTTCGGCAAGCTGTTGAGCCAGTTCGCCGCGTCGGCCCCCATTCGTCGCAACGTCACCATCGAAGACGTCGGCAACGCTGCCGCATTCCTGCTGTCGGACTTGGCAGCCGGCGTGAGCGCCGAGATCATGTACGTGGACGGCGGCTTCAGCCACGTGGCACTTGCCAGCGGCGAATGACGCCGCCTCGCTGAAACGACAAGGGCCCCGAGGGGCCCTTTTTCATGCGCGCTTGAGCGGCGAGATCACTGCTTGACGCAATCCACGTAGTAGTGGCCGCGCCCGGTCTCCTCGTCCATCTCGTGCACGAGGCCGTGCACGTCGGTCGCAAAGCCCGGGAACTTGGCGTTGAAGCTGCGCGTGAACTTGAGGTAGTCGACGATCTTCTTGTTGAAGCGCTCGCCGGGGATGAGCAGCGGAATGCCGGGCGGATACGGCGTCAACAGCGAGGTGGTGATGCGGCCCTCGAGCTCGTCGATCCCCACGCGCTCCGTCTTGCGCTGCGCAATGTGGGCGTAGGCGTCGGTCGGCGTCATGGCCGGCTGCAGGTTGGACAGGTACATGTCCGTCGTCAACCGCGCGATATCGCCTTCCGCGTAGGCTTGGTGGATGCTCTGGCAGAGGTCGCGCAGCCCCATGCGCTCGTACTTGGGGAACTTGGCGCAGAACTCCGGCAGGATGCGCCACAGGGGCGCGTTCTTGTCGTAGTCGTCCTTGAACTGCTGCAGGGCGGTCAGCAGCGTGTTCCAGCGGCCCTTGGTGATGCCGATGGTGAACATGATGAAGAACGAGTAGAGGCCCGTCTTCTCGACCACCACGCCGTGCTCGACGAGGAACTTGGTCACCACCGACGCCGGGATGCCGGTCGCGGCGAAGCGGCCTTCCATGTCCAGCCCGGGCGTGATGATGGTGGACTTGATCGGGTCCAGCATGTTGAAGCCTTCGGCCATCGCGCCGAAGCCATGCCATTCCTCGTCGGCGTGCAGCATCCAGTCGGCCGAGACCGGCTCGCTGCCCTCTTCGGCACGCAGGAAGTCCGGCCCCCAGACCTTGAACCACCAGTCGTCGCCGTAATCGCCCTCCACCTTGCGCATGGCACGGCGGAAGTCCAGCGATTCGCGAATGCTCTCTTCCACCAGCGCCGTGCCGCCCGGAGGCTCCATCATCGCGGCAGCCACGTCACAGCTCGCAATGATCGAGTACTGCGGGCTGGTGCTGGTGTGCATCAGGTAGGCCTCATTGAAGAGGTGCTTGTCGAGCTTGACGCTCTGCGAGTCCTGCACAAGCACCTGCGAGGCCTGCGAGATGCCCGCGAGCAGCTTGTGGGTGGACTGCGTGGCGTAGACCATGGCTTCCTTGGGGCGCGGGCGGTTCTTGCCCATCGCATGGAACTGGCCGTAGAAGTCGTGGAACGCGGCGTGCGGCAGCCAGGCCTCGTCGAAGTGCAGCGTCGGGATGTAGCCGTCGAGCTTCTTCTTGATCGTCTCGGTGTTGTAGAGCACGCCGTCATAGGTGCTCTGCGTCAGCGTGACGATGGCGGGCTTGACGGTGGCAGGGTCCACATGGGCCAGCAGCGGGTTGGCAGCAATCTTGGCCCGGATGGCCTCGGGGCTGAACTCGCTCTCGGGGATGGGGCCGATGATGCCGTAGTGGTTGCGCGTGGGCGTCAGGAACACCGGAATCGCGCCGCACATGATGATGGCGTGCAGATTGCTCTTGTGGCAGTTGCGGTCGATGACGACCACGTCGCCCGGCGCCACCGTGTGGTGCCAGACCATCTTGTTGGACGTCGACGTGCCGTTGGTGACGAAGAAACAATGGTCGGCGTTGAAGATGCGCGCGGCGTTCTTCTCGGAAGCCGCCACGGGCCCGGTGTGGTCGAGCAACTGGCCCAGTTCCTCGACGGCGTTGCACACGTCGGCACGCAGCATGTTCTCGCCAAAGAACTGGTGGAACATCTGGCCGACGGGGCTCTTCAGGAACGCGACACCGCCGGAATGGCCAGGGCAGTGCCAGGAGTAGGAGCCGTCCTGGGCGTAGTCCATCAGCGCCTTGAAGAACGGCGGCGCCAGGCCGTCGAGGTAGCTCTTGGCTTCGCGGATGATGTGGCGCGCCACGAACTCCGGCGTGTCCTCGAACATGTGAATGAAACCGTGGAGCTCGCGCAGCACATCGTTGGGCAAGTGCTGGCTGGTGCGGGTCTCGCCGTACACGTAGATCGGGATGTCCGGGTTGCGGAAACGGATCTCCTCGATGAACTTGCGCAGGTTCAAGACGGCCGGATCCAGGTCAGGGCCGGAGGTGAACTCCTCGTCGTCGATAGACAGGATGAAGGCGGAGGCGCGGCTTTGCTGCTGGGCGAACTGAGAGAGGTCGCCGTAGCTCGTCACCCCCAACACCTCCATGCCCTCCTTCTGGATGGCTTCCGCCAACGCACGGATGCCCAGGCCCGAGGTGTTCTCGGAGCGGTAGTCCTCATCGATGATGACGATGGGAAAGTGAAAACGGATCATGGGCGGCCTCCAGCGGGCGGGCATCAAAAAACGAAGCCGCGAAGTGTAGGGCCGCAGCGTGTCGCCACCGTGTCCTGGGGCCAGGGAATGCCGGACCTGCCGATCTCGGCGCCCAGCTTGGCTGGCTGTGAAGCAGCCGCCAAAAACAAAAAAGCCCGCGAGGGCCCTGGATAGGGCGGTCGCGGGCACAAGACGTTCGGGGGGCGCCGAACGAAAGCGATGGAGGTGTCGCTTTACCTGATGATCCTCCGTTGGCTAGTCAGCCGCCGGTGTAAGGCAGGCCAAAAAGCTCAGCAAACAGCTTCCACATATTCAACTCCGTCTAGCCGAAGGGCCGTGATTCGATGGAGTTCAGTGTGGATGAGCGACCAAATTTGAGGAACTACAAACCTTGGTAGGGGGTGTCACAACAACCCCAACTCCATCGCCTTCAAGACGGCGTGATTCTTGTTGGACACGTCAAGCTGCTTGAACAGCTGCTTGAGGTGGTAGTTGACTGTGTTCTCGCTGATCCCGAGCAGGCTACCGACCACCCATGCGCTCTTGCCCTCCATGGTCAAGCGCAGGATCTCCAGCTGCCGCTGAGGCAAGCGTGGCACCTTCAAAGGCACCAACAACCGCGCAGCCGCGTCTTGAGCGTGCACGGCGAGCAACTGCAGGTCAGCAATCATTCGATTGAGCCTGATGGGATCGCTCGGCAATGCCTCGTTCCGATCGACGCCGAGAAGGAATCGTCGGTAACCCGGCATGTGCACGCTTACGGCCAGACCGGTGCGATAGCCAAACGGCGCCTGCATTTCCCACAAGTCGCCAGCCCCCGCGTTCGCATAGAGGCGCTGGTCATAAATCAAGGGAGCAGCGTTGGTCATCACGTGGCGATGAACCGGGTCGCGCTTGGCGTTCTCCGGGTTCACCTGAGCCGCCAGGAACTCTGCTGGCGTATTGCCAACGGAGAAGAACTCTGTCTTAGCGCCGGGCCCGCGCCGCTCAACGGCCAGCACGCCCGATATCAAGCCGAAATCCAGATCGTTCGCGAAATCGATCAGGCCTTGCCTGAAAGACGCGAAATCCGCCGCTTGACTGACTTGTTCGTACCGCTGCAGGTTCATGCGCTACTAGGGTTGGTAGGAGCAGTCGGCTCAGGATGAACGCAAACTGCAACCCATCCAAAAGACGGGAGATCCGAATGCAGATGGCAGCTTGGCAGCTGATGGCCTGCGAGACGGTCGTCAAGACTGTAAACGAGTTCGAATTGGCATCCCATGAACTGCGTCAAGTGGGAAGCAGCGTTAGGGTGCACGATGCACGATCTGGCCTGAGGTCCGGCCAGGAGGTCTGGGCAACGCTGGACAACATCGGTCCCATCCAGATCGCGTGGGAATGGACTGAGATCCAGCCGGACATCGTCGCCCTTTTCGATCCGATGAACATCCTGTGCAACGTCGCGTTGGTCGACGGCGAGGGCCAGACACTGGCGCGGTCTCGGCGCATGCTGCACCTGAACAACGTCATTCACCAGCTCGGCTGGCGTGATGCCTTGCGCGCGAGGCCCGTCATGCATCGACACGCTTCTCGGCAGGCTGCTCAACCTGCGCTATGATATGAGGCTTGCAGGAGAGGTGGATGAGCGGTTTAAGTCGCACGCCTGGAAAGCGTGTGTGGGTTAATAGCCCACCGCGGGTTCGAATCCCGCCCTCTCCGCCACATATGAACCCAAGTGACGAAAATCACTTGGGTTTTGTCTTTCTGGCCGCAAAGGTTAGCGGTAAAGGCCAGGTGCAACGTACCGAAGTCAACGCCGCTGGTCGGTGAAGCGCTTGCACAGGCACACACCCCTGCCCTTTTGATTCCGTTTGTCCTCTGGCACCCAATAGCGCCACGCGATTCCGAACTCGTTGCCGCAATGGCTTCTGGCGACACACTGGCCGTAGATCTGACGAAGCCAGTCAGTCGGCCCAAGCAGCACCTTGCCCCGCTTGCCGGACCTCCGTCAGCCGGCCACCCTCCTCGTTCACGTTGGCGCAAGGCTGACCGCCTCCGCCACGCTCGCTGGGCGTTGCAGCATCCGGCAGTGCTACCAGCGCAAATGCATGGCGAAACGAATCTCCCGACATATCCCCCCTTCCGCTCGCACAAGGCCTTCGCGCGTCAAATGGGGAAGGCTAGTGGCCGGAAGTCAACGGGTCAGCTCGGGCAGACGAACTGCCTATCTGAAGGACCGAAGCCACCGGTTGGGGATGCAAAGTCAGGAGTCGTCGAAGTGCGTTGTTCAGCCCCAGCCCGTGTTCGACCGATGCAGCGCCGCGGTTCGAGCAGCGCGATCGCAATTCATCCCAGGCAAAGCGCAGTTCGTCGCGCGACGCTGGTGGAAAGATTCCTCATCTTGAACACTTCATGCTGTTCCTCGCTGTCCGCGAGGTGGGAGGTGTGAAGATGCAGCGTTCGATGAAAGCCTGGATTTGCGTGTGCCTCACCCTGGGGCTGGCAGCGGGCGGCATGCCCGCCGAGGCCAGTGAGGTGGTCAAGCTGGCGCGCTTGGTGGTCAGCGGCAAGCGCAGCACGAACGAGGCCCCTCGCTCCGCCCCCACGGCTCGCACCGGCGGGGCAACAACCCAGAATCACGGCAGCGGCGGCAGCGACGCGGCGGGCACGGCCCCGGCGCCAACGCGCGGCGTTTCCTGATTCAAAGGCCCCAAAAGGAAATGCGCCGAACCCGCGAGGGTTTCGGCGCATTATTTGTTTTGGCGGAGTGGACGGGGCTCGAACCCGCGACCCCCGGCGTGACAGGCCGGTATTCTAACCAACTGAACTACCACTCCGCGTGGGATGAATTTCGATACCGTCTTTCGACAATATCCAAGCTCATCAAACTTGGCGTCCCCTAGGGGATTCGAACCCCTGTAATCACCGTGAAAGGGTGGTGTCCTAGGCCTCTAGACGAAGGGGACTAAACCTTCGCGACTTGAACTGCGCGCCACTCCAACCTTTTGAAGGGTTTTGGTGGAGGTAAGCGGGATCGAACCGCTGACCTCTTGCATGCCATGCAAGCGCTCTCCCAGCTGAGCTATACCCCCGTGTGATTCTTGATTCAGCTGTTGCCAGCCTTCTCTCCAATCGCTCGTTTGCAGCGCTGTTCAAGCGAGACCAAGAGTATATGACGAAAATTAAACGACTTGCAAGCGTTCAAGCACTTTTTTCTGGTCGAAGTGCTCAAGCACCGCATCCAGGCTCGGGGTCTGCGGACGACCGCACACCATCACGCGCACGGGGACTGCCAATTGGGGCATCTTGAGGCTCGTAGCGGCCAGCGTCTCCTTGAGCGCTTGCTGGATGGTGGCTTTGTTCCACTCGGTCAGCGCGCCCAGTTTGTCCGCCAGGGCTGCCAAGGCCGGCCGGACCGAATCGGTCACATGCGCAGCCAGGTCTTCCGCCGTCGGCGTGATGGGGCCGAAGTACATCGCGAGCCAGTCGGCGAGCACCGCCACGGTGGCACAACGGTCCTTGAACAGGCCGACCTTGGGCTGCACCTGATCGACACCCGCGGCGAGCCCCTTGGCAGCGAGCTGCTCCACGACCAGCGCCGCCAGCCGCGCCTCGTCGACGTGCTTGACGTAGTGGCCATTGACCCAGTCCAGCTTGGCCGGATCCCACTGGGCAGGACTCTTGGACAGGTGGGTGCCGTCGAACCAGGCCACCATCTGGTCGGCCGAGAAGAGCTCGTCATCGCCATGGCTCCAGCCCAGGCGAGCCAGGTAGTTCAACATGCCTTCGGGCAGGTAGCCGTTCGCGGCGTAGTCCATCACGCTGACCGCGCCACGGCGCTTGGAGAGCTTCAGCCCGTCGTCACCCAGGATGATGGGCAGGTGGCCGAACTGCGGCAGCGGCGCGCCCAAGGCGTTGAAGATGTTGATCTGCCACGGCGTGTTGTTGACATGCTCGTCGCCACGGAAGACGTGGCTGATGCGCATGTCCCAGTCGTCCACGACGACAGCGAAGTTGTAGGTTGGCACGCCGTCGGTGCGGGCGATGATCAGGTCGTCGATCTCGCGGTTGTTGATCGTGATCGGGCCCTTGACGACGTCGTCCCAGGTCACGTCGCCTTCCACCGGGTTGGCGAAGCGGATCACGGGCTTGACGCCTTCGGGCGGCGGGGGCAGCACCTTGCCAGGCTCCGGGCGCCAGCGGCGGTCGTAGAGCGTCTTCTCGCCGCGGGCCTTCTGGGCCTCGCGCATGGCGTTGAGCTCCTCGGGCGTGGCGTAGCAGCGGTAGGCCTTGCCTTGGGCGATGAGCTGGTCGATGACGGCCTGGTAGCGGTCCAGGCGCTGCATCTGGTAGATCGGGCCCTCGTCGTAGCTGAGGCCCAGCCAGTTCATGGCCTGGATGATCTGGTCGACGGAGTCCTGCGTGGAGCGCGCGACGTCGGTGTCCTCGATGCGCAGCACGAATTCGCCGCCATGGTGGCGGGCAAAGGCCCAGGAGTACAGCGCCGTGCGCGCGGTACCCAGGTGCAGGAAGCCCGTGGGAGACGGCGCGATGCGCGTGCGGATCTTGTCGAAGGAACTCATGCTTTGCTCAAGGTATGCAAGGTGCTCAGGCCACGGGCGAGGTCGTCGCAGATGTCTTCGACATGCTCCAGGCCGACGGCCAGCCGGATCAGGCCCTGGCCGATGCCCGCCGCCTGGCGCTGCGCCTCGGTGAGGCGGCCGTGCGAGGTGGTGGCGGGGTGGGTGATGATGCTCTTGGTGTCGCCCAGGTTCGTGGCGATGGACAGCACGCGGGTGCTGTCGATGACGTGGAAGGCGGCGGCACGCGCGGCTTCGGGCGAATCCGCCTGCACCTCGAACGACAGCACCGCCCCGCCCTGCCCCGACTGCTGGCGCATGGCCAGTTCGTGCTGAGGGTGAGACGGCAACGTGGGGTAGTACACGCGCGCCACCTCGGGCCGCGCCTCCAGCCAGCGGGCCACGGCGAGGGCCTGCTCGCTCTGTGCCTTCATGCGCAGGGACAGCGTCTCCAGCCCCTTGAGCACCACCCAGGCGTTGAAGGGCGCGAGGGTCATGCCGACCGTGCGCAGGATGGGGCCGAACACGTCGCGGATGAGCCTGTTCGGCCCGCACAGCGCGCCGGCCATGACGCGACCCTGACCGTCCATGTACTTGGTGGCCGAGTGCATGACGATGTCCGCGTCCATCTCGGCGGGCCGCTGCAGCGCGGGCGTCGAGTAGGTGTTGTCAACGGCCAGGATGGCGCCGGCAGCATGCGCCATGTCGGCCAGCGCCCGGATGTCGCAGACCTCGGTCAGCGGGTTGGTCGGTGTCTCGGCGAAGAAGAGCCGCGTCGTCGGGCGGACGGCGGCCTGCCACTCGGCCAGGTCGGTCTGAGAGACGAACGTCGTCTCCACGCCGAACTTGCCGAACTCCTTGGCGAAGAGATTGATCGTGGAGCCGAACACAGAGCGCGAGCAGACGACATGGTCGCCCGACTTCAGCACGCCCATGGCCAGCAGCAGGATGGCGCTCATGCCGGTGGACGTGGCGATGGCAGCCTCGGTGCCTTCCAGCGCCGCGAGGCGCGCTTCCAGGCTGCGCACCGTCGGATTGCTGGTGCGCGAATAGGTGAAGTCCTCGGAGTTGGAGAACTTGCGCGCCGAGGTCTCGGCGTCCGTCTGGACGTAGGCCGTCGTGAGGAAGAGCGCCTCGGAGTTCTCGCCATGCTGGCTGGGCGGCAGCGCGGTGCGCACGGCCAGCGTCTCGGGGCGCAGGCCGTCGGGCAGCGGGCGGCGGGGCGTGTCGCTCATGCGTTCAGCCCTCGGTGCGGCTTTGCAGCGCCAGGCGGCCGCGGGCGTCGGCGTCCTCGTCGCCGGGCTGGTTGGCGCGCTGCTCGCGGATGGCTTCAAAGTCGGCCAGGCTGACGTCGCCCGTGACGTAGTGGCCGTCGAAGCAGCTGGCCTCGAAGCCGGCAAGGCCCGGGCGCAGCGCGGCGACGACGCGCTTCATGGCGTCCACGTCCTGGTAGATCAGCGCGTCCGCACCGATGTACTGCCGCACTTCCTCGATGCTGCGGCCATGGGCGATGAGTTCTTCCTTGGTCGGCATGTCGATGCCGTACACGTTGGGGTAGCGGACCGGCGGCGCGGCGGACGCGAGGTAGACCTTGCGGGCACCAGCCTCGCGGGCCATCTGCACGATCTCCTTGGACGTCGTGCCGCGTACGATGGAGTCGTCCACCAGCAGCACGTTGCGGCCCTTGAACTCCAGCCCGATGGCGTTGAGCTTCTGGCGAACGCTCTTCTTGCGCGCACCCTGCCCCGGCATGATGAAGGTGCGGCCGACGTAGCGGTTCTTCACGAAGCCCTCGCGGTAGGGCTTGCCGATGCGGTGGGCGAGCTGCATCGCCGATGGGCGGCTGCTTTCCGGGATGGGAATGACCACGTCGATCTCATTGGGCGGCATCGTGGAGATGACGCGCTGGGCCAGCGTCTCGCCCATGTTCAGGCGCGCCTGGTAGACCGAGATGCCGTCCAGCACCGAGTCGGGTCGGGCCAGGTAGACGAATTCGAACATGCACGGGTTGAGCGTCGGCGCGTCGTTGCACTGTTCGGTGTGCACCTTGCCGGTCATGTCGACAAAAAGCGCTTCGCCAGGGGCGACGTCGCGCTCCAGCACGTGGCCGGTGCCCTCCAGCGCCACGCTTTCGCTGGCCACCATGAACTCGCCATTGCTCGACCGGCCGAAGCACAGCGGGCGGATGCCGAAGGGGTCGCGGAAGGCCAGCAGGCCCTGGCCGGCGATCAGCGCGATGACGGCGTAGCTGCCCTTGATGCGCTTTTGCACCGCGCGCACGGCAGAGAAGATCTCCTTGGGCGTCAGTGGCAGGTCGCGCGCGGCCAGCTCCAGCTCGTGGGCCAGCACATTGATCAGCACCTCGGTGTCGCTCTCGGTGTTGATGTGGCGGCGGTCGATGTCGAACAGCTCCTCCTTCAGCGCGTGGGCGTTGGTGAGGTTGCCGTTGTGCACCAGCACGATGCCGAACGGCGCGTTCACGTAGAAGGGCTGGGCCTCTTCCTCGCTGTAGGCGTTGCCCGCGGTGGGGTAGCGCACCTGGCCCAGGCCGATGTTGCCGGGCAGCGCGCGCATGTTGCGGGTGCGGAAAACGTCGCGCACCATGCCGCGTGCCTTGTGCATGAAGCACTTCTGGCCCTGCATGGTGACGATGCCCGCTGCATCCTGGCCGCGGTGCTGCAGCAGCAGCAGCGCGTCATAGATGAGCTGGTTGACGGGGGTAGCGGCCAGGGTGCCGACGATGCCACACATGGTGGGGGTCCTTAATCAGTCGAATCCGCCTCAGATGGGGTCATCGAGCGGGAAACAAAACGGGCAACAGGTTCGGGAAGCAGCGGCGCGAGGTCGTGCAGCACGCCGGTGAGCACCGGCGCGGCACGCGAGGCCTGCCAGGTGGACGATTCGGCCAGCGGCGACGCACCGATCACGAGCACCAGCAGCAGCGCGATGAACACGCCGCGCAGCGCACCGAAACCAGCACCGCCCAGGCGGTCCACGATGGACAGCGGGGTGGCATGGATGAGGGTCTTGACCAGGCGCGAGGCCAGGCTCCACACAATCAGGACGGCGAAGAACGCGATCGCCAGCGTGACCATGTGCAGCACGGCCGGGCCAAAGCGGCTGGCGGTCGAGTCGGGCAGCAGGTCAGCCACGAGGGGCGCCAAGGGCGATGCAGCGAAGTACGCCACCACCCAACCCGCCAGGGACATCGCCTCGAACACGAGGCCGCGCCACAAGCCGATACCGATCGAGATCAGCAACAGGGCGGCAAGCGCAAGATCGACCCAGCTCAGTGCGACGTCCATGCCACCTTGCCATCAGAGGGTGAGGATGGAGCCCGGCATGCCGGCACTCTTGAGTTTGGCGGCCGCCCGCTCGGCCTCGTCGCGGCTCGCGAACGGGCCCAGCCGCACGCGCACGCGGCGGCCGTCTGCCGTGTCCACCGCCTGGGCGTAGGTCTTGAGCCCGAGCTTCTCGACCTTGGCGCGCACGTCCTGCGCGGCCTTGTTCTCGCTGAAGGCACCGACCTGGACGATGTAGCGGGCGGCGCTGGCCGCGGCCGGCTCCTTGCCCTCCAGCAGGGCCTGGGCCCGTGCGCCGTCGCTGGCGGGCTTGGGTTTGTCAGCGGGCTTGTCGACGGGCTTGCTCGCGGCCCGGTCAACGGGCTTCTCAGCAGGTTTCTCGGCCGGCTTCTCGGCAGGCTTGCTCGCCGGCCTGTCGGCCACCTTGGGCTCGGCGGGCACCTCGGCGCTGGCGGCCTGCGCCACCTGGGGCGCTGGGGCCAGGGTCGGCTCCCCCTGCGACAGGGGCTCGCGCGTGGGGACGGCCAGCGGTGGCGCGTTTTCCTTGCGGGGAATATCGATGGGCAGGTCGACCGGAATCGGGCGCGGCTGGGTCTCGAAGATCAGCGGGAAGCCGACCACGCCAGCGGCCACCAGCACGGCCGCGCCGATGAGGCGGCGGCGGGCGCGCAGGCGCAGCAATTGAACGTCATCGGCCGCAGTGGCCTTGCCGCCGGACTTGGCCGGCTTCTTGGGCGCCGCCGCGTCGGCGGCGACATCGCGCTTGAGGAAGGAAAACAGGCCCATCGGCGGTGTCGCTGGCGTCAGTGGAGGGTGGGAGGCTGTTCGGCCGGGCGGCCGGCGGTCACGCGAGGCAGGCCGGCCTGGAGCACCCCGCCCACGGTGTAGAAGGAACCGAAGACCAGGATTCTATCGGCCGGTGTCGCCTCGGCCGCCGCGGCGTGCAGGGCGTCCAGGGGGGTGGCGTGGGTCGCGGTCGTCACGCCAGGCGGGGTTTTCAGCCCGGCGGCCAGGAAGGCCGTCTCCAGGCCGGTAGCCGAGGCCGCGCGGGGCAGCGGCAGGTCGGTGAAGTGCCAGTGGTCCACCAGCGGCGCCACACGAGCGAGGATACCGGCGAGGTCCTTGTCGGCCATCGCACCGAACACGGCGTGCGTGCGGGGGAAGAAGCCCATCTGGTCGAGGTTCTGGGCCAGCGCCGCCACCGCATGCGGGTTGTGCGCCACGTCGAGAACGACGACGGGCTGACCCGCCAGCACCTGGAAGCGCCCGGGCAGCTCCACCAGCGCCAGGCCCGTGCGCACGGCTTGTGCGCTGATGGGCAGGCGGTCGGCCAGGGCTTCGAACGCGGCCAGCACGCCGGAGGCGTTGAGCAGCTGGTTCACGCCGCGCAGCGCGGGATAGCCCATGCCGGAGAAGCGCTTGTCGCGCCCCGCCCATTGCCACTGGTTGCGGTCGCCGCTGAAGGTGAAGTCGCGGCCGAGCTGGCGCAGGTCCGCTCCGACCTCGGCCGCGCGCGCGGCCAGGGATGGCGGCGGCATGGGGTCGCTCACCACCACGGGGCGACCACCGCGCATGATGCCGGCCTTCTCACGGCCCACGCTTTCGCGGTCCGGGCCGAGGAACTCGGTGTGGTCGAGGTCGATGCTCGTGATGACGGCGCAGTCGGCGTCGATCACGTTGACGGCGTCGAGCCGGCCGCCCAGTCCCACTTCCAGGATGACCAGGTCCAGCGGCTCATGCTGCAGGCGCCGCATGATGGCCAGCGTCGTGAACTCGAAGTAGGTCAGCGTGATGTCGCCCCGGGCGGCCTCCACGGCTTCGAAGTGCGGCACCAGCGACTCAGCACTCACCGGCTCGCCGCCCACGCGGCAACGCTCCTGGAAGTGCACCAGGTGGGGTTTGATGTAGAGCCCCACGCGGTAGCCGGCGTGCAGGGCGATGGACTCCAGCATCGCGCAGGTGGAGCCCTTGCCATTGGTGCCGGCGACCACCACGGTCGAGCACTCGAACGCGATCCCGAGACGATCCTTCACCGCCTTGACGCGGTCCAGCGTCATGTCGATGGTCTTGGGATGCAGGCGCTCGCAGTGGGCGAGCCAGTCGTCAAGCGTCATGGCGTTCGGAAGAAGAGCGGCCAGGCTGACAAGCCTGGCCGCGGTCAATCAAGCAGCTGCCGTGGATCCGGCGTCCCCGGGCCATCGGCGGCGCCCCCTCGAGGGGGCCGGCGAAGCCGGAACGGGGTGGGCCATCAGGCCACCGCGTCGGCGCTTTGGCGCTGCAGCATGGCCAGCTGGCGGGCGATGGTCTCGCGCAGTTGGCGGCGGTCCACGATCATGTCCACGGCGCCCTTTTCCATCAGGAACTCGGCGCGCTGGAAGCCCGGGGGGAGCTTCTCGCGCACGGTGTTCTCGATGACGCGCGGGCCGGCAAAGCCGATCAGGGCCTTGGGCTCGGCCAGCACGATGTCGCCGACGAAGGCGAAGGACGCCGACACGCCGCCCATGGTCGGGTCGGTCAGGACGCTGATGTAGGGCAACTTGGCCTTGGCCAGGCGCGTGAGCGACGCGTTGGTCTTGGCCATCTGCATCAGGCTCAGCAGGCCTTCCTGCATCCGCGCGCCGCCGGTGGCGGTGAAGCAGATGAAGGGCGTCTTCTGCTCGATGGCCGTCTCGACACCGCGCACGAAGCGCTCGCCGACGACGGAGCCCATGGAGCCCCCCATGAAGTCGAACTCGAAGCAGGCCGTCACCACCGGCACGCTCATGACGGCACCGCCCATGACCACCAGCGCGTCGGTCTCGCCGGTGCTCTCCAGCGCTTCCTTCAGGCGGTCGGGGTACTTCTTGCTGTCCTTGAACTTCAGCGCGTCGACGGGCAGCACTTCCTGGCCGATCTCGTAGCGACCTTCGCCGTCGAGGAAAGCGTCCAGGCGCGCCCGCGCGCCGATGCGGTGGTGGTGCGAGCACTTGGGGCAGACGTTGATGTTCTGCTCCAGGTCGGTCTTGTAGAGCACCGTCTCGCAGCTGGGGCACTTGATCCACAGGCCCTCGGGCACGGTGCGGCGGTCGGCCGGGTCACCTTGCTGAATCTTGGGCGGGAGCAGTTTGTCGAGCCAGCTCATGCGTTCTCTTCCTTGTGGGATTTAGAGGGTGTCCAGCGCCGCACGGATCTCGCGGATGAAGGCGGCGCCAGTCGAGGCGACATTATCGACCGGCTGGCGTTCGAGCAGTTCGACCAGCTTGGAGCCGATGACCACCGCGTCCGACACCGCCCCCACCGCCTTGGCCGTGGCGGCGTCGCGGATGCCGAAGCCCACGCCAACCGGCACGCTGACGTGCTTGCGGATGCGCGGCACGGCCTCGGCGACCGCGTCGGTGTTGAGGTGGCCGGCACCCGTCACGCCCTTGAGCGACACGTAGTAGACGTAGCCGCTGGC
This sequence comes from Roseateles sp., assembly GCA_016790285.1. Taxonomy (GTDB): domain Bacteria; phylum Pseudomonadota; class Gammaproteobacteria; order Burkholderiales; family Burkholderiaceae_C; genus Pelomonas. The sequence goes on along the minus strand of JAEUPJ010000076.1, from coordinate 30,335 downwards.
GAGCTGGCCGACCTGCGCCATGCGCGCCTCGGTGGACGTGGGCGCGAGCAGGAAGATGGCATCCATGCCGGCCGCGCGCAGCTGGGCGGCGAATTCGGCGCACTCCTCGGGCGGGTAGTCGACGATGAGCACGCCATCCACGCCCGCAGCCTGGGCATCGGCCACGAAGGCCGCCGTGCCGTAGCGCTCCACGGGGTTGGCGTAGCCCATCAGCACGATGGGCGTGCGGTCGTTGGTGATGCGGAACTCGCGCACGTAGGCCAGCACGTCGCGCAGCGAGATGCCCTTGGTCAGCGCACGCTCGCCGGCACGCTGGATGACGGGGCCGTCGGCCATGGGGTCGGAGAACGGCACGCCCAGCTCGATGACGTCCGCCCCGGCCTCGGCCATGGCCTGCATCAGCGCGACGGTGGCCGCGGGGTGCGGGTCGCCCGCGGTGACGAAGGGAATGAGGGCCTTGCGGCCTTGCGCCTTGAGCGCGTCGAAGGTGGTGGCGATGCGGCTCATGCCTGGGCTCCCGGGAAGGCGATGACGGCCTCGGCGCCCTTGACGGACTGGCCGCGGCAGCTCGGGCGGCAGTAGAAGTCGGCGTTGGACAGGTCGGCGACGGTGCCGATGTCCTTGTCACCGCGACCGGACAGGTTGACCAGCAGCACTTGATCCTTGGCCATCGTCGGCGCGATCTTCATCGCGTGGGCCACGGCGTGGCTGGACTCGAGCGCGGGGATGATGCCCTCGGTGCGGCAGAGGTGGTGGAAGGCCGCCAGCGCCTCGGCGTCGGTCACGCCGACGTACTCGGCACGCCCGATGTCCTTCAGGTGGGCGTGCTCCGGGCCGACGCCGGGGTAGTCGAGGCCGGCCGAGATGGAGTGCGTCTCGGTGATCTGGCCGTTGGCGTCCTGCAGCAGGTAGGTGCGGTTGCCGTGCAGCACGCCAGGCGTGCCGGCCGAGAGCGTGGCGGCGTGCTTGCCGCTGTCGATACCCTCCCCGGCCGCCTCCACGCCGATGAGGCGCGTGGCCTCGTGCGGGATGTAGGGGTAGAAGATGCCGATGGCGTTGCTGCCGCCGCCCACGCAGGCGAGCACGGCGTCGGGCTGGCGGCCGACCATCTCGGGCATCTGCACGAGGCACTCGTCGCCGATGATGCGCTGGAAGTCGCGCACCATCATCGGGTAGGGGTGCGGGCCCGCCACGGTGCCGATGATGTAGAAGGTGCTTTCGACGTTGGTGACCCAGTCGCGCATGGCTTCGTTGAGCGCGTCCTTCAGCGTCTTGCTGCCGCTCTCCACGGGCACGACGGTCGCGCCGAGCAGCTTCATGCGGTAGACGTTGGGCGACTGGCGCTTGACGTCCTCGCTGCCCATGTAGACCACGCATTCCAGGCCGTAGCGGGCGCAGATGGTGGCCGTGGCCACGCCGTGCTGGCCGGCGCCCGTTTCGGCAATGACGCGCGGCTTGCCCATGCGCTTGGCCAGCAGGGCCTGGCCGATGACGTTGTTGATCTTGTGCGCGCCGGTGTGGTTCAGGTCCTCGCGCTTGAGGTAGATCTGGGCGCCGCCCAGTTCGCGGCTCAGGCGCTCGGCGTGGTAGATCGGGCTCGGGCGGCCGACGAAATGCGCGAGCTCCTTCTTGTACTCGGCGACGAACTCGGGGTCGTTGCGGTAGTGGGCGTAGGCGTCCTTGAGTTCGTCCAGGGCGTGGACGAGGGTCTCGGAGACGAAGCTGCCGCCGAAGGCGGGGCCGGCGGACGAGCGGAAGTGCCCGGTGGCGTCGGGCTGCTGGTATTCAAACATCGCAATCTCTCTCAGGCGAGGGCCGCGTCGGCATCGCGCACGGCGCGGCAAAAGGCTTGGATCAGGCCGGCGTCCTTGATGCCCTTGGCGGACTCGACGCCGGAACTCACATCAACGGCCCAGGGCCGGATGCGCGCCATGCCATCGCCGACGTTGGCCGCACTCAACCCACCAGACAAAACGACCGGAAAGGGAGCGCTTGGAGGAAGAAGTGACCAATCGAAGACCTTGCCGCCACCGCCATACCCCTCGACGACGGCGTCGAGCAGGATGGCTTGGGCGCTGGAGAATGACTGCCTGAAGTTTAGCAAGTCGAAGCCCGGCCCGACGCCGGCGGCCCGAATGAACGGACGGTTGGCACGCTCGCACTCGGCCGGCGTCTCGTCGCCGTGGAACTGGATGAGCATGTTGGGCAAGGCGTCGAGCCCGGCCTGAAGTTCGGCGTCGGTCGCGTTGACGAACAGCCCCACCGGCGTGACGAAAGGCGGCAGGCGACGCGCCAGCGCCCTCGCCCGCTCGGGCGTCACGGCCCGCGGGCTCTTGGCGTAGAAGACGAAGCCGATGGCATCGGCCCCGGCTTCGACGGCGGCGTCGACGTCAGCCTCTCGCGTGAGGCCGCAGATCTTGATTCGGGTCTTCATGTGTGCTTTTCGGCCGTCAGGTCCGCCTGCCGGCCCTCACGGCAACCAATCCAGCGCAGCGACGTGCCGCGGAATGTCCAGCTCGTCATCGTAGGTGGGCCCGAGAAAGTACAAGCCATCGGGGGAGAACGTCGGCGCGGCGACCTTGCGGTCACGCGCGGCAAGGACGTCGCCGACCCAGGCCGGCGAGCGCGTGCCGCTGCCGACCGCCAGCAGGCAGCCCATCAGGTTGCGCACCATGTGGTGCAGGAAGGCACTGGCCTCGAACTCGAAGCGCCAATACACGCCGCGGCGCTGCACCTTGATCTCGCGCAGCGTCTTCACGGGCGAGGCCGCCTGGCACTCCGACGAGCGGAACGACGAAAAATCATGTTCACCGATCAGCTGCGCCGCAGCGGCCTCGAGGGCCGCCTGGTCGAGCGGGCGAAAGATCCAGCCACATTGACCTGACTCGATGGCCGGGCGCACCGCCGACTCCAGCAGCAGGTAGGCGTAGCGCCGGCCGCGGGCCGAATTGCGGGCATGGAACGCCTCGCCCGGGAAGCGGCTCCACTGGATGGCGATGTCAGGGGGCAGATAGCGGTTGACGCCGCGCACCCAGGAGAAGGGCTCGCGCTCGACCTCGGTGTCGAAATGCACCACCTGGTTGATGCCGTGCACGCCGGTGTCCGTGCGGCCGGCGCAGATCGTGCGGATGGGCTGGGCGGCGAAGGCCGACAGGCCCTTCTCGAGGGCGTCCTGCACGGTGCGGCCGCCGGGCTGGCTTTGCCAGCCGTTGTAGCCGCCGCCGCGGTAGCTCACGCCAAGTGCAACTCTCATCGGGATCCGGAAGTGAAAACGCCCGGCCAGGCCGGGCGTTGGAGTATCGCGGCAAGGGCCGCCTGCGTCAGAGCAGCTCGTTGAGCATGGCCTGGGCGCGGGCCTTCAGGGGGCCGCTGGCGCGCTGCAGGAGTTCCTGCAGCACTTCGCGCGCCCCTTCCGTGTCGCCGATCTGGCGGAACTCGTCGGCCAGTTCCAGCTGACGCTGCAGCGGGTCGCCATCGTCGTCACCCAGGGCCTCCAGCGCGTTGGCGAGGTGGTCGGGTTCGGACTCGCCCGGCTGGGTGGGCGCACCCAGGTCGAAGTCCAGGTCCGTGGACGCTGCCGGCGCGGGCGACGCGGTGACCGGCAGGTCCCCCATGCCGCTGAGGTCGAAACTCAGGTCCGGCGCGGGCGGCGCGGTGCGCGTGCCACGGCTGGAGATGTCGAAGTCCATCGTCATCGGCGCGTGCTCGACCGAGGCCGGCATGGCCTGGGTCTGGGCCATCGCATTCGGCGAGACGGGCTCCGGCGCGTCCAGGTCCAGGTCCAGGGCGAGGTCGAAACCGCTCACAGGGCCGGTATCCGGGCCGCTGCGCAGCGAATCGGTCGCCAGATGAGCCGCGGCGGCGGCGGCAGCCACGGCGCCCGGGGGCAGCGCCGTCTGCGGCAGCGTGCTCGCGTTCATGGGCTCAGGGCGCAGCTCGGGGCCGTCCTCATGCAGCGCAGGCGCGCCGCCGGGTTGGTAGAGCGGGTTGTCGGGGTCGATGCCACGACCCAACTCCTGGGCCTTGGACCAGTCTTCGCCCGAGCCCTTGGTCTCGGCATACAGCTGGACAGCCAGTTGCTCGAAGCCCTTGGTGTCGCGACGCTTGGCGTAGACCTCCAGCAGCTTCAGCCGGATGGCCAGGCGCGTCGGGTTGGCGCGCAGGGCTTCCTTCAGGATCTCCTCGGCCTGCAGGTCGCGGCCATAGGCCAGGTAGACGTCGGCTTCGGCCACCGGGTCCACGTCACCGATGGCGTCGAGCTGGCTCAGCGAGTAGCTCATGGACGACTGGCCGCTGTTCTGGGCATCACGCGTGTCCACGCGCTGGCCACCGGTGCCGCCGAAGAACGAATCCGGCTGCAGGCGGCTCTCGTGGAAGCCGGTCTCGGCCGCATTGGCCGGGCGGCGCGAACGCAGCCGGTACAGGCCGAGGCCACCCAGCACGGCGACAACGAGGGCGGCAACCGGCACCACGATTGGGCTATCGAGCACCATATCGATGAAGCCGGGCGGCTCGGCGGCCGGCGGGGGCGCAAGCGGCGCGCTCGCGCGGGCCATGGGCTTGGACGCCGCGCTGGCGGCCGCTGCCACCGGTGCAGGCGCCGTCACGGGCGCCGAAGCCGGCTCGGCAGCCGCCACGACCGGCGCGGGCGCCGGCAATGCGGGCGTGGGCATCACCGCAGGGGCCGGTGCCGACGCCGCAGCGGGCGCAGCAGGCTTGGCTGCGCTGGAGAGCTTCTTGAGCTCTTCGACGTTGCGCGTCAGCTCGGCCACGCGGGCGGCGGCATCCTTCTTCTCGGCTTCCTTGGACAGCTTGCTCTCGGCAGCACTGGCTGCAGCGCCGCCGGCCTTGCTGAGCGTGAGCTTGTCGGGCGTCGGGGCGGCGGCCGGCTTGCGGTCTTCCACCGCGGCCTGCACCTGGCCCTTGGATTGGCGCTCGCTCTCGGTGTTCTGCAGCGTGGGCGCGGCAGAGGCGAGGCGCTGGCGGTAGGCCGAGAAGTCGGCGCTCTGGGCCAGGATGATCTGGCGCGCCTCGCTCTGCGACACCGACGCGAGGGTCTCGCTGCCGGGCACCTGCAGCGTGGAACCCGCCTTGAGGCGGTTCATGTTGCCGTCGATGAAGGCGTCAGGGTTGTTGCGGAACAGGCCGACCAGCATCTGGTCCAGCGAAATGCCGCTGACCTGGGTGCGCGCCGCGACCTTGGAGAGGGAGTCGCCCGGGCGAACTTCGTAGTCCGACCCCGCCGTGACCGGCGGGCGCACGGCGGCCACGGGCGCGGGGGCCGGTGCCGCAGGACGGGCGATGGGCGCGGGAGCGGGCGCGGAGGCGCTGCGCGGCAAGGCCGACGTGACCGCCGGTGCGGGCGCGGGTACGGCTTCGGCGGAAGCGGGGGCCGCCGGCGCGGCCGCCATGGCGGGGGGTGCCGTCACCACCGGGGCGGGCTTGCCCAGGCTCGGGGGGTCGAACAGCAGCGTGTATTCGCGCACCAGGCGGCCGCTGGACCACGTCAGCTCGAGGATGACGTCGACGAAGGGCTCCTGCACGGAGCGGTCGCTGCTGACCCTCAGCACGGTGCGGGCCCCGTTGCGCACGACCTGCACTTGCGTCGAGGAGAGCACCTGGTTGTATTCCACCCCGCTGCTGCGGTAGGCGTCGGGCGGCGCTACACGCACCTTCAGGCTGGCGGCCTCCTCGGGGGTCAGGCTGGTGATGTCGATCTCGGCGCGCATGGTCTCGCCAAGCGCCGACTGCACATTCAACTTGCCCAGCCCCAGGGCCTGCGCGCCGCTACCGGCCATGAGCAGAGCCGCGGCGAGCGCGAGATGGTGGCGAGCAAATCCCATGGGCCGAACTCCCTCGAATGCGTCGCGGATGTGGTCTTTCAAGGCATTCCCCAAAGCAACAAGGCGGGGCTGATAACGGCCCCGCCTGTCTCGATCTTCAGCAAACAACGCACGAACCGGGTTTGGACACGGGTTTGCACGATATGGCCTGCGTCGAGTTTCGAATCAAAAACACAACGGCATCAAGCATATACGCTGAAATGCTCAAGCGGTATGTGATGTGTCGCTTGGTTTCAATATCCACGCCCGGGTCAACCCTAGGTCAAGACGTAAAAGACCGTAAGCAAATCACGACCGGGGCAGGAAACGCCCCGGCCGGCCGTGGGCATGAAAAAACGGGCACGAGGCCCGTTTGCGTTGGATCAGCGCTCCAGCAGGATGCGCAGCATGCGCCGCAGCGGCTCGGCGGCGCCCCACAAGAGCTGGTCGCCGATGGTGAAGGCGCCGAGGTACTCGGGGCCCATGGCCAGCTTGCGCAAGCGGCCGACCGGGATCGTCATGGTGCCGGTGACGGCCACGGGCGTCAGGTCGCGGATGGTGGCTTCACGGGTGTTGGGCACGACCTTCACCCAGGCGTTGTCCGCGGCGATCATGGCCTCGATGTCCGCCAGGGGCACGTCCTTCTTGAGCTTGAAGGTCAGCGCCTGGCTGTGGCAGCGCATGGCGCCCACGCGCACGCAGAAGCCGTCCACCGGGATGCCCTGGGCAGCGCCATTGCCGAGGATCTTGTTGGTCTCGGCCATGCCCTTCCACTCTTCCTTGGACATGCCGTTGCCCAGGTCCTTGTCGATCCAGGGGATGAGGGAGCCGCCCAGGGGCACGCCGAAGTTGGCCGTCTCTTCGGCCGTCAGTGCGCGCTGCTTGGCGATGACCTGGCGGTCGATCTCGAGGATGGCGCTCTTGGGGTCGTCCAGCAGCGACTTGACCGAGGCGTTGAGCGTGCCGTATTGCGTCAGCAGCTCGCGCATGTGCTGGGCGCCACCACCGGAGGCTGCCTGGTAGGTCTGGGTGGACATCCACTCGACCAGCCCGGCCTTGTACAGCGCGCCCACGCCCATGAGCATGCAGCTGACGGTGCAGTTGCCACCGATCCAGTTCTTGCCGCCGCTGGCCAGCGCCTGGTCGATGACGGGGCGGTTGACCGGGTCCAGGATGATGACGGCGTCGTCCGCCATGCGCAGCGTGGAGGCAGCGTCGATCCAGTGGCGGTTCCAGCCAGCAGCGCGCAGCTTGGGATAGACCTCGGTCGTGTAGTCGCCGCCCTGGGCGGTGATGATGATGTCGCAGCGCTTGAGCTGCTCGATGTCGAAGGCGTTCTGCAGCGACTTCTCGTTCTTGGCCTGGGCCGGGGCGGTGCCGCCGGCGTTGGAGGTCGAGAAGAACAGCGGCTCGATCAGGTCGAAATCGCGCTCGGCGGTCATGCGCTCCATGAGCACCGAGCCCACCATGCCGCGCCAGCCTACAAGGCCTACCAAGGTCGTCATCATCAATTCCTTATCTGTCAGTCACCAAACCCCTTCCACTTTGGGCCCCGGCTCGTTCGCCGGGTTTGGTCGGGGCGAGACGAGACGGAGCGTTAGCTCTGAATGGTTTTGGTGGTCGTGATGGCTTTGACGACAGCGTCGCCCATCTCGCGGGTCGTGACCTTCGAGGTGCCTTCACTCCAGATGTCGGCGGTGCGCAAGCCCTGGGCCAGCACCGACTGCACGGCCTGCTCGATGCGAGCGGCAGCGTCGGGTTGGTTGAGGGAGAACTTGAGCATCATGGCAGCGGAGAGGATTGTAGCCAGCGGGTTGGCGATTCCCTTGCCCGCGATGTCCGGCGCGCTGCCGTGCGAGGGCTCGTAGAGGCCCTTGTTGTTCGCATCCAACGAGGCGGAGGGCAGCATGCCGATGGAGCCGGTCAGCATGGCGGCTTCGTCGGACAAGATGTCGCCGAACATGTTGCCGGTCACGACGACGTCGAACTTCTTGGGCGCCTTGACGAGCTGCATCGCGGCGTTGTCCACGTACATGTGGTCGAGCTCGACATCGGGGTACTGGGCGTGAACCTCGGTGACGACGTCCTTCCACAGCTGCGAGGTCTCCAGCACGTTGGCCTTGTCGACGCTGGTCAGGCGCTTGTTGCGCTTGCGGGCCGCCTGGAAGGCGACGTGGGCGATGCGCTCGATCTCCGGGCGCGAGTAGCGCATGGTGTCGAAGCCCTCTTCCGCGCCGGGGAAGTGGCCGTCCACCGCCGTGCGGCGGCCGCGCGGCTGGCCGAAATAGATGTCGCCGGTCAGCTCGCGGATGATGAGGATGTCGAGGCCCGCCACGAGCTCGGGCTTGAGCGAGGACGCGTGCGTGAGCTGCTCGTAGCAGATGGCCGGGCGGAAGTTGGCAAAAAGGCCCAGGGCCTTGCGCAGGCCGAGGATGGCCTGCTCGGGGCGCAGCGCGCGCTCCAGCTTGTCGTACTTCCAGTCGCCCACGGCGCCGAAGAGCACCGCATCTGCGTCCTGAGCGAGCTTCAGCGTGGCGGGCGGCAGCGGGTGGCCGCTCGTCTCGTAGGCCTTGCCGCCGACGTCGGCCCACTCCAGCTGCAAGGGCAGGTCCAGCGCCTGCAGGACCTTGACGGCCTCGGCCATGATTTCCGGGCCGATGCCGTCGCCGGGAAGTACTGCAATCTTCTTCATCAAATCACTCGGTTGTTCAGCCAGGGCTTGGCGGCGATGCGGGCCGCCTCATAGGCGCGGATCTTGTCGGTGTGCTGCAGCGTCAGGCCGATCTCGTCGAGCCCGCCGATGAGGCATTCCTTGCGGAAGGGCTCGATGTCGAAGGGCAGCTCGGCGCCGTCGGGCTTGACGACGACCTGGCGCGGCAGGTCGATGGTGAGCTGGTAGCCGGGGAAGGCGGCGACTTCGTCGAACAGGCGCGCGATGGCGCTCTCCGGCAACTGGATCGGCAGCAGGCCGTTCTTGAAGCAGTTGTTGAAGAAGATGTCGGCGAAGCTCGGCGCCAGGATGGCGCGAAAGCCGTACTGCTGCAGCGCCCAGGGCGCATGCTCGCGGCTGGAGCCGCAGCCGAAGTTCTGGCGCGCAATCAGCACGCTCGCGCCGGCGTAGCGCGGCTGGTTGAGCACGAAGTCGGGGTTGGGCTTGCGGGTGGCGGGGTCCTGCCCTGGCTCGCCGTGGTCGAGGTAGCGCCACTCGTCGAACAGGTTGGGGCCGAAGCCCGAACGCTTGATCGACTTCAGGAACTGCTTGGGGATGATCGCGTCGGTGTCGACGTTCTCGCGATCCATGGGGGCCACGAGGCCCGAGTGCAGGGTGAACTTGTCCATGTCAGGCCAACGTCCTCACGTCAACGAAATGGCCGGTCATGGCGGCAGCGGCGGCCATCGCGGGGCTCACGAGGTGGGTGCGGCCACCGGCACCCTGGCGGCCTTCGAAGTTGCGGTTGCTGGTGGAGGCGCAGCGCTCACCCGGCTCCAGGCGGTCGGCGTTCATGGCCAGGCACATGGAGCAGCCCGGCTCGCGCCACTCGAAGCCGGCGGCCTTGAAAACCTGGTCCAGCCCTTCGGCTTCGGCCTGCGCCTTCACGAGGCCCGAACCCGGCACCACGAGGGCCAGCTTGATGTTGCGGGCCACGCGGCCGCCCACGCGCTTCACGACAGCGGCGGCTTCGCGCATGTCTTCGATGCGGCTGTTGGTGCAGGAGCCGATGAACACCTTGTCGACGTGGATGTCGGCGATCGCCTTGTTCGGCTCGAGGGCCATGTAGGTCAGCGCGCGCTCGATGGCGCCGCGCTTGACGGCGTCCTTTTCCTTGTCGGGGTCGGGCACGTGGTCGTCGATGGCCAGCACCATCTCGGGCGAGGTGCCCCAGGTGACCTGCGGGCGGATCTGCGCGGCGTCGATCTCGACGACCTTGTCGAAGTGCGCGCCGGCGTCGGAGTGCAGCGTGCGCCAGTAGGCCACGGCCTGGTCCCACTCCACGCCCTGCGGCGAGAACGGGCGGCCCTTGACGTAGTTGATCGTGGTGTCGTCCACGGCGATCAGGCCGGCGCGCGCGCCCGCCTCGATGGCCATGTTGCAGACCGTCATGCGGCCTTCCATGGAGAGGGCACGGATGGCCGAGCCGGCGAACTCGATGGTGTAGCCGGTGCCGCCGGCGGTGCCGATCTTGCCGATGATGGCCAGCACGATGTCCTTGGCGCCGCAGCCGCGGGGCAGTTGGCCTTCGACCCTGACGAGCAGGTTCTTGGCCTTCTTGGCCGAGAGCGTCTGCGTGGCGAGCACGTGCTCGACCTCGCTGGTGCCGATGCCGTGCGCCAGCGCACCGAAGGCGCCGTGCGTGGAGGTGTGGCTGTCACCGCAGACGACAGTCATGCCGGGCAGCGTCGCGCCCTGCTCCGGGCCGATGACGTGCACGATGCCCTGGCGACGGTCGCTCATCTTGAACTGCGTGATGCCGAAGCGATCGCAGTTGGCGTCGAGCGTGTCGACCTGCAGCTTGGAGACGGGGTCGGCGATGCCCTGGCTGCGGTCGGTCGTGGGTACGTTGTGGTCGCTGACCGCCAGGTTGGCGCTCAGGCGCCAGACCTTGCGGCCGGCGAGGTCCAGGCCTTCGAAGGCCTGGGGGCTGGTCACTTCGTGCACGAGGTGACGGTCGATGTAGAGCAGCGCCGTGCCGTCGGGCTCGGTGTGCACGACATGCTCGTCCCAGAGCTTGTCGTAAAGCGTACGAGAGGTCATTGCTTTTCGCGAGGAATGAGGGTGTCCACGAAGCGCTGCACGACGGTCGGCAGGCGCTGCTGGCGCAGCACACCCAGGTAATAGTCGCGCTCGGCCCACGACTCTTCAAGCCGCAGGCAGCGCACGCCGAAGACGCGGGTGAAGCGCTCGGCCGGTTGTTCAGGAAGGACGGCGACCCCCAGGCCCGACTCCACGAGCTGGGCAATGCCGTCGAAACCGCGCACTTGCAGGCGGGCATTGAGCGTCTTGCCGCGGGCGGCGGCCTGTTCGCGCATCAGCTCCTGGGCGCTGGCGCCGGCATGCAGGCCGATGAGGTCGTAGCCCAGCAGGTCGTCGAAGCTGACCGCCTCGCGGTTGGCCAGCGGGTGCTTGAGGGGCACCAGGGCCGCCAGGCGGCCGCGGGCGAAGACCCAGGTCTGCACGCGGTTGTCCAGCACCGGTGCGGTGAACACGCCCACGTCGGCCCGGCCTTCAGCGACGGCCGCCTGCACCTCGGCGCTGGTCAGGTCTTCCAGGCTGATGCGGATCTGCGCATGAGCCTGGGAGAACTCGACGAGGTAAGGCGGCAGGCACTCGGCGATGGCGCTGGTGTTGGACGCGATGCGCAGGTGGCCCTTGATGCCGCGCGAGAACTCCATGACCTCGGTCTCGAGGGCGTAGAGCGACGCATGCAGGGAGCGGATGTGGCGCACCAGCGCCCGCCCCGCCTCCGTCGGCTCGACGCCGCGGGCGCGGCGCTCGAAGAGCTGCACGCCGAGGCGGCTTTCGAGGTCAGAAAGCCGCTTGCTCGCCGCGGCCAGCGCCAGGTGCTCCTGGGCCGCGCCGCGGGTGATCGAGCGTGTTTGCTCGATGGCCAGCACGAGATTGAGGGTGGTGAGGTCGTGTCGCATGGTGGGTTGGACTCCAGCATAGCCTTCGCGAAGAAGGCAATTCTGCGCCAAAAAGCGACTTTGGTTTCGTCGTTGGCGAAATTCAACGCACGACTGTCGCGCCCTGCTTCAGCATCCCTCGCAGTGCATTGCGGCTGTGCGCGCCAAAGTGCCCGAGCAGATCCGCGATGGCCGCATGCAGGGCGTCCCGCTGCCCTTGCAGGTCCCGCGCCAGCTCCGGCCCCAACTGGACCTCGTTGGCGGCAAAGTCAAAATTGGGGTCAGAGACGAATTTCGCCGGAGCCCCGACCACCACCGCTGCATCGGTCGCCGGCCCCGCCGCATGCGCTTCGGCGGCCACCACCTCACGCACATAGGCCGGGCTCCAGGGCGGATATCGGCCGTCCCGTGCGGCATCGCGCAGCGACGTCTCCAGCGGGCCGTCGCGGCGCTGGCGGGCGTTCTCGATGATCCAGCGCGTCTGGAACTGTTCCAGCACGAAATGCCGGTTGCCCTGCAGCACGACCAGGCCCTGCCGGTCGGCCGGCGCCCCCAGCTGGGCCTTGAGGTTGACCCACATCATGTGGCCCAGCGTCGCGCCGGGCGCGGCGCTCGCGTGGTAGGGCTGGGTCAGGTCTTCCACGTGATGCAGGGCCAGCCCCGCAAATCGCCAACCCCAGTACGCATGGCCCGTCTGCCAGGCCAGCGCCGCCAGGCCGCTGTACTGCTGCACGCGCAACTCGGTGAAGGTGCGGGCGAAGCTCGGCGCCAGCGTGTTGAAGACGGCCCCCTGATGGAAGAAGCCCATGTGGAACGGCGCCTGCGAGCCGATGGCCACGGCCGGGTTGCCGAAGGGCTGCTTGCCGAAGCCATACGAAGGGTTCGCCGGGCTGCCCGGGTTGTCGTCGAAGAGGTTGAGGTCGTGCCCGTAGTCGGGCTCGTCACACGCCGAGGCCAGCACCGCCAGCGGGGCCACGGCCTCGCCGGGCTGCAGGGCGACGAAGCGCTGCGTGCCGCCCTTGCTCGGTGGCGCGGCGCTGACGGCAGCAGCGTCCAGCGGCGGGCGGCTCGTTTCGGGCTCGCGCGGGTCCACCTGCAGGTAGAGCGCCAGGCGCGCGTGCGGCGACAGGCGCAGCGCGCGCAGGAAGGCCGCGCGACGTTCGGCGTCGCTGCGTTTCGGGTCCACCGCGAAACGAAGCGCTTCCTGCCGCGCCGCGTGGTGCTTCAGGTGCTCGCGCGCCCAGGCTTCCTGCGCGTCCAGCGTGCGGGCGATGGCTGGCTCCTGCGCCCGCAGGAAGTCTTCCAGCGGCTCGGCCTTGACGGGCGCGGCGCCGGCCACCTCGGGCATGCGCTCGAAGGCGCGGTAGCACATGGGCGTGTGGTTGCCCCAGGCGCGGGCCGCGGTGGGCAGCAGGGCCAGGAGCAGGAGCGGAGCGAGAAGAAAGCGCATGAAGGGCCGCGAGTCGAAGGCGCGCATTCTGGCCCGGCGCGCCAGCCGCGTCAGGAGCGGCTCAACGCGGCCACCACCTCAGAGGGCGCCTGCACCAGCTCGATCAACACGCCCTCGCCCCCGAACGGGAACTGCTCGTTGCCCTTGGGATGCACGAAACAGATGTCATGCCCCGCCGCGCCCCGGCGGATGCCACCCGGCGCAAACCGCAGGCCTTGCGACTCCAGCCACTGCACGGCCACCGGCAGGTCGTCCACCCACAGGCCGATGTGGTTGAGCGGCGTGGCGTGCACGGCGGGCTTTTTTTCGGGGTCCAGCGGCTGCATCAAGTCCACCTCCACGGCGTGGGCGCCCTGCCCCAGCGTGCAGATGTCCTCGTCCACGTTCTCGCGCTCGCTGCGGAAGTTGCCCGTGACAGGCACGCCCAGCAGGTCGACCCAGAGATGGCGCAGCTTGCCCTTGTCCAGCGCGCCGATGGCGATCTGCTGCAGGCCCAGGACACGGAAGGGGCGCGAGGTGGTGCTCATGGGATTCGTCCTCAGAGTTTGAGCCGCCCCCACAGCCAGCCAGTCTTGTAGCCAGCCAGGGTGGCGATGGATTGTTGATGGATGTAGGGCAGCCGGCCACCCCAGCCGAAGAAGCGGTCGCGCAGCCAGGGGGCGACGACGGCATCGGACTGGAACATCGGCGTGAGGCGCTTGCTGGCCTGGCCGTAGAAGCGGATGTGGGCGCGGCGCCGCCGCGTGTAGCGCGCGAAGACCTGCGACCAGTCGCCGCCGAGATCAGCCGCCAGCTCGTGGGCATCGATCAGCGCCATGTTGGCGCCCTGCCCCAGCTGCGGGCTCATGCCGTGGGCACAGTCGCCAATGGCCAGCACGCGCCCGTCATGCCAGCGCTGCATCCAGACGTCGGCATAGCGGGCCTCGCGCAGCTGCGCGGGCTCGGTGAGGCCGGCCAGCAGCGGGGCGACGTCCGGGAACAGGTGGACCATCTGCTGCTTGAGGCGATCCAGCCCGATGCGCGTCTGCCAGCCCTCCAGCTCGGCCACCGGCAGGCTCCAGAACAGGTTGATGCCGCGCTCAGGGTCGTCGTGAGATGACCTGCCCACGGGCATCAGCCCCAGCATCTGCGACGCCGCCCGGAAGCGCTGGCGCAGCTCAATCTGCGGGAAGCCCGCAGGCGCCGGCAGCACAGTCCACACCGCGCCCCACGGGAAGGGCCGCGCATGCTGGGCCACGCGCACGCCCTCGCGCAGGCGGGAGAAGCTGCCGTTGGCCAAGACAAGCGCGGCATGCCGGGCGCTGGCGCCACCGGCGAACTGGAGCGTCACGCCCGTGGCGTCCTGCGAAAACCCCTCCACCGCGGCACCGCAGTGCCAGCGAATGCCCAGCGCCCGCACGCGCGCCCAGAGCAGCCCCATCAACGCGCCACGCTGGATGCCCAGCCCGCAGGCGTCCGCCTGAAAGCGCCGGTAGCTCATGTCGAGCACAGTGCGGCCCGTGGGCGTGTCGCCGAACAGGCGGTCGACGCGCGTGCCCAAGGCCAGCGCCTCGTTCAGCAGCCCCATGGCCGCCAGCACGCGCTGGCCCGTGGGCTGCAGGAGCAGGCCCGCACCGATGGGCTTGGGCTCCGGCACGGCCTCGTAAAGGTCGACCTCCACGCCCCGCTCGGCCAGCCGGATGGCCGCCGCCGCGCCGGCCACGCCGGCGCCGACGATGGCAACCGACTCAGGCAAAGCGCAGGATGGGCTGATCCACCGACAGGCTCTCGCCCGGCTTGGCCAGCACCTCGGCCACCGTCACGTCCTGCACGGCGGTGAGGATGTTCTCCATCTTCATGGCCTCGATGACGGCCAGGCGCTCGCCGGCCTGCACCGTCTGGCCGACCTGCGCGGCCAGGTGCACCAGCAGCCCCGGCATGGGCGACAGCAGCAGCTTGGACGTGTCGGGCGGCGCCTTGTAGGGCATCAGCGCCTGCAGCTCGGCCGCGCGCGGGCTCAGCACGGTCAGCTCCATCGAGCGGCCGCCGTGCTGGATGCGGTAGGCCAGCGGGTTCTTGGCCGTGCCGCGCTCGGCCTGGGCGGTGAACGCCAGGCCGTTGACGGTGCCGCTGATGCGCACATCGTTCAGGCGCGAGCGCGAGACGATGCGGTAGTCCTTGTCGCCCACCTTCACGCGCGCCTCGCCCAGCGCGCCGGCGAACTCGGTGATCTGCAGCGCGTGCTGCTCACTGCGGCCGCCGCCGAGGTTCACGACGGCGACGTAGTCGTGCTCGATCTGAACCTCGTGGCCCGGCAGCTGCCCGGTGATGCCGGCCTCACGCTCGCGGGCCTTGCGGCGGATGAAACCGGCCAGCGCCACCAGGAAGAGCGGGTCATCGTGCGGCACGTCCTCGGCCTTGAAGCCGCTGGCGTAATGCTGCGCAATGAAGCCGGTGTTGAAGTTGCCGGTACCGAAGTCCGGGTGGGCCAGCAGCGCCGCCTGGAAGGGGATGTTGCTGGACACGCCGCGGATGACGAAGCCGTTGAGGGCCTCGCGCATCTTGGCGATCGCCTCATTGCGGTCCTTCCCGTGCACGATGAGCTTGGCGATCATCGAGTCGTAGAACATCGGGATCTCGCCACCTTCGTAGACGCCCGTGTCCACGCGCACGCCGAAGCGGCCCGGCTCGGCCTGCACCATGGTCGCTTCCGGCGGCTGGTAACGCACCAGTCGGCCGGTGGACGGCAGGAAGTTGCGGAAGGGGTCTTCCGCGTTGATGCGGCACTCGATGGCCCAGCCGTCGCGCTTGATCTCGGCCTGCGTGAAGGCCAGCGGCTCGCCGGCGGCCACGCGGATCATCTGCTCCACGAGGTCGAGCCCGGTGATGCACTCGGTGACGGGGTGCTCCACCTGCAGCCGGGTGTTCATCTCCAGGAAGTAGAAGTCCTGGTCCTTGCCGACGACGAATTCGACCGTGCCGGCGCTCTGGTACTTCACCGCCTTGGCCAGCGCCACGGCCTGCTCGCCCATGGCGCGGCGGGTGGCCTCGCTGATGAAGGGCGACGGCGCTTCCTCGATGACCTTCTGGTGGCGGCGCTGGATGGAGCACTCGCGCTCGTGCAGGTAGACGACGTTGCCCTGGCTGTCGCCCAGCACCTGGATTTCGATGTGGCGCGGCTGCTCGACGAACTTCTCCATGAAGACACGGTCGTCGCCGAAGCTGTTGCGCGCCTCGTTGCGGCAGGAGGTGAAGCCCTCGAAGCACTCCTTGTCGTTGAACGCCACGCGCAGGCCCTTGCCGCCGCCGCCCGCGCTGGCCTTGATCATCACGGGATAGCCGATGCGCTGGGCGATGGACACCGCCTCCTCCGGTGTCAGGATGGGCTCGTTGTGGCCGGGGATGGTGCTGACCTTGGCCTCGTTGGCGAGCTTCTTGGAGGCGATCTTGTCGCCCATCGCCGCGATGCTGTAGTGCTTGGGGCCGATGAAGACGATGCCCTCTTCCTCGCAGCGGCGGGCGAAGTCCTCGTTCTCGCTCAGGAAGCCATAGCCCGGGTGCAGGGCCTGGGCGCCCGTCTGCTTGCAGGCGGCAATGATCTTGTCGGCCACGAGATAGCTCTCGCGCGAGGGCGCCGGGCCCAGCAGCACGGCCTCGTCGGCCAGCTCCACATGGCGCGCGTCCTTGTCGGCCTCGGAGTAGACGGCAACCGTCTGGATGCCCATCTTGCGGGCGGTGGCGATGACGCGGCAGGCGATTTCACCGCGGTTGGCGATCAGGATCTTGGTGAACATGGGATGCCTCTTATCTCGTTGGACCCAGCAGCTGCTTGCGCTGCTCGGTGAAGTTCCACCACGGCTGGGCGGGCCCGCCGTTCATGAAGTCGTGCGCGGCCATGAAGGTGTCGAGCACGCAGGGGTCGTGCAGGCGGCCCTGGGGGTCGCGCAGCGCGTCGTAGGCCTGGAACGGGTCCATGCGCTTCACGTCGGCCGGCGTCGTGAAGCCCAGGGCCACCAGGTCGGCCGCGGCGGCCTTGCCGATGTTGGGGATGTCGGTCAGTTGCTTCGCCTCGGCGGCGCAGGTGGCCTTGGCCATGGCGTTACAGCGGGATGTTGCCGTGCTTGCGCCACGGGTTCTCGAGCTTCTTGTCCTTGAGCATCGCCAGGCTGCGGCAGATGCGCTTGCGGGTCTCGTGCGGCTGGATCACGTCGTCGATGAAGCCGCGGGCGCCGGCCACGAACGGGTTGGCGAAGCGGGCCTTGTACTCGGCCTCGCGCTCGGCGAGCTTGGCCGGGTCCTTCTTGTCCTCGCGGAAGATGATCTCCACCGCGCCCTTGGCCCCCATCACCGCGATCTCGGCGTTGGGCCACGCAAAGTTGACGTCGCCGCGCAGGTGCTTGGAGGCCATCACGTCGTATGCGCCGCCGTAGGCCTTGCGCGTGATGACGGTGATCTTCGGGACGGTCGCCTCGGCGTAGGCGTAGAGCAGCTTGGCGCCGTGCTTGATGATGCCGCCGTACTCCTGCGAGGTGCCAGGCATGAAGCCGGGCACGTCGACGAAGGTGATGACGGGGATGTGGAAGGCATCGCAGAAGCGCACGAAACGCGCGGCCTTGATGCTGCTCTTGATGTCCAGGCAGCCGGCCAGGACCAGCGGCTGGTTGGCCACGATGCCGACCGTCTGGCCTTCCATGCGCGCGAAGCCGGTGACGATGTTCTTCGCGTAGTCGGGCTGCAGTTCGAAGAAGTCGCCGTCGTCCACGACCTTGAGGATGAGTTCCTTGATGTCGTAGGGCTTGTTGGGGTTGTCGGGCACGAGGGTGTCCAGCGACAGGTCGAGCCGGCTGGCCGGGTCGCCGCTCGGGCGGCACGGCGCCTTCTCGCGGTTGGACAGCGGCAGGTAGTTGAAGAAGCGGCGCAGCATCAAGAGCGCCTCGACGTCGTTCTCGAAGGACAGGTCCGCCACGCCGCTCTTGGTGTTGTGCGTGGTGGCGCCGCCCAGCTCCTCGGCCGTCACTTCCTCGTGCGTCACGGTCTTCACGACCTCGGGGCCCGTGACGAACATGTAGCTGCTGTCCTTCACCATGAAGATGAAGTCCGTCATGGCCGGGCTGTAGACGGCACCGCCGGCGCAGGGGCCCATGATCATGCTGATCTGCGGGATGACGCCCGAGGCCAGGACGTTCTTCTGGAACACGTCGGCATAACCGCCCAAGGACGCGACACCTTCCTGGATGCGCGCACCGCCCGAATCGTTCAGCCCGATGACCGGGGCGCCGACCTTCATGGCCTGGTCCATCACCTTGCAGATCTTCTCGGCATGCGCCTCGGAGAGGGCACCACCGAAGACGGTGAAGTCCTGGCTGAAGGCGAAGGCCAGGCGGCCGTTGATCATGCCGTAGCCGGTCACGACGCCGTCGCCGGGGATCTTGTTGTCGGCCATGCCGAAGTCCACGCAGCGGTGCTCGACGAACATGTCCCATTCCTCGAAGCTGCCTTCGTCGAAGAGCAGCTCCAGCCGCTCGCGGGCGGTCAGCTTGCCCTTGGCGTGCTGGGCGGCGATGCGCTTGTCGCCACCGCCCAGGCGCGCGAGGGCGCGCTTGGCTTCCAGTGCTTGCAGGATGTCGTGCATGGTGTGGACGCTTTCGTCAGAACGGGAAATTGATCTCCACGCCGTTGCCGGCGGGGTCTTGCAGGAAGAACTGGTGCTGGCCGGTGACGGCCGAGCGGCTTTCGCGGAAGGCCACGCCGTGCGCGCGCAACCGGGCGGCGGTGGCCTCGGGGTCGGTGCCGGCGAACGCCGTGTGGTCGTAGGTGCTGGGCGCGGCCGGGTCGACCGGGCCGCGCGGCACCTCGTGCGGGAGCTGCGTGGACAGGTGCAGCACCGGGTGGCCGCCGGCATAGAGCCAGAAGCCCGCCGTGCCGAAGTCGGGGCGTGGGCCGACTTCCAGGCCGAGGGCGTCGCGGTAGAAGTCGCGCAGCACGGCCAGCAGCTCGGCCGGCGCACGCAGGTTGATGTGGTGCAGGCCGTGGATCATGGGGCGCTCCGGAAGGTGGCCAGCAACTGGCGGGCGGCGGTGGAGGCCGGCGTGCGGCCGTCGCGCACGGCGGCGGTGGCGGCGTCGAGCTGCTCGCGCACGGCCGGGTGGGCGAGGAAGGCCTGCTTGAGGCCGGCCTGGATGCGCTCCCACATCCACGCCAGGGACTGCTCGCGCCGCCGCGCTGCCCAGGCGCCGCTGGCTTCGCGCTCGGCGCGCAGGCTGCCGAGCGCCGCCCACAGCGGGGCGATGCCATCGGCCTTGAGCGCGCTGACCTTCATCACGCGCTGCACCGAGGCCGCATGCGTGGGCAGCAGGCGCAGCGCGGACGTGATCTGGGCCTGCGCCCGCGTGGCGGCGGCGTCGTCCAGGTCGGCCTTGTTGATGACGACGAGGTCGGCCAGCTCCATGACGCCCTTCTTGATGGCCTGCAGGTCGTCGCCCGCGTTGGGCAGCTGCAGCAGCAGGTAGAGGTCGGTCATGCCGGCCACGGCCGTCTCGCTCTGGCCGACACCCACCGTCTCGACGATGACCACGTCATACCCCGCCGCTTCGCACAGCAGCAGGGCCTCGCGGGTCTTCTCGGCCACGCCGCCGAGCGTGCCGCTGCTGGGGCTCGGGCGGATGAAGGCCCGGGTGTCCATGGAAAGCTTCTCCATGCGCGTCTTGTCGCCCAGGATGGCGCCGCCGGAGATGCTGCTGGAGGGGTCGATGGTGAGCACCGCCACGCGGTGGCCTTGCTCGATGAGGCTGACGCCGAGCGCCTCGATGAAGGTGCTCTTGCCCACGCCCGGCACGCCCGAGATGCCCAGGCGCAGCGCGCGGCCGGTGGCCGGCATCAGGCGGGTCAGCAGCGCGTCGGCCTGCTCGCGGTGATCGGGCCGGGTGGACTCGATCAGCGTGATGGCCTTGGCCAGCGCCCGGCGTTCGCCAGCCTGCAGGCGTTGCGCCAGGTCGCTCATGCCTCGGGCTCCCAGCGGTACTCGATGTCGAAGTCCTGCACCTGCACGACACGGAAGCCGTGCCGCCGGTAGAAGTCGTTCGCGCGGCTTTCTCGCAGCGCGGCCAGCGAGATGGGCAGGCCGCGTTGCTTGACGTGGCCGATCACCCAGGCCCCGATGCCCTGCCCTTGCACAGCCGGCGTGAGGTAGAGGTGGTGCAGGCGCAGCTCGCCCTCGCGGGGCTCGACGGTGAAGTAGCCGACGCGCTCGCCGTCACGCACGAGGTGGCGCATCCACTCCGGGTGGAACTGCGCCTTCAGCCGCGCGCGAGCGACCTCGGGGTTGAAGCGGCCGAGCCGCTCCAGGCTCTCCCGCAGCGCGTCGATCCGCAAGGCCAGCATGGCCTCGAAGTCGGCGTCGACGACGGGCTCCAGCGCCAGGTTCAAGCCGCCACTCCGGCGAACTGGGCCTTGATCTGCTCCAGCACGTCCTTGGCGCTGGCCGGGATGGGCGTGCCCGGGCCGTAGATGCCCTTGACGCCGGCCTCATACAGGAAGGCGTAGTCCTGCTGCGGGATCACGCCGCCCACGAACACGATGATGTCGTCGGCGCCCTGCTTCTTGAGCTCGGCAATGATGGCCGGCACCAGCGTCTTGTGGCCTGCCGCCAGCGTGGAGACGCCCACCGCGTGCACGTCGTTCTCGATGGCCTGGCGGGCGCATTCCTCGGGGGTCTGGAAGAGCGGGCCGATGTCCACGTCGAAGCCCAGGTCGGCAAAGGCCGTGGCCACCACCTTGGCGCCGCGGTCGTGGCCGTCCTGGCCGAGCTTGGCGATCATCACGCGCGGGCGGCGGCCCTGCGCCTCGCCGAAGGCGGCGATCTCGGCCTGCAGCTTGGCCCAGCCCTCGGCCGAGTCGTAGGCGGCGGCATAGACGCCGCTGACCTTGTGCGTGTCGGCGCGGTGGCGGCCGAAGACGGCCTCCAGCGCGTCGGACACCTCGCCCACCGTCGCACGCAGGCGCATGGCCTCGATGGCGAGCTCCAGCAGGTTGCCCTCGTTGTTCTCCGCGGCGCGGGTCAGCGCGCCGAGCGCGCCCTGCACGGCCTCGGTGTTGCGCGTGGCCTTGATGTGCTTGAGGCGCTCGATCTGGGCCTCGCGCACCTTGACGTTGTCCACGTCCAGGATCTCGATCGGGTCTTCCTTGGCGAGCTTGTACTTGTTGACGCCCACGATGACGTCGGCGCCCGAGTCGATACGGGCCTGCTTCTCGGCCGCACTCGCCTCGATCTTGAGCTTGGCCCAGCCCGAGTCCACCGCCTTGATCATGCCGCCCTGGGCGTTGACCTCCTCGATGATGGACCAGGCCTTGTCGGCCATGTCCTGGGTCAGCTTTTCCATCATGTAGCTGCCGGCCCAGGGGTCGACGACGCTGGTGATGTGGGTCTCTTCCTGGATGATGAGCTGGGTGTTGCGCGCGATGCGCGCGCTGAACTCGGTGGGCAGCGCGATGGCTTCGTCCAGCGAGTTGGTGTGCAGGCTCTGCGTGCCACCGAAGACGGCGGCCATGGCCTCGATGGTGGTGCGCACCACGTTGTTGTACGGGTCCTGCTCGGTCAGGCTCCAGCCCGAGGTCTGGCAGTGGGTGCGCAGCATGAGGCTCTTGGGGTTGGTGGCACCAAACCCCTTCATGATGCGGCACCACAGCAGCCGCGCGGCGCGCATCTTGGCGATCTCGAGATAGAAATTCATCCCGATGGCCCAGAAGAAGCTCAGGCGCGGCGCGAAATCGTCCACGCTCAGGCCCTTGGCCATGGCGGTGCGCACGTACTCCTGCCCGTCGGCCAGCGTGAAGGCGAGTTCCAGCGCCTGGTTGGCGCCCGCCTCCTGCATGTGATAGCCCGAGATGCTGATCGAGTTGAACTTGGGCATGGCCCGCGCCGTGTACTCGATGATGTCGCCGACGATGCGCATCGACGGCTCCGGCGGGTAGATGTAGGTGTTGCGGACCATGAACTCCTTGAGGATGTCGTTCTGGATGGTCCCGGCCAGCTGCTGCTGGCCCACGCCCTGCTCCTCGGCCGCCACCACGTAGCCGGCCAGCACCGGCAGCACGGCGCCGTTCATCGTCATGGAGACCGACACCTTGTCCAGCGGGATGCCGTCGAACAGGATCTTCATGTCCTCCACCGAGTCGATGGCCACGCCGGCCTTGCCGACGTCGCCGGTCACGCGCGGGTGGTCGCTGTCATAGCCGCGGTGGGTGGCCAGGTCGAACGCCACCGACACGCCCTGCCCGCCCGCCGCCAGGGCCTTGCGGTAGAAGGCGTTGCTTTCCTCGGCGGTGGAGAAGCCCGCGTACTGGCGGATCGTCCACGGGCGCGCGGCGTACATGGTGGCCTGCGGGCCGCGCACGAAGGGCTCGAAGCCCGGCAGGGTGTCGGCATGCGGCAGGCCGGCGGTGTCGGCGGCGGTGTAGAGCGGCTTGACGGTCAGGCCCTCGGGCGTGACCCAGTTCAGGGCCGACACGTCGCCGCCCGGGGCGGACTTGGCGGCGGCCTTATTCCACTGCTCCAGCGTGGCGGTCTTGAACTCCGGGGCGTCCCCGCTGGGCTGGGCATCGTGGCTGGCGTCCGACATCGAAACTCTCCTGTAACTGGGGCGTGATCTTAGCCGACCCGTCATTCATAATTATGAATTCAGAATCTGTACACTGAGCTGACAGCACCCGCCCGCCGAATGCCTGCCAAGCCTGCCCACCCCGCCGCCCCGCTCGCCTCGACCGCCCTGTACGAACAGGTGGCGGACCAGTTGCGCCAGCGCATCCTGACGCGGGAGATGGAGCCGGGCAGCTGGGTGGACGAGCTCAAGCTCTGCGGCGAGCTGGGCATCAGCCGCACGCCGCTGCGCGAAGCCTTGAAGGTGCTGGCGGCCGAGGGCCTGGTCACGATGAAGCTGCGCCGCGGCGCCTACGTGACGGAGATGAGCGAGCGCGACGTGCGGGAAGCCTACCAACTGCTGGCGCTGCTCGAAAGCGACGCAGCCGCCGAGGTGGCCACCCGGGCGACGGACGCGCAGCTGACCGAACTGGGCCACCTGCACCGCGCGCTGGAAGAGGCCCTGCCCGACCGTGACGCGTTCTTCGCCGCCAACGAGCAGTTCCACCTGCGGGTGCTGGAGATCGACGGCAACCGCTGGCGGCTCCAGATCGTGGGAGACCTGCGCCGCCTCATGAAGCTCAACCGGCACCACTCGCTCTTTCGCGA
Organism: Roseateles sp.; assembly: GCA_016790285.1. Taxonomy (GTDB): domain Bacteria; phylum Pseudomonadota; class Gammaproteobacteria; order Burkholderiales; family Burkholderiaceae_C; genus Pelomonas. Next base: position 7,219 of record JAEUPJ010000076.1, on the reverse strand, counting down.
GGGGCGGCTGGAGGAATCGCTGCTGGAACACCGCGCCATCATGCAGGCGCTGCTGTCGCGGGATGCGCCAGCTTGCCGGCAGCTCGTGCAGACCCATTTTTCCAATGGCTTGAGCGCCACGCAGACAGCTTCCTGAAAGGTATTCGGGGCCGGCGTGAACTGCCACCGAAAGCCCCGCCTTATCGGCGCGTGAGCTTCACATCCCGTTACTAGCATGCCGACGAGTGGGAAAACCGCCCGCCGTCCGGCCCATGCCGGCGGTGGGCGGCGCCCCGATTTGCACCGCCGCGGCCGCATTTGAGACCTTTTTCCTCAAGTCAAGCCGGGGCGGCCCGATAACCGATCGAAGCTCTTCAAATCTAGGGATGCGTCCGCCCGGCCAAAACCGAGGGCGAACCCGGATGGCGAGACGCTGTTGGCACCGCCGGCCGTCCTGCGGCGGGCCGGCAGCACCCACAGATTCGCCCAGCGTCGAGGGCACTTTTTTCGACGCACGGCCATCGCCCCTTTCGGGCCGGTGGCCATCAGCACAGCAGGTATACCGCCATGGCAAGCATCGTCCCGTTCATCCCGGTCGCCCGAATCCCTGGTCTGACGACGACCACGATCCGGGACTTCACCACGGAAGACTGGGCTGCCTTCAGCACGGATCAGCTCATTGCGCTGACTACCACGCAGGCCGCTGTGATCACCTCCAGCGGCCTGTCCGTCTTGACGAGCGACCAGCTGCGGGCGTTCCAGACGGAGGACCTGCGAGCCATCTCGACGGCGTCGATCGGCGGTTTCAACTCCGACCAGATCGGCGTGCTGACCACCGACCAGATCCAGGCCTTCAGCACCGCCCAGATCGGCCAGCTCAGCACCAGCCAGCTGGCCGGGCTGAACGGCGCCGACATGGTGGCCCTGACCTCGTCCCAGGTCGGCGCGCTGAACTCCAACCAGGCCAGGAGCCTCTCGACCGACCAGCTCTCGTCGCTGGAAGCCGCGGACATCAAGTTCCTGACGACCGCGTCACTGCGCGGCCTGTCCAGCACCCAGCTGGACGCCCTGACGAGCGACCAGCTGCGCGCCCTCACGTCCGGCCAGATCCAGGCGCTCACCACCGCCCAGGTCAGCACGCTGAACACGGATGACCTCAACGCGCTGGCCTCCGACCAGTTCAACAAGCTCTCGACCGGCCAGATCCAGTCGCTGACGACCAGCCAGCTCAGCAGCCTGGGCACCGACAGCCTGAACGCGCTGGGCACCGCCCAGTTCGCCACCCTCACCTCGCGCCAGTTCGGCTCGCTCACGACCGACCAGCTCTCGCGCCTGGAAACCGCCGACCTGCGCGCCGTGACGACCGCGGCACTGGCCGGGCTCACGTCCGACCAGATCGCCTCGATGGCCAGCGACGAGATCGGGGCCCTCACCACAGCGCAGATTGCCGCGCTGTCCAGCACGCAGGTCCAGGGCCTCAACGCCAACGACATGATCGCCCTGGGCACGGCCCAGGTCGCGGTGCTCAGCACCGCCCAGGTCGGCGCGCTGTCCACCGACCAGCTCTCGGCCATCGAAGCCGCCGACCTCAAGGCGCTCAGCACCGTCGCGCTGCGCGCGCTGACCAGCACGCAGTTGGACGGCCTCACGAGCGACCAGCTGCGCGCGCTGACCTCGGCCCAGATCAATGCGCTGACCACCGCGCAGGTCAGCACGCTGAACACCGATGACCTCAACAGCCTGGGCACCGACCAGTTCAACAAGCTCTCCACGGGCCAGATCCAGTCGCTGACGACCACCCAGCTCGGCGCGCTCACGACCGACAACCTCAACGCGCTGGGCACCGCCCAGTTCGCCACGTTGAGCGCCACCCAGTTCGGCGCCCTCACCACCGACCAGCTCGCCCGGCTCGAGACGGCCGACCTGCGCGCCGTCACGACGGCCGCCCTGCGCGGCCTGAGCTCCGACCAGATCCAGAGCCTGAGCTCCGACGAGGTCGGCAGCCTCACCACCGCCCAGATCGGCGCGCTCACCACCGCCCAGGTCAAGGGCCTGACGACCGGCGACATGGTGGCCCTGAGCACCGCACAGGTCGCCGCCCTCAGCTCGGCCCAGGTGGCCGGCCTGCTGACCGACCAGCTCGCCGCCATCGAGACGGGAGACCTGCGTGCGCTCACGACCGGCGCGCTGCGCGCCCTGACCAGCACCCAGCTCGACGGCCTCACGAGCGACCAGCTGCGCGCGCTGACGTCCAGCCAGATCACGGCGCTGACGACCGACCAGGTCCGCACGCTGAACACGGATGACCTCAACAGCCTGGCGTCCGACCAGTTCAACAAGCTCACGACCGCACAGGTCCTGGCCCTCACGACCGACCAGCTGAGCCGCCTGACCAGCGACAGCCTCAATGCAATGGGTTCGTCGCAGTTCGCGACGCTGTCCTCGGCCCAGTTCGGTGCGCTCACCACCGACCAGCTCTCCCACATGGAGACCGCCGACCTGCGCGCGGTCACGACGGCTGCGCTGCGCGGCCTGTCCTCCGACCAGATCCAGGCGCTGAGCTCCGACACCGTCGGCTCGCTGTCCACCGCCCAGGTGGCGGCCCTCAGCACGGGCCAGATGCGCGGCCTCACCACCGGCGACATGGTGGCCCTGAGCTCCACGCAGATCGCCACGCTGAGCTCGGCCCAGGTCGGGGCGCTCTCCACCGACCAGCTCGCCGCCATCGAGACGGGCGACATGAGGTCGCTGTCCACCGCGGCCTTGCGCGGCCTGACCAGCACGCAGCTGGACGGCCTGACCAGCGACCAGCTGCGCGCGCTCAGCTCCAGCCAGATCGTCGCGCTGACGACCGACCAGGTCCGCACGCTGAACACGGACGACCTGAACAGCCTCACGTCCGACCAGTTCAACAAGCTCACGACCGCCCAGGTCCAGTCGCTGACGACCGACCAGCTCAGCAACCTGACGACCGACAGCCTCAACGGCATGGGCACGTCGCAGTTCGCGACGCTGACGTCCACCCAGTTCGGCGCCCTCACCACCGACCAGCTCTCGCGCCTGGAGACGGCCGACCTGCGTGCCGTCACCACGGCCGCGCTGCGCGGCCTCACGTCCGACCAGATCAGCAACCTCAGCTCCGACGAGGTCGGGTCTCTCACCACGGCGCAGGTCAGCAGCCTGAGCACGACGCAGCTGCAAGGCTTCACCACCGGCGACATGGTCGCGCTGACCAGCGCCCAGATCGGCGTGCTCGGCTCGGCCCAGGTCGGCGCCTTCAACTCCGACCAGCTCGCCGCCATCGAGACCGGCGACATCCGCGTCATCAGCACCGCGGCCATCCGTGGCCTGACCAGCACCCAGCTCGACGGGCTGACCAGCGACCAGCTGCGCGCCCTCACCTCTACCCAGATCCAGGCGCTGACCACCAGCCAGGTCCGCACGTTGAACACGGACGACCTCAACGCGCTGGCGTCCGACCAGTTCAACAAGCTCACCACGGGCCAGATCCAGTCGCTCAGCACCGACCAGCTCAGCAACCTCGGTACCGACAGCCTCAACGCTCTGGGCACCGCTCAGTTCGCCACGCTGTCCTCGACCCAGTTCGGCTCGCTCACCACCGACCAGCTCTCCAAGCTGGAGACGGCCGACCTGCGCGCCGTCACCACCGCCGCTCTGCGTGGGCTGAGCTCCGATCAGGTCCAGTCCCTCACTTCGGATGAGGTCGGCAGCCTCTCCACCGCCCAGATCGGCGCGCTGACCACGGCGCAGGTCAAGGGCCTGGAAGCCAACGACATGACGGCGCTCACCAGCGCCCAGGTCGCCGTGCTCAGCTCCGCCCAGGCGGAAGCCCTGTCCACCGACCAGCTCTCGGCCATCGAGGCCGCAGACATGCGGGCCATCACGACGGCCACGCTGCGGGCCCTGTCCAGCACCCAGCTCGACGGCCTCACCAGCGACCAGCTGCGCGCGCTGAGCTCCACGCAGATCCAGGCGCTCACGACCGGCCAGGTCAGCACGCTGAACACCGACGACCTCAACAGCCTGGCGTCGGACCAGGTCAACAAGCTGACGACGTCGCAGATCCAGTCGCTGACGACCGACCAGCTCAACCACCTGGGCACCGACAGCCTCAACGCGCTGGGCACGGCCCAGTTCGCGACGCTCTCCTCCACCCAGTTCGGTGCGCTCACGACCGACCAGCTGTCCAAGCTGGAGACGGCCGACCTGCGCTCGGTCACCACCGCCGCACTGCGCGGCCTGTCCTCCGACCAGATCCAGTCGCTCACCTCCGACGAGGTCGGCAGCCTCACGACCGCCCAGGTCGGCGCGCTCACCAGCACCCAGGTGCAGGGCCTGACGACCGGCGACATGGTCGCCCTCACCAGCGCCCAGGTCGCGGTGCTGACGTCCGCCCAGGTGGCGGCCCTGTCCACCGACCAGCTCGCCGCCATCGAGGCGGCCGACATCAAGGCGCTCACGACCACCGCGCTGCGTGCCCTGTCCAGCGCCCAGATCGACGGCCTGACCAGCGACCAGCTGCGCGCCCTCACGAGCGCCCAGCTCAACGCGCTGACGACGGCACCGCAGGTCGTGGGCCTGACCACCGATGACCTGAACGTGCTGACGACCGAGCAGATCGCCCGGCTGTCGACCACGCAGATCCAGGCGCTCACCACCGGCCAGCTCGGCAGCCTCACCACCGACAACCTCAACGCGATGGGCTCGGCCCAGTTCGCCACGCTCTCCTCCACCCAGTTCGGCGCCCTCACGACCGACCAGCTGTCCAAGATGGAGACGGCCGACCTGCGCTCGGTCACCACGGCAGCGCTGCGTGGGCTGACGTCCGACCAGATCCAGTCCCTGACCTCCGACGAGGTGGGCTCGCTCACGACCAGCCAGATCAGCACGCTCACCACGGGCCAGATGCAGGGCCTGACCACCGGTGACATGGTGGCCCTGACCACCGGCCAGATCGGCGTCATGAGCTCCGCCCAGGTGGCCTCGCTCTCGACCGACCAGCTCGCCGCCATCGAGGCGCCGGACGTCAAGTCCATCACCACCGCCGCGCTGCGTGCGCTGTCCAGCACCCAGCTCGACGGCCTGACCAGCGACCAGCTCCGCGCCCTCACCTCCAGCCAGATCGTGGCGCTGACGACCAGCCAGGTCAGCACGCTGAACACCGATGACCTCAACGCCCTGGCGTCGGACCAGTTCAACAAGCTGACGACGACCCAGGTTTCGGCGCTGACGACCAACCAGCTCAGCAACCTCAACACCGACAGCCTCAACGCCCTGGGCACTGCCCAGTTCGCCACGCTGTCCTCGACCCAGTTCGCCGCGCTGACGACCGACCAGCTCTCCAAGCTGGAGACGGCCGACCTGCGCGCCGTCACCACCAACACGCTGCGCGGCCTGTCCTCCGACCAGATCCAGTCCCTCACCTCCGACGAGATCGGCTCGCTGTCCACCGCCCAGGTCGGCGCGTTGACCACGGCCCAGGTCAAGGGCCTGGAGGCCGGCGACATGGTGGCCCTGACCACCGCCCAGGTCGCCGTGCTGTCCTCCGCCCAGGCCGCCGCGCTGTCCACCGACCAGCTCTCGGCCATCGAGGCCGGCGACATCCGCGCCATCACCACCGCCACGCTGCGCGCCCTGTCCAGCACCCAGCTCGACGGCCTGACCAGCGACCAGCTGCGCGCCCTCACCTCCGGCCAGATCCAGGCGCTCACCACCGCCCAGGTCAGCACGCTGAACACCGACGACCTCAACGCCCTGGCCTCCGACCAGTTCAACAAGCTCTCCACCGGCCAGATCCAGTCGCTGACCACAGACCAGTTGAGCAACCTGGCCACCGACAGCCTCAACGCCCTGGGCACCGCCCAGTTCGCCACGCTGTCCTCGGCCCAGTTCGGCTCGCTCACCACCGACCAGCTCTCCAAGCTGGAGACGGCCGACCTGCGCGCCGTCACCACCGCCGCGCTGCGTGGCCTGTCCTCCGACCAGGTCCAGTCCCTCACGTCCGACGAGATCGGCGGCCTGTCCACCGGCCAGATCGCCGCCCTCTCCACCACCCAGCTGCAAGGCCTGGAGACGGCCGACATGGCCGCGCTCACCAGCGCCCAGGTCGCCACGCTCTCCTCGGCCCAGCTCTCGTCGCTGTCCACCGACCAGCTCTCGGCCATCGAGGCCAGCGACATCCGCGCCATCACCACCACCGCGCTGCGCGCCCTGTCCAGCGCCCAGCTCGACGGCCTGACCAGCGACCAGCTGCGTGCCCTCACCAGCGCCCAGCTCAACGCGCTGACCACCAACCCGCAGGTCATCGGGCTCACCACCGACGACCTCAACGTGCTGACCACGGACCAGATCGCCCGCCTGTCCACCTCGCAGGTCCAGGCGCTCACCACCGCCCAGCTCAGCAGCCTCACCACCGACAACCTCAACGCGATGGGCTCGTCGCAGTTCGCGACGCTGTCCTCCACCCAGTTCGGCGCCCTCACCACCGACCAGCTCGCCAAGCTGGAGACGGCCGACCTGCGTGCCGTCACCACCAACGCGCTGCGCGGCCTGTCCTCCGACCAGGTCCAGTCCCTCACCTCCGACGAGGTGTCGAGCCTGTCCACGGCCCAGATCAGCACGCTCTCCACGGCGCAGGTCAAGGGCCTGGAGGCTGCCGACATGGCCGCCATGAGCTCCGCGCAGATCGCTGCGCTGTCCTCGGCCCAGGCGGCCGCGCTGTCCACCGACCAGCTCTCGGCCATCGAGGCCGCGGACATGCGTGCGCTGACCACCGCCTCGCTGCGTGCCCTGACCAGCACCCAGCTCGACGGCCTGACCAGCGACCAGCTCCGCGCCCTGAGCTCCAGCCAGATCGTGGCGCTCACCACCGCCCAGGTCAGCACGCTCAACACCGATGACCTCAATGCCCTGGCCTCCGACCAGGTCAACAAGCTCACCACCGGCCAGATCCAGTCGCTGACCACCGACCAGCTCAGCAACCTGGGCACCGACAGCCTCAACGCCCTGGGCTCCAGCCAGTTCGCCACGCTGTCCTCGGCCCAGTTCGCCTCGCTGACGACCGACCAGCTCTCCAAGATGGAGACGGCCGACCTGCGCTCGGTCACCACGGCAGCGCTGCGCGGTCTCTCGTCTGACCAGATCCAGTCCCTGACCTCGGACGAGGTCGGCAGCCTCACCACCGCCCAGATCAGCGCGCTGACCACCGGCCAGATCCAGG
>JAEUPJ010000060.1 GCA_016790285.1 Roseateles sp. | reverse complement strand
CGGGACGTCGCCCCGGCGGGCGACCTTCTTTTTGAGCGACCAAAAAGAAGGCAAAAAGTCGCCCCCGTTCCGTCCGGCCCTTTGCTTCGCAGCGGGCTGCCCTGCGCTGCTCAGGCCTTGAGGGCCCGCGCAAAACTCCCTCCGCTACGCTCCGGTCAAACAGTTGCGCGGAGTCAGTTGTTGAAGCGTGCTGCGCACGCGCCCTCAAGGCCTTCCGCTGCTCGGCGGACTCCAAGGGGGAGTGAGGAACAGCCACGACCGAAGGGATGTGGCGTTTGGCTGTTGGCTGTTTCGGCTGTTTGTGGGCCTCCCCTTCTAAACCGCCGAGAAGCGCAGCAACCCGGGGGGCGCGCGCAGCGCGCTTCAATAACTGACTCGCGCCCCTTTGTCTGAACGGAGCGTAGCGAAGTGAGTTGGGCGCGCCCCCGGGTTGCGAGCATCGCAGGGGACCCCGAAGCGCAGCGCAGGGGCGGTTTTGCAGGGGCCGTTTTTTGCCTACTTTTTGTCGGGACAAAAAGTAGGTCGCCCGCCGGGGCGAACTCCCGGCTGGGCCTCGCCAACAAGGCACAGCAACGAAAGGCAGCGTACTCACGCGATCGCCTCCAGCGCGTGGTAAGCCCGCCCCGCCTCATCAAACAAATGCGCCTCCGCCACATCCACCGCCACGGCCACGTGCTCGCCCATCCGCGGCGACACCGCGCCCGCTGGCACGGTGGCAATCAGCGCCGTCCCATCGCCCAGCACCAGGTGCGCCAGCGTCCGCTCCCCGAGGAACTCCACCAGCGCCACCCGCCCGCGCAACGGCCCATCGGCCGAGACGCGCAGGTTCTCCGGCCGCACACCCAGCACCAGCCCCGACGCCGGCAGCCCCCCCAGCGGCACCCGCGTGGCCACGGTCCCACCACCTGGCACGGTCACGACGGCCAGGCCTCCCTCACCCGACGCAGCCGACACACCCGACACCGGCACGAACCCCATCCCCGGCGTGCCGATGAAGCTCGCCACGAACTTCGTCGCAGGCCGCCGGTACAGCTCGGCCGGCGTGGCCACCTGCTCGATCGCGCCGCCCTTCATCACCACGATGCGCGTGGCCAGCGTCATCGCCTCGATCTGGTCGTGCGTGACGAACACCATCGTCGCGCCCAGGCGCTGGTGCAGCTGCGCCAGCTCCAGCCGCGTGCGCCCGCGCAGGGCCGCGTCGAGGTTGGACAGCGGCTCGTCGAACAGGAAGATGCCCGGCTCCTTCACCACCGCGCGGCCAATGGCCACCCGCTGGCGCTGGCCGCCCGAGAGCTGGCCCGGCTTGCGGTCCAGCAGCGCGGCGAGCTCCAGCATGCGGGCCGACTCGGTGATGCGCCGCGCAATCTCGTCGGCCGGCACGCCGAGGTTCTTCAGCCCGAAGGCGAGGTTGTCGCGCACCGTCATGTGCGGGTAGAGCGCGTAGTGCTGGAACACCATGGCGAGGTTGCGCTGCCCGGGCGGCGCCGTCGTCACGTCGCGCTCGCCGATGAGGATGCGCCCACCGCTGACCTCCTCCAGGCCCGCCACCATGCGCAGCAGGCTGGTCTTGCCACAGCCCGAGGGGCCGAGGAAGACGACGAACTCGCCGTCCGCCACGTCCAGCGACAGCTTCTCGATGACCTGCACCGCGCCATAGCGCTTGCAGACGTTCTCCAACTTGAGGCCAGCCACGGTGGGGTCTCCGGTTCAGTCTTCTTGGGCCACGCTGGGCCAGCCGTCGGCGGACCACGCGATGCGCTTGATGCGCAAGTGCGGCTTGCCGCCGCGCTCGCTGTCGTAGGCGTGGTGCACGAGCCAGTCGCCCGTCGCGTCGCTGCCCACGTCCTGGTGGCCCGGGCCCTTCCAGCGCGCACCGCCGGCCAGCAGCGGCGTGCCGCCCCCGGTGAGCAGGTCTTGCCCGTCGCGGTCGAGGAAGGGGCCGTCCACGCTGCGCGCACGGCCCACGCGCACGTTGTAGGTGCTGTCCTTGCCCCGGCAGCACAGGTCGTAGGACGCGAGCAGGTAGACCCACTCGCCGCGGCGCCAGATCGTCGGCGCCTCGATGCCGGCCTTGCGCTGCGCGATGAAGCGCGTGGGGCCGATGGGGCGCAGCGTGTCGGCGCTCAGCTCGGTCAGGCGCAGGCCGTCCCAGAAGGAGCCATAACTGAGCCACAGGCGGCCATCGCGCTCCACGAACAGGTCGGGGTCGATGGCGTTGAAGCGGTCCTCGGCACGGCTTTGCACGACGAGGCCTTCGTCGCGCCAGGCGCCATCGGGCCGCTCGGCGCTGGCCAGGCCGATGGCCGAGCGGTTCTTGCCGAAGGTGGAGATGGAATACAGCACCCAGACGCGCCCGTGGTGCTCGAAGAGCTTGGGCGCCCACACGTCCAGCCCCCGGTGCGCCGGCACGGCCTCGGCCCACCAGGCCGGGGCCTCGGTGAAGACGGGGGGCAGGCGTTGCCAGGTGGCGCCCGCGTCGCGCGACACCAGGCGCTGCAGCCCCGGGCCGGTGGTGAACACGAACCAGCGGTCGCGCTGCATCAGCAGCGTCGGGTCATGCGCGCCGGTGTCGCCCTGGGGTTCGAGCGCCCCTGCGAGCGTGGGTGCGGGCACGGCCAGGCACAGCGCCAGCAGCGCTGCGACGAGGGCACGCATCAACGGCCCCAGCGCAGGACCAGCGGGTCGAGGCGCCGGGCTGCATCGAGCAGACCGGCGCGCACTTCGGGCGACATCTCGGGGAAGGGGTGGCGCGGCGCGTCGCTCTGGATGATGCCGCCGGCCTTCATCAGCGCCTTGGCGGTCAGGATGCCGCCCTGGCGGTTCTCGTAGTTGATGAGGGGCAGCCAGCGGCCGTACTGCACCACGGCCTCCTCGCGGTCGCCGCGGTGGAAGGCGTCGAAGATCAGCCGGATGCCGTCCGGGTAGGCGCCGCCGGTCATCGCGCCGGTCGCGCCCGCGTCCAGGTCGGCCAGCAGCGTGATGGCCTCTTCACCGTCCCACGGCCCCTCGATGGCGGCGCCGCCCACGCGGATCAGCTCGCGCATCTTGCTGGCGGCCTGCGGCATTTCCAGCTTGAAGTACTTCACGTGCTCGATGGTGGTGGCCATGCGCGCCAGCAGCGGCACCGGCAGCGGCGTGCCCGCCACCGGGGCGTCCTGGATCATGATCGGGATGTCGATCGCGTCGGACAGGCGCTGGTAGAAGGCTTCGATCTGGCCCTCGGACACGCGGAACGTGGCGCCGTGGTACGGCGGCATCACCATCACCATGGCCGCACCCAGGTCCTGCGCGAGGCGGCTGCGCTCGATGCAGATCTGCGTCGAGTAGTGCGTCGTCGTGACGATGACGGGCACGCGGCCGGCCACGTGCTGCAGGATGGCCCGCGTCAGCGTCTCGCGCTCGGCGTCGGACAGCACGAACTGCTCCGAGAAGTTGGCCAGGATGCACAGGCCCGTGGAGCCGGCATCGATCATGAAGTCCACGCAGCGCAGCTGGCCGGGCAGGTCCAGCGTGCCGTCGGCGTGGAAGATGGTCGGCACGACCGGGAAGACGCCGCGGTAGGGTCGGGTGGCGGAGGCGCTCATGGCTGTCCCTTGTCTCGGTGGGAAATGGCATACCGGCACCGTCGAGCGGCGCGCGGGCCGACTGTCTCGCCGGCGTTGGTTCTCATTAAAGTATGACTATTTGCAGTCGATCATTGGGGTTAACCCGATAAATGGCAACTTTGCAAAGAAAAAAGTATGACTAATAATCCCGCCCATCCCCGGCCGGAGAGCCGGGCTGCTGGCCATTCCGGAGACAACGCATGAGTTCCTACGCCCTCTATCCCAGCCTGCAGGACCGTGCCGTCCTGATCACCGGCGGGGCCACCGGCATCGGCCAGACGCTGGTGGAAGCCTTTGCGGCGCAGGGCGCCCGGGTGGCCTTCATCGACCTGGCGGCGGCCGAGGGCCAGGCCTTGGCCGCACGCCTGGCCGGCACGTCGCGCCACGCGCCGGCCTTCGTCGCGGCCGACCTGTCCGACGTCGACGCGCTGCGCGCGGCCATCGCCACGCTGCGCGAGCGCGTGGGCCCCTTCACGGTGCTGCTCAACAACGCCGCCAACGACAAGCGCCACGCCGTGGCCGACACCACGCCCGCGTTCTGGGATGCGAGCGTCGCCGTGAACCTCAAGCACCAGTTCTTCACCGCCCAGGCCGTGCTGCCCGACATGCAGGCCGCCGGTGGCGGCAGCATCGTCAACTTCGGCTCCATCAGCTGGATGCTCAAGCAGGGCGGCATGCCGGCCTACACCGCCAGCAAGGCGGCCATTCAGGGCCTCACGCGCTGCCTGGCCCGCGACTTCGGGCCGCACAAGATCCGCGTCAACACGCTCGTGCCGGGCTGGGTCATGACCGAGAAGCAGCTGCAGCTCTGGGTCACGGAAGAAACCAAGAAGGACATCGCCAAGGGCCAGTGCATCGACGCGCCGCTGATGCCCGAGCACATCGCCCGCATGGCGCTGTTCCTCGCGGCCGATGACTCGGCGATGTGCACCGCGCAGGACTTCGTCGTGGACGGCGGCTGGAGTTGAGCCCACCCCCTACCGGCTTCGCCGGCCCCCTCAAGGGGGCGCTGCCAGTGGCCTGGCAAAGCCAGTTCCACGGCAGCCGCTGGGCCATGCACCACATGCCAAGTTCCATGACTTCGACATCCCGGGGACCGTTGAAATGATGACCAACGAGTACGGCCGCCTGTCCGACGGCCGGGTCGTCCATGAATACACGCTGAGCAACGGCCGCGGGCTCACGCTCACGGCCATCACGCTCGGCGGCATCGTCACCGGGCTGTGGGTGCCCGACGCCGCGGGCCGCACGGCCAACGTCGTGCTGGGCTTCGACAACCTCGACGACTACGTGCACCGCAACCCGTCGTTCGGGATCATCGTGGGCCGCTACGGCAACCGCATCGCCGGCGCCAGCTTCTCGCTGGATGGCGAGACCCACACGCTCAGCCGCAACGACGGCCCCAACTGCCTGCATGGCGGCGCCGAGGGCTTCGGCCACCGCCTGTGGCAGGCCGAGCCGGCCGCGCCGCGCGAGGGCGAGGCCGCCGCGCTCCTGTTGCGCTACACCAGCCCGCACGGCGAGATGGGCTTCCCCGGCGAGCTGCGGGTGAGCGTGCGCTACGCGCTGAGCGCCACCGACAACACCTGGCGCATCGACTACGAAGCCACCTGCGACCGCGCCACCGTCGTGAACCTCACCCACCACGACTACTTCAACCTCGCCGGCGCCGGCAGCGTGCTCGACCACGAGCTCACGCTGGCCGCGTCGCGCTACAGCGAGGTCGACCGCCACCTCATCCCGCAGCGCCACGCGCCCGTGGCCGGCACGCCGTTCGACTTCCGCACGGCCACGCGCGTCGGCGCGCGCATCCGCCAGGCCCACCCGCAGCTGCTGCTGGCCAAGGGCTACGACCACAACTGGCTGCTCGACGGCCTGCCCGATGCCGATGGCCTGCGCCACGCCGCCACGCTGCAGGACCCGGCCAGTGGCCGCCGCATGGCGGTGCTCACCACCGAGCCCGCCGTGCAGTTCTACTCCGGCAACTTCCTGGACGGCTCGCTCGCCGGCCCCGGTGGGCGCATCTACCGCCAGGGCGACGGCCTGTGCCTGGAGACCCAGCACAACCCCGACTCCCCGCACCACGAAGCCAGCGGCGACTGGCCGAGCACCGTGCTGCGGCCCGGCAGCACGTGGCGCAGCACCACAATCCACCGCTTCAGTTGACTCGAACCGAACGCGCCATGGACCTGCCCGCCCACCAACTGACGATGACGGTGCTGATGACGCCCGACACCGCCAACTTCTCCGGCAACGTGCACGGCGGCAACATCCTCAAGCTGCTCGACCAGGTCGCCTACGCCTGCGCGAGCCGCTACGCCGGCCGCTACGTGGTGACGCTGTCGGTGGACCGCGTCATCTTCCGCCAGCCCATCCACGTGGGCGAGCTCGTCACCTTCCTGGCCAGCGTCAACCACACCGGTACCTCGTCGATGGAGGTGGGCATCAAGGTCGTGGCCGAGAACATCCGCACCCAGGAGACGCGCCACGTCAACAGCTGCTACTTCACGATGGTGGCCGTGGGCGACGACAACAAGCCCGTGCCCGTGCCGCCGCTGCGGCCCTTCACTCCCGAGGAGCGCAGCCGCCATGCCGCCGCGATTGCGCGCAAGCAGGCCCGCGCGGCCCTGGAAGGCCAGACCCAAGTCCCAACCCAAGCCCGCCCCGATGAGCAAGCCTGAGCACGCCCTCACCCTCGCCCTGGCCCAGGCCGCCACCCTCGGCGAAGGCCTGCAGTGGCACCCCGGCAGCGGCCGCTGGTGGTGGACCGACATCGAAGGCGCCAGCCTGCACGCCTGGACGCCGGGCGACAGCGCCACGCTGACCGTGCGCCTGCCCGAGCGCGTGGGCTGCTTCGTGCACGCCCGCTCGGGCCGGCTGCTGCTGGCCATGGCCAAGCGGCTGGCCTGGCTCACGCTGCCCGACCTGCGCGCCACCGGCGTTGTGCAGGCCGAGCCCGAGACCATCGTCGCCCTCGAGCCGGGCCTCACCACGCGCAGCAACGACGGCCGCTGCGACCGCAGCGGCGCGCTCGTCTTCGGCACGCTGCACGAGGCCGACCCGCAGCGCCCCGTCGGTGGCTTCTACCAGTACAGCCTCGCGCGCGGCCTGCGCCGGCTGCCGCTGGACGGCGTGGCCATTGCCAACAGCATCTGCTTCAGCCCCGACGGCCGGCGCATGTACTACTGCGACACGCCGACGCGCCGCATCCTGGTGTGCGACTACGACTCGGCCAGCGCCCGCGTGAGCGAGCCGCGCGTGTTCGTGAAGAAGGACGCCACGCACGGCTTCCCCGACGGCTCCGTCGTCGACGCGCAAGGCCACCTGTGGAACGCCGAGTGGGGCGCCGGCACGGTGGCCCGTTATGCCCCCGACGGCCGCCTGCTTGGCCGCTGGACCGCCGCCGTGCCGCACACCACCTGCCCCGCGCTCGGCGGCCCGGCGGGCGACCAGCTGCTCGTCACGTCGGCGCGCGCCGGCCTGAGCAGCGCGGCACTCATGGCCCAGCCGCTGTCGGGCAGCCTGTTCGGCATGCCCGTCGAGCCCGGGCTCTACGCGGCCGAGGCGCTCTTCAACGACGCCTGAGCCGGGTCCACGCGCCGCGCGGGCAGCACACGGCGCAGCACCACCGCCAACGCCACCGCCAGCAGCGCGGCGAGCACGCCCAGGCCCCAGGCCAGGCGCTTGAGCTGCGCGCGCTCGCCCTGCTCGCCGCTGAGCTGCAGGGACAGCCGCTCGTTGTCCAGCCGCTGTCGCTCGGCGTCGAAGCGCTCGCGCATGGCGCCGGTCTGGTTGATGAGGGTGAGCTTGGCGTGCTTTTGCAGGGCACGCGTGGCGCGCTGCTGGTATTCGTAGGCCAGCCGGTAGTCGCCCGCGGCGGCCTGCGCCTCGGCGCTGACCCAGTAGGCGTCCCAGCGCAGGGCCTGGCTGTCGGTGGCCTCGGCCATGCGGGTTGCGCGCTCGCACAGGGCCAGGGCCTCGCTGAGCTGGCGGGCATCGCCCAGGGTGCTGCACAGGTGGGTAAGGGCGTTGACGATGTCGGCGTCGCCGCCGAGCTGCTCGCGCAGGGCCAGCGCCTGGCGGTAGGGCTCCAGCGCCGCCACCGCCTGGCCGTCGCGGTGCAGGAAAAAGCCGCGCAGCAGCAGCGCGTCGGCCTCGGCGCGCAGGTTCTGGGTGCGGTGAAAGCCCGCCAGCGCCGTGTCCAGCAGCGCGAAGGCCTCGCGGCGGCTGCCCAGCATGTTGTGCATCTGCGCCATGCCCATGCGGGCCCGCTCGCGCGTCTGCACGGCCCACGCGGGCGCCAGGCGCAGGGCCTTCTGGTGGTAGGTGAGGCCGGCGGCGTAGTCGAACATCTCCAGCTGCACGACGCCCAGCAGGCTGAACGCACGTGCTGCCAGCTCCGGGTCACCGGCCTGCCGGGCCGCGTCTGCGATGCGGTTGAGCTCGCGCGTGGCGTCCTCGGGCTGGCCCAGGTGCAGGTCCAGCGTGGCCAGCGTCAGCCGAAGCTCGCGGCGCAGGTCGCCCTCGGGCAGGCGCACGAACTTGCGGCGCAGCGGCTCCAGCATGCGTGCGGCTTCGGCGTGCCGGCCGGCGGCCATCTCCACGCGCGCCTGGTAGAGCAGCCGGTCGTCGGCCAGGCCCATGCGCGGCGCGGTCTCGCGCACCAGCGCCGCCAGCTCGGCGTGGCGGCCGTACAGGTCCTGCCACTGCAGCGCGCGGCGCCAGGCCTGGTCGCGCTCAGTGTCGCTCGCGGCGGCCGCCTGCGCCTGTGCCACGGCCTGCCCGGCCTCCGCGTGGGACTGGTGCAGTTGCTGGCGCCAGGCGAGGTCGTCGCTTGCATGCGCGGTGCCCCACGCCAGGGCGCAGGCCAGGAGCCAACGGCAGGGGGAGAGTCCGGACACGGGAAGCGACCTCCAGCAGGACAGGGGCCCAGTGTGCAACGGGGCCGGGCCGCGTGGCGCAGCGCAATCGAGCCAGAAGTTGCCGTAGATCACGCCGCACACCCCATCGACGTGCCACATTCGGACTTCAAACCATGACCTCACCCCCCACACGCCCCCCTGCTGCGCCCATCGCGGCGCCCGTCCCGGCGTTGCAGGGGCTGACCGCCGACGAGGCGCGCCGCCGCCTTGCCGCCTCGGGCCCCAACGCCATCGAGGACCGCGAGCGCACGGGCCTGGCAGCGCTGCTGCGCGGCATCGCCACCGAGCCGATGTTCCTGCTGTTGTTGGTCGCGGCGGGGCTGTACCTGGCGCTGGGCGACCTCGGCGAAGGCCTGCTGCTGGCGCTGTTTGCCGTGGCCACCGTGGGCCTGACGCTGTTCCAGGAACGCCGCAGCGCCCGCGCGCTGGACGCCCTGCGCGAGCTGACGGTGCCGCAGGTGCGCGTGATCCGTGACGGCCAGGTCCAGCGCATCCCGGCGCGCGATCTGGTGCCGGGCGACCTCTTCCTGCTCGATGAAGGCGAGCGCATCGCCGCCGACGGTGTGCTGCGCGACGCGGTCGGCATCAGCGCTGACGAGTCGCTGCTGACGGGCGAGTCGGTGCCCGTGCGCAAGCAGCCCCTGCCCGGCACGCAGCGGCCCGAGGCCACCGCGCCGGGCGGGGACGACACCGCCCTGGTCTTCGCCAGCACGCTGGTCGTCGCCGGCCACGGCGTGGCGGAGGCGGTCGCGACGGGGCGGCAGACGGCGGTGGGGCGCATCGGGGTGTCGCTGGCCGAGATCGCCACCGAGGCCACACCGCTGCAGCGCCAGCTCGGCCGGCTCGTGCGGTTGTTCGGTGGCGCGGCGCTGGTGAGCTGCGTGGCGCTGGCCACGTGGTGGGGCCTCACGCGCGGTGAGTGGATGCAGGGGCTGCTGTCCGCCATCGCGCTGGGCATGGCCATGCTGCCGGAAGAGTTCCCAATGGTGCTGGCCGTCTTCCTGGCGCTGGGTGCCTGGCGCCTGGCGCGGCTGAAGGTGCTGGCGCGCCGCCCGGCCGTGGTCGAGGCGTTGGGGGCGGCGACGGTGCTGTGCGTCGACAAGACCGGCACGCTGACCGAGAACCGCATGCAGCTGCAGCGCCTCGTCACCGACGACGCGGACGTGAGCGCGCTGCCGGGCGCGGCCTTGCCCGAGGCGGTGCACCGGCTCGCCGAGTTCGCCTTGCTGGCCTCGCAGCCTGGTGGGCTGGACCCCATGGACCGCGCGGTGCTGACGCTCGGCGAGCGCGGCCTGGCCGGCACCGAGCATCTGCATCCGCAGTGGCAGCTGGCGCGCGAGTACCCGCTGACGCCCGGACTGCTGGCCATGGCCCAGGCCTGGACGGCCGAGGACGGCCAGCGCCGGCTGGCCGCCAAGGGCGCGCCGGAAGCCATCTTCGACCTCTGCCATCTGCCGGCCGAGCGCCGCGAGGCGCTGATGGCCCGGGTGCGCACGCTGGCCACCGAAGGCCTGCGCGTGCTCGCCGTGGCCGAGGGCCGGCCGGACGGCCGCAGCGAGCACGCGGGCGACGGCCTGCCGGCAGACGCGCATGGCGCGGGCTTCGTGCTGCTCGGCCTGCTCGGCTTTGCGGACCCGCTGCGCGCAGGCGTGCCCGAGGCCGTCGCCCAGGCGCGCGGCGCCGGCATCGCGGTGGCCATGATCACGGGGGACCACGCCGCCACGGCGCTGGCCATCGCCGCGCAGGCGGGCCTGGACACGCAGGCCGGCGCGCTCTCCGGCGCGGAGATTGCGGCGCTGGACGATGCGGCGCTGGATGCCGCCGTGAAGCGCGTGCGCGTGTTCGCGCGGGTGTCGCCCGAGCAGAAGCTGCGCCTCGTGCAGGCCCTCAAGCGCGGCGGCGAGACGGTGGCCATGACGGGCGATGGCGTCAACGACGCGCCGGCGCTGAAGGCGGCGCATGTCGGCATTGCGATGGGCGTGCGCGGCACCGACGTGGCCCGCGAGGCGGCGGGCCTTGTGCTGCTGGACGAGGACTTCGGCCACATCGTCGCGGGCGTGCGCATGGGCCGGCGCATCTTCGACAACCTGCGCAAGGCCATGGTCTACATCGCGGCCATCCACGTTCCGGTGGCGGGCCTGGCGCTGCTGCCGCTGCTGTTCGGGCTGCCGCCGTTGCTGCTGCCCGCGCACGTCGTGCTGACCGAGATGATCATCGACCCGGCCTGCTCGCTCGCTTTCGAAGGCGCGCCGGAGGACCCGCGCGTCATGCGCCGCCCGCCCCGCCAGGCCGATCGTGGCCTGCTGGACGGAGGCCTGCTGCTGGAAGGGCTGCTGCAGGGCGCCGCACTGCTGGCCGCGACGCTGGCCGTCTACATGCTCGCGCTGCACGCCGGGCGCAGCACCGACACGGGCCGCACGCTGGCCGTCGTCGCGCTGACCGCCGGCAATCTGCTGCTCGTGGCCACCAACGTGGCCGCCGGCCTGGGCTGGCGGGTGCTGCTGCAGGCGAGCGCCCGCCCGCTTTGGGCGGTGTCGGCCGGCGCCACGCTGGCCGTGGGCGGCGCGCTGCTGTGGGCGCCGCTGCGCGGCCTGCTGCACTTCGCCGTGCCGTCAGCCGCCGACCTCGGTGCCGCGCTGGCTGCCGTTCTGCTGGCCGTCTTGGCAGGCAGCCTGCTGGCGCGCCGGGTCACGGCGGCGCGCGGCGGCTGAGGCTCACTTGCCGATGCAAAAGCTGCTGAAGATGACGCCCAGCAGTTCGTCGGCCGAGAACGCGCCGGTGATCTCGCCGAGCGCGTCGTGGGCCAGGCGCAGCTCCTCGGCCAGCAGGTCCAGCGCGGCGTCGCGCTGCTCGGCGATGGCGCGGGCCAGGGCCAGGTGCTCGGCCGTGCGCGCCAGCGCCTGCACGTGGCGCTCGCGGGCGATGAACAGGCCCTCGGGCACGGCCTGCCAGCCGGCGGTCTGCAGCAGGCGCTGGCGCAGGGCCTGCAGGCCATCGCCCGTCTTCAGGCTGAGCGCGATCTCGCCGGCGGGCGGCGTGCCGAGGTCGGTCTTGTTGAAGACCTGCACGATGCGGCCGGCGTCCACGCCTGCCAGCCGCGCGCGGATGCGTTCGTCCTCCGCCGCGTAGGCCGGGTCGCCCGTTCGCGACAGGTCGTGCAGGAACAGCACGACGTCGGCGTCGGCGATGGCGTCCCAGCTGCGCGACACGCCGATGCGCTCGACCTCGTCGGCCGTTTCATCGCGTAGGCCGGCGGTGTCGGTGATGTGCAGGGGCACGCCTTCGATCTGGATGGTCTGGCTGACCTTGTCGCGCGTGGTGCCGGGGATGGGTGTGACGATGGCGAGCTCGGCCCCGGCCAATGCGTTGAGCAGCGAGCTCTTGCCCACGTTGGGCTGGCCGGCCAGCACGACCTTGAGGCCGTCGCGCAGCAGCGCGCCCTGGCGGGTGCGGGCCTGCACGGCGCTGAGTTGGGCCGTCAGGCGGTCCAGCCGGCCGAAGGCGTCGGCCTTCTCCAGGAAGTCGATCTCCTCTTCGGGGAAGTCGAGCGTGGCCTCCACGAGCATGCGCAGCTGGATGAGCTGGTCGCGCAGCACGCCGACCTCGTGGCTGAGCGCGCCGCCCAGCGCGCGGCTGGCGCTGCGGGCGGCGGCTTCGGTGCTGGCGTCGATCAGGTCGGCCACGGCCTCGGCCTGGGCGAGGTCGAGCTTGCCGTTGAGGAATGCGCGCTGGGTGAACTCGCCCGGTTCGGCTAGGCGGACCGTGCTGCCGGCTTCGATGACGCGCGCGAGCAGCAACTGCATCACGACCGCGCCGCCGTGGGCCTGGAGTTCGAGCACATGCTCGCCGGTGTAGGAGTGCGGCGC
The DNA here is from genome assembly GCA_016790285.1 of Roseateles sp. Taxonomy (GTDB): domain Bacteria; phylum Pseudomonadota; class Gammaproteobacteria; order Burkholderiales; family Burkholderiaceae_C; genus Pelomonas. The sequence goes on along the minus strand of JAEUPJ010000060.1, from coordinate 8,224 downwards.
GGGGAAGTGCAGCGCGAGTCCCTGGTCGATGGCGGTGCCGGCCGCGTCGCGAAAGGGCAGATAGGTCGCCTCGCGGGGCTTGAGGTCGCGGCCGCACACGGCGCGGATGAGCGGCGTCAGGTCCTGCGGCGACGACACGCGCACGATGCCCACGGCCCCGCGACCGGGGGCGGTGGCGATGGCGGCGATGGGGTCGGCGTGGCGGGCGAGCATGGGCGAATTGTCATGCCCTGAAAGACAACAGCCGCCCGGGGGGCGGCTGTCGATGGCATTGGCGCGGGGGAGGCCGGGTGCGGGCGCTCTCGTGAGCTCCGTCCGGGCCGATGTTCTCTGCCCCGCGAAGCCATTGAACTGCGAACCGCGGGCAAGAAAAAGCCCCCGCGTGCGGGGGCTCATTCAGGGGGTGTGACTCAGTTCACACAAGGCCTGCGCACGCGAAGCGCTGCGCTCCCTTGAGGGGCTGGCGAAGCCGGCAGGGGGTGGGTCAATTCACGCCGAGCTGTCTGTTGATCATCCATTGCTGGGCGATCGACAGGATGTTGTTCGTCAGCCAGTACAGCACCAGGCCGGCCGGGAAGACGAAGAACATGATGCCGAAGGCCACCGGCATGATCCACATCATCTTCTGCTGCATCGGGTCCGCCGCGGGCGGGTTGAGCCAGACCTGGAACAGGCTGGACGCCATCATCAGCAGCGGCAGGATGAAGTAGGGGTCGCGCACCGACAGGTCGGTGATCCACAGCATCCACGGCGCCTGGCGCATCTCGACGGTGGACAGCAGCACCCAGTACAACGCCATGAAGATGGGCATCTGCGCAAAGATCGGCAGGCAGCCGCCGATGGGGTTGACCTTCTCCTCGCGGTAGATGCGCATCATCTCCTGCTGCATCTCCTGCGGCTTGTCCTTGTAGCGTTCCTTGAGGTCGTTGATGCGCGGTGCCAGGGCCTTCATCTTGGCCATGGACTTGTACGCGCTGGCATTCAGGCCGTACAGCGCGATCTTGAGCAGCAGCACGAGGGCGACGATGGTCCAGCCCCAGTTGCCGATGAAGCCATGCAGCTTGTCCAGCAGCCAGAACAGCGGCTCGGCAATGATGGTCAGCACGCCGTAGTCCTTGACGCGCTCCAGGCCCGGGGCGAGCTTGGCGAGGTTGTTCTCCTCCTGCGGGCCGGCGAACAGCGTGGCGGTCTGCGTGGTGCTGGCGCCCGGGGCGAGCGTGGGCAGCGTGAAGACCATGCCGGTGGCGTAGGTGTCGGCACGCAGGCCCACCTGGCCCGGCAGCTTGCGCACGAAGAACTCGCGGTTGCCCGGTTCGTTCACGAGCCAGGCGCTGGCGAAGTAGTGCTGCACCATCGAGACCCAGCCGTCGTTGGCGGTCTTCTCGATGTCGACCTTGTTCTTGTCGATGTCCTCGAACTTGATGGTCTTGAACTTGGCCTTGTCGTTGTAGACCGCCGGGCCGGTGAAGCTGGGCGTGAAGGCTGCGCCGCCGGTGACGGTGCTGCCGTCGCGCACGAGCTGCAGGTAGACCTGCGGCGTGACGGGTGCGGCGCTGGCGTTGACCACCTCGTGCGTGACGCCCACGGTGTAGGCGCCGCGCTTGAACGTCAGTGTCTTGATCAGCTTGACGCCGCCGACCTCCGCCGACTCCAGTCGCAGCTTGACCTCGTCCTGGCCGGCCTTGAGTTCGCGCTCACCGGCGACCGCGGTCATCGGCGTGGTGTGCGCCGGCAGCGGGCCTTGGGCGCTGACGAGGCCCGTCTGCGCGCGGTAGTGCTGGGCGTCGTTGAAGAGGACGACCGGCTCGGGCGTGAAGGGGGCGGGCTGCTTCAGGCGCACCATCTGCAGCAGCTGGTCGGTCACCGTCGGGTCGGGTGACGTCAGGTACTTGGGCAGCTCGGCGCGCACGATGTCGCCGCCCAGGGTGTCCACGGTGACCGTCAGCACGTCGGTGCGGATGGTGATCTTCTCGGACGCGGCAGCCGCCGGGGCGGCGGCGGTCGTCGGGGTCGCGCCAGCGGCAGCGGTCGCAGCCGGCACACCGGTGGCGGCAGACGCGCCAGGGGTGGGCGCCGGGGCCGCAGCACGCGGCGTGGGGCTGAACATCGAGGGGTGCCCGTTGTGCTTCTGCCAGCCGTCCCAGAGGAGGAACAGGGACGCGGTGAACACCACCCACAGCACGGTGCGGCGAATATCAGTCATGGAGAGACTCAGGCGAGGATGACGGCGACGCGCTGGCGCGCGCGACGGGAGGAGAAATGAGGCGCGAGAAGAGCCGCGGCGGATTGTCGGGCACGGGGTCGTGGCCGCCGTTGCACAACGGGTGGCAGCGCAGGATGCGGTGCACCGTGAGATAGCTGCCCGCCAGCGCCCCGTGCCGCTCGAGTGCGGCCAGCGAGTAGCGCGAGCAGGTCGGCTCGAAGCGGCAGGCGTTGCCCAGCCACGGGCTGAGCATGAGGCGGTAGCCGCGCACGACGGCCATGAGGGCGCGGGCTGGCCAGCTGGGCGTCATGGCGCCTGCTCCGCCGGCTTCGCAGGTGCGGACGCAGGCTGGCTGCGTGGCTTGAGCGCGCGGTCCAGCAGCTGGGCCAGCTCGGCCCGCGCGGCCTGGCGCAGCGCGTCGGACGCGGCGCTGGGGAACTTCTGGCGGTCAAACGGAGAACGCAAGCGCACGACCCACATCCCGGGCGGCATGCCGGGGCGCTCGGCAAATGCGGCCCGGATCTGGCGCTTCAAGAGCTGCCGGGTCACCGAGCGGCGCGCGTGCCGCTTGGGAACGACCATACCCACCCAGCAGCCTTGCGGTGCGGGCGGGTCTTGTTCCACAGGGTTGTGCACAACTTGTGGCTGGCCTGTTGATAACTCGGCCTGGGCTGTGCGTAACCGGGCGGCGTGCCATGCGCTGGGCGCCGGATGGGCGGGGAGGTGGTGCAGCGCGAAATGCGCGCTGCGCGCCCGGCTCTGGTGGCCGAGCACACGCTCGAAGTCCACCGGGCGTTGCAGCTTGCCGATCATCGGGTGCGGCCCGGAGGCTGACGACGCGTGAAAGCGTCGTCGCGCGGCTTAGACAGCCAGGCGCTTACGGCCCTTGGCGCGGCGAGCGGCGATGACGGCGCGGCCACCGCGGGTCTTCATGCGCACGAGGAAGCCGTGGGTGCGGGCGCGGCGGGTCTTGGAGGCTTGGTAGGTACGCTTCATGGGAGACCTCTTTTGAGGGTTTGTGCAGGCCGGGCACAGCGGTTGGCGCCTGGCGGGAAGGGGCCGGCAGACATCGGGCGGGAGGCCCGGCTGGCTTTCGGCGAAAAAAGCGCATGGCGAACCAGTCGCAATGCGCGAAAACCCGTGATTACAGCAGAAGCCGCCAACCCGGTCAATAAGTCGAGTCTCTCAAGGCGGGTTTGCCAGGGATTGACCCCCTTCCAAATTCTGTGGATAACCCGTGTTTGGGCGCCCCTGGTTCCGTACAATCCAGCCGCTCGAAAAGAAGTTTTCCACAATGAGCGAAGAAGAACACAGGGTGGATGGGGTGCAGGCTTTGAAGACGGGCGAACTGGCAGTGAACGAGGGCGCGGTGTCGGCGCCATGGGCGTCTGACCTCTGGCAGCGCGGCTGCGAGCGCTTGGCCACCGAACTGCCCGAGCAGCAGTTCAACACCTGGATCCGCCCGCTGCCGCCGGCCACTGTTGCGGGCGATGGCGCCGCAGGCCCGCTGGTGGCCACGCTGAAGGTCCCCAACCATTTCAAGCGCGACTGGATCCGTCGCCAGTACGCCGCCCGCATCGAGGCCATCCTGACCGAGCTGGCCGGCCGCCCGACGCGGCTGGAGCTGGCGCTGTCGGCCCGCGAGCCCGGGCCCGGCGCTGCCGCTGCGCCGCTGCCGGCCGGCCCCGCTGCGTCCCCGCAGCCTGCTAGCGCGGCGCTGGAACCGAGCACGGCCCCGCGATCGACGCCGGCCACCTCTGCCAGCACCATGGTGCTGCCGTCCCAGGCGCCCGCCTCGGCCAAGCACCGCATCAACCCGCAGCTCACGTTCGACACCCTCGTGCCCGGCCGCGCCAACCAGATGGCGCGCACCGCCGCGCTGCACGTGGCGGGCGCCCCGGGCATCACCTACAACCCGCTGTTCATCTATGGCGGCGTGGGCCTGGGCAAGACCCACCTGATCCACGCCGTCGGCAACGCGCTGCTGAAGGACCGCCCGGACGCCCGCGTGCTGTACCTGCACGCCGAGCAGTTCATCTCCGACGTCGTCAAGAACTACCAGCGCAAGACCTTCGACGAGCTCAAGGCCAAGTACCACTCGCTGGACCTGCTGCTCATCGACGACGTGCAGTTCTTCGCCGGCAAGGACCGCACGCAGGAAGAGTTCTTCAACGCCTTCGAGGCGCTGCTGGCCAAGAAGGCCCACATCATCATGACCTCGGACACCTATCCGAAGGGCCTGGTGGACATCGACGAGCGCCTCACCTCCCGCTTCGACGCCGGTCTGACCGTCGCCATCGAGCCGCCGGAGCTGGAAATGCGCGTGGCCATCCTGATCAAGAAGGCCGAGGCCGAGGGGCAGCCCATGCCCGAGGACGTCGCCTTCTTCGTCGCCAAGAACGTGCGTGCCAACGTGCGGGAGCTCGAGGGCGCGCTGCGCAAGGTGCTGGCCTATGCCAAGTTCTCGCACAAGGACATCAGCATCACGCTGGCCCGCGAGGCCCTGAAAGACCTGCTGTCCATCCAGAACCGCCAGATCGGTGTGGAGAACATCCAGAAGACGGTGGCCGACTTCTACAAGATCAAGGTCGCCGACATGTACTCCAAGAAGCGCCCGGCCAGCATCGCCCGGCCGCGCCAGATCGCCATGTACCTGGCCAAGGAGCTCACGCAGAAGAGCCTGCCCGAGATCGGCGAGCTCTTCGGCGGGCGCGACCACACCACCGTGCTGCACGCGGTGCGCAAGATCGGCGGCGAGCGCCAGAAGAACACCGAGCTGAACCAGCAGCTGCACGTCCTCGAGCAGACCTTGAAGGGTTGAGCGCACGCGCGTCGGGTTTTCCCGGGGCGCGGTGGGCGCTGCCAAAGCCACCGCCAGCCCGGCATCGTCACGATTCCGGGCGACAATCGCAGCTTCACGCGCGCGCGCGTTTTGAGGGCGTGAGCCCCCACTGAAAACTCCCCTTCAAGAGGCCTCCATGATCGTTTTGAAAGCTCCCCAGGATCAGGTGCTCGCCGCGCTTCAGGCGGTCTCGGGCATCGTCGAGCGGCGCCACACGCTGCCGATCCTGGCCAACGTGCTGATCCGCAAGACCGGCAACCAGGTGGAGCTCACGACCAGCGACCTCGAGATCCAGGTGCGCACCACGGTGCAGTTCGACGGCGACGCCGGCAACCTCGCCACCACGGTGGGCGCCCGCAAGCTCATCGACATCCTGCGCTCCATGCCGGCCGACCAGGTGGTCAGCCTCACGAGCAACCAGAACAGGATGACGCTGCAGGGCGGCAAGAGCCGCTTCACGCTGCAGACCCTGCCGGCCGACGACTTCCCCCTCGTGCAGGAAGCCGCCGACTTCGGCCCCGCCTTCAGCGTGCCGCAGAAGGCGCTCAAGGGCCTGATCAACCAGGTGCACTTCGCCATGGCGGTGCACGACATCCGCTACTACCTCAACGGCATCCTGTTCGTGGCCGAGGGCAAGAACCTCACGCTGGTGGCCACCGACGGCCACCGCCTGGCCCTGGCCCAGGCCGAGCTCGACACCGACATCCCCAAGCAGGAAGTCATCCTGCCGCGCAAGACCGTGCTGGAGCTGCAGCGGCTGCTCAAGGACGGCAAGGACGACGACGCCATCGAGATGCGCTTCGCCGGCAACCAGGCCAAGTTCAGCTTCAGCGGCATGGAGTTCGTGACCAAGCTCGTCGAGGGCAAGTTCCCCGACTACAACCGCGTCATCCCCAAGAACCACAAGTTCCGCCTCACGCTCGGCCGCGCGCCGCTGCTGTCCAGCCTGCAGCGCGCCGCCATCCTGACCAGCGAGAAGTTCAAGGCCGTGCGCCTGACCTTCGAGCCGGGCCTGCTGTCCATCGCGTCCAGCAACGCCGAGCAGGAAGAGGCCAAGGAAGAGATCGAGATCGACTACGGCGGCGACAAGATCGAGACCGGCTTCAACGTCACCTACCTGATGGATGCCCTGTCCAACATGAGCCAGGACATGGTCTGCATCGACCTGAATGACAGCGCGTCCAGCGCGCTGCTCACCATCCCCGACACCACCGGTTTCAAGTACGTCGTCATGCCGATGCGGATCTGAGCCTGCGGCTCTGATCCGCTTCGCGGTGCAGGTTTCGCACCCCCCTGCCCCCCGCCGAGCGGGGGGTTCTAGTTTGAGAGTTGTACCGGCCGCTCCGCGGCCTTGAAAGTCCCCGATGAGCGATAGCGCGACCCCTGACAGCAATCCTGAAGGCCTGAACGAGAAGCAGCAGGCGGCCAAGGCGGCCGAGGCCAAGGCGGGTGAGTCCTACAACGCCGATTCCATCCAGATCCTGGAAGGCCTGGAGGCTGTGCGCAAGCGCCCGGGCATGTACATCGGCGACACCTCCGACGGCACCGGCCTGCACCACCTCGTGTTCGAGGTCGTCGACAACTCCATCGACGAGGCCCTGGCCGGCCACTGCGACGACATCGTCGTCACCATCCACACCGACAACTCCATCTCCGTCATCGACAACGGCCGCGGCATCCCCACGGGCGTCAAGATGGACGACAAGCACGAGCCCAAGCGCTCTGCCGCCGAGATCGCGCTGACCGAGCTGCACGCCGGCGGCAAGTTCAACCAGAACAGCTACAAGGTCTCCGGTGGCCTGCACGGCGTGGGCGTGAGCTGCGTGAACGGGCTGAGCAAGTTCCTGCGTCTGACCGTGCGCCAGGGTGGCAAGGTGCACTTCCTGGAGTTCGCCAAGGGCATCCCGCAGAACGGCGAGAGCGTCATGGTCGACGGCGTCGAGACGCGCCCCATGAAGGTCATCGGCGACACCGACAAGCGCGGCACCGAAGTCCACTTCCTGCCCGACACCGAGATCTTCAAAGAGAACAACGACTACCACTACGACATCCTCGCCAAGCGCCTGCGCGAGCTCTCGTTCCTGAACAACGGCGTCAAGATCCGCCTCGTCGACGAACGCAGCAACAAGGAAGACAACTTCGCCTACGCCGGCGGCGTGAAGGGCTTCGTCGAGTTCATCAACAAGGGCAAGACGACCCTGCACCCGAACATCTTCCACGCCGTGGGCGACAAGCTCTCCGACCAGGGCACCAACATCGGCGTCGAAGTGGCGATGCAGTGGAACGACGGCTTCAACGAGAACGTCCTCTGCTTCACCAACAACATCCCGCAGCGCGACGGCGGCACCCACCTCACCGGCCTGCGCGCGGCCATGACCCGCGTCATCAACAAGTACATCGAGGACAACGAACTCGCCAAGAAGGCCAAGGTCGAAGTCGCCGGTGACGACATGCGCGAGGGCCTCGCCTGCGTCGTCTCCGTGAAGGTGCCCGAGCCCAAGTTCAGCTCGCAGACCAAGGACAAGCTCGTGTCCTCGGAAGTGCGCGCGCCGGTGGAAGACATCGTCGGCCGCCTGCTCACCGACTACCTGCTCGAGAACCCGCTGGACGCCAAGACCATCTGCGGCAAGATCCTGGACGCCGCCCGCGCCCGCGAGGCCGCCCGCAAGGCCCGCGAGATGACGCGCCGCAAGGGCGTGCTCGACGGCCTGGGCCTGCCCGGCAAGCTCGCCGACTGCCAGGAAAAGGACCCCTCGCTCTGCGAGATCTACATCGTGGAGGGCGACTCCGCCGGTGGCTCCGCCAAGCAGGGCCGCGACCGCAAGTTCCAGGCCATCCTGCCGCTGCGCGGCAAGATCCTGAACGTGGAGAAAGCGCGTTATGAAAAGCTGCTGACCAGCAACGAAATCATCACGCTCATCACGGCCCTGGGTACCGGCATCGGCCGCGGCGCGGGCAGTGATGACTTCAACCCCGACAAGCTCCGCTACCACCGCATCATCATCATGACCGACGCGGACGTGGACGGCGCCCACATCCGCACGCTGCTGCTGACCTTCTTCTACCGCCAGATGCCCGAGCTCGTCGAGCGCGGCCACATCTACATCGCGCAGCCGCCGCTGTACAAGGTCAAGGTCGGCAAGCACGAGCAATACCTCAAGGACGGCCACGAGTTCGAC
>JAEUPJ010000045.1 GCA_016790285.1 Roseateles sp. | reverse complement strand
TGAATCGCCCCGGGTCCAGTAGACACCTTCGAGCCTCAAACTGAGGCCCAATCGGAGGCGCCATGCAAAGCAAGCAACCCTACCCAGAAGAATTCAAGATCGAGGCGGTCAAGCAGATCACGGAACGAGGTCACCGGGTGGCCGACGTGTCGGCGCGGATCGGTGTCAGCCAGCACAGCCTGTACAAGTGGATCAAGGCGTACTCGGCGCCGGCCGCCGAGAGGCTGGCTCAGGTCTCGCAGGCCGAGGAACTGCGGCGCTTGAAGGCCGAGTTGCGGCGCGTGACCGAGGAGCGCGACATCCTAAAAAACGGCCATCGTGGCGCGGCCCCGTCCCCGTGGACAGAAACACCAAGCTACCTACACTGACCCAGTCGGACCGTGGCCGTCAGCTTTTTGGAGGCTCTCGTCCCCGTCAAAAAACGTGGCCCCTGGGGATTATGCGGACCCAGCTGTGGTGGCGCCTTGTGCGACCCCGATTAGGAAAGTGATTGACCCGCTCCCCTGTCCGGCGCTTTGCCAACAGGAGGTTGCCATGTCCAAAGTTGGAAAGACGCTCGGACTGCCGATCGTCAACGCCAGAGCCGCCGGCATCGACATCGGTGCGCGCATCCAGGTCGCCGCCGTACCACCCGAGCTGAGTGACGATCCGGTCCGAACGTTCGGGAGCTTCACTGCCGATATCGAGGCGATGGCCAACTGGCTTGTCTCAGTGGGCATCACGACCGTGGCGATGGAATCCACGGGCGTGTACTGGGTGCCGGTCTATGAGATCTTGGAAGAGCACGGGCTGACCGTTGTGCTTGCCAACGCCCGTGACTGCAAGGCAGTTCCGGGGCGCAAGAGCGATGTCAACGATGCCCAGTGGTTGCAACGGCTGCATGCGTGCGGACTGCTGCGCCCGAGCTTCCATCCGGCCCGGGACATCGCGGCGCTGCGAGCCTACATGCGGATCCGAGACCGCCATCTCGAGTACGCGGCAGCGCACATGCAGCACATGCAGAAGGCGCTGACGCTGATGAACCTTCAGCTGCACCATGTGCTCAGCGATATCAGCGGCGTCACCGGCCTGAAGATCATCCGGGCCATCGTTGCGGGCGAACGGGATCCCGACGTCCTTGCATCCATGCGTGACGTTCGCTGTCGTGAGAGCCTGCTGACCATCCGGTCTGCGTTGGTGGGCAACTACCAGCCTGAGCATGTGTTCGCGCTGTCTCAAGCGCTTGCGCTGTTTGACTCTTACCAGGACCGCATCGCTGACTGCGATCGGCAGATCGAGAGCTCGTTGCGCCAGCTGAACGTCGGTCGGCCTGAGCCAGAGACGAAGCTGGCGGCGCCGCGTACCAAGACCAAGCAGGTCAACGCCCCGAAGTTCGATGTGCGGGCCATGCTGCACCAGCTGACAGGCACCGTCCTGACCGCTATCCACGGGCTCGGCCCCAGCATCTCTCTGTCATTGGTCGCCGAGTGCGGCACTGACCTCAGCAAGTGGCCCACCGAGAAGCACTTCACCTCGTGGCTGTGTTTGTCGCCGGGATGCAAGATCAGCGGGGGCAAGGTGCTCTCCGCGCGTACCCGCAGGAGCTCCAGCCGCCTCGCGTCGCAGTTGCGCCTCGTGGCGGTCAACGTCGGCCGCACCGAGACTGCCCTCGGAGCGTTCTACCGCCGCTTGGCTGCGCGGATCGGTAAGGCCAAGGCCGTGACCGCCACGGCGCGCAAGCTCGCCATCCTCTTCTACCGCGCGATGCGCTTCGGCATGCAGTACCAGGACCCTGGAGCCGACCAATACGAGCAACGGTACCGAGAACGCGTCGTCAAGCAACTCGAGCGGCGCGCCGCGCGCTTTGGCTTCGCACTGCAGCCAGTCGAGGAAGGTGTTTCTTAGGAAGGCCGCCGCGTACTTTGCCAAGCAGTCCGGGTGAGGTACGCGTTCATCAAGGCGCACGAGGCCCAGCACAGCGTTCGGCGCATGTGCAAGGTCATGCAGGTGCACCCCAGCGGCTACTACGCGTGGAAGGCCGAACCGCAGAGTGCGAGGGCCAAGGATGACCAGCGTTTGAGCGGTCTGCTCAAACAGGCTTGGCTGGAGAGCGGCGGCGTGTATGGCTATCGCAAGCTGACGCTGGACATGCGCGACCTTGGCGAGCGCTGCGGCAAGCACCGCGTGGCGCGGCTGCTCAAGCTCGAAGGGCTACGCTCGCAGACCGGCTACAGGCGCCGGCCGGGTGCGCGCGGCGGCCAGCCTGCTGTGGTCGCACCGAACCATCTGCAGCGCCAGTTCACGGTGGCCGAGCCCAACCAGTCGTGGGTGACCGACATCACCTACATCCGCACGCACGAGGGCTGGCTGTATCTGGCGGTCGTGGTGGACCTGTTCTCGCGCCAGGTCGTGGGCTGGTCGATGGGCAGCCGCATCGACACCGGCCTGGTGCTGGATGCACTGCTGATGGCGTTATGGCGGCGCCAGCCAAAGCAGACCGTCACGGTGCACTCGGACCAGGGCTGCCAATTCACCGGCCATGAGTGGCAGGCGTTCCTGCGCGACCACAACCTGGTCAGCAGCATGAGCCGGCGCGGCAACTGCCACGACAACGCCGTGGCCGAGAGCTTCTTCCAGTTGCTCAAGCGCGAGCGCATCCGCCGCCAGGTCTACGCCACGCGCAACGATGCCCGCGCCGACGTCTTCAACTACATCGAGATGTTCTACAACCCCAAGCGGCGCCACGGCACCGCCGGCGACACTTCGCCGGTCGAGTTCGAACGACGCCATTCCCAACGGCTCACGGGTGTCTAGGAGAACCGGGGCGATTCA
>JAEUPJ010000032.1 GCA_016790285.1 Roseateles sp. | reverse complement strand
GTACAGCAGCACGCCGAGGTAGCGGATGCGGCCGACGCAGGTCTCGGAGCAGACCGTGGGCTGGCCCGCCTCGATGCGCGGGTAGCAGAAGATGCACTTCTCGGCCTTGCCGCTCTTCCAGTTGTAGTAGATCTTCTTGTAGGGGCAGCCCGACACGCACATGCGCCAGCCGCGGCACTTGTCCTGGTCGATCAGCACGATGCCGTCTTCCTCGCGCTTGTAGATCGAGCCCGACGGGCAGCTCGCCACGCATGCCGGGTTCAGGCAGTGCTCGCAGAGGCGGGGCAGATACATCATGAAGGTGTTCTCGAACTGGCCGTAGATGTCCTTCTGGACGTCGTCGAAGTTCTTGTCCTTGCTGCGCTTGCTGAACTCGCCGCCGAGGATTTCCTCCCAGTTCGGGCCCCACTCGATCTTCTCCATGCGCTGGCCGGTGATGAGGCTGCGCGGGCGGGCCGTGGGCGCATGCTTCATCTCGGGGGCCGACTGCAGGTGGTCGTAGTCGAACGTGAAGGGCTCGTAGTAGTCGTCGATCTCCGGCAGGTTGGGGTTGGCGAAGATCTTCATCAAGAGCTTCCACTTGCCGCCCTGGCGCGGCTCCAGTGTGCCGTCGGGCTTGCGGATCCAGCCGCCGTTCCACTTGTCCTGGTTCTCCCACTCCTTGGGATAGCCGATGCCGGGCTTGGTCTCCACGTTGTTGAACCAGGCGTACTCGACGCCGGGGCGGCTGGTCCAGACGTTCTTGCAGGTCACCGAGCAGGTATGGCAGCCGATGCACTTGTCCAGGTTCAGGACCATGCCGATCTGTGCGCGAATCTTCATTTGCTTGCTCCTCGCGGTCTCAGGGGTTTTCGCCTTGCGCCTGGAAGGCGGGGGCGAGGTGGTCGTCGCGGGGCGTGTCGAGCCAGTCCACCTTGTTCATCTTGCGCACCACGACGAACTCGTCGCGGTTGGTGCCGATGGTTCCGTAGTAGTTGAAGCCGTAGCTGTACTGCGCGTAGCCGCCGATCATGTGGGTGGGCTTGGTGACGATGCGCGTCACCGAGTTGTGGATGCCCCCGCGCACGCCGGTGATCTCGCTGCCGGGCGTGTTGATGATCTTTTCCTGCGCGTGGTACATCAGCGTCATGCCGGGGTTCACGCGCTGGCTGACCACCGCACGCGCCGCGATGGCGCCGTTGATGTTGAACAGCTCCACCCAGTCGTTGTCCGCTATGCCGGCGCTCTTGGCGTCGTCCTCGCTGAGCCAGATGACGGGGCCGCCGCGGTTGAGCGTCAGCATCAGCAGGTTGTCGCTGTAGGTGCTGTGGATGCCCCACTTCTGGTGCGGCGTGATGAAGTTCAGCACGATCTCGCGGTGGCCGTTGGGCTTGATGTTCTGGATCCCGCCCGTCGTCTTCAGGTCCACCGGCGGGCGATAGCTGCTGAAGCCCTCGCCGAAGGCGCGCATCCAGGCGTGGTCCTGGTAGAACTGCTGGCGGCCGGTCAGCGTGCGCCATGGAATCAGTTCGTGCACGTTGGTGTAGCCGGCGTTGTAGGAGACCTTCTCGCTCTCCAGCCCGCTCCAGGTCGGCGAGCTGATGATCTTGCGCGGCTGCGCCTGGATGTCGCGGTAGCGGATCTTCTCGTCCTCGCGGTGCAGGGCCAGGTGGGCGTGCTCGCGTCCAGTCGCCCGGCCTTGCGCTTCCCAGGCCTTCACGGCGACGTGGCCGTTGGTCTCGGGCGCCAGCTGCAGGATGACCTCGCAGGCGTCGATGTCGCTGACGATGCGGGCGCGGCCTTGGGCGTCCACGCCGTTGAGCTCGCGCAGCTGGGTCACCTCGGTCCTGGTGTCCCAGCCAATGCCCTTGCCGCCGTTGCCGAGCTTGTCCATCAGGGGCCCGAGCGATGTGAAGCGCTCGTAGGTGGCCGGGTAGTCGCGCTCGACGACGGCGATGGTGGGTGCCGTCTTGCCGGGGATGAGCGCTACTTCACCCTTCTTCCAGTCCTGCACGCCGAAGGGCTGGGCCAGCTCGGCCGGCGTGTCGTGCATCAGCGGCGACAGCACGACCTCCTTCTCCACGCCCAGGTGGCCGATGCAGACCTGGCTGAAGGCCTTGGCGAAGCCCTTGTAGATCTCCCAGTCGGAGCGGGCCTGCCAGACAGGGTCTACCGCCGCGGACAGCGGGTGGATGAAGGGGTGCATGTCGCTGGTGTTGAGGTCGTTCTTCTCATACCAGCTGGCCGTGGGCAGCACGATGTCGCTGTATAGGCAGGTCGTGCTCATGCGGAAGTCCAGCGTCACCAGCAGGTCCAGCTTGCCCTGCGGCGCCTGGGCGTGCCAGCGCACCTCGTTGGGCTTGGCGTCGTCCACGCCGAGATCCTTGCCCTGCACGCCGTTCTCGGTGCCCAGCAGGTGCTTGCAGAAGTACTCGTGGCCCTTGCCGCTGGAGCCCAGCAGGTTGGAGCGCCAGACGAACATGTTGCGCGGCCAGTTCTGCGGCGCGTCGGGGTCCTCGCAGCTCATCTGCAGCGAGCCGTCGCGCAGAGCCTGCACGACGTAGTCCTTGGGTTCCAGGCCGGCGGCGGCGGCGTCCTTCACCACTTGCAGCGGGTTGGTCTTGAGCTGCGGCGCGCTGGGCAGCCAGCCCATGCGCTCGGCGCGCACATTGCAGTCGATCAGGCTGCCGGCGAACTCGGCGCGCTGGGCCTCGGTCGCCAGTGGCGACAGCACCTCGTCCACGTCCAGCTTCTCGTAGCGCCACTGGTCGCTGTGGGCGTAGAAGAAGCTGGTGCTGTTCATCTGGCGCGGCGGGCGCACCCAGTCGGTGGCGAAGGCCAGCGGCACCCAGCCGGTCTGCGGGCGCAGCTTCTCCTGGCCCACGTAATGCGCCCAGCCGCCACCGCTCTGGCCGATGCAGCCGCACATCATCAGGAGGTTGATGACACCGCGGTAGTTCATGTCGCAGTGGTACCAGTGGTTCATCGCGGCGCCGATGATGATCATCGACTTGCCTTGGGTCTTGTGTGCGTTCTCGGCGAACTCGCGCCCCACGCGGATGACCTTGGCGCGCGGCACGCCGGTGATGGCCTCCTGCCAGGCGGGCGTGTACGGGGCGTTGTCGTCGTAGCTCTTGGCGCCCGACCCGAAGCCACGGTTGATGCCGTACTGCGCGGCCTGCAGGTCGAAGACGGTGGCCACCAGCACCTCGCCGTCCTGCGTCTTCAGCGTGGTCGCCGGCACGCGGGCGCAGTGGCTGACGCCGTCCTGCTGCGGATTGGGCGTGAAGTGCTCGCTGGCGCTGCCGGCGAAGTAGGGGAAGGCCACGTCGACGATCTCGTGCGCCTGCTCGCCGTCTTCCACGAGGGAGAGCTTGAGCTTGACCTCAGCGCCACCTTCGGCCTCCCTGGCCTCCAGGTTCCACTTGCCGGTGTCGTCGCGGCCCTCCGCACCCCAGCGGAAGCCGATGGAGCCATGGGGCAGCACGAGGCGGCCGGTGGCGTCGTAGGCCAGCGTCTTCCACTCGGGGTTGTTGCTCTGGCCCATCTGGCCGGCCAGGTCGCTGGCGCGCAGGTAGCGGCCGGGCACGCGGGTCTTGCGGCCGTCGGGCAGTGTCTGCTCCTCCAGCAGCACGAGCAGCGGCAGGTCGGTGTAGCGGCGCGCGTAGTCGTCGAAGTAGGGGCTGCGCTGCTTGAAGTAGAACTCGTTGAGGGCGACATGGCCCATGGCCATCGCGAGCGCCGCGTCGGTGCCCTGCTTGGGGTGCAGCCACAGGTCGGCCAGCTTGGCGACCTCGGAGTAGTCGGGCGTCACGGCCACCGTCTTCGCGCCCTTGTAGCGCACCTCGGTGAAGAAGTGCGCGTCCGGCGTGCGCGTCTGCGGCACGTTGCTGCCCCAGGCGATGATGTAGTTGCTGTTGTACCAATCGGCCGATTCGGGCACGTCTGTCTGCTCGCCCCAGATCTGCGGGCTGGCCGGCGGCAGGTCGCAGTACCAGTCGTAGAAGCTCATGCAGACGCCGCCGATCAGGCTGAGGTAGCGGCTGCCGGCCGCGTAGCTCACCATGGACATCGCCGGGATGGGCGAGAAGCCGATGACGCGGTCCGGCCCGTGCTGCTTGATGGTGTAGACATTGGCCGCGGCGATCAGCTCGTTGACCTCGTCCCAGGTCGAGCGCACGAAGCCGCCCATGCCGCGCAGCTGCTGGTAGTCGCGCCGGGCCGACTCGTCGCGCTGGATCAGCGCCCAGGCGTCGACGGGGCTCTTGGAGACGGCCAGCGCCTCGCGCCAGCGCTTGAGCAGCCGGCCTCGCACCATCGGGTACTTCACGCGGTTGGCGCTGTAGAGATACCAGCTGTAGCTCGCGCCCCGCGCGCAGCCGCGCGGCTCGTGGTTGGGCAGGTCGGCACGGGTGCGCGGGTAGTCGGTCTGCTGGGTCTCCCAGGTGACGATGCCACCCTTGACGTAGATCTTCCACGAGCAGGAGCCGGTGCAGTTCACGCCATGCGTGCTGCGCACGATCTTGTCGTGCGCCCAGCGGTTGCGGTAGGCGTCCTCCCAGGTGCGGTCCTCGCCGGTACTCACGCCGTGGCCGCCCGCGAAGACCTCCTTGGGGAGCTGGAAGGCGGTCAGTCGATCCAGGAAATGGGACATTGATTTCTCCGTTAGCAGGACAGGGGGGCGTGGCGACGACCGTAGAACCACCAGCAGATGGCCATGCAGCTCAGGTAGAACGCCAGGAAGCAATAGAGCGCGGCCTCGGGGCCGCCGGCCAGCGTGATCGCGCTGCCGAAACTCTTGGGAATGAAGAAGCCGCCGTAGGCACCGACGGCCGAGCACAGGCCGAGTGCCGCGGCGCCCTGGGCCTGCGCTTCGGGCAATGGGCCCTGGCTCTGCTGCGCCTCGCGCACGAAGCCCAGCGGCACCATGCGGAAGGTGCTGCCGTTGGCGATGCCGGCGGCAACAAAGAGCAGCAGGAAGCTGGCGCCGAACAGGCACGCGCCGCCTTCCATGCCGAGGCTGGCCAGCACGCCGACGACGCCCAGCGCCAGCGCGCCGAAGCAGGCCAGGCTGATGCGCGCGCCGCCGAAGTCGTCCGCCACCCAGCCGCCCAGCGGCCGCGCCAGTGCACCCAGCAACGGGCCCAGCCACACCAGCTGCTGCGCGCCGTCGAAGGCGGGGAACTGGCTGCGCAGCAGCAGCGGGCCGGCCGCCGCGAAGCCGATGAAGCTGCCGAAGCTGCCCAGATACAGCCAGCTCATCAGCCAGCTGTGGCGGTGCGTGAAGAGCTGGGCCTGCTCGGCCATGCCGACGCCGGCGGAGGGCAGGTCGTCCATGCCGAACCAGGCGGCCATGCTGCTGACCACGATCAGCGGCAGCCACACGAGGCCGGCATTGCCCAGCCACAGCCCCCCTGCTTGGGACGGCAGGCCGAAGAGGTCGAGGGCAATGACCACCGGCACGGCCCATTGCACGAGGCCCACGCCCAGGTGGGCGAAGCCGGCGCCCAGGCCCAGCGCCCGGCCCTGCTCGCGCGCCGGGAAGCAGGCGCTGATGTGGGCCATGCCGCTGGCGAAATTGGCGCCGCCCAGGCCGCACAGCAGGGCGAGCACCACCATCCATTCGTAGGGCGTGGCGGGGTCCTGCACCGCCAGCGCAATGCCACCGGCCGGCAGCAGCAGGCTGGCGGTGGACAGAGCCGTCCAGCGCCGCCCGCCGACCCAGGGCACGGCAAAGCCGTAGAAGATGCGCAGCGTGGCACCACACAGCGCCGGCAGCGCGCTCAGCCAGAACAGCTGGTTGGTGCTGTAGCGAAAGCCCGCAGCCGGCAGGTGCACGACGAGCACCGACCACAGCATCCACACCGCGAACGACAGCGCCAGCGCCGGGATGGCAACCCAGAGATTGCGCAGCGCCACCGTCCGGCCATGACCGGTCCAAAAATCCGGGTCTTCCGGATTCCAGGTCAGCGGGAGGGAGAGGTTCTTGCGCACGGTGGTCATGCTCCTCGCTAGGGGCGGGCCCGCCCATCCACCGCCGGTCGGGTGGGGGTGGCGCGGAAGGAGGAGGTGGCGCCTGCCAGGCATCGTTCTTTCGGACGAGGGGCTGGCGCAGGGTTGGGCGCAGGCGGCGGGGCAGGCCTGATGCTCGTTGCTCGGTCCAGAGGCCCGATCCTTCGCCAGGCACAAGCAGTCCTCAGGACTGCTTGTGTCCGGGCTCAGTCCCCCGGTCCGCTACGCGGCCCTCCTCCTTTACCTTCGCATCAGGCCCGCCCCACCACCTGCTTTCGCTGCATCTGCAAAATGAAATCGCGCCCGGGTGGGCGCGATTCACAAGAGGCTTGGCGATATCAGGGGTTCTTGATCTCCGCGCCGCGGCGCAGATAGAACCACCAGTTCAGCACCAGGCAGACGGCGTAAAAGGCCGCGAAGCCGTAGAAGGCGAACTGCGGCGTGCCGGCCTTGATCTGCTCGCCGATCAGCACCGGTGCGACGAAGGCGCCGTAGGCCGCGACGGCCGAGGTCCAGCCGAGCACGGGGCCGGCCTGGGTGCGGTCGAAGATGACGCCCACCGAGCGGAAGGTCGAGCCGTTGCCGACACCGCTGGCCGCGAACAGCAGCACCATCAGGCCCATGAAGGCCGGGAAGTACTGCTCGGGCGTGGCCGAGCCATAGGCCTGCTGCATCACGTAGCCCACCGCCGCGGACGCGAACACCATCACGGCCGAGATGACCTGGGTGACGATGGAGCCGCCGACCTTGTCAGAGATCCAGCCGCCGATGGGCCGCACCGCGGCGCCGACGAAGGGGCCGATCCAGGCATAGGTCAGCGCAGACGGCGCGTTCGGGTTCTTCAGCGTGTGCTGCAGCACGCCGGCTGCATCAGGCACATGCTGGAAGCCGAAGATCACCGTGATCGCCAGCGGCAGGGCCATTGAGAAGCCGATGAAGCTGCCGAAGGTGACGACGTACAGCGCCGTCAGGCTCCAGGTGTGCTTGTTGCGGAAGATGGCGAACTGCTTGGCGACGTTCTCCTTCATCGCGCCGAACGCGGCCAGGCGCATGACCAGCAGCGCCGCGACGATGTCCAGCGGGATGGCCACCCACATGTTCAGCAGCCCCAGGCCGGTGGGTGCCGGCAGGTAGAGGTAGAGCATGCCGATGGACGGCACGAAGGCCAGGGAATACAGGTAGGCGATCTTCAGGAAGGCCACCAGCGGCGAGCCGCTCTGCGGCGTCACGGTCTTCAGGTTGTTCATGCCGAACCAGCACAGCACGGCCAGCGGCACCAGCGACAGCACCCAGGCGAAGCCGGCGTTCTGGATCCAGGTCTGCGTGCCGGCCGGGATCTTGCCGAAGATCCAGCCGCTGGCCTTCACCAGCGTCATCGGGTCGCCGCTCAGGCCGAAGAAGCTGACCGTCATCACCAGCGGAATGACGACCTGCATCGTCGTCACGCCGAAGTTGCCCAGGCCCGCATTCAGGCCCAGCGCCGTGCCCTGCAGGCGCTTGGGGAAGAAGGTGCTGATGTTGGACATCGACGACGCGAAGTTGCCGCCGCCGACGCCCGACCACAGCGCCATCAGCTGGAAGGCCCAGAGCGGCCAATCCTTGTGCTGCAGCACGATGCCGGTACCGAGCGCCGGCGCGAGCAGCATCGCGGTCGTCAGGAAAATGGTGTTGCGCCCACCCGCCAGACGGATCAGGAACGACGCCGGAATGCGCATCGTCGCGCCGGCGATGCCGGCAATCGCGGTCAGCGTGAAGAGTTCGGCCTGGGTGAACGGGAACCCCAGGTTCAACATCTGCACGGTGATGATGCCCCACATGCCCCAGACCGCGAAGCCGCACAGCAGCGCCGGCACCGAGAGCCAGAGGTTGCGGTAGGCGACCTTCTTGCCGGTCGACTCCCAGAAGGCTTCGTCCTCGGGTCGCCAGTCGGCGATGGTTGCGCCCGACGGCGCCGTTTGCGAGTTCATCCTCGTTCCTTGTGTGAGTGGCTTGGTCGTCATGAGGCGAGCTTCAAGCCGTGGGCGTGCTCGCCCATCAGTTCGGTGCCGCGCACATCGGTCCAGTACATCCAGATCAGCGACACCCAGACCACGCCGTACATCAGCATGAAGGCCGACGAGCGGATGCCGGTGAAGTCCATCAGCGCGCCGAACATGATGGGCAGCACGAAGCCGCCCAGGCCGCCGGCCAGGCCGACGACGCCGCTGACGGTGCCGATGTTGGACGGGAACTCGTCGCTGATGTACTTGAAGACGCTCGCCTTGCCGAAGGCCCAGGCGATGCCGAGGATGAACATCAGCGCCGTGAAGGCATAGACGTTCAGACCGATGTGGAAGGTTTTCGGCCCGTCGACGGTGTAGACCGTGAAGTCGGTCTGCGGGTAGGACAGCAGGAACA
>JAEUPJ010000024.1 GCA_016790285.1 Roseateles sp. | reverse complement strand
CTCCTCGGGCCGCTGAGAGCGCCGCGCTCGCCGGCCGCCCGAGCCCAAGCCGACTCGCCATGAAGAAGTACCTCGTCGCCGGCCTGCTGGTCTGGCTGCCATTGGCGATCACCGTCTGGGTGCTGGCCTGGGTGCTGGGCGGCATCGACAGCCTGTTCTCCGCGGTGCTGTCGATCACGCAGGCCGTGCTGCCGCAATCGGCGCACGCGTTCCTGGAGTCGCTGCGCCACATCCCGGGCCTGTCGGTGCTGGTGCTGGTCGCCGCGCTGCTGGTCACCGGCATCTTCACGGCCAACTTCGTCGGCCAGTGGTGGCTGTCGATGTGGGACCGCCTGATCGGCAAGATCCCCATCGTCAAGAGCATCTACAACTCGGTCAAGCAGGTCTCGGACACGCTGTTCTCGAGCAATGGCAATGCCTTCCGCGAGGCCGTGCTCGTGCAGTACCCGCGCGCGGGCGCCTGGACCATCGCCTTCGTCACCGGCCGCCCGGCGGGCGAGGTGGCAGCGCATCTCGGCGCCAGCCCGACCACCGTGATGGGCATGGACCCGCGCATGGACTGGGTCAGCGTGTACGTGCCGACGACGCCCAACCCGACCTCGGGCTTCTTTCTCATGATGCCCCGCGCCGACGTCGTGGCGCTGCAGATGAGCGTCGACGAGGCCCTGAAGTACGTCATCTCGATGGGCGTGGTCTCCCCGCCGGCCAAGGGCGGTGGCAGCGGGGCTGCGCCGACACCGCTGGCCGCGGCGGCCGCCCCCCGAAATTGACCGGGCGGGCCCGGCCCGGCAGCCGGCCCGCCCCGATGCGCGAGACCTCCCTGCGCGGGCTGCGCGACGGCCCGCCGAAGTGCCACCCCGATGTTCCGACTCCCGCCCCCGCGTGGCGGGCACCCCCGAATCCGACAGTGAGCCAACGATGAGAACCACCTACTGCGGCCTGGTCAGCGAGAAGCTGCTCGGCCAGGAAGTCACCCTGATGGGCTGGGCCCATCGCCGCCGCGACCATGGCGGCGTCATCTTCATCGACCTGCGCGACCGCGAGGGCCTCGTGCAGATCGTCTGCGACCCCGACCGGCCCGAGATGTTCGCCACCGCCGAGCACGTGCGCAACGAGTTCTGCCTGAAGGTCACGGGCAAGGTGCGCGCGCGGCCCGAGGGCACGCACAACGCCAACCTCGTCTCCGGCAAGGTCGAGGTGCTGTGCCACACGCTCGAAGTGCTGAACGCCAGCGTCACGCCGCCGTTCCAGCTCGACGACGAGAACCTCAGCGAAACGGTGCGCCTGACGCACCGCGTGCTCGACCTGCGCCGCCCGCAGATGCAGAAGAACCTGATGCTGCGCTACCGCGTCGCGATCGAGGTGCGCAAGTTCCTCGACGAGCAGGGCTTCATCGATGTCGAGACGCCGATGCTCACGAAAAGCACGCCCGAAGGCGCGCGCGACTACTTGGTGCCCAGCCGCGTGCACGACGGCACCTTCTTCGCACTGCCGCAGAGCCCGCAGCTCTTCAAGCAACTGCTGATGGTGGCCGGCTTCGACCGCTACTACCAGATCACGAAGTGCTTCCGCGACGAGGACCTGCGCGCCGACCGCCAGCCCGAGTTCACGCAGATCGATATCGAGACCTCCTTCCTGACCGAAGAGGAGATCCGCTCGATGTTCGAGGGCATGATCCGGCACGTCTTCCGCAAGGCGCTGAACGTCGAGCTGGGCGACTACCCGGTCATGAAGTACGCCGAAGCCATGCACCGCTTCGGCTCGGACAAGCCCGACCTGCGCGTGAAGCTCGAGTTCACCGAGCTGACCGACGCCATGACCACGGTCGACTTCAAGGTCTTCAGCGGCCCGGCCACCACGCCGGGCGGCCGTGTCGTGGCCCTGCGCGTGCCGGGTGGCGCGGCCATGAGCCGCGGCGAGATCGATGCCTACACCGAGTTCGTCAAGATCTACGGCGCCAAGGGCCTGGCCTGGATCAAGGTCAACGAAGTGGCCAAGGGCCGCGAGGGCCTGCAGTCGCCCATCGTCAAGAACCTGCACGACGAAGCCGTGGCCGAAGTCCTCAAGCGCACCGGCGCCCAGGACGGCGACCTGCTGTTCTTTGGTGCCGACAAGGCCAAGATCGTCAACGACGCCATCGGTGCGCTGCGCCTGAAGGTCGGCCACAGCGATTTCGGCAAGGCGGGCGGCCTGTTCGAGGACAAGTGGGCGCCGCTATGGGTGGTCGACTTCCCGATGTTCGAGCACGACGAAGAGAACAACCGCTGGGCGGCCGTCCACCACCCCTTCACGGCCCCGAAGGATGGCCACGAAGAGCTGATGAAGACCGACCCGGGCGCCTGCATCGCCAAGGCCTACGACATGGTGCTCAACGGCTGGGAACTCGGCGGCGGCTCGGTGCGTATCCACCGCGCCGACGTGCAGGCCAAGGTGTTCGAGGCGCTCAACATCACGCCGGAAGAGCAGCGCATCAAGTTCGGCTTCCTGCTGGACGCACTGCAGTACGGCGCGCCCCCGCACGGTGGCCTGGCCTTCGGCCTGGACCGCATCGTCACGATGATGACCAAGGCCGAGTCCATCCGCGACGTGATCGCCTTCCCGAAGACCCAGCGCGCCCAGTGCCTGCTGACTGGCGCGCCCAGCATGGTCGACGAGAAGCAGCTGCGCGAACTGCACATCCGCCTGCGCAACGTGCAGCCGGCGGGGCAGTAAGGCTCTGCGGCTTGATGAGAACTCCGCTTCGGCGGGGTTTTTGTTTTCTGTGTTTCAGGCTGGGTGGGGCGCGAGAGGGCGGGGAGGCCTGATCCTTCGTGTCCCCCGGTCCGCTACGCGGCCCTCCTCCTTTACCTTCGGATCAGGCCTCCCCGCCCTCTCGCTTTTCGGTGCGCTCGGTTCTCGTCGATGAGGCCCATCGGTGTTGAGCCGGGAGGTGCCTGCCCGCCATGGCGCAGGTAAAGGAGGAGGGACGCGCAGCGGACCGGGGGACACGAAGCCATGGCGGGCAGGCACCTCCCGGCGCCCACCCAGTCGAGGGAGATTTCACAGGCCGCTGTCCCTGTTTCCGAGGTCAAGCGAGCCAACCCGACGAGGCAGACTCCCGCCTCGGCTCTCTTCAATTGACCCGCATGAACCTCCGCCCCTTCGCCCTCATCGGTCTGGCCGCTCTGCTCACCGCCTGCGGCAAGTCGTCCACCTCCCTTGGCGAGGGCGGCTCGGTGATCAGCGGCTCGGCCGGCCCGGCCGGTGCCCACAAGGCCAGCCGCGAACTGGTGAAGTGCGACGCCCCCGTCGCCACGCTCGCGCTCATCGAGAACCCCAACGGCTACAGCTACTCCAGCAGTTACCACCTGCCGTCCAGCCCGGTGCCGCTGGTGCGGCTGCTGGCTCAACAGAGCGGTTGCTTCCGCGTGGTGGACCGCGCCGCAGGCTTGAAGGCGACCGTGCGTGAGCAGGAGCTGAAGGAAGCCGGCATCCTGCGCCAGGAGGGCAACACCGTGCACAAGGGCAAGGGCTACGAGGCGCAGTACAGCCTCACCCCCAGCCTGACGTTCAGCGAGCAGGACGCCGGCCGGCAGATCGGCGGCATCCTGCAGGCCATCCCGTTCCTGAACAAGTTTGTCGGCGCTGCCGAGCAGGTCAAGCTCAAGCAGGCGCAGGCCGCGCTGCTGCTGACCGACAACGAGACGACCGAACAGATCGCCGCCTCCACCGGCTCCGTGGAAGTGGCCGACCTCGGCGTGGGCGGCGCGGTCGTCGGCAAGCTCGGTGGTGCGGCGGGTGCGGGCTGGAGCAACTCCAACGAAGGCAAGGTCATCGCCGCGGCCTTCCTGGATGCCCACAACCAGCTCGTCGCCCAGGTGCGCGAACTGCAGGCCAAGGCCCTGCCGCCGCCGGTGGCCACGCGCAAGACGCAAGGCAGCTGAGGCCCCGGACGCCCAGGGGCGGCGCGCTCCTGGCTATGCTTGCGCCATGCAGACGGCCAAGCCCTTCAAGATTCCCGAGTCGGTCCTCGTCGTCATCCACACGCCGGACCTGCAGGTCCTGCTGATCGAGCGGGCCGACCACCCCGGCTTCTGGCAGAGCGTCACCGGCTCCAAAGACTTCGTCGACGAGCCTGCCGCCGAAACCGCGCGCCGCGAGGTGCTGGAGGAAACCGGCTTCGACATCGACGCCGTGGGCGGCGAGCTGCGCGACTGGGAGCTGGCCAACGTCTACGACATCTACCCCCACTGGCGCCACCGCTACGCGCCCGGGGTCACGCGCAACACCGAACACGTCTACGGCCTACAGCTGCCGGGGCCGCTGACACCGACACTGGCGCCCCGCGAGCACCTGTCCTGGGTCTGGCTGCCCTGGCATGAGGCGGCTGACCGCTGCTTCTCGCCCTCCAACGCCGAAGCCGTGCTGCAGTTGCCGCGCTTCAGCCCTGTCCCGACATGAGATCCGTCGCCCGCCCCACCCCCCATGCCCCCGGCGCCGTGCTGCGCGTGGCGACCTACAACATCCACAAGGGCGTGCGCGGCCTCGGGCCCGCCAAGCGGCTGGAGATCCACAACCTGCAGATGGGCGTGCAAGCACTGGACGCGGACCTCGTCTGCCTGCAGGAAGTGCGCCTCTTCCACCACCGCGAGGCGGCGCAGTTCGACCACACCTGGTTCGGCTGGCCCGAGAAGGGCCAGGCCGAGTTTCTCGCGCCGGCCGGATACGAGGTCGCCTACCGCACCAACGCCAAGACGAAGTACGGCGAGCACGGCAACGCCTTGCTCTCGCGCTTTCCGCTGGGCGACATCGGCCACCATGATGTGTCGGACCACGCCTTCGAGCAGCGCGGCCTGCTGCACGTGCCGGTGCAGTGGCAGGGCACGGTGGTGCATGTGGTCGTCGCGCATTTCGGGCTGATCCATTCGAGCCGCATGCGCCAGGTCGACCGCCTGGCGGCCTTCCTGAAAGAGCATGTGCCGGCGGGGGCGCCGGCGCTGGTGGCGGGCGACTTCAACGACTGGGGCGAGCGGCTGGACGTGCCCATGCGCGCCCACGGCCTGCATCGCGCTGCGCCGCCCATCGGCCGCCCGCGTGCGCCCACCTTCCCGTCGCGCCTGCCGGTGTTTGCGCTGGATCGCGTCTACACCGTCGGCCTGCGTTGCGTGGGCGTTCAGGTGCCGCGCGGCCCGAGCTGGGCGCGCATGTCCGACCACCTGCCGCTGCTCGTGGAGCTGGCGCTCGAATGAAGCCGGGGCGGCGCTTCGGGGCCAGGCGGCGCCGTGCGGCCCAGGACGCCGGATTCAGCGGCGGCAACGACGTCGAGCTGCTGCGCGGCGGCGACCAGCTCTTCCCGCGCATGCAGGCGGCCATCCGCCATGCCCGCAACGAGGTCTGGCTCGCGACCTACATCTTCCACAGCGACGACACCTCGCTCGCCCTGGCCGACGCCCTGATCGCCGCCGACCGCCGCGGCGTGCGCGTACGCCTGGTCATCGACGGCTTCGGCAGCAATGGCAGCCTGCGCGAGCTGCGCCAGCGTTTCGCCGGCAGCGGCGTGGCCATGGCGGTGTTCCGGCCCATGGACCGCTGGTGGCGCTGGCTGCAGCCCGGTCAGCTGCGCCGCCTGCACCAGAAGCTGTGCGTCGTGGACGGTGACGTGGCCTTCGTCGGTGGCATCAACGTCATCGACGACCGCCTCGACCTGCACCACGGCCGCACCGAGCTGCCGCGGCTGGATTTCGCGGTCGAGCTGCGCGGTGGGCTCGTGGACCAGGTGGGCCAGAGCGTGCGTTCGATCTGGTCGCGTGCGTGGCTGGGCCGCGACTTCGACGACGCCTTGATCGACTACGTGCCGCTGCGCCGGCGCATGGGCCTGTGGCTGACGCAGCTCTGGCGCGGGCCGCAACGCCTGCCCGACCCCGTGTCGCAGTTGGGGCCGATGTGTGCGGCGTTCGTGCTGCGCGACAACCTGCGCCGCCGCCGCACCATCGAGCATGCCTACGCCGACGCCATCGCCGAGGCGACCCGCACGGTGGACATCATCTGCCCCTACTTCTACCCGGGCCAGCGCATCCGCCAGGCCCTGCGCCACGCTGCCGACCGCGGCGTGCGCGTGCGCCTGCTGCTGCAGGGCAAGCTCGACTACCGGCTGGCCGGCTGGGCCGCCGAGGCGCTGTATGCCGAGCTGCTCGGCCATGGCGTGGAGATCTACGAGTACACGCCCGCTTTCCTGCATGCCAAGGTGGCGGTGGTGGACGGCGTGTGGGCGACGGTCGGCAGCTCCAACATCGACCCGCTGTCGCTGCTGGTCAACCTGGAGGCCAACGTGGTGGTGCGCGATGCGGGCTTCGCCGCGCGCCTGGCCGCCGAGGTCGACACCGCCGTCGCCGTCTCCCGGCGCGTGAGCGAAACCGGCGGCCAGGGCCTGCGCGCGATGGTGCGCCGCGCCATCGTGGCGTGGTTCGCCTACGTCTTCCTGCGCGTGGCGGGGGCGGCCGGGCGCTATTGAGGCTGCCCGTAGAGAAACTCGAGCATCGCGGGCACGCGCCGCGCCCAGCTGGCCTCGTCGTGGCTGCCCCGGGTGTCTTCCGTGAAGCGCAGGTTCTCGGGCGTCCAGCCGCGCTGGCCGAGCCGCTGCGCGAGTTCGCGCGCCAGCGTCACGGCCTGCTCGCCCTCTTGCGCGCCCATGTCGACCCACAGGCGCGGGCGCGGTTTGGGCGTGGCCGCGGCTGCGTCGCGCAGCACGAAGCGGTCGTCCCACCACACCGAGGGCGACACGACGAGGGCGGCGCCGAAGGTCTCGGGCCGGTGCAGCGCCAGCCAGAGCGACGCGAGACCGCCGAAGGACGAGCCCCCCACCGCGGTGTCGGCCACGCCAGGGCGCGTGCGAAAGCGCGCGTCGATGGCCGGCTTCAATTCCTCCACCAGGAAGCGGGCATATGCCGCCACGCCGCCGCCCTGGCGCTCGGGGGCCGGCCGGCCCAGGCGCTCGGCGGGCACGAGCATGGGCGAGGGGGTGTAGTCCAGCGTGCGGCTGGGCGTGCTGGCCACCGCCACGACGATGAACGGGCGCAGCCGCCCGCTGCTCACGCCCTGCTCGGCCGCCTCATCCACCCGCCACTCGGCGCCGGCGGCCTGCGCGTCGAACACGTTCTGGCCGTCATGCAGGTAGAGCACGGGGTAGCGTTGGTCGGTGTCGCGCTCGTAGCCCGGCGGCAGCCACACCTGCACGTCGCGGGGCTGCACGTGGGCCGAGGGGACGACGCCCAGGCGTTCGATGCGCCCGGTGCGCGACGCAGGCACCTCGCCCGCCGGCACGCCGAAGGCTCGCGCCACGCGCACCTCGCCGCCGCTGAGCAGCACGGCATGGTTGCGCCCCGGCTCCCAGCCGTCGTCGCCCTCCTGGCCCGCGCCCCGCTCGATGCGGAACTTGTACGCCAGCGGCTGGCCGCCGGTGGCGTCGTCGGGCAGCGTCAGGCGCAGCGTGTAGCGGCCCGGGTCGCCGGCCGGCGTCGCCAGCAGCGGCCGATCCCAGGAGAGCGGCGCCGCGCCGCCCCGCAGGCCGAGCCGGTCGCGCTCCGGCGCGAACCGGCCGGCGGCGATCTCGTCACGCAGGTCGATGTTGAAGACGAGGGTGGTGTCGGCCCCGGCCACGCCCGCGAAGGTAGCCAGGAGTAGGAGGGTGGCAAGCTGACGCATGTCGTGAGCCTACGCGGCCGCCGCGCCGGTGTCGCCGGTCATGGCTGCGGCTGGGCGCGAACGGCGGCGTCGAACTGCAGCAGCCACGCGGGGGGCACTTTCAAGCTGCAGGCAAGGTGTCGTTGCGGTGGTGGCGGCATGCCGGGCAGCAGCACGGTCTCGACCGCTTCGGCGTCCGGATCGCCGCGGCCGTGAAGCTCGAGCAGCTCCGACGCCACGGAGGTCGTGAAGTCGGCATGCCCGCGGGCCAGCATGGTGGCCATGCGCGCCGTGCCGGCGCTGGCTCGCTGAGGAGCGGGTTGGCGCCGGGCGATGCACGGCTTCCCAGCGCAACGGCAGGCCGGGCGCAGCCTGGCAGCAGGGCTCGTTCCCGGCCGACTCTGCGCCGCGGCCAGGCCGCCGGCGAGATCACCCTGCGAACCGCGGGGCGCCCGGCGCCGTCAGCACGCCAGCCTGCACCAGCGCCGCGGCACGCTCGATGTCGGGCGCCAGGTAATGGTCCGCCGGCATGCTGGCGCAGTCGGCACGCAGACGCTGGTGCAAGGCTTCGATCGCGGCTGAACTGGTCAGCGGCCGCAGGAAGTCGATGCCCTGCGCCGCCGCCAGCAGCTCGATGGCGACGATGTGGGCGGTGTTGTCCAGCATCGCGTGCAGGCGCCGCGCGGCGAAGGTGGCCATGGAGACATGGTCTTCCTGGTTGGCGCTGGTGGGCAGGCTGTCCACGCTGGCCGGGTGGGCCAGGCTCTTGTTCTCGCTGGCCAGGGCGGCCGCCGTCACGTGGGCGATCATGAAGCCGCTGTGCAGGCCGGCGTCGGCCGTCAGGAAGGGCGGCAGGCGCGAGATGCCCGGGTCGATCAGCATCGCGATGCGCCGCTCGGCGATGGCGCCCACCTCGGCGATCGCCAGGGCGAGGTTGTCCGCCGCGAAAGCGACGGGCTCCGCGTGGAAGTTGCCACCGGAGATCATGGTGTCCTCGAACACCAGCGGGTTGTCCGTCACCGCGTTGGCTTCGCGGATGAGCACCTGCGCCGCGTGGCGCGCCTGGTCCAGGCAGGCGCCCATGACCTGGGGCTGGCAGCGCAGGCAGTACGGGTCCTGCACGCGTTCGTCGCCCTCGCGGTGGCTGGCGCGGATGGCGCTGCCGGCGAGCAGCTCGCGGTAGACGCCGGCCACCTCCATCTGCCCGGGCTGGCCGCGCACGGCGTGGATGCGGGCGTCGAACGGGCCGTCGCTGCCGCGGGCGGCGTCCAGCGTCATCGCGCCGCTGGCCAGCGCCGTGGCGAACAGGCCCTCGAAGCGCAGCAGGGCGTGCAGCGCCAGCGCGGTGCTCGCCTGCGTGCCGTTGATGAGGGCCAGGCCCTCCTTGGCGGCGAGCGTCAGCGGCTCCAGGCCGAGGCGGTCGAGTTCGCCGCGCGCGGGCACGCGCTGGCCCTTCACGAGGGCCTCGCCTTCACCCATCAGCGCGAGCGTCAGGTGGGCCAGGGGCGCGAGGTCGCCGCTGGCGCCCACCGAGCCCTGCGCGGGCACGTAGGGAATGAAGCCGGCGTTGAAGGCGTCCAGCAGGGACTGCACCACCACGCCGCGCACGCCCGAGAAGCCGCGCGCCAGGCTGCCGGCCTTGGTGGCGAGCATCAGGCGCACGACCTCCGGGCTCATCGGCGCGCCCACGCCCACCGCGTGGCTGCGGATGAGGTTGAGCTGCAGCGCGGCGAGCTGGTCCTTGGCGATGCGGGTGCTGGCGAGCTTGCCGAAGCCGGTGTTCACGCCGTAGACCGGGGCGTCACCCGCCGCAGCGGCGGCTACCAGCGCCGCGCTGGCGTCCACCGCCGTCCAGTCGTCGAGTTCGAGCCGGGCCTGGCCGGCGGCGATGTCGGCCAGCTGGGCCAGGGGCAGGTGTCCGGGGATGAGCTTCATAGCGAGGGCAGGTTCAGTTCGTTCTTGCGGGCGCAGGCCTGGGCGATCTCGTAGCCGGCGTCGGCATGGCGCATGACGCCAGTGGCGGGGTCGTTCCAGAGCACGCGCGACAGGCGCTTGGCGGCAGCGTCGGTGCCGTCGCACACGATGACGACACCCGAGTGCTGCGAGTAGCCCATGCCGACGCCGCCGCCGTGGTGCAGGCTCACCCAGGTGGCGCCACCGGCGGTGTTGAGCAGCGCGTTCAGGAGCGGCCAGTCGCTCACGGCGTCGCTGCCGTCCTTCATGGCCTCGGTCTCGCGGTTGGGGCTGGCGACGCTGCCGCTGTCGAGGTGGTCGCGGCCGATGACGATGGGCGCCTTCAGCTCGCCGCTCTTCACCATCTCGTTGAAGGCGAGGCCGGCGCGGTGCCG
>JAEUPJ010000051.1 GCA_016790285.1 Roseateles sp. | reverse complement strand
GATCTGCAGGTGGCCGGCCTCGATCTTGGACAGGTCCAGCACGTCGGACACGATGCCCGACAGCTGCTCGGCGGCCTGCACCAGGTGGCCCAGGTACTCGTCGCGGCGCGTGGCGTCGATCGACGCGTCCTGCATCAGGTGGGCCAGCCCCAGCACGCCGTTGAGCGGCGTGCGGATCTCGTGGCTCATGGTGGCCAGGAAGGCGCTCTTGGCGTGGCTGGCGCCCTCGGCCTGCTGCTTGGCGGCCTTGAGCTCGGCCTCCTGGCGGCGGCGCTCGGTCACGTCTTCGGCCACCCAGAGCGTGGCGCAGTCGGCGTCGTCGTCGCGGCGGCCCGGCAGCGCGGCGGGCAGGCCGCGGGCGTTGAACTGCACGGTGATGCGCCGCCCGTCGGCGCGGATGAAGTCGCGCTCGAAGGCGAGTGCACCGGATGCGATCTCGTGCGCGGTGGGCAGCGCGGGCTGGGCACCGGCGAGCTGCGGTTCGGTGCCGCCGAAGATCTCCTGCCAGTGCCGGTTCACCCGCCCGAAGCGCTCGCCGCGCGTGAGGGCGATGCCCACGCTGGCGTGGTCGAGGATGGCCTCGGCCTCGATGCGGTCGCGTTCGCGCTCGGTGATGTCGCGCGCGATCAGCATGGTGGCCGGCTCGCCCTCCCAGTCCAGCGACGCGGCCGACACGAGCAGGTCCCGCCATTCGCCGTTGACGACGATGGCCGAGCGGAAGTCGCGCACCAGGCCCGCGGCGGCGACGGCCTCGGCCAGGCGCTGGGGTTCGCGCTCGTCGGGCCACAGCCCGAGTTCGTGGCCGGAGCGGCCCATGAGGGCCTCGCGCGGCAGGCCCACGAGCGTGCAGAAGCCCGAGTTGGCGAAGCGGATGCGGCCCGTGCTGGCCTGCGCCACGCAGATGGCGTCGGGGCTGGCGCGCAGCACGCGGTCGAGCATGCTGGCGGTGCGCTGGTGCTGCTGCAGGGCCAGGCGCTCGCCGGTGATGTTGTGGCTCACGCCGCGCCAGCCGATGTGCTGGCCCTGGGCGTTGAACACCGGCTCGCCCGAGCCCAGCGTCCACAGCAGCCGGCCATCGGGCGCGCGAAAGCCGTTGATGCGGTCCCGGTAGGGGCGCTTGGCGCGCACGTCCTGCAGGAAGGCCTGGTACTCGGCGTCCCTCACGAGCACGGCGCCACCCGGCTCGCCCAGGCGCAGGAAGTCTTCGCGCTTGTGGCCGGAGAGGGCTTCGAATTCTTCGGAGAGGTGGGTCACGCGAAAGCGCGCGTCGGCCTCCCAGGCCCAGTTGTTGGCAGCCTGCACGAGGCGGGCCAGGCGCGCTTCCTCGCCGATGGCCCGGCGCAGCGCGGCACCCAGGATGCGGTTGAGCAGCAGCGCCGAGGCCAGGCCGCCCACGGTGAGCAGCAGGTGTGCGCTGACGCGGCCTTCGAGCGTGGGCTGCATCGATGCGAGGCGGCCGGGGAGAACGCCGCGCATCTCGAGCACGGCGAGCACGAACACCGCCACCAGGTGCAGCAGGGCCAACGCACAGGCGGCACCGTTGCCTGCCACGCCGCCGGCCACGGCCACCAGCAGCGGCCCGGCGGCGAGCGTGAAGGTGTGCACGCCCAGCCCCGTCTGCGCCGCATTGCCGACCAGCACGAGCAGCGTTCCGGCCAGCACCACCGTCATGGCCGAGCGGCGCTGTTCGTGGCGGCGCAGCACCTCGGCCAGGCCGGCCAGGCCCAGCAGCATGGCGCCAATGCTCACGCGCTGGCTCTCCCAGGGCGCCAGGCCGACGAGGGCGGCCATGACGCAGCCCACGACGACCGCGATCAGGCCGACGCTGCCGAGGATCCAGACCAGCGTGCTGGCGGCCTTGTCCTGCAGCGTCTGCGGGTTGCCGGCGGGGTCAGTCCGCGGTGAAGCCATTGCGCGCGTGGGTCCCGTCACAGAAGGGTTTGGTCTGGCTGCCGCCGCAGCGGCACAGCCGCGCCTGCGCCACGCGGCACACCATGCGGCCGGTGCCGCTGAGCACTTCGACGGTGCCGCGCAGCTGCAGCGGCCCGTTGGGCTCGGGCTCGATGGCGATGGCGCCACCGCGCTGCGCCGGCATGTCGGTGGGCATGCCCAGCAGGCCGGTCTCGGGCTCGCCGGTGGCGTAGAAGTGGATGTCGTGGTGGCTGCCGTCGCAGAAGGGCTTGTTCTTGCTCGCGCCGCAGCGGCACAGCGTGGCACGGGTGCCGATGGCCTGGCCGCGCAGGCTCAGCGCGCCGCGGATGGCGTAGGGCCCCGCCTCGCGCACCGACAGCAGGTTCACCGGCGGCGGGGTCTCGTCGGGCTGGCCGTCCTTGCGGCGGTACTGGATGGCGCCTGACGGGCAGGCGTGGGCGATATCCACGAGGCGCTCCACGGGCATGGCGTCGGGGTGGATCCAGGGGCCCTGCACGTTGGCCAGGAAGACCTGGGGCGCGCCGGTCACGCAAAAGCGCGCATGGATGCAGCGCCTGGCCTCGAAGCGCAGCTCGAGCTTGTCGCCCTGCACGACCTCGACGCCGTCGACGGTCTCGGTCGGCGGCGCCGGTGGCGCGGGGGCGGGTGCGGCAGCCGGGGCGGGTGCGCTTGTGCGCACGGGGGCGCTGAGGTCCAGCCCGCGTTCGGCCCGCTCGCGCAGCGCCTGCAGCAGCTCCGCGGCGCGGCCGGTGCGCGCCGCCCCTTGCGTGGCGTGCAGGGCCGCTGCGCTGTCGGCCAGCTCGCGCAGCCGCTCCAGGACGAAGCGGCGCGCGGCGGGCCCCGGGGGCATGGCGGCCGTGTCGCGCAGCGCCGTGAAGCTCACGCCGGCGTGGCAGCCCGGGTTGCTGTCGCCCGCCGGCAGCCGCGCTGCATGCTCGGCCAGCGGCGTGAAGGCGCGCATCAGCCCCACGGCGATGTCCACGTGCAGGCTCTTCTCGGCCGACGGGCCGGGGAGCAGGTAGCTCTGTGCCAGCAGACGCAGCATCAGGCCGTAGCTGGCATTGGCGACGTCCACGGTCTCGGCGGCGGCGGGGTTCTCCAGCCACACGCGGCCCTCGGGCCGCGGGGGGCGGCGCAGCACGGGGTTGGTGGCCGCGGGCCAGGCCGGCTCGAAGGCGGCGTTGGCGGCACGCAGGGCGGCCAGCTCGGTGCGGATGGCGGCAAAGCGCTGGTAGTGGGAGCTGGCGCTGTCGCTCGGCGCGCCCTCGCCCTGGCGCACGATGGCGTCGAAGGCGGCCAGGGCCGTCTTGCTGCACAGCACGTGGCGGGCGCCGCCGAGGGTGAGTTCGTCCGGGCCGAGCTGCAGCCAGCGGTCGCCGCAGAAGGCCTCGTCCTCGCCGTGCTCGGCCACGAAGGCGCGCAGGTCGGCGCTGAGCGTGGCGTAGAAGTGGCCGACGGTGTCGTAGTCGCGCGCCATCGGCGTGATGCGGGGTGCGGCGGCATTGCGCGAGAAGAGGCGCTCCACGGCGAAGCCTTCGCCATCGGCCTCGTCGCTGCCGTCCGGGCGCTCCAGGTAGATGAAGTGCTGCAGCGTGGCGTTATTGAACGGCGCGAGCTTGACCACCACACGGGCGGGCAGGTAGCCCGGGTCCAGCGGGAAGTTGCCCCGGCCCACGCGCGGCGCGCCGCCGAGCGCCGCGGTGATGTTCCACACCGCCACGAGGTGGCCCATCTCCTCGACGGCGACGGCGATGATCTCGCGCCGCCAGCGCTCCACGGCCGCCGCCTCGGGCGACGAGAGCCCTTCGGCTTCACCCTGCTTGAGGCTGAAGGCCGCGTAGAGGTAGGTGCACATCAGGTTGTGCTCCAGCTCGGCGGCTTCGTAGAGGTTGTGCAGCAGTTGTTCGCGACTCGGCGAAGCGGTGGGAGTCGTCATGGAAGCGCGTCCTGAGGCTGGCCGGCTGGCGGGCTGCGCGCGACATTAGCACGCAGCCGCCCGGCGGGCGCGGTGGTTTTTCAGGCGGTGCGCAGTCGCGGCAGCCAGGCCAGGGGGTCCAGGCGCGCGGCAGGCGCCTCCACCCAGCGATGGAAGGGCACGGCCAGGCAGTTCGCCAGCAGCCAGGTGGCCGCCAGCAGCAGCAGGCCCACGGCCGGCGTGGCGCCCGGCCACTGGGCCAGCAGCGCGTTGGTCAGCAGCAGCACCGGGAAGTGCAGCAGGAACAGGGCGTAAGACGGCGTCGACGCGCGGGCCAGGCGGGCGGCCCAGGCCTCGCCCACCAGCGGGCGGCCGGCGGTGTGGCGCTGCTGCGCCCAGGCCAGCCACAGGGCGGTCGCGAGCGCCAGCGCCAGGCGGTCGCGCCAGTCCAGCGCCAGCGCGGCGGCGATCGCTACCGCCAGCAGCACCAGGCCCGCACGCCGGTGGCGCCACAGGCCAAGCCAGTGCACGAGCGCACCCAGGCCGTACGACGCGAAGAAGTAGGGCGCCCAGGCGTCCAGCCCTGGCTGGCGGTTGAACAGGAAGGCCGACGCCAGCACGGCGCCCGTCACCAGCACCGGGCCGACGACCAGCCGGCTCGGATGGCGCCAGTCGCGCCGGGCCAGCCACAGCAGGCCCACGAGCAGGGCGAAGAGCTGCAGGTCGATGGCCACGTACCAGGCCCCGACCGTCAGCGCCTCATAGCCCAGCACGTCGTGCAGCAGCAGCGCATGGGCGAAGAGCTGGCCAAGGGTGATGTCCGCCGGCACCAGCTCCGGCCAGGAGGAGGCAATGAGGCTGCAGGCGCCCAGCGTGAGCGCGAGGGCCGCCAGGAAAGGCAGCACGAGGCGCAGGTAGCGCCGCCACAGCAGCTCGGGAACGGCCGCCTGCAGGGCCTTGCCGCGGGGCGACAGCCCGCGCGCACTCAGGTAGCCGCCCACGACGAGGAAGACCTGCACGGCCATGCGCCCGTACTCGTGCATGGCGCCGGCCAGCCACGGCAGCGCTTCGTGCGCGGCACGGGCGATGGGGCCATAACTGACGAGGTGGTGAAGCACGATGACCTGGGCGGCCAGCGCCTTGAGGGCGTCGATGTGCGGCAGGCGGCGGGAGAGTGAAGACGACATGGGCCAGGAAAGGGGCCAAGAAAAAGAACAGGCCAAAAGCAACGGGCCCGCACGTGCAGGCCCGTTGTTTCAGACGCGTGAAATTCTACCGGCGAGTTCCTATGGAAAACCCCATTGGTTTCAGGTGGTCACGAACTGCCGACAGCGGCAGGCAAGCGTCGGGACAGGCTCACCCGGCCCGGCGGCGCAGCCAGGCGAGCAGCCGCGCCAACAGGCCGGCACGGGGCGGCGGCTCGGCTGGCGCGGGAGGTACGGTAGACGCGAGTGCCGCGGCCGGAGCCGGTGGGTGCCGTTCGATCAGCGCGGCCCGAAAGCGCGCGAAGAAGTCCTCGGCGAGCTTTTGCGCGGCCGCGTCCACCAGGCGCGAGCCGATCTGCGCGAGCTTGCCGCCCACGCTGGCCGTGACCTCGTAGCGCAGCTCGGTCTCCTGCGGCCCCAGGGCCAGCAGCGTGACCTGCGCCTGGCCCTTGCCATGGCCGGCCGCACCGCCCGAGCCCTCGAAGCTGAGCCGGTAGCCTTGCGGCGGGTCCAGGTCGGCCAGCAGCAGCTTGCCCTTGAACTTGGCCTTCACGGGGCCGATGGACACGGCCATCAGCACGTCGAAGGCGTTCTCGCCGGCAGGCGTGATCGCCTCGCAGCCGGGGACGGCGGCCTGCAGCATCGCCGTGTCGTTCAGGGCCGCCCAGGCCTGGGCCTGGGTGACGGGCAGGAGTTGCTGGCCGGTCAGGTTCATGCGGCGATTCTGACCGCCGGCTGCCCAAATGAACACGGCCCGCACCGCATGACGCGGCGCGGGCCGTGGCGCCGCGGGGCGGCTTACTTGCCGGTGACGACCAGTTGGTTGTCGACCGACTTCACGCCTTCCACGCCCTTGGCGATGGTTTCGGCGCGGTCCTTATCAGCCTGCGTGGCGACCTTGCCGGTCAGCTGGACCCAGCCGTCGGCGTCGGTGTCGACGTGGATCATGGCCAGCGAGCTGACCTTGCTGGCGGCCAGCTGGGTCTTGACCTTGGTCGTCACGACCGAGTCCTTGACCCAGACCTTGGCGGTGCCGGCGGGCTTGTCGGCGGCGAAGCTGGCAAGCGGAGCGGCCAGCGCGCCGATGACGACGAGAGAGGCAAGCTTGGAGATCTTCATGGCATTTCCTTTCATCGGATGCGGGTGCGCCGGATGCGCGCCGCTGAACCGTTAATCTAGGCAGGCCGTGCGTGGACACGCGGCAGACGGGGCGCTGCCAAGCTGTAGGACGGGAACTCAGCGCAGCGCGGCCAGCAGCTGGCCGATGCTGGCCAGGTTGTGCACGGGCAGGTGGCGGGTCACTTCGGGCAGCAGGGCCCGCACGCCGCCAGCGCGCGGCTCGAAGCCCTCGAAGCGCAGCAGCGGGTTCAGCCAGATCAGCTCGCGGCAGGACAGCCGAAGCCGCTCGGCCTCGGCGGCCAGGCGGGCGGTGTCGGCGGGGCCGTCGTCGGCGCTGCGCTCCAGGCCGTCCGTCACGAGCAGCACCGTCGCCGCGCCGCCGGCCAGCACGCGCCGTGCCCAGTCGCGGTTGAAGGCGTGCAGGCTCTGGCTGATGCGGGTGCCGCCGGCCCAGTCGGGCACGGCGGCCGAAGCGGCGGCCAGCGCCGCGTCGGGGTCGCGGGCGCGCAGTTGGCGCGTGAGCCGGGTGAGCCGCGTGCCGAAGACGAAGGCCTCCACGACCGGCGCCTCGCGCACACCGGGGCCGGGGTTCAGCAGGCCTTGCGCCAGGTGCAGCAGCACGCGCGAGTAGCGCCCCATCGAGCCGGAGATGTCGGCCAGCAGCACGAGAGGCCGGGGCCGCGTGCGGGGGCGCTGCCGGGCCACGGGTGCCAGGTCGTGCCGGGCCTCCGCGCGCAGCGTGGCGCGCCAGTCGATGCGACCC
The DNA here is from genome assembly GCA_016790285.1 of Roseateles sp. Classification (GTDB taxonomy): domain Bacteria; phylum Pseudomonadota; class Gammaproteobacteria; order Burkholderiales; family Burkholderiaceae_C; genus Pelomonas. The sequence goes on along the minus strand of JAEUPJ010000051.1, from coordinate 12,977 downwards.
GCGGCCGCCGGCAAGGGGCGCCGCGTGAGCTGCCGCGCGAGCAGCGGTTGCAGCGCGGCCAGCGCCTCGCGCGCGGCGGCCCATTCGGCGGCGGTCATGGTGTCGAAGTCGCGGCGCTGCAGCAGCTCGCGGTCGCTCACCGCCAGCTGCGCGTCGACCTCGACCGGGGCCGCAGGCGGCGGCGCCTCGGGCGGTGATGCGGGGAAGAGCGCGTCCGCCAGGCGCCGGTTCTCGGGCGGCGGGGGTGCCGCGGTGCGGCCCTGGGCCTGGGGCAGCAGCAGGGCCATGATGCGGCCCAGCAGGTCGGGGTCGCGCCAGAAGACGTGGAAGGCCTGCTCGAACAGCGGCCGGTGCTCCGGACGGTCCAGCAGGCAGGCGGCGAGCGTGGCCTTGAAGTCCTGGCGCGAGGCCAGCGTGCCCGCGTTCAGCGCCTGCGCCGCCAGCAGCAGCCGGTCCGTGCCCACCGGCAGCCCGGCCGTGCGCAGCACGCGGCCGAAGTGCATCAGGTTGGCCGCGAGGTGGTCCACCGCTAGCCCTGGGCCGCCTGGCGCAGCTCGGCCAGCAGCCGCGCGGCCTCGCTGCCCTGCACGCGGGCGATGTCGTCCTGGTACTTGAGCAGCACGCCCAGCGTGGACTGCACCGTGGCCGGGTCCAGGCTCACCGCATTGAGCTCGACCAGCGCGCGCGACCAGTCCAGCGTTTCGGCCAGGCCGGGCAGCTTGTACAGGTCCAGCCGGCGCAGGCCTTGCACGAAGGCGACGACCTCGGCCGCCAGCCGTGCCTCGATGCCCGGCAGCCGCGCGCGCAGCACGGCCAGCTCGCGCTCGGCGTCGGGGTAGTCCAGCCAGTGGTAGAGGCAGCGGCGCTTGACGGCGTCGTGGATCTCGCGGCTGCGGTTGCTCGTGAGCACCACCAGCGGCGGCGTGGCGGCGGTGAGGGTGCCGAGCTCGGGGATGGTGATCTGGAAGTCGGCCAGGAACTCCAGCAGGAAGGCCTCGAAGGGCGCGTCGGCGCGGTCGAGCTCGTCGATCAGCAGCACCGGCGCGGGTGTGGTGGTGAGGGCCTGCAGCAACGGCCGCTCGATGAGGAAGCGCCGTGCGAACAGCTCGTCAGCCGTGCGCTGCTGCTGGCCGGCCTGCGCGAGGCGGATCTCGATCATCTGCCGTGCGTAGTTCCACTCGTAGGCAGCGGCGGCCAGGTCCAGGCCTTCGTAGCACTGCAGCCGGATCAGCGGGCGGTGCAGCGCGGCGGCCAGGGCCGCGGCGATGGCCGTCTTGCCGGTGCCCGGCGCGCCTTCCAGCAGCAGGGGCCTGGACAGCCGCAGCGCCAGGAAGGCGGCGGTGGCCAGCTCGCGCGAGGGCAGGTAGGCCTGGGCCGCAAGGGCGGCGGCGGTGGCGTCGATGCTGTCCGGGCGGTGGTCCTGCACGGCAAGGCCTCATGGTGGGGCGGTGCCGCGAGTATGCGGCGCGGGGCGCCAGCGCGTAAGCTCGCCGCCTTCTTCCACGGGTGCCTGCCATGAACTTCCTCAGAATCGTCGGCGTGCTGCTGCTCATCGCCGGCACGGCCAGCCTGGTCGCAGGCGGCTTCAGCTATACCAAGGACAGCACGGTCGTGAAGCTTGGCCCGTTGGAGCTCTCGGCCAGGCAAAAGGAGGAGGTCAAGCTGCCCGTGTGGCTGGGCGTGGGTGCCATCGCCGTGGGGGGCGTGCTGCTGCTGGTGGGCGGGCGCAAGCGATGAGCACGGCCAGCGAGTTGCTCGACTTCTGGTTCGTGCAGACCCAGCCGGCGCAGTGGTGGAAGGTCGACCCGGCCTTTGACGCGCGCATTGCCGAGCGCTTCGGTGCGCTGCATGCCCAGGCGCGGCGCTGCGAGCTGTTCGCGTGGCGGGCCAGCCCCGAGGGGCGGCTGGCCGAGGTGATCGCGCTGGACCAGTTCGCCCGCAACATCCACCGCGGCACGCCCGATGCCTTCTCGGCCGACGCGCTGGCGCTTGCGCTCGCTCAAGAGGCCGTCGCCTTGGGGGCAGACCTGGCGCTGCCTCCCGAGCAACGCGCCTTCCTCTACATGCCCTACATGCACAGCGAGTCGCCCGCCATCCATGCGGTGGCCGAGCCGCTGATGCGCGAGCGCGCACCGGCCCACACGCACGCGTTCGAGCTCAAGCACAAGGCCATCGTCGACCGCTTCGGGCGCTACCCGCACCGCAACGCCATCCTCGGGCGCGCGTCGACGGCGCAGGAGGCGGAGTTCCTCACGCAGCCGGGGTCGAGCTTCTAGACGCGCTCTGCACTCGCCCGCTCAACGCCACTGCGCCGCGAAGAACCCCGCGACCTCGTTCTCCAGCTGCGGCAGGAAGGCCGCGCGGTCAAAGCCCACCGGGTTGGACGACGCATCGCCCGCCGCCGAGGGCAGCGGGATGCTGGATGGCGCCATGAAGGCGAAGTGGCCGGCGCCCGCCACCACGGCGCTCTGGGCCTTGGGCAGGTGGGCGGCCACGTAGCCGCCGTGGTACTTGCCGTTGAGCACCGGGTCGGCTTCGGCCGTCATGACCCGAACCGGCACGCTGATGGCGGCCAGGCTCTCGGGGGTGAACACGACGGCCATCGGGGCGAGCGCCACCACCGCGCGGATGCGGCGGTCGGGTGCCGAGACGCGGGCGGGCGCGGGTGCGGAGGCGGCCTGGAATGCAGGCTGCACGCCCGGCGCCGGCGTGGCACCCGCACCCTTGGCCAGGTCGCAAAAACCCGGGTCGTCCTGCACGGTGCGGCAGTGCGCGGCCGCGCGTTGCGGCTCCGCCTGGGCGCCGGCCAAGGCGAGCACGCTGTAGCCGCCGGCCGAGTGGCCCACGGCGCCGATGTGATCGGCCGGGATGCGCGGGCCCCATTCGGGATTGGCCAGCAGCGCATCGAGCACGAGCGTCAGCTGGCGCGGGCGCTCGCTGAAGTAGCGGCCTGACGTGACCATCGAGCGGTCCTGCCAGTTGTCGCCCGGGTGGCGGACGGCCGCGACCAGGTAACCCTCGCCCGCCAGGCGGGTGGCCAGGTTGTGGTGGTTCAGCTCGGTGCCCCCGGTGCCATGCGAGATGAGGATGAGCCCCTTGAGCGGCGCCGGGCTCGACGGCGCACCCGGCGCCACCACGGGCTGCCAGGGCCCCATCGGGATGGCCCGCGCGGGTGCGGCCGTCGGGTAGAACAGTGCCACCGTCATCGGGATGTCGCCGGGCACGGTGAGCGTGCGCAGGCCGGCGTTCTGCGCGTTGGCGGCGCCGGCCAGGGACAAGGCGGCCAGGGCGGTCAGGCGGGCACGGCGAATCAGGGTGCGGATCGAGGTCATGGTGGGCTTTCGAAGGTCGCTGGTTCAGCAGATGGCCCTGACTCTAGGAATGGCGCCGCAGGCTGCCCATGCCCGTGCGACGAAGCGCAGGCCAGCGTCGCCACGGGCGGCAGCGAGGCGTGAACGGCGCCGCGCGGTGGCCCGGGGGCAGCACGCCAGCGCGCCGCAGCCCTGCGCTGCCGGACTAACCCTGAAAGCGGCTGGCGCCACGCCATGGTCCAATGGCGTTGGAACCGATTCCAACCACGCGGCCGCAGAGCTGCAACCGGCAAGGACGAGACATGCAAGGCAAGACAGGGCAGCGCCGTGGGCGCGTGGCACGCACGGTGGCGAGCGGCCTGCTCGCGGCAGGGCTGGCGGGCGGGTTGGCTGGCGCGGCGGCGGCCGGCGGAGTGCCGGACTTCGGCCCCAATGTGCACGTGCTCGACCCGGCCACGCCCGACATCCAGCAGCGCATCGACGCCATCTACGCGGCCCAGCAGCCCAACCACTTCGGCCCGCGGCGCGATGCCATCCTGCTCAAGCCCGGCACCTACCGCGACCTGCGCATCCCGGTGGGCTTCTTCACGCAGGTGCTGGGGCTGGGTGCGAACCCCGACGACGTGCACGTCATCGGCGACCTGCGCTCCACCGCCTTCCTGGACGACAACGCCACGCAGAACTTCTGGCGCGGGGCGGAGAACTTCTCGGTCACGCCGACGCTGGGCATTGGCGACAACACCATGCAGTGGGCGGTGTCGCAGGCGATCCCGTTCCGGCGCATGCACGTGCGCGGCAACATCCGGCTCAACCAGAACGAGGGCTGGTCCAGCGGCGGCTGGTTCTCGGACGTGAAGGTGGACGGCCTCGTCAACTCGGCCACGCAGCAGCAATGGCTGTCGCGCAACAGCGAGTGGGCGCGCTGGACGGGCTCCAACTGGAACATGGTGTTCGTGGGCGTGCGCAACGCGCCGGAGGGCGAGTTTCCGACGCCGGGCCAGCGCTTCACCAAGGTCGAGCGCACGCCGCTCGTGCGCGAGAAGCCCTACCTCTTCGTCGACGCGCAAGGCCGCTACGCCGTGCGCGTGCCGGCGCTCCAGCGCGACACGGTCGGCGTCTCCTGGGCCGCGGGGCGCGTCGCGCCAGGCAAGACGTTGCCCCTGTCGCGCTTTCACCTGGCGCGCCCCGGCGAGTCGGCGGCATCGCTGAACCGGCAGCTCGCCGCCGGCAAGCACCTGCTCTTCACGCCCGGCGAGTACCTCTTCACCGAGACGCTGCGCATCACCCGCCCCGGCACCGTGGTGCTGGGCATTGGCCTGCCCACGCTGCGCTCGGACAACGGCCAGCCGCTCGTGAAGACGGCCGACGTGGACGGGCTGACGGTGGCCGGGCTGTTCCTGGACGCGGGCGCGCAGGACTCCGGCGTGCTGATGGAAGTGGGCACGCCCGGCAGCAAACGCCGCCACCGCGCGGACCCCATCGTGCTGCACGACGTGTTCTTCCGCATCGGCGGCGCGGCGCCCGGCCAGGTGAACACGGCGCTGCGCATCCACGCCCACGACACGCTGGTGGACCACACCTGGCTCTGGCGGGCCGACCATGGCGCCGGCGTCGGCTGGGCAAGCAACCCGGCGGCGCACGGCCTGTGGGTGGAGGGCGAGGACGTGACGATCTACGGCCTCTTCGTCGAGCACTTCCAGAAGGCGCAGGTGGTCTGGCGCGGCAACGGCGGCCGCGTGTACTTCTACCAGTCCGAGCTGCCCTACGACCCGCCTACGCAACCCGAGTGGATGAGCGCCACCGGGCGCGGCCATCCGTCCTACCAGGTCGACCCTGCGGTTACGCGGCACGAGGCCTGGGGCCTGGGCATCTACAGCGTCTTCCTGAAGCCCCATGTACTGCTGGACCGCGCCATCGAGGCGCCGCGCGCGCCGGGCGTGCGGTTCCAGCACATGATCACCGTGTGCCTGGTGGACAAGGGCAGCATCGAGCACGTCATCAACGACGCGGGCGAGCCGGCGCGCTGCCAGGGCGGCAGCAACACGTCCACGCTCAAGGCCTGGCCCTGATCGCGCGGTTGTCGGCCTTGTCCGACAGCGGGGCGCGCCGTCGCTCACCTTTCGTCACAGCCGGGCGGCCTTAGCCTGAGCGCCTCTCAATCCGAAGGAGGACGCCATGGGCGCCACCAAGATCATTGCCATCCTGCTGCTCGTCATCGGCGCAGCCAGCCTCGCCATGGGCGGCTTCAGCTACACCAAGGACAAGACGGTGCTCAAGGTCGGCTCGCTGGAGGTCTCGGCCAAGGAGAAGGAGCAGGTCAACGTGCCGGTGTGGCTGGGCGCAGGCGCCATCGCCATCGGCGGGCTGCTGCTCATCTTCGGCCGCCGCTGAGCCGGCGCAGCGCCGAAAAAAAGGGCGCCCGAAGGCGCCCGTGAAGGTGTGTCACCGGAAAGGTTCCAAGGGAACACGGGGCCTCAGCCCACCTCTTTCGTGAGGCGTTCTTCGATGCGCGCCTTGACGGCGGGCAGCGCGGCGGGCAGGTGGTGGGCGAGCTGCGTGAACAGCTCGTCATGCAGCTTCATCTCGGCGTGCCACTCGGTGGCGTCGATGCGGGTGACGGTGTCGAACTGCTCGCGGGTGAAGGCCAGGCCTTCCCAGTTCAGGTCGCCGTAGCCGGGCGTCACGCCGAAGACGTGTTCCTCGCCGCCGCCGGTGCCTTCCAGGCGGTCCAGCATCCACTTCAGCACGCGCATGTTCTCGCCGTAGCCGGGCCAGACGAACTTGCCGTCGGCGCCCTTGCGGAACCAGTTGACGCAGTAGATGGCCGGCAGCCTGGCACCCTGGGCCTGCAGCTTGGCGCCCAGGTCCAGCCAGTGCTGGAAGTAGTCGCTCATGTTGTAGCCCATGAAGGGCAGCATGGCGAAGGGGTCGCGGCGCACCACACCCTGCTGGCCCGCGGCCGCAGCGGTGGTCTCGCTGCCCATGGTGGCGGCCATGTAGACGCCTTCCGTCCAGTCGCGCGCTTCGGTCACCAGCGGCACGGTGGTGGAGCGGCGGCCGCCGAAGATGAAGGCGTCGATGGGCACGCCGGCGGGGTTGTCCCAGGCGGGGTCGAGCGCGGGGTTGTTGGTGGCAGCGACCGTGAAGCGGGCGTTCGGGTGCGCGGCCTTGGCGCCGGTCGCCTTGGCGATCTCGGGCGTCCAGTCCTTGCCTTGCCAGTCGATGCAATGGGCCGGGGGCGTGTCGGTCATGCCTTCCCACCACACGTCGCCGTCGTCGGTGAGGGCCACGTTCGTGAAGATCACGTCACGCGCGAGGCTCGCCATGCAGTTGGGGTTGGTGTGCGAGTTCGTGCCCGGGGCCACGCCGAAGTAGCCGGCCTCGGGGTTGATGGCGTAGAGCTTGCCGTCGGCGTGCGGCTTGATCCAGGCAATGTCGTCGCCGATGGTCGTGATCTTCCAGCCGGCGAAGGCCTTGGGCGGGATCAGCATCGCGAAGTTCGTCTTGCCGCAGGCGCTCGGGAAGGCGGCGGCCACGTGGTACTTCTTGCCCTGGGGGTTCTCCACACCCAGCACCAGCATGTGCTCGGCCAGCCAGCCCTGGTCGCGGCCCATGGTCGAGGCGATGCGCAGCGCGAAGCACTTCTTGCCCAGCAGCGCGTTGCCGCCGTAGCCCGAGCCGTAGCTCCAGATCTCGCGCGTCTCGGGGTAGTGGACGATGTACTTGGTGGGGTTGCACGGCCAGGCCACGTCGGCCTGCCCTTCGGCCAGCGGCGCGCCCACGGTGTGCACGCAGGGCACGAAGTCGCCGTCGGTGCCCAGCAGCTCGATGACGGCGCGGCCCATGCGGGTCATGGTGCGCATGTTCACGGCCACGTAGGGGCTGTCGGAGAGCTCCACGCCGATGTGCGCGATGGGCGAGCCCAGCGGCCCCATGCTGAAGGGCACCACGTACAGCGTGCGGCCGCGCATGCAGCCCTTGAAGAGCGCCTTGTCGCCGGTCTGCAGCAGCTCGCGCATGGCGGCCGGGGCCATCCAGTTGTTGGTCGGGCCAGCGTCTTCCTTCTTCTCGGAGCAGATGAAGGTGCGGTCTTCCACGCGGGCGACGTCGCTCGGGTCGGAGTTGGCCAGGAAGCTGCCCGGGCGCAGTTCGGGGTTGAGTTTCTTGAAGGTACCGGCGGCCACGAGCTGCTCGCACAGGCGCTGGTACTCGTCGGTGCTGCCGTCGCACCAGTAGACGTTGGCCGCTTCGGTGAGCGCGGCGATTTCGGCCACCCAGGCGATCAGCCGGGCATGTTTGACATAGGCAGGCAGGCTCAGGCGCAGGCCCTGCATCGCGGGTTGGTTCATGGCGAAAGCTCCAATCATGGGAATGTGTTTGGGGCAGCCGCACAGCTGGCCCAAGCACACCGCGCCCGGGAGGTGGATTGTCGAATCCAATGTAATCACGCCGTAACCACCCGGCTCGGGTGGGTCATGCAAAACCGGAATAACGCCATGCGGGCGCAGGCTGGCGGGTCACGTGCCTCGCGAAGGGGCACTCGGGTTTACGCGAAGTGGGCGTGTAATCTGACGCAACTCGGGCGGGACTACGCTATCCCGAGAAGGTCTTGAGCTGCTGCTTCAGGCGCTTGCGCCCGTCGCTGTTGGTGGCCCGGTAGGTCTTGAGGGCCAGCGCGAGGAATTGCTGCTCGCCAGGCGAGAGCCCCGCCGGTGCCCGTTCTTCATCCAGCCAGCCGGCTTCCTTGCCGCAATGCTGTTCGATCTGGCGCGCCAGCTTGTCGCCGATGGGGCGGGCACCGCTCTTGGCCATCGACCAGGTCGCGCCGCTCACCTCGATGCGGGCGGCCCAGGCGGCCTCCAGGCCCTTGGGCGGGTCGCCCGCCGTGATGCGTTCTTCGGCATAGGCCTGGAAGAGCGCGATGGCATTGAGTCGGCGGAAGGTCGAGATGCTGGACACGGCAGGTGTTGTGAAAACACTTCACATTGATTCTAGGTGGTCACAACGGGTTGACGAGGCTGTGAACACTCTTCACAATTCGTCCATTCGTTGCTTGACCCAACCTACACGATCTCATCATGTTCCGCCTAGCCCTCACCACCAACGCCAAGCGCCCCTTCCCGGGCGAGATGGCTTTGTGCGTCGCTGCGGGTGGCCATGAGACCGCGCTGGCTCTGAGCCAGTCGCGCCATGACCGATACGAGGGTGACGCAACACCACCGGGGAAAGCTCCAGCCCGCTGAAGCTTTCAACCTCCAGGGATCTCGCGATCCCCAGAAGCCCGGTCTCCCGCAGGAACCGGGCTTTTTGTTTGGCTCCTGCTGTTCAGGTCGATTCACCCCGATGGGCGCCGACGGGCGTCCTTCCGAGGCGAGTCGCACCCGATGCCATCTCGGGTGTGCCCGTGCACAAGCACTGGCCTGCCTGGTGTGCATGTGTGCCCCAGCACGTTCTGCAGACGGAGCCGGCATGCAGCGGTTCAGCCGAGCTCGCCTCGTCTGGGTCGCGTGCGGACACAGCCGAGATGACATCGCCTCGTTAGCTCAGACGCCGTGCACGGCCCTGCCGACCAGGTCACTGCAGCCTGCTGCGGGCCGAAGGCCTGGCGCACAGCGCCAGCACTCCCGCACGGGACACCAGACCCAGAAGCCTGTCGTCGAGCTCACGCTTCGACAGGCGCAAACCGGCCGCAACGATTGGGCGGCGTCGGAACCCGTCACCGACAACCATTCAGAGCATGTGGCTTCAGCTCAGCTGGAGCAATCGCAGACATCCCCTCGTGGCGGAAATGGCAGACGCAACGGTCTCAGAAGCCGTGGCCGCAAGGCATGCCCGTTCGACCCGGGCCGAGGGGACCAACACAGCCTGGAGAACGCCATGAAGAAGAACCAGTACGACCACAGCTTTCGAGGTCATGAGCAAGCGCCGCAAGGGCTTCCCGTCTGAAACGCAAGTCAAGCGTGGTGATCGCATCGTGGGCGGCCACAAGGAGCTGCTCGAAAAGCTCGGCCGTAACGACCCCTGCCCTTGCGAGTCAGGGAGGACGTTTCAAGCGCTGCTGCCTGAGCGGCGGCGGCTTTTGACGGCGTGAACCGTCATCACTATCAACGCTGAACCGTGCCCAGTCACAGAAAGGAGGACGCCATGCACGACGTATTGCAGTTGGACATCACCGGCCTCCCGCAGGCCTGGATCTCGGTCGAGCAGGCGGCGGTGCACGTCGCCACGCGCTCGGTGGCCTGGTCGCTCGGCGACGAGCCGCTGGCGGTGCTGCGTGGCGGCATGAATGCCGGCACGGGCCAGCAGTCGGTGCTCGAAGTGCCAGCCATCCTGGCCCTGTGCGGCAGCTCGCGGGTGAACCTGTTCGACATCACGCCCTGCTACAGCAAGGGCAAGGTGCTGCGGCGCGACCGCCAGACCTGCGCCTACTGCGGCAGCCTGCACGACGTGCGCGACCTGACGGTCGACCACATCCTGCCGGCGTCCCGCGGCGGACCGCTGAGCTGGATGAACACGGTCGCCGCCTGCCGCGGCTGCAACGCGCTGAAGGCCGACCGCACGCCGGAGGAAGCGCGCATGCCGCTGCTGTTCACGCCCTACGTGCCCAGTCGCTTCGAGGACTTCCTGCTCAAGGGCAGGCGCATCCGGGCGGACGTGCATGAATGGCTGGCCGCACGGCTGCCGAAGGAATCGCGCCTGAGCTGACCTGGCCGGTCAGCCCAAGGCGCCACGAGGTCTGCCTCGGAAGGCACAGGCTCACAGGCCTGGGGTTCTGACCCCACCGGTGCGCCCTGGCCGGGTCCGTCCCGTTGCCACGGCGCATGCCGCCTTGCCGGAAGAGGCCGATACGGTGAGACACGGTTGTCCCGCAAGGGCTCGGGTTCGACTCCCGGATTCACCACCACTGGATAGCTCAGTCGGGTAGAGCAACGGACGCCTAATCCGTGTGTCGTGGGTTCGACTCCCACTCCACCCCTGGCCTTTCACGCCAGTGAAACCGGTCGCAAGACCACCCCGCCGAACGTGCCGGCGAGCCCTTGGGCCCATCGGCATCAGCGCGGCCACCCGTGCCTCGGGCACGCGGGGTTTGCGTGCGCGATCAGTCGAAGGTGTGCGGGGAGGGCATGCCGCAGACGCGTCGTACCACCCAGGCCCTGGCATCCGAGGTCCGTGTCCGCCCTGTAACGGCACCTATTTCGAAACACGCTGAACAAGAAGGAGAACCCCATGACGATCAAGCGTGTCACTGTGAAGAAGAACGAGCGCGGCCTGCTGCTGCGCAATGGCGACTTCGAGCGCGTGCTGCAGCCCGGCACGCACTGGCTGTTCGCCGGCCTGGACTCGCTCCAGATTGAAGTATTCGCGCTGGAGGCACCGGCCTTCGTGCACCGTCTGACCGAGTACCTGCTGGCCAAGGAGCTCGAGGTGGTCGAGGCCGAGTTCGTGCGCGTGGAGCTGAATGCGCACCAGGTGGGCCTGCGCAGCGAGAACGGCGTGCTGGTCGAGCTGCTGCCGCCCGAAACCCGGCGTCTTTACTGGAAAGGTTTGGTGGATGTTCAGGTCGAGGTGATCGACCTGGAGAAGTCCATCGAGCTGCCCGCGGCATTGACGGCGCGGCTGCTGCAGACTCAGTTGCGCCCGCGCAGCATCACCGGCCTGGCCGGCGTGCTGCAGGTGGTCGTGCCCGAACACGGCGCGGGCATCCTGTGGGTGGACGGCAAGGTCGAGCGGCTGCTGGGCGCCGGTTCTTTCGCCTTCTGGAAGTTCAACCGGCACGTGAGCGTGGAACTGGTGGACCTGCGGCTGCAGGCCGTCGAGGTGACGGGCCAGGAGATCCTGACCCGTGACAAGGTCGCCCTGCGCCTCAACCTCAGCGCGACCTGGCGCTACACCGATGTGCTGACCGCGTACAAGGCGCTGGCCAAGCCGGCTGACCACCTGTACCGCGAGCTGCAGTTCGGCCTGCGCGCGGCCGTGGGCACGCGCTCGCTCGATGAGCTGCTCGAGAACAAGAACGTCGTCGACGAGGTCGTGACCGCCCAGGTCAAGGCCAAGCTCGCGGCCCTCGGTATCGAGCTGACCAGCGTGGGCGTGAAGGACATCGTGCTGCCGGGTGAGATGAAGACCATCCTCGCCCAGGTGGTGGAAGCGGGCAAGTCGGCCGAGGCCAACGTGATCCGCCGCCGCGAGGAAACCGCCGCGACCCGATCCCTGCTCAACACGGCCAAGGTGATGGAAGACAACCCAGTCGCCCTGCGCCTGAAGGAGCTGGAAACGCTGGAACGCGTGGCCGAGCGCATCGACAAGATCTCCGTGTTCGGAGGTCTGGACCAGGTGCTCAATGGGCTGGTGAAGCTGCGTTGACATCGCGCCTCATTCCGAATGGGATGGGGCGCACTACATTGGAAAAACAATCATGGAACCCCAACACATTCACGAAGACGTCCCGGGTGGCGTGCCGCTGAAGATGTGGACGCAAGGCGTGCCCGTCGAGGACTCGGCCAAGCGTCAGCTCATGAACGCGGCCCGCCTGCCGATCGTCTTCAAGCACGTTGCCGTGATGCCGGACGTTCACTACGGCATCGGCGCCACCGTGGGCTCGGTCATCCCCACCGTCAAGGCCATCATCCCGGCGGCCGTCGGCGTGGACATCGGCTGCGGCATGATGGCCTGCAAGACCACGCTGACCGCCGAGGACTTGCCTGACAACCTCGCTCCGCTGCGCGCGGCCATCGAGCGTGCCGTGCCGCATGGCCGCCAGCCCGGCAACCGCGACCCCGGCGCCTGGCAAAAGCCGCCGGGTTCGGTCAATACGGCCTGGTCGCAGCTGGAGCCCGAGTTCACCGAGCTGTGCCGCGACTACCCCAAGCTGGCGAAGACGAACCACATCCAGCACCTGGGGACGCTGGGCACGGGCAACCACTTCATCGAGGTCTGTGTCGACGAAGCCGGCGCCGTGTGGTTCATGCTGCACTCAGGCTCACGCGGCGTGGGCAACTTCATTGGCACGATGTTCATCGAGCTGGCCAAGCAGGACGCGATGCGCCATCAGGCAAATCTGCCGGACCGCGACCTGGCCTACTTCGAGGAGGGCAGCCGCTACTTCGGCGACTACGTGCGCGCCGTGGGATGGGCGCAGAAGTTCGCGGCCATCAACCGCGAACTGATGATGAAGCGTGTCATCGAGGCCGCCAAGACGGTCATCCGCAAGAACTTCCAGAGCCACATCGAGGCGGTGAACTGCCACCACAACTACGTGCAGAAGGAGCGTCACTTCGGCGAGGAGGTGTACGTGACGCGCAAGGGTGCGGTGAGCGCGAAGGCCGGGCAGCTGGGCATCATCCCCGGCAGCATGGGCGCGCGCAGCTACATCGTGCGCGGCAAGGGCCACGCCGAGTCGTTCGAGTCGTGCTCGCACGGCGCCGGGCGGGTGATGAGCCGCGGCGAGGCCAAGCGCCGATTCACGCTCGCCGACCACCGCGCCGCCACCGAGGGCGTCGAGTGCCGCAAGGACAAGGACGTCATCGACGAGACGCCCGCGGCCTACAAGGACATCGACGCCGTCATGGAGGCGCAGCGCGACCTGGTGGACGTGGTGCACACGCTCAAGCAGGTGGTGTGCGTGAAGGGCTGATCGCCGAGGGCATGGCTCCGGCGTGATGCCAT
>JAEUPJ010000074.1 GCA_016790285.1 Roseateles sp. | reverse complement strand
AAAACACTCTTGGCCAGGTCCACGGCCACGGTCGTAGCATGCATGTCGGACTCCTCGTGTTTGCAAACCTGATCCCCACGCCCATGGAAACCAGTGCCGCGATCTTGCGCGGTAAACAAACGGGGGAGTCCATCCCATCACCGGAGCGGGACGTCCGCTCAATCGTTAGGTTCTCTCTACCCCGTTGCTTGGAGCGTCAATGGAGGCACTTCCGCCCATTCCGAACGAGTTCACTCATGTGATTGCCTCGCGAGAGTTTGAGTTGGTGGGGCCGGTGGGTTCTGCTCGCTTGACCGTGGAGATAGGGGCGCCTGTTCAAGACGTGCCCAGTGTCGGCGGTACGGACTGGAGGTGTCCAATCCGGTACTTGCGCGATGCGCATGTCTGAATCGCCCCGGTGAGAAGGTCGACGCGGCGCCCGCGGCATCCAAAAGTTCAACACTGAGCGATACGAATAACCGATAGTTCAAAGTTGAATGAGACAGCGGTTCAAAGGTCGCTTGCACGGCGAAGGACAAGTCATTGATTCAACATGGACATCGATTTCTGGGGCTCAGCGCAAACCGACATGGGCCCGCCGCAGAACACGCAAGCCGCTTGACGATACCCAGCGTATGGCGCCTAATCCTGTCGACGCACTGCGCAAGCATCCAGCTTGGATAGTGGCGTTCTGGCGCTGCCCCCGATAGGCAGCCGTTAGTGGTCGTGACCCGCACAAGCATTGACCTCGTATGAGGCGCCGGATGCTTCGCACCGGTTGGCCTTGGGGCCCTAGAGTCCCAAGCGTGAATCCTTCACCAGCGCACTGCTGAGCTCATCCCGACACACACAACCGTCCCGTGTGTCGCGATAGCAGTGTCGCCACCTGTTCGTTTCACCCCTGCCGAGGCTGCTTAGCGCCGCCAGCGCTGCTGCGGCCTGCCGAGAGCTATTTCTCGGCACCCGTGCACCAGACATCGGAGGTCGCCATGACCGAACTGCTGTCCTCCCGCAAATCGGAGGAGCCCCTTTCCCGTCTCGCTCAGCGCCCTGATGGGGCACGCGCCCGAACGGAAGATTTTGAGTCCGCGATGGCGACGCCAACGCGTTTGACCCTAACCGCCGAGCAGTTGCGTGAGCTCACTGGCTACAAGCGCGGCGCGGAGCAGGCCCGCTGGCTCAAGGAGAACGGATTCAAGTTCCGCCTAGACCGGCTCGGAAAGCCGCGCGTCGATCGGGCGCACTACGAAACGAAGATGGGTTGCAAGCTTGGCACGACCGGCGATCGGATCGACGGAGGCTCGCCGAACTGGGCCGCGCTATTGGGAGCATGACGCCATGACTGAGGAAGTGAAGATTGCGCCCAACTTGTACGCCACCATTGGGAAGCGGCGCTCAACCTATTACACGCGCCTCGGAGGAAAGCGGGTCTCGCTCGGTCACGACGAACAACAAGCGATCATCAGACTCGCTGCGCTGCTAGAACTGCCAAGCGGCGAGACCACCATCCGGGCCTTGTGCGATGGATACCTTGCCGAGCAAAGGCAGATGCGTGCGGATGGTGACGAAACGGCGCTCGGGGAGAACACCTTGGTCGACTACGAGCTTTGCCTGAAGACCGTATGCAAGGTCTTCGGTGAGATGCACCCGCGCGCGTTCAAGCCGACCGACGCCGCGCAGTACCTCAAGATGCGCCGCAAACAAGGAAACGGTGTGCGGGCCAACAAAGAGATGAGCGCGCTGTCGTCGGCATTCAACTACGGCATGACGAGCGGAGCCGTGGAGTCGAATCCGTGCCGCGGATACAAGCGCAACCCGGAGCGCCCCCGCCAGCGCAAGGTCGCGATCAGCGAGTTCAACGACTTCCTGGCATTTGCGAGGAGCAAGGGCGGCTCCAGCTACCTTGTCGCCTTGATCGGATGCTGCGTAGCACTGACTGGGCGTCGGCGCGGGGAGATTCTGCGGCTGCCAAAGGCGGCAATGACCGAGCACGGCATTAACGTGAAGGACAACAAGACGAAGGCCGGCGAGGCTGAGCGCTTCTACCTCGTCGAGTGGAGCCCAACACTTCGTCAGGTCATCACGGAGGCCATGTCGATCAAGCACCGACGCGCCAAGAACCGGCCGCCGCTGATCTCCGGGTTCCTGTTTGCCAACCGCGAAGGTCAGCCATACACCGACCACGGTTTCAAGGCGCTCTGGCAGAAACTGATGCGCGCGTACGCACCGGAGGGAACGAAGTCAACGAGGTGGTTCCGCGCACACGATTTGCGTGCGCTGTATGTGTCCGAGATGTTGGAACAGAAGCGTGACCCAAACACGCACAAGAACCCGCAGACCATGCGAACCGTCTATGACCGACGCAAGACCATCAAGGTGACGCCGCTTGCGTAGCACCGTTGTTGAACTAGGGCTACGCTGAATAAGCCATCGATTTCCAAGCCTCCCGCGGCGAGCTGATCATCGCGAAGACGTCGGACTGCGAATCTGCCCATCCGTATGCCCCGCTCGGGCTACGGGCTCGGCCCCCGTGCGCTGCAGACGCACTCATCCCATCAAGTGGCTGCGCGCCATGTAGATGTTGGCCAGGCCCAGCGCCACAAACGCGCGTGTCGCGTTCTTGGCCAAGCCCCTGTAGCGCACCTTGCTGAAGCCCCACTGCCGCTTGACCACCGCGAACACGTGCTCCACCCGCGAGCGCACCTTGGACTTGATGCGGTTGGCGATGCGCTCGATGTCAGCCGTGATGCCTGCTGGGCCCACTCGCCGGTTCGTCCGGTCCTGCGCCTGCGGAGCCTTGCTGGCAATCAGTTCCTGCTGCGAGGCATAGGCGCTATCGCCGTACACCTCCCGCTCGGCCCCGTGCAGTAGCTGCGGGATCGCGTGCTTGTCGTGCACATTGGCCGCCGTCACCACCGCGCTGTGCGCCAGCCCGGTCTTGCTGTCCACGCCAATGTGCAGCTTCATCCCGAAGTGCCACTGCTGGCCTTTGCGGGTCTGGTGCATCTCGGGGTCGCGCTCGCCCTTGTCGTTCTTGGTCGAGCTCGGCGCCGAGATGATGGTGGCGTCCACGATGGTGCCGGTGCCGATCTTCAGGCCCTTGTCCTGCAGCACTTCGCCAACCTTGGCGAACAGCGCCGCACCCAGCTTGCGCTTGTCGTCCTCCAGCAAGCGGCGGAACTTCAGCAAGGTGGTGCCGTCGGGCACGCGCTCGCGGCCCAGGTCGATGCCCACGAAGCGGCGCAGCGCCGTGCTGTCCAGCAGCGCTTCCTCGCAGGCCTCGTCAGCGAGATTGAACCAGTGCTGCACGAAGTACATGCGCAGCATGCGCTGCAGTCCGATAGGCGGGCGCCCCTTGCCCGCCTTGGGGTAGTGCGGCTCGACGACCGCGCACAACTCGGCCCACGGCACGATGGTGTCCATCGTCTGCAGGAACACGTCGCGCCGCGTCGGCCTACGGAATCGCTCGAACTCCGCGCCTTGATCGGCTGCCGCTGCCAGGGTTGCTTGCTTCATGCGAGCATCATCCCGACGCGGCACCTGCATTGCCACCAGATCAACCCGGTACGCCGACCTTATTCAGCGTAGCCCTAGACGCTGCGGAGCTCTCTCAGTGAGAGTCGAAACTGCAGACGCTCCACTACAGGGCCACAAATAGCGGCCCTAGTGATGGTGTGGTTGACCGCTTTGCAGCGATCTCAGTCGGTCGGCGCTGAGCGCCGTGTGACCGGTCATCAGCGCATACCGGTCTCCGCGCGCCAGCGTGATCAGGCTCCGACCCACTGCCCCAACGGCAAGAGCGGATGCTACGGGCTGATGTTGGGCGATCGATGCGGGCCAGAGCTTGAAGGGCGGAGACGTCATGCGCGTCCTCGGCAGCATCGTCTTGCACCGTGGGCCGCCGCAGACCATCAGGACCGACAACGGCAGTGAGTTCATCTCCAAAGCCATGGACAAATGGGCGTACGCGCGGGGCGTCGAACTGAACTTCAGCAGGCCAGGCAGACCGACGGAGACAACGTCGCGGTCGAGAGCTTCAACGGGCGACCGCGCCAGGAATGCCTGAACGAGCATTGGTTCTTGTCACTGGACGATGCGCGCGCCAAGATCGAGGCTTGACGACAGAACTTCAACGAGAACCGCCGATACTCGGCGTTGGAATGGTCAACGCCAGCCGAATTCGGCCGCAGCAGCCGCATGCAGGCGGCTGCTGCGATGTCAAAGGAGCCGGAAAGGTGGCCCGCTCACCACCGTGAGAACCAGGCGGAAGGCGCTCCACCGAATTGTGGTGAATCTCATCGACAACTCTCCAAAGTTCGCCCGCGCGGCAGATGTTTAGATGGAGCGGCAAGACGGCAAGCTAGTGATGTGCGTCATGGACCGAGGTTCTGGGATACCGGCAAGAGATGCCGATAAAATCACGAAGCCGTTCTACCGAATTGAAGGATCTCGTAGTCGTGAAACTGGCGGCACGAGATTGGGGCTTGCGATCGTTCAGCGGCCTCTGGTGCATTGCCAAGGTGATTTGGAACTGTCGCCCCGAGAGGGCGGCGGGTTCGTCGCGGCCGTCAGAATTCCGTTGTGACCACAATGAACGGACGCCGCAGTCGGTCGTGCGTCGCGTCGATTCCATTCTCTTGCCAAAGAGCTTGCCGGACGCGGCACACGTCTGCCGGCTGGACGAGGTCAACGTAGGCATCCGCTGTTGCGAGGCCAATCGCCAGCAGCGCGCCGGCGACCTTCAGTGTGAACTTCCAGCGCTCAGCCCAAATGCGCATGAAAAGCCCTCTCAGCGCGTGGGCGCGAGCGTAAAGCGGCGCTCATGGTCGGCTTGCTCACGCAGCCTGGCCAGCACCGAAGCCACGATGCGGTCGCAACGCTCACCGTCGAATGCGAAGACGTCGCGCTGCGCGGAGTCAAGATCCTGCGCGAGCGACTCGCGAAGCAGCCCGCGTGCCCGGAAATAGCGGCTGCGCACCGTCGCTTCAGGAATGCCGAGCGATTGCGCGGCTTCTTCCACGCTCAGCTCCTCAACAGCGCGCAGCACGAAGACCGCCGCGAAACTCTCAGGCAGATCGTCCAGCCTGCGCTCGATGAGGGTGCGCAACTGCGCGCGGGAGAGTGCGTCTTCGGGCTTTTCGGCCGGCGCTGTAACCATGGCGTCAATCTCCGTGTCTAGCGGGGCCTCCTCCACCTCGGACGCAGTGGGAACGAAACTGGCAATGCCGTCGCGGCGCGCTTGCTTGCGCAGCCGGCCCAAGCATTCATTCACCACCAATTGCGACAGCCAGGTTCCCAGCGATGCTTCCCCGCGGAACTTTCCAATCGCGCGGTAGGCTTGCAGATAGGCCTCCTGGAGCGCGTCCTCCGCGTCGCTGTCATGCTTTAGTGTGACTCGCGCGAGGCGAAAGAGCCGTCGGTTGTACTGGCGCATCAGGCGCGCGAAGGCGGCAGAGTCGCCCGCAGCCACCTGCAGCGCCAAGTCGAGATCTGCCTGGCGACCGCTCAGTTCCGGGAGGGAAATCGTCGTGTTCATGGCGTCATTGCACGTTGAGGTAGGCCTTCATCATCGGGTGCAGTGCGCAGACGTAGCCCGTCTGTCCGGGCGTCTTCACCCTTATGCTCCAGGACGCGCCAGGCCCGATGGCCCCCGAGTCGAACGTCCTGCCAGCGGTCGCGGTATGCGGCACCACGTCGCGGTTTACCCATGTGACGCGGTCGCCGCGCTTGACCGTCAAGGTCTCGGGGTTGAAGCGCATACCCTCGATGATGACCGTATGAGTCTTGCCCCAGGCCGCCGGCCCTGCGGCGAGGCAGGCACAGGCGACCGCGGCGGCGCGAAGCCGCAGCTTCATTTCAACTCACCCTGAAGGTGACGAGCGTGCTGCAGGTGGGCATCGATGGCAGGGCGCACTTTCACCAGGAGTGCCTTCAGCTCGGCGTTGCTGGCACTGGGGATGAGCACCTTGTCCAGGGCGTCGAGCACGGCCACGTGGTAGTCGACTTCGCGATCCACATAGGCCTTGTCGAAAGCCGCACCGTCCAGGGTGCGCAGCCGGGCGAGGTTGTCGTCGCCCCCTTTCTGCAGGCTTTGTGCCGTGGGGTTGTCCTGCGGCTTGACCTTCAGCTTGGTGACGAGGTCGACCGCCAGCTTGTTGACACCGCTGTGATCGGTGACCATTTGCTGCGCGAAGGCCTTGACGGCGGCGGACTTCGTCTTGCCCGCGGCGAGCTTGCCGGCATCGACATCCACCTGGTTGGCGGTCACGACGATGGCGGCAATTTGCGCGTCGTTGGGCCCTTCGGCGGCGTGGGCGGCGTGGGTCAGGGTAGCGGCAGCGGCGAGTACTGCGAGGGAGAGGCGTCGGGTCATAGTTGGTGCTGGAGGTTGACGTCGGAAGTGCCGACAGGTGATAGATGTTGCGAATCGCGCGGTCGTTCCCGTCAAAGTGATTTCAGGTATTGCGCGAGGTCTTTGATATCGGACGGTGTGAGGCCGAGGTTGCGCCTGGCGTTGTAGGTGGCACCCACGTCTTCCAGCGTCGCGGCGCTGCCGTCGTGGAAGTAGGGTGCGTGCTGCCACGCCCCCTTCAATGGCGTGGTGCGGTACATCCGTGTAGCCGAACGGCCTGCGTGGCTGGGTGTCTCGGGCTCGGCCATGGAAGCGTCCGGCCCGTGCAGTCGCGCGTTGGCATCGGTGAAGAGGCTGCCGCTGTGGCAGGCAATGCATTGCGCCTTGCCTTCGAAGAGAAGTTTTCCGCGCCCCGCTGCGATGGCGTCAAAGCTGCCGGCAGGCGCCGCCGGTGCAGCGAGTGAGAGCTGATACGCCTGCAGACCCGCCAACTTGGGGCTGACCAAGTCCACGGTGCTGTTGATGGTGGTGGCCGTCGGCATTCGCGGGTCGAAGAAGCTGCCCAGACCGCCCATCTGGGTAACGGCCACGTAGCGGTTCCAGTAGGCAATGTCGTCGCCGTCGCCAGTGAAGGTGATCTTGTGGATGCCGGCCAAGCCATAGGCCGGAGGGATGACAGCGGGCTTGCTATTGCCGTCGATGTTGAAGCGCGCGTCGTACTTCCCCTTGCCCCAACTGGCGAATACCGCCTGGGTGGCCGCGTCGAGTGCGGGCGACAGCGAGATGATCTTGCCGACGTCGAGGTCGCGATTGGCCCAGCCGTCCAGGCGCTTGCCGATGCCGGGTGCGAACGAGTTGTCCACGGTGGAGTGGCACAGCGCGCAGGTCACCCCGAGGCTGCGCAGCTTGAGCACCGCGCCTTCCTTCTCCACTCGTGCCTTGAGGCCGACCACAGCGTCCAGTTGCAACAGGGCGAGTGTGGTCTGCGGGTCGTCCAGCGGTACTTTGCCGGCGGCGAGCGCCTGCTTGAGTGAATCAGGTAGTACGTCGGCGTCGACCTTAAGGCCCACGTCGAATGCCAGCGCCGGCGTGACGGTCGTGGTCACGACCTCATGCATGCGCAACTTGTCAGTCCACTTTGCCTCGTCGCCGAAGGTCTCGTAGCGGAATGTCTGGCGACCTTCTTCGATCAGCTTGCTGTCGGACGGCGCCTCAGGCGCGGCCTCGCCGCTGCTGCCGCCGCAGGCGACCAGCGCCGCGGCGAGCGTCGCTGACGCGCTCCATGTCAGGTATCTCATGGGATCTCCAAGGTTGCGATGCCCGTTAGACGTCACGACCCGCTCCCGCGTTCCCGTCTCAGCGGCCTGTCACACGCCTCAGGCTTAGGAACTCACGGCGCAACGCCGGGTCCCTCAGGAAAGCGCCTCGCATCACGGAGTTGGTCATCAGTGATTCGGCCTCCTTCACACCGCGCCAATGCATGCAGAAATGCGTGGCCTCGATCACCACCGCGAGGCCATCCGGCATCACGCGCCGCTCCAACTCATCCGCCAACTGCGTGATGGCCTCCTCCTGGATCTGCGGGCGGCTCATGATCCAGTCGCAGATGCGCGCGTACTTGGACAAGCCGATGAGGTTGGACGCGGCATTGGGAAGCACGCCAATCCAGGCCTTTCCGACAATAGGACAAAGGTGATGCGAGCAGGCGCTGCGAACGGTGATCGGCCCAACCAGCATCACGTCGTTGAGTCGCGAGACGTTGGGGAACTCGGTCACCGGCGGGGCCGGTTCGTAGCGCCCGCGGAATAGCTCCGTCACGAACATCTTGGCCACGCGCCGGGCGGTGGCGGCGGTGTTGTGATCCTTCTCGGTGTCGATCACCAAGGCGTGAAGCACATCGCGCATCCGCTGCTCCACCTCGCCGCGCAACTCATCGAGTTCGCCGTCTCGGATGAACGCTGAGATGTTGTCGTTGGCGTGGTACTGCTGTCCGGCGTGGATGAGGCGGTGGCGGATTCGATCCGACACTGCCCTGCGGAGCAGCGTGTCGGGGAGAAGGGTCGATGGAGCGTCGGCAAGCATGGGCATCCAATGGTGGAAAGCCGCTAAGACGCCGTGACGCTGCTTCGTGTTCCCGAGTTGGCGACTATTAGTTTTCACCATAGCTCGCTAACGCAGACGCAGACACGACAGGAGTAGGGCTCAGTGCTGCCTGGAATCTCGGTACGAACACGACAATCGATCGCCGGGCGTCCACAGCTACTTCTGTTCTCGGTCGATCCGAGGTAGGTTGCAGGATCCGAGAGCGCGCTCACCCGGCCAGTTCATATGCCAAGGCGGCACTCAAAGGTTGGTTCCAGGGGCTAGGCGACCGGACAGGCGGGTTCCGGGAGTGCGTCCGCTAACGGCAACAGCGGTCACCGGAGTCCACGCCATCGAACGACCGAGATCAGCCTGAAGCGGGGGAACCCACGGGCGCTCCGGCTTCCAACGGCTCCACGGCCCACATCAAAGTACCTCCGAGAGATGGAAGAACTTTGGAAAATTGGAAGACTGAAGACGAGCGCAAAAGAAAAAAAGCACTTAGCGTCGCCGCTAAGTGCTTGATTTCACTACCAAATTTGGTAGGCGCGATTGGACTCGAACCAACGACCCCCACCATGTCAAGGTGGTGCTCTAACCAACTGAGCTACGCGCCTGAAGAGCTGCGCACTATAGCATGGATTTTTCGGACCTGTCCAATTTCCGACTTCATTTCCGGCGAGCCGAGCGCACGCCCGGGATGGCGCAGAGCTCGCGCAGCACCTTGGCCAGCCGCGAGGCGTCGGAGAGCTCCAGCGTGAAGCTCATCCACGCGGTGTCTCCGCCGCCCGCGCGCGGCTTGGTCGCACCGGGCTTGAGCGACTGCGTGTTCACCGCGACGACGTTCATCTTCTCCTTGGCAAAGATTTCCAGCACGTCGCGCAACAGGCCCTGGCGGTCGCCGGCCTCCACGAGCACGTCGACGGGATAGACCGGCGCGTTCTTGCCCGCGGCCTCGCTGCCGCCCCATGCGACGGCAATGACGCGCTCGGGCGAGCGGCGCTTCATCTCCGCGAGGTTGCTGCAGTCGCTGCGGTGGATGGCCACGCCCTTGCCGCGCGTGACGAAGCCTTCGATGGCGTCCGGCGGCGCGGGCCGGCAGCAGCGCGACAAGGTCGTCAGCAGCGAGTCGATGCCCACGACCAGCACGCCACCGCGCGCGCCACTGCTGGCGCTGCGCGTGTGCTTCTGCGCGAGCAGTTCGTTCTCGTCGGCCACGGGCTCGGGCGGGCGCAGCAGCAGCTCGATGTTGCGCAAGGAATACTCGTCCTTGCCGACGACCTCGAAGAGTGCGTCTGCCCCCTTGAACCCCAACCGCGCAGCCAGCTCGTCGAGCTTGAGCGCCGTCTTGCCCTCGCGCTGCAGCAGCTTCTCGACGAGCTCCCGGCCCTTGGCGATGGTCTGTGCCTGCTGCAGTGCGTTGAACCACGCCCGCACCTTGGCGCGCGAACGCTGGCTCTGCAGGTAGCCGAGCTCGGGGTTGATCCAGTCCAGCGACGGCCCGCCCTCCTTGGCCGCGATGATCTCCACCGTCTGCCCGCTTTGCAGCGGCGTGTTCAGCGGCAGCATCTGCCCGTCGATGCGCGCGCCACGGCAGCGGTGGCCGAGGTCGGTGTGCACGGCGTAGGCAAAGTCCACCGGCGTCGCGCCAGCCGCCAGCTCCACGATGGTGGCCTGCGGCGTGAAGACGTAGATGCGGTCATCGAAGCCCGCGCCGCCGTCGGATTGCGCCGTGTCCCGCTCCCAGGCCAGCAGCTGGTTGAGCACGGCCTTGCGGGCGCGCGCGACCTGCTCCTCGAACTCCCCAGCCGCACTGACACCCGCGTAGCCCCGCGCTCCAGCCTCCTTGTAGGCCCAATGCGCCGCCACGCCGTGCTCGGCATGCTCGTGCATCTCGCGCGTGCGGATCTGAACTTCCATGGCCCGGCCATCGGGCCCCAGCACCACGGTGTGCAGCGACTGGTAGCCGTTGGGCTTGGGTTTGGCGATGTAGTCGTCGAACTCTCCCGGCACCGGCGCGTACAACTCGTGCAGCCGCGCGAGCACCGCATAACAGTCCGCCACGCTCGCCACCACGACGCGCAGCGCGCGCAGGTCGAACACGCGGTCCAGCGACAACGCCTTGCCCTGCATCTTCTTGTGGATGCTGTACAGATGCTTCGGGCGCCCCTGCACCTCGGCGGCGATGCCCTGCGCGTACAGGTCCGCCTGCAGCGCGGCGCGGGCGGCTTCCACGCGCTGCTCGCGCTCCACGCGCTTTTCCAGCAGCGCCTTGGCCAGCGCCTTGTAGGCCTCGGGCTCGCGGAAGCGGAACGCAAGATCCTCCAGCTCCCACTTGATCTGCCAGATGCCCAGCCGGTTGGCCAGCGGCGCGAAAACCGCCTGCGATTCGTCAGCCAGCTCCGGCGGGCACGGCTGCTTGCTGGCCGCATACCAGCGCAGCGTCTGCAAGCGCGAGGCCAGGCGCAGCAGCACCACGCGCAGATCGCGCGAGAAAGCCAGCAGCATCTTGCGCACGCGCTCGGTCTGCTCGGCGCGCACGTCGGCGCGGTGGTCGGTCTGCACCTTCGCGTCACGCGCGGCGCGCTGCAGCTGCACGAGCCGGCGCGTGTGCGTGACCAGGCTCGCGAAGCTGTCGCCAAAGGCCTTGGCGACGATCTCCTCGGGCTTGTTGAGGAAGTCCGCCGCATAGACGAGGTAGGCCGCCGCCTGCAGTTCCTGCGCGGCGCCCACGGCATGCAGGATGGCCGCGACGCCGTCGGCATGGGCGAGCGCGTTCTCGCCGGTGTCCAGCAGCTCGGCCGCGAGCAGCGGCTCGGCAAAGGCCCGGGCGCGCACGACTTCGGCATGGGAGTGGGCTGCGCCTGCATCCAGCAGCGCGACGATGGGCGCGGTCGCCGCGCCCTCGGCCATCGAGCCGGTCTTCATGTACTCAGGAATTCCCTCACGATCGAGACCTGATCATCGTGGATCAAGGTCGGGGCATGCCCCATGCCGGGCAGTTCCACCAGCCGCGCATGCGGGCCGCGCGTGGTCATGGCGCGGGCCGTCTCGGCCGTCAGCAGGTCCGACTCGGCGCCCCGGATGAGCAGCGTCGGGCAGCGCAGCTGCTCGTAGGCAGCCCAGAGTGCAGCCTCGCCCGCGGCCACGAGCTCGGGCGTCACGGCCGCGAAGGGCAAGGCGATGGCCGGGTCGTAGTGCAGGCGCCACTCGGCACCGTCCTGACGGAACAGTGGCGCGGACAAGGCCAGCCACTCATCGTCGCTGTGCGGGCCGAACCCCTCGGAGATGGTGCGCAGGTAGGCCGCCCCCTCCGCCACCGAGGCGAAGCGCGGCGCCTTGCCCAGGTAGGTGCCGATGCGCTGCAGCGCCTCGAAGCGAATCGCCGGGCCGACGTCGTTGAGCACCAGGCGACGAATGGGGCTGGCCACGCCGTCCGGGCGCGGCAGCGCGGCCAAGCCCAGTCCGATGAGGCCGCCCATGGAAGTGCCGACCCAGTCCACCTGCGCCACGTCCAACCGCGCCAGCAGCGCGACCATGTCGGACACATAGGCCGGCACCTGGTAGCCCGCGGGCTGGCGCAGCCAGTCGGAATGGCCGCGGCCGACGACGTCCGGGCAGATGACGCGGTAGCGGTCGCTCAGGGCGCGCGCGAGGGCGTCGAAATCACGCCCCTGACGCGACAGCCCGTGGACACAGACGAGCACCGGCGCCTCGGCGCTCGGGCCGGCCCACTCCCAGTAGGCCATGCGGTGCAGGCCCGTGGCGTCCAGGCAGTTGACGAAGCGGAGTTGGGGCTGGGTCATGGTTCAATCCTTGCAAACCACCTCGGGCGCCGCGCGTGGCGCGGCCCGAGGGGCAGTCGGAATCATCGTAGCAACCCAAGAGGATCCCTCCATGTTGAAAGGCAAGACCGCTCTCGTCACCGGCTCCACCAGCGGCATCGGGCTGGGCATCGCGCTGGAACTGGCGCGCCAGGGCGCCAGCATCATCCTCAACGGCTTCGGCGACGCCGAAGGCCCCAAGGCCGAAGTGGCGGCCCTCGGCGTGAAGGTGGGCTACCACGGCGCCGACATGAGCAAGCCCGACGACATCGCCGCCATGGTGGCCTATGCCCAGGCCGAATTCGGCGGCATCGACATCCTCGTGAACAACGCCGGCATCCAGCATGTGGCACCGGTGCAGGACTTCCCCGTCGAGAAGTGGGACGCCATCATCGCCATCAACCTGAGCTCGGCCTTCCACACCACGCGGCTGGCCCTGCCGGGCATGCTGGCCAAGGGCTGGGGGCGCATCGTCAACATCGCCTCCGCGCACGGCCTGGTCGCGTCGGCACAGAAGTCGGCCTACGTGGCGGCCAAGCATGGCCTGGTGGGCTTCACCAAGAGCATCGCGCTGGAGACGGCCACCACCGGCGTGACGGTCAACGCCATCTGCCCAGGCTGGGTACTGACCCCGCTCGTGCAGAAGCAGGTGGACGCGCTGGCGGCCAAGGACGGCGTGGACAACGACGAAGCCAAGCGCCGCCTGCTGGCCGAGAAGCAGCCCTCGCTCCAGTTCACGACGCCGACGGAGCTGGGCGCACTGGCGGTGTTCCTGTGCTCGGACGCCGCCATCAACGTGCGCGGCCAGGCCTGGGCGATGGACGGCGGCTGGACCGCTGTCTGAGCCGCCGCCGGGCTGCGGCTACTTCGTCAGCTGCACCGAGCCGCTGACGGTCACCGTCACGGTCGCCTTGCCGGCTTCGGTCGGCAGGGCCTCGTCGGCCGCACCCATGCGCATCGCCTTCATCATCATGGGGCGCTGCGGGCCGGCCTCGTCGCTGTTCACGGCCACATCGCCCACCACATAGCTCCCGTAGCCGAACTGCCGGGCGTAGTCCGCCGCCTTGGCCCGGTAGCGCGAGATGGCCTGGGCGGTGATCTCGCCTTCGGCCTTCTCCCGTGCCTCGCGGGACAGGCTGTAGCCCACGCGCGCGATGCTCAGCGTCGTGATGCGGCCGGTGAGCTGGGCGATGGCCGCCGTGTCGCGGCCCTCCACGATCAGTTCGGCGCTGCCCTGCCAGCCGTTGAGCTTGCCGGTCTTGGGGTCGTTGCGCGGGTACAGCGAGAAGCTGCCGGTCTGCACGTCCACCTGGCCCGGCTTGGCCAGCTTGCGGGCCTCGGCGAGGGCGGCGTCCAGGGCCTGCTTGAGCGCCGTCTGCACGCTGGCGGCGTCCGCGCCTTCGCGGGTGGTGGAGAAGCTCACGCCGAGCACGTCGCGCGTGACGTCCGCGCTGGCGCTGGCCGAGAGGCTCAAACGCTCCCGTGCCGGCGTGTCGGCAAGCGCCGGGGCCGACGCGACAAGGGCCAGGGAAGACAGGATGAGGAGGTGGCGCATGGGAAATTCTCAATACAAGGAGGGAAAGCCCAGCTTAGCGGCCCAGTTGGCAACGAGCTGTAACCGCTGCGCCCTGTCCTACAAAACCGGGTTTCAAACCTGCTCACAATGGCGCTGTTACAAATTCAGGAACCGCGATGAACAGCAGCGCGACACCCCGTCCCAACCGAATTCTTGTCGTCGACGACGACGCCCGCATCCGCGACCTGCTCCGGCGCTACCTCACGCAGGAAGGCTTCGAAGTGCTGCTGGCCGAGGACAGCCGCGCCCTGAACAAGCAGCTCACCCGCGAGACGGTGGACCTCATCGTGCTGGACCTGATGCTGCCCGGCGAAGACGGCCTGACCATCTGCCGCCGCCTGCGCGCTGCCAATGACAGCACCCCCATCATCATGCTCACCGCCAAGGTCGAGGACGTGGACCGCATCGTCGGCCTTGAAGTGGGCGCCGACGACTACCTCGCCAAACCCTTCAACCCGCGCGAACTGCTCGCCCGCATCAACGCGGTGCTGCGCCGCCGCCCGCCGCCGGAAGCCCCGGGCGCGCCGAGCAAGGAGCCGATGACGGTCACCTTCGGCCCGTTCGAGTTCGACCTGGCGCTGCGCCGCCTGACCAAGAACGGCGAACAGCTGCCGTTGACCACCGGCGAGTTCTCCATGCTCAAGACCCTGGTGCGCCACCCGCGCCAGCCGCTGAGCCGCGACAAGCTCGCCCAGCTCGCCCGCGGGCGCGAGTTCGAACCCTTCGACCGCAGCCTGGACGTGCAGATCTCGCGCCTGCGCAAGATGCTGGAGGCCGACCCGGCGCAGCCGCGCTACATCCAGACCGTCTGGGGCGTGGGCTACGTGTTTGTGCCCGACGAGAACTCGTGAATAGGCTTCGGGCCGAGCGCCGGGCCGCCCCAAGCCGGCCCGCCGGGCGATGTGCGTGCTGGTCAAACCGGCACGCATCGCCGTCCCCTCGGGGGCTGAGGCCGGACACGATAAGTCCTGAGGACTTGTCGTGCCTGCCGAAGAGCAGCCGCGCCGTCGGCTGCGCGGTCTGCAAGACCGACCGGGCACGCCCACGTCCAGCGGGGCGGGACTGGGCGAGGGGCTCGTGATGCCACGCCCTCATCTCGCGCTGAATCTGTTCTGGCGCACCTTCGCCTGGCTGGCCCTGCTGCTGGCCGGGGCGGTGCTGGCCTGGCAGTACACCTTCAAGCTGCTCGAAGCCCAGCCGCGCGCGCTGGAGGCGGCCGAGCAGCTCGCGGGGCTCGTCAAATTGAGCCGCATCGCGCTGGAGCACACCGACCCGATCAACCGCGTGGCCGTCATCAGCTCGATGTCGCGCGGCGACACGGTGCAGGTGCGCGTGGCCGAGACCAGCGACCGCTGGCTCCCGTACGACACCAGCCCGTTCGCCAAGCAGCTGGCTGCCGAACTGCGCAGCACCCTCGGGCCTGACACGGTGGTTGCGCGCAGTGTCAACGACGTCCCGGGGCTGTGGGTGCGCTACGTCGTCGGTGAAGACGCCTTCTGGCTGCGCACGACGCCTGCGCCGCTGTCCATCTCGCTGACGAGCAACTGGTGGTGGGTCGTCATCGCGCTGCTGGCCACCATCGTCGGCTCCGCGCTGATCGCACGCCTCATCAACCAGCCGCTGCGCGAGCTGGCCGAAGCCGCCGGGCGCATCCGCGACGGCGAGTACGACTCACGCCTGGACGAGAACACCATGACCAGCGAGATCCGCGAGGTCAACATGGGGTTCAACCGCATGGCCCGCGAGCTCGCCAAGCTCGAGGAAGACCGCGCCGTCATGCTCGCGGGCATCTCCCACGACCTGCGCACGCCGCTGGCACGCCTGCGGCTAGAAACGGAGATGAGCGTCAATGACGAACAGGCGCGTCACTTCATGGCGCAGGACATCGACCAGCTCGACGCCATCATCAGCAAGTTCATGGACTACGCGCGGCCCAACGAGACGCAACTGCGCGAGACCCGCCTGGCCGACATCGTCGAGCGCGAGGTGCAGGGCTTCCGCGACCCCGACCAGATCCGCTTCCGCGTGCAGGTCAGCTCCGCGCTCAAGGTGTTCGTGGACGACACCGAGCTGGGCCGCGTGCTGCTCAACCTCTTCGAGAACGCCCGCCGCTACGGCCACGAGCCGGGCGAGCCGGCGCGCGTGGACGTGAGCGCCACGCGCCAGGGCTCGTGGGTCGAGCTGAAGGTGCGCGACCACGGGCCCGGCGTGCCCCCCGACCGGCTGCAACGCCTGACCACGCCGTTCTACCGCGGCGACGCCGCCCGCACGGCCGCCAGCGGGGCCGGCCTGGGGCTGGCCATCGTGGAGAAATCGGTGCAGCGGCTCGGCGGCCAGTTGTCGATCAGCAACTCGCCCGAAGGCGGGCTGCTGACCGTCCTGAAACTGCAGGCTGGCTGAGCCCATCTCGCGCCCGTGCGGCACGCGATGGGCCGAACGATGGGCAGTTATGTGATCACGCCCGGGCCAGCAGGCAGACGGCGCGGGCCTCGATCGCCCGGCCTTCGCCCACGGGGCCCATCTTCTCGGCGGTCTTGGCTTTCACGTTGAGCTGGCCCACGTCCACCCCCAGCACCTCGGCCAGTCGTTCGCGCATGGCCGGGATGTGCGGCGCCATCTTGGGCGCCTGCGCAATGATGGTGGTGTCCAGGTTCACGAGCTGCCAGCCTGCCTCGCGCACGCGGCGGTAGGCCTCGGCCAGCAGCACCATGGAGTCGGCGCCCTTGAACTCCGCCGCGGTGTCGGGAAAGAGCTTGCCGATGTCGCCCAGCGCCGTGGCGCCGAGCAGGGCGTCGGTGATGGCATGCGCCAGGGCGTCGGCATCGGAGTGGCCGAGCAGGCCGTGGGTGTGGGGGATGGTGACGCCGCCGAGGATCAGCGGCCGGCCGGTGACGAGCTGGTGGGTGTCCCAGCCTTCACCGATGCGCAGGGAAGACACGGAGATCATGGGCCGGATTGTCGGGGCAAAGCGACGGGGGCTCGCGCTAACCTCGGGCCATGCGCATCCCCCGCTCCAACGCTCGCCGCCCGCCTCCTGGCTGGGTGGCCGCAGCACTCACCGCATGGGCCGTGGCCAGTGTGCAGGCGGCCCCGACGCTGCGGGTGTTGGTGTACCCCGTGCCAGGGCTCTTCGACGTGCACGACGATGGCCGCATCGGCGGCACGGGCGGCGCGCTGCTCACGAAGATCAGCCACGCCAGCGAGGTGCCGTTCGAAGCAGAGAGCCTGCCCATCGCCCGCGCCTGGAGCATGCTCCTGGGCCAGCCGCAGGTCTGCGTGCTGGGCATGGCGCGCACGCCGGAACGCGAGGCGCGCTTCCAGTGGGTGAGCGTCGTCTCTCGGGCCGACCTGATCGTCTACGGCCGCGCCGACGCAGCCCCCCTGCCCCACGACCTCGCCGCCCTGCGCGGCAAGGCGGTGGTGTCCCTGCGCGAAA
This sequence comes from Roseateles sp., assembly GCA_016790285.1. Classification (GTDB taxonomy): domain Bacteria; phylum Pseudomonadota; class Gammaproteobacteria; order Burkholderiales; family Burkholderiaceae_C; genus Pelomonas. The sequence continues at coordinate 16,407 of JAEUPJ010000074.1, read as the reverse complement.
CCGCCACGGCCAGTGAGCTGCGCGACCATGGCGTGGCCGTCCAGGAGGTCAGCAGCGCGCTCAGTGCGCTGCGGATGCTGCAGGCCGGGCGGGTGGACTACTGGTACTCGCACCAGATCGTGGCGGAATCGACCGCGAATGCGGCGGGTGGCCCGGCCATCAAGCCCCTCTTCACCACGGCGCGCATCGACGGCTACATGGCCTGCAACCTGGAGGTGCCGGCAACCGTCATCGACAAGCTCCGGCAGGCCTTGCAGCGCCTGCGCCGCAATGGCGACCTGGCCGACTTCGGCGTGCGCTGAACCGCGCGCGGCCTGATATGGTGCCGCGCCATGCGCCGCCCGCCCCTGCTCCTCGTCTGCGTTTCCATCGCCCTGGCTCTGTTCACGGGCGCCCCCGCCGTCGCCCAGGTGGAGCCGGCGCAGGCCACACTGGGCGCGCCTGGGGCCCGGCCCCGGATCGGCGTCGTGCTTTCGGGCGGCGGCGCCCGGGGCCTGGCCCACATCGGCGTGCTGCGCGTGCTCGAGGAGATGAAGGTGCCCATCGACCTCATCGTGGGCACGAGCATGGGCGCGGTGGTCGGCGGCGCCTACGCGTCGGGGCGCAGCGTCGACGAGCTTGAAGCCCTCGTGAAGAGCGCGAACTGGAACGCCATCCTGGCCGACCGCCCGGCGCGCGACCGCCTGTCCATCCGCCGCCGCGAGGACGATGAACGCCTGCCCTCGCGCATCGAGTTCGGCTTCAACCTGGAGCGCGGCGCCATGCTGCCGGGCGGCGCGGCCGGCAACGGCCAGCTGGAGGCGACGCTGTCGTCCCTGCTGCCCGCCACGCGCACCGACGACCCGCTGCGCAAGCTGCCCATGCCCTTCCGCGCGGTGGCCACCGACCTGCTCTCCGGCGCCATGCTCGACCAGGCCGACACGCCGCTGTTCGAGGCCCTGCGCGCGTCCATGGCCGTGCCGGGCGTCTTCGCGCCGCTGCGCGTGAACGGCCGCCCCCGCGTGGACGGCGGCCTCGTGCGCAACCTGCCCATCGACCTGGCCCGCCAGCTGGGCGCGGACATCATCATCGCCGTCAACGTCGGCACGCCGCTGCTCGAAGACCGCGAGATCACGAGCGCCGTGATGGTGGCCAACCAGATGCTGCAGATCCTGACCGAGCAGAACGTGCAGCGCTCCCTGCGCGAGCTGCGCCCGCAGGACATCATCATCGACCCCGACCTGCCCGGCATGGGCTTCATGGACTTCCAGCGCGCCGACGAGGCCATGGCCACGGGCCGGCGCGCCGCGCTGGCGGCCGTGCAGCGCCTGGCCGCGCTGGCCGCCCCCGCGGACGCGGCCCGGCTGCAGGCGCGCCGCCTGGGCTCGCCGGAGGAGACGCCGGGCGCCCTGCCCCTGGGCGAGCTGAAGTTCAGCGGCACGCACCGCGTCAACGCCGAGGCGCTGCGCGCCGAGCTCGCCATGGCGCCCGGCACGCCCATCGGCCGTGTGGAGCTGGCGCGCGCCGCCGAGCGGCTGGACGGCATGGGCGACTTCGACCGCATCGAGACCGACGTGGACGACCGCGACGGCCAGCGCAACGTCGAGTTCAAGCTCACCGAGGCCGACTGGGCCCCGAGCCGCATCCGCCTGGGCCTGGAGCTCTACAGCAACTTCTCCGACGCGAGCACGTATTCGCTGGTCGCCATGCACGTGGCCAACTGGCTCAACCGCTGGGGCGCGGAGCTGCGCAGCGTCGCCCGCATCGGCTCCACGCGCGGGCTGAACACCGAGTTCTACCAGCCGCTGGGCGCGGGCTCGCGCTGGTTCGCCAGCGCCAAGCTCGGCTACGAGGCGGGCGCCAACGACGTCTTCTACCAGGGCCAGCGCGCGCTGCGCCTGTCCAGCAGCCTGACCAGCGCCCAGCTCGAACTCGGCCACCGCGTGGCGGGCCTGGGCGACCTGCGCTTCGGCGTGGGCCAGCTGCGCGCCAGCGACGAGATCGTCCTGCCCGTCATCCCCGGCCGGGGCCCGCAGTCCCAGTCCTATGCCCAGCGCTACCTGGAGCTGCACACCGACAGCCTGGACTCGCTGGCCTTCCCGAGCCGCGGCCAGTGGACGACGGCGCGCATCGAGTGGCTGCGCCCGCGCGGCGAGGCACGCGTCATCAACGCCTCGCTGCTGGGCCTGGCAGCCTTCCGGCTGGGCGACTGGGCCGGGCAGCTTTATGGCGAGGTGGCGCACGCCGAACGCGGCCAGACCCGTTCGCTGGGCGGCTACCTGCGGCTGTCCGGCACGGCCGACGGCTCGCTGCTGGGCGAGAACATGGCGCTGGCGCGCATCGTCATGGCGCGGCGCATTGGCGAGATGCCGGTGGGCCTGGGCGGCGCCGTGCGCGTGGGCTTCTCGCTGGAAACCGGCGCGGTCGGCTCCGGCGCCGGGCTCAAGCTGTCCAACTTCCCGCGCGAGGGCTGGAAGCAGGCGGCCAGCGGCTTCCTGAGCGTGGACACGCGCTTCGGGCCGTTCTTCCTGGCTGTCGGCGCCACACGCGGCGGCGACACGGCCGCCTACCTGCTGCTCGGCCCCACCTGGTGAAGCCAGCGCTCGGCGAGCGCAAAGTCTTCCGGCCAGGTCACCTTGAAGTTGGCCATCGACGCGCGCACCAGGCGCGGCGCCAGGCCCATGGCCTCGACGGCGCTGGCTTCGTCGGTGGCGGCTGCGCCCATGGCGGTCAACGCGCGCTCCACCAGCCCGAGGCGGAACATCTGCGGCGTCTGGGCGGCCCACTTGTCGCGGCGGTCGACCGTGGCGGTGACGCGGCCGTCGGCGTCGCCCGCCTTGAGCGTGTCGGCCACCGGCTGGGCCAGCAGGCCGCCGACGGCGTCGTGCTGGCAGGCATCGATGAGGGCATCCACCCACGCCGGCTGCAGCAGGCAGCGGGCGGCGTCGTGCACCAGCACCCAGTCGCCGTCCACCGCGCCGCGGCGGCGCAGCTCGGCCAGGCCGCCGAGCACGCTCTCGGCCCGGCTGGCGCCGCCCACGCGCGCCACCCAGGCGGTGCAGCCGGGCAGCGCGGCCTCGAAACGGTCGTCGGCGGGTGACAGCACCACGAGCGTCTGCACCAGCCGCGGCACCGCAGCGAGTGCGGCCAGCGTGTGGGCCAGCATGGGCCGCCCGGCGATGTCGACGTACTGCTTGGGCTGCCCGGCGCCGGAGCGCTCGCCGACACCGGCGGCCGGGACCAGGGCGAAGAAGCGGGGTGAACTCATCCCCGGCATTCTCCCTGCGGCCTCAGGTGTCGTACCCCGGGTTCTCGCGCGCCAGCCGCCGCAGCAGCCCCGGCCACGCGAGCGAGGCGCCCGAGCCGCGCATGACCTTGTCGCTCTGCGCGCGGATGCCCGCGAGGATGGCCGCCGGGATGCGGATCAGCTCGGCCCCGCCCGCCTGCGCCGCGATCTGGATCTCGCAGGCCCGCTGCAGCATGAACATCTTCAGGAAGGTGTCCGCCGCGCTGTGGCCCAACGTGAGCAGGCCATGGTTGCGCAACATCATCAGCGACGTGCGCCCCAGGTCGGCCACGAGCCGCGCCTTCTCGTCGGGGTTGAGCGCCACGCCTTCGTAGTCGTGATAGCTCAGCGACGCCAGCGGGAAGAGGCTGTGCTGCGAGATCGGCAGCAGGCCCTCGCGCTGCGCGCTCACTGCCACGCCCGCCACCGTGTGCAGGTGCATGACGAACTGCGCGTCCTCCCGCGCCTCGTGCACGGCGCTGTGGATGATGAAGCCGGCGGGGTTGACGTCGTAGTCGCTCGGCGCGACCTTCTCGCCCGCGCGGTCCACCTTCACGAGGCTGCCGGCCGTGATCTCCTCGAACATCATCCCGTAGGGGTTGATCAGGAAGTGGTGATCCGGGCCCGGCACGCGGGCCGAGATGTGGGTGAAGATGAGGTCGTCCCAGCCGTGCAGGGCGGCCAGGCGGTAGAGCGCGGCGAGGTCGCAGCGGACCGACCATTCCTCGGGGCTGAAGTCGGGATGGGTCATGGGGTCTCCTCGGTCGTTGTCGCGCCAGCATAGGCCGGCGCGTGCGGCCGGGGTGTCGCCTCGGCGGCTGCAGGGACAATCGCGCCGTCATGCTGATTCCCGACCTCCGCCAGCGCCTGCGCGCGCTGGGCGCCAACCCTGCCCACGAAAGCCGCCTGCTGCGCCACTGGCTGCAATGCCTGCCGCTGGACGGCGGCAAGCGGCCACTGCAGGGCTGGCTGCCCAAGGCCGTGCTCGAAGCCCTGCCAGGGCTGATGGCCGAACTCGACGGCCTGGTGGCCCTGCGCAGCGAGCATGCCGGCGGTGACGGCCAGTCGGCCCGGCTGCTGCTCGGGCTGGCGGACGGCCAGACGGTGGAGACCGTGCTGTTGCCCCGCGACGGCGTCTGCGTGTCCAGCCAGGTGGGTTGCGCCGTGGGCTGCCGCTTCTGCATGACCGGCACCGAGGGCCTGATCCGCCAGGTCGGCAGCGCCGAGATCGTGGCGCAGGTGGTGATGGCGCGGCGCAAGAACCCGAAGCTGAAGAAGGTCGTCTTCATGGGCATGGGCGAGCCCTCGCACAACCTGGCGAACGTGCTGGACGCCATCACGCTGCTCGGCCGCGAAGGCGGGTTCGCGCACAAGCAGCTCGTGTTCTCGACGGTCGGCGACGAGCGGGCGTTTGTGGCGCTGAACGAGGCCGACGTGAAGCCCGCCCTGGCGCTGTCGCTGCACACGACCGATGCCGCCAAGCGGGCCGACCTGCTGCCCCGCGCGCCGCGCATCACGCCAGAAGACCTCGTCGAGGCCGCCGACGCCTATGCGCGCGCCAGCGGCTACCCCATCCAGTACCAGTGGACGCTGCTGGACGGCGTCAACGACGGGCCCGAGGAACTCGACGGCATCGTGCGCCTGCTGCAGGGCCGCTACGGCCTGCTCAACATGATCCCGTTCAACACCGCGCCCGGGCTGCCCTTCAGCCGGCCGAGCTGGGAGCGCGCACGCGCCATCGCGACCGAACTCAGCCGCCGCGGCGTGCTGACCAAGCTGCGCGATTCGGCCGGCCAGGACGTGGAAGGCGGCTGCGGCCAGCTGCGCGCCCGGGAGGCCGTCGGGCGGCCGGCGCGGGTCGTGAGGATTCACGGCTGATATCGCTACCGTGACCCCTCAACGGGCGACAGTTACAGCGAGTTCCACACGCAGAATCCGCCGGCCGCCGTCGTGGCGAGAAGAGATCCCATCCCGGAGGAGACATGACCCCAGCCCAGCGGCTCGCCGCGCGCGCCCGCCTCACCCTGCTGCTGGCCGCCACGGCCGCCTGCCTGCACGCCACCGCGGCCCCCACGGTCAACAAGTTCGAGCCGACAGCCCAGCTCGGCGGCAGCCCCCTGCAGCTCAACGGCAAGGGCACGCGCGTGCGCCTGGTGTTCAAGGCCTACGACATGGGCCTGTACACCACCAAGCGCGTGAACACGCCGGCCGAGCTGTTTGCACTGGCCGGGCCGAAGCGCCTGCAGTTCATCGCGCTGCGCGAGCTGCCGGGCACCGAGCTGGGCCGCCTCTTCCTGCGTGGCATGGGCGACAACACGCCCAGCGCGCAGATGACGCGCCACGCGCTGGCCACCACGCGCCTGATCGAGATCTTCTCGGGCAAGGCCAAGCTGATGCCGGGCGACACGTTCGCGATGGACTTCGTGCCGGGCAAGGGCACGCAGTTCTACATCCAGGGCCAGCCCCAGGGGGCACCCGTGGGTGACGACGAGTTCTTCACCCTCGTGCTGCGCATCTGGTTCGGCGAGTCTCCGGCCGACGTCCCGCTGCGCGACGCGCTGCTGGAAGGCCCCACGGCCTGAGGTCAGCGCAAACGCGCCCCTAGAATCCGCGGCCATGCGCCGCTGGTTCACCGCCCTGCTGACCCTGCTCGTCGCCGCCCAGCTATCCTGGGCTGGCGCCGCGGTGTGCTGCGTGGGTGAGCTGGGCGGCTCGACCGGCGGCACGCCCGCCCTCGTCGTGTCCGAGCAGGCGCACGCCGCGGCAGCCAGCGACGCCCACCCGGTGTGTGAGGCGGCCGGGCATTGCCACTGCCACCACGCCGGCTGCGCGACGGGTGCCGACACCACGCCGTCCGGCACCGCCCAGGCGCTGGCACCCGAGGCCGCGTCCGGCAGCCGCCTCCAATCCCACATCCCCGCGGGCCTCGATCGCCCCAACTGGCTGCGCGCCTGACCCGGCGCGCGCCCCTCCCCGCTTCCCCCGGAAGCCGCACCTGACCGGTGCCGGCCGCGCCGAACCGTCCGTCGTTGTCTCAACTTCTGGAGTGTTCGATGCGAACCCCTCTGGCCTGGCTGCCCGCGCTGCTGTGCGCGCTGGCGCCGGGCATCTCCCACGCCCTCACCCTGGCCGAGGCCCACGCCCTGGCCCGCACCCACAACCCCGAGCTGGCGCAGGCCCGCCTCGAGCTGCAGGCGCTGCAGGCAGCCGAAACCCAGGCCGGCGCCCGCCCCAACCCCGAGTTGGGCGTGCTCGTCGAAGACACGCGCAGCGCCACCCGAACCACCACCGTGCAATGGGCCCAGCCGCTCGAAATGGGGGCTAAGCGCGCGGCCCGCCAGGCCGCTGCGGCCCTGGCGCGCGAGCAGGCCGGCGTGGCACTGGCGGCGCGTGAGGCCGACCTGATCGCCACCGTGACCGCCACCTTCCACGAGGTGCTCGGAGCCCAGGCGCAGCGCCTCCAGGCAGACGAAGCCCTGGCCATCGCCGCGCGCGCGGCCGAGGCGGCGCGCAAGCGGCTGCAGGCTGGCAAGGTGCCGCCGCTGGAGGTGGCCAAGGCGCAGGTCGCGCAGGCGGCCGCCCAGGCGGACCTCGCCCAGGCCGACGCCGACCTCGCCCTGGCCCGGGCCCGGCTGGCGGCGCTGGGCATTGCAACCGCCGCGTCGGCCGCCACCGCCGAGGGCGACGCCACGGCACTGCCCGGCGTGCCCGACGCACAGCGCCTGGCCGAGGCCCTGCCCGACGCCCCCGCCCTGCAGCTGGCACGCCTGGACATCGCCCGCCGCCAGGCCCTGAGCGACGGCGAACGCGCCCGCCGCGTGCCCGACCTGACCGTGACGGTGGGGGCCAAGCGCGAGGCCGAGACCGGCCGCACGCTGGCCGTCGTCGGCCTGTCACTGCCGCTGCCGCTGGCCGACCGCAACACCGGCGCGCTGCTCGAAGCCCTGCGCCGCGAAGACCAGGCCCGCGAGGCCCTCAACGCCGCGACGCTGAAGCTGCAGTTCGACGTCACCCAGGCTCTCACGCGCCTGCGCCTGAGCCGCGAGCAGGCCCGCCGGCTGGCCGACGACGCGCTGCCCACGGCCCAGGCCGCCCACGACACCGCCCTGCGCGGCTACGAGCTCGGCAAGTTCAGCTTCCTGGACGTGCTGGATGCCCAGCGCACGCTCGCCCAGCTGCGCCGAGAGCGCGTGCAGCACACCACCGACGCCCACCGCGCCGCCGCCGACCTCGCCCGGCTGCTCGGCAGCCCGTCCCTTCCCACGGAGCCCTGACCCATGAACCCCAAGATCACGATCGCGGCGGTGGCTGGCCTCGGCCTGCTGCTGGCTGCCCTCATCCTGCGCAGCGGCGACCACGCCGCCGACGGGCACGACCACGCCGACGAGCCCGGCCAAGGCCACGACACGGCGCCCCGCGCCGCCTCAGCCCCGGCATCCGGGGGCGCTGCCACCGTTGCCGCGCCCCGCACACGCTTCAGCGACGAACAACTCCGCCACAACGGCATCCTGCTCGCCGCGGCCGCCCCGGCCCGCATCGCCGGCGGGCTGCAGTTGCAAGGCGAGGTGCAGCTCAACCAGGACCGCACCGTCAGCGTCACCCCGCGCCTGGCTGGCCGCGTGGACGCCGTGCACGCGAACGCGGGCGACCGTGTGCAGCGTGGGCAGGTGCTGGCCGTCATCAGCAGCCCGGCGCTGGCCGAGCAGCGCGCCGACCTGCTCGCCGCCCGCCAGCGCCTGGCGCTGGCCCGCAGCACGCACGACCGCGAGAAGCGCCTCTGGGAAGACAAGATCTCCGCCGAGCAGGACTACCTCGCCGCGCGCCACGCGCTGCGTGAGGCCGAGATCGCCGCCGAGGCCGCCCAGCAAAAGCTCGCCGCCCTGGGCGCCACGCCGAGCGACACCGCCCAGCACCTGACGCAGCTGACGCTGCGGGCCCCGCTGACGGGGGTGGTGGTGGCCAAGCAGATCACGGCCGGCGCGGTGCTCAAGGAGGACGACGCCGTGTTCCAGGTGGCCGACCTGGCCAGCGTCTGGGTGGAGCTGGCCGTGCCCACGCACGACCTGCCACAGGTGCGCGAAGGCATGACAGCCCGCGTGCGCGCCAGCGGCCTGGACACCGTGGGCGAGGCCCGGCTGCAGTACGTGGGCGCCGTCATCGGTGCGCAGAGCCGCCAGGCCACGGCGCGGCTGGTGCTGGCCAACCCGCGGGGCGTCTGGCGCCCCGGCATGCCCGTCACGGTGGCGTTGCAGGCCGACGCCGCCGACGTGGCCGTCGCGGTGCCCGCCGACGCGCTGCAGGAGCTGGACGGCACGCGCGTCGTCTTCGTGCGGCAGGGCCAGACCTTCGAGGCCCGCCGCGTGCAGACCGGCCGCACGGACGGGCGCCTCGTCGAGATCACGCAAGGTCTCGCGCCTGGCGAGCGGTATGCCGCGCGCAACAGCTTCATCGTCAAGGCAGACCTCGGCAAGGCCGAGGCCGAGCACGCGCATTGAAGGAGCCGCACATGTTCGACCGAATCATCCGCCTGGCCATCGACCAGCGCTGGGCCGTGCTGCTGGCCGTGCTGGCCATGGCCGCCCTGGGCGTGTTCAGCTACCAGCGCCTGCCCATCGACGCCGTGCCCGACATCACCAACGTGCAGGTGCAGATCAACACCGCCGCGCCCGGCTATTCGCCGCTGGAGGCTGAGCAGCGCGTCAGCTACGCCGTCGAGACCGCCATGGCCGGCCTGCCGCGGCTGGCGCAGACGCGCTCGCTCTCCCGCTACGGCCTGTCGCAGGTGACGGTGGTGTTCCAGGACGGCACCGACATCTACTTCGCCCGCCAGCTCGTCGCCGAGCGGCTGCAGCAGGCCAAGGCGTCGCTGCCAGCCGGGCTCACGCCTGCGCTCGGCCCCATCGCCACGGGGCTGGGCGAAATCAGCATGTGGACCGTGGAGGCCAAGCCCGGAGCACTCAAGCCCGACGGCCGCCCCTACTCGCCCGCCGACCTGCGCGAGATCCAGGACTGGATCGTGAAGCCACAGCTGCGCACCGTGCCCGGCGTCACCGAGATCAACACCATCGGTGGCGAGGCCAAGACCTACCAGGTGTCGCCGTGGCCGCAGCGGCTGGCCGCGCATGGCCTGACCTGGGCCGACCTCGCGCAGGCGCTGGAGCGCAACAACGCCAACGTGGGCGCGGGCTTCATCGAGCGCCACGGTGAGCAGGTGCTCGTGCGCCTGCCGGGGCAACTGGACGGCATCGACGACATCGCCGACATCGTCATCACCCAGGCCGGCCATGCGCCGGTGCGGGTGCGTGACGTGGCCGACGTGGGCCTGGGCCAGGAGCTGCGCAGCGGCGCCGCGACCGAGAACGGCCGGGAGGTGGTGCTGGGCACCGTGTTCATGCTGATGGGCGAGAACAGCCGCACGGTCTCCAGCGCCGTCAGCGCGCGCCTGGCCGAGATCGGGCGCAGCCTGCCCGAAGGCGTCATCGTGCAGCCCGTGTACGACCGCACCACGCTCATCGACAAGGCCATCGCCACGGTGCGCACCAACCTGCTGGAGGGCGCGCTGCTGGTCATGGCGGTGCTGTTCGCCTTCCTGGGCAACCTGCGCGCGGCGGTCATCACGGCGGCGGTCATCCCGCTGTCCATGCTGTTCACCTTCAGCGGCATGGTGGCAAACCGCGTCAGCGCCAACCTCATGAGCCTGGGGGCGCTGGACTTCGGGATCATCGTGGACGGCGCAGTCGTCATCGTCGAGAACTGCGTGCGCCGGCTGGCCCACGCCCAAGCCGCTGCCGGGCGCCTGCTCACGCGGCAGGAGCGCTTCGCCGAGGTGTTCGCCGCCGCGCGCGAGGCGCGCCGGCCGCTGCTGTACGGGCAGCTGATCATCATGGTGGTCTACCTGCCCATCTTTGCGCTGGGCGGCGTGGAAGGGAAGATGTTCCACCCGATGGCCTTCACCGTCGTGCTGGCGCTGCTGGGCGCCATGCTGCTGTCGGTCACCTTCGTGCCCGCCGCCGTCGCGCTGTGGATGAACGGGCCCGTCGCCGAGCACGACAACCGCCTGATGACCTGGGCGCGCCGGGCCTACGCGCCGGTGCTGGATGCCGCACTCGCGCAGCCGGCCGTGGTGGGCACGGCGGCCGGCGTGGCGCTCGCGCTGAGCCTGCTGATGGCCACGCGCCTGGGCAGCGAGTTCGTGCCCAGCCTGGACGAAGGCGACATCGCCGTGCATGCGCTGCGCATCCCCGGGACTTCGCTGAGCCAATCGGTCGAGATGCAGCAGGAGCTCGAGCGCACGCTGCTGCAGGCGCCCGAGGTGGCGCGGGTGTTCTCCAAGCTCGGCACCGCCGAGATCGCGAGCGACCCGATGCCGCCCAACGTGGCCGACACCTTCGTCATGCTCAAGCCTCGCGCCGACTGGCCGGACCCGCGCCGACCGACCGCCGAGGTCGTCGAGGCCCTGCAGTCGCTGGCCGAGACCGTGCCGGGCAACAACTACGAGTTCACGCAGCCCATCCAGATGCGCTTCAACGAGCTGATCTCGGGCGTGCGCAGCGACGTGGGCATTAAAATTTTCGGGGACGATCTGGATGTTCTCGCTAGCAGCGCCGATCAGGTGCTGGATGTCATCAACGCCACACCGGGCGCGGCCGATGCCCGCATCGAACAGGTCTCTGGCCTGCCGCTCCTCACCATCTCGTCCGACCGGGTTGCCCTGGCCCGCTTCGGACTGAACGTGGCCGATGTGCAGGACGTGATCGAGGCCGCCATCGGCGGCAAGCAGTTCGGCGAACTGTTCGAAGGCGACCGGCGCTTCCCCTTGGTCGTGCGGTTTCCCGAGACCCTGCGCGCCGACCTGAACGCCTTGCGCCTTTTGCCCATCCCGCTGCCCATCGAGCGGAGCATCGACAATACCGCCGCCCTGGTGATCGGCGCCGACGGCAGCGGGCCGCGTTTCGTGCCCCTGCAGGAAGTGGCGGCTATTGAAATGTCCACGGGGCTCAACCAGGTCTCGCGCGAGAACGGCAAGCGCCGTGTGGTCGTGACTGTGAACGTGCGCGGGCGCGATCTCGGCACCTTTGTCGATGACGTGCAGGAACGCCTGAAAACGCAAGTGCAATTGCCCCCCGGCTACTGGATCGCGTATGGCGGAACCTTCGAGCAGTTGATTTCAGCCACCGCGACCTTGCGCCTGGTGGTGCCAGTGGTGCTGTTGCTGATCTTCGGCATGCTTTACACCGCGTTCGGATCGGCCCGCGATGCGTTGCTGATCTTCACGGGCGTTCCCCTGGCCCTCACGGGCGGGGTCGCCGCCTTGTGGCTGCGCGGCATTCCGCTGTCCATCTCGGCCGGGGTGGGGTTCATCGCACTCTCGGGCGTGGCCGTGCTGAACGGCGTGGTGATGGTCTCGCTGATCCGCCAGCTTTTGAACGCGGGCAAACCCCTGGAATCCGCGGTTATCGAAGGAGTCACGGCACGCCTGCGGGCCGTGCTGATGACGGCGCTGGTAGCGAGTTTAGGTTTCGTGCCCATGGCGCTGAACGTGGGCGCGGGCTCGGAGGTGCAGCGCCCGCTGGCCACGGTTGTTATTGGCGGCATCGTCTCATCCACGGCGCTGACGCTGTTCGTGCTCCCTGTCCTTTACATGATGTTCGCCGAAACCGGCCGCCTGTTCAGGCAGAAGGCCGGTAACTCACCCGCAGCAGGAGAAAAAACATGACCTTCGTCCGGATTCTTGTTGCTCTGGCGCTGTCGTTCACGGTCTCGGCCGAGGCCATAGCCGATGCGCCGCGCGGCTTCCGCAACGACTGGCGGCGTGCGGAAACTGCGGTCACCGATGCTCTCGATGCGGTGCGCGGCGGCGAGGCCGATGACGCGCAGGATGCAGGCAAAACCGCGGGTGATGCGCTGCTGAACTTGGCCGCTTACGCCAACGATGTTCCCGCCGACCGCCGCGCCGCCTATGCCCAGGCCTTAAGCGAGACGCGCGTGGCCTTGCAGCAAAGCCTGCTGCTCAGCGCGCCAAAAACGAAAGAGCAGGCCGTGGCGGCTCTGCAATCCGTTCTGCAAAGAATTGCGACCGCGCGCTCCATCGTTCCCGCCGACTGGTTCCGGCCCGATGTGTGCATGGGAATCCGCAAACAACGACACCAATGCTGACAATTTATTTACTTACGGAGGACTTATGAAACGGACCCTGATTCTCGCCGCCACAAGTTTTGTCCTGATGACGAGCGTCGCCCCAGCCAAAGAGGGCGATCATCAGCACGACGCAAAGGTATTTGCCTCGGTCGCAGCGGGTTTAAGCGCGCTGGAGGCCGCCATTGCCGACGCCAAGGCAAAAGTCGCAGCAGGTAACTTCAAGGCGCTGCACGAAACCTCGGAAGACCTGCACAGCATTGTAGGGGGTTTGAAGACCCGCGCGGGCGATGTCGCAGCGGAAGCCAAAGAACGCTACAGCTTTAATGTCGATCAAGTGCGCAATCTGCACGAGCAGTTGGAGGCGGCGCACGAAAGTGCCAGCAAGGCCGATGCCGAGCGGGTGATTAAGCGTCTTGAGGACGTGACCACGCGGCTGAAGGCCCTCACGCTCCCGAAGCAGTAAGTCTAAGCCTGTCCCGGCTCGTAGAAGATCAGGAAGGCGGCGCCCACCAGAAGACAGAAGCCCGCCAAGTGGTTCCAGCGCAAGCTTTCGCCCAAGTACGTCACGGAAAACACGGCGAAAACGATCAGGGTGATGATCTCCTGCATCGTCTTCAACTGTGCGGCTGAATACACCGCATGGCCAATACGATTCGCCGGCACGGCGAAGCAGTATTCGATGAAGGCGATCCCCCAACTGACGAGTATGGCCAGAAACAGAGGTGTGGCCTTGAATTTCAAATGACCATACCAGGCGAAGGTCATGAAAACGTTCGAGATGCTCAGCATCACGACCGGCCAGAAATAGGCTGAGACTGTCGGCATGGTGGCGTCCTTGAGGAAGGTGAGGGCTGGGGAGAGCTAGATCAGCTTGCGCGAGAACAGCTCGTCCTTGATGTACGCATAGTAAATGGGGGCGGCGATCAGGCCCGGCAGGCCGAAGAACGCCTCCATCGCCAGCATGGCCACCAGGATTTCCCAGGCATGGGCCCGGATGCGCGTGCCGATGATGCGGGCGTTCACGAAGTATTCCAGCTTGTGAATAATAACCAGGAAGGCAAGTGAGCTTGCAGCCACCAGCGGCGAGACGCTCAGGCTGACGACCACGATCACGGTGTTCGAGATCAGATTGCCCAGCACCGGCAAAAGCCCGGCAAAGAACGTCACCGCGATCATGGTTTTCAGGAACGGCAACTGGACATCGAAGATCGGCAGCACGATGGCCAGGTAAATCGAGGTCAGGAACGTGTTCAGCGCCGAAATGCGGACCTGCGAGAACACCACGCTGCGGAAAGCGCCGCTGAGGGTTTTCACGCGCTCATTCAGCGCCACGGCCAGGGGGCCGGGCTCGCGCGTGCTGACCGCCGCCGCCTGGAAGGCGACAATGCCGCCGATGATCAGGCCGATGATCAGGTGAAACAGGAACTTGCCTATATCCTGGCTGATGACGCCCACTTGCCCCGCGTTCTCGCTCAGCCAGCGGGCGGCGACGGTTTGCGCTTCCTCGATGTTGTTGGGCAGGTAATCCACGGCCCAGGCGGGCACCTGTGCGCGGGCGGTGCTGATGACCTCGGCCATTTTTTGCAGCAGGACCGCTAAATTGTTGAAACCCAGCGTCAGCCACGACACCAGTTCGATCACACCGACCGTGATGGCCAGGCCGATCAGCGTTGCGACAATCGTGACCGCCAGCGTGGTCCCGACGCTGCGGTTCATGCCGAAGCGCTGCAGGGCGGGGGCGGCGAATTGCACCAGCTGGTAAATCAACAGGCCCGACAGCAAAGCCGACAGAAGCCCGAACGCCAAAATCGCATACAGGGCCAAGGCGGCGAAAATCAGCGAAAAGGCCTCGAGTTTCGCTAAATCTGGGGTATCCAACACAGGTTTATGCATGGCCGTAGGGCTTCATGGGGCCGTCACAACAGCATGACGAACGGTCGCGCTTCAGCATACTCAATCTCGCACGCACGGGCGAGGGGCCCATGCCCCCTTTTCCCGGCTTTATTCACAAACAGGTGTGCTCAACCGTTTCCCGCGGTGCTATCGTGGCGGCGACCATAGACAGAAGATGAGCAAAAAATTGAAGACCGCTGAAGTATCCCAACCCAAAGCCGTGATAGAAGCCGACGAATTCGTCGACGCCCGCGTTACCCCCCAAGGCAGCCTTGAAATCCTCTCGCACGACGAAGTATCCAAGCTGCTCGACCGCGGGCAGGGCGGGCTTTACCCGCTGTTCCGCCGCTGCGCCCTGGCGGTGCTGAATTCGGGCAGCAACAGCGACGACGCCCGCGCGCTGTTCGAGAAACACAAGGACTTCGAACTGCGCATCGTCCAGCAGTCCTGGGGCATCAAGCTGGAAATGACGCACGCTCCCGCCGTGGCCTTTGTCGACGGCAAGATGATTAAAGGCGTGAAGGAGCATCTGTTCGCGGTCTTGCGCGACATCGTCTACATCGCCAACGAGATCGTCGAAAACGGACGGTTTAATCTGCAGGAACCCGACAGCATCACCAATGCGGTGTTCTGCATTCTGCGCAACGCGCGCATTCTTGACACGAAAGGCAAGCCTGACCTGGTCGTGTGCTGGGGTGGGCATTCCATCTCGCGCGATGAGTACGATTACACCAAAAAGGTCGGCTACGAACTGGGCCTGCGCGGACTAAGCGTCTGCACCGGCTGCGGACCCGGCGCCATGAAGGGCCCCATGAAGGGCGCCACCATCGGGCATTCCAAGCAGCGTGTCAGTTCAGGCCGCTACATCGGTTTGACCGAGCCCAGCATCGTCGCGGCCGAATCGCCCAATCCCATCGTCAATCATCTGGTCATTATGCCGGATATCGAGAAACGCCTGGAAGCCTTCGTGCGCCTGGGCCACGGCATCATCGTGTTTCCCGGCGGCGTCGGCACGGCCGAGGAAATTCTCTATCTGCTAGGCGTTTTGCTCGATCCCGCCAACATCAAGCAGCCCATGCCGGTGGTGTTCACAGGCCCGGCTTCGGCGGCGGCGTATTTCGAGCGCATGGACGAATTCATTGGCCTCACGCTCGGAACGCAGGCCCAGTCGCGCTACAAGATCATCATCGATGACCCCGCGGAAGTGGCGCGCGTCATGGCTTCCGGCTTGGGCCATGTCTACAACCACCGCCGCGCCACGGGCGATGCCTATAACTTCAACTGGACGCTCAAAATTCCGCCGGCGTTCCAGCTGCCGTTTGAAGTGACTCACGAAAGTGTCGCGGCGCTGGATTTGCATTTCGATCAACCGCTCCATGCGCGTGCGGCGAACTTGCGGCGCATGTTCTCGGCACTGGTTGCGGGCAACATCAAGGAAAACGGCATCCGTCAGATCGAGGCCAACGGCCCCTTCGAGATCCACGGCGATGCTCGCATGATGAAGCCTATCGACGAACTGCTGGCGCAATTCATTGCCCAGAACCGCATGAAGCTCGCGGGCGATTACAAGCCGGTTTACCGCATCGTTCCTTAACCGGGCCACCCAACAAAAAAGCCGCGTGAGCGATCACGCGGCTTTTTGCATAAGTGAAAAATGAGGTTACTTCGGCGCTTCAGCCGCCGGAGCCGGCGCTGCTTCGGCTGCGGCTGCGGCGTCCGCCGTCACCATGGGGTTCGCTTCGCGCCATTTCTTCACGGCGGCCAGCGTGTTGCTCACATGATCGTCGGGCGAAAACGCCGAATAGGTGTAGATGATTTTCATGTCCGGAGAGATCACATAAGATGTGCGGTCCGACATGGGCAGGATTTTCAACAGCACGGCGTCATACGCCTTCATGATCTTCTTGTCGGCGTCCGAGCCGACGGCGAATTTGCTGCCGCATTCCGACACCGAGAACCGCTTCAGGGTTTCGATATCGTCCTTGGACATGCCGATGACCGTGGCTCCCATGGACTTGAAGGTATCGGTCGCCTCGGCAAAGGCGTGGGCCTCGGCGGTGCAGCCCTTGGTGAAGGCTGCCGGGTAGAAGTACAGCACCACGGGCCCGGTC
>JAEUPJ010000027.1 GCA_016790285.1 Roseateles sp. | reverse complement strand
CAATGCCACCGTCCACGACGGCGCGCTGATGCAGTACGCGCCGCTCAAGGGCGTGTACGTCTTCTTCCGCTACGACGCGCAGCGCACGGTGATGGTCGTGCTCAACAAGAACGCGCAGGCGGTGGATTTGGCGCTGGACCGCTTCACCGAGCGGCTGCGCGGTGGCGAGCGCGCACGCGACGTGCTGGGCGGCCGGGACTTCGTGCTGGGCAGAACCCTGGCGCTGCCGCCGCGCTCACCGCTGGTGTTGGAAATCACTCGCTGAGCGGGTCTGAACGCCCCCCTCCCGGATGGACAAAGCCGCCCGGGCGCGCAGGTCCCCACATTCGCAAAGCTGGGTAAAGCGACTGGACGCGCAGTCTTCTGAGATATATCTTAGATGCATCTAAGACACTTCTCAGAAGGCAGCATGCATCCCATTCACCACTCTTTTCATCACGGCTTCCCCGGCCGCAACCATCGCCATGCCGGCCGGCTGACGGGCTGGGCCTGGCACGCGGCCCCCGCTGGGCCACGCGGCGGGCATGGCGGGCATGGCGATCGCCACGACGCCGAAGGCCGTGACGGTTTCGGGCGCCACGGCGGCGGGCACCGGCGAGGCGGCCGCATGTTCGAGCAGGGCGCCATCAAGCTGCTGGCGTTGAGCCTCATCGCCGAGCGCCCCTGCCATGGCTACGACATCATCAAGTTCATTGAAGGCTTGGTGGGCGGTGACTACAGCCCCAGCCCGGGTGTCATCTACCCCACCCTGGCCTACCTGGTCGACATGGGATGGGCAGCCGTCGCCGACAGCGACGCCGGCCGCAAGCAATACAGCATCACGCCCGAGGGGCTGGCCCAGCTCGAACGCCAGCAGGCGGACTTGACCGCGCTGAAGGAGCGCCTACGCCTGGTGCGCGAAGGCGCGGGCGCACGCCGCTCACCCGACATCGAGCGCGCCATGGGCAACCTGAAGGCGGTGCTGCAGGTCCGCTTCTCGCACGAAGCGGCCGACGCCAGCCTGGCTCGCCGGGTGGCCGCGCTGATCGATGAAGCCGCGCTGGCCATCCAGAAGCTGGAGGGCTGACCATGAAGCAGCACCGCTACCGCGTGACCGTGGAACACCTGGCGCTGCCCGACGGCACGCCACCACCCGACCCGCGGCCCCTGAATTTTGAAACCGGCAACCACGACGACATCCTGGCCATCGTCGACCGCATGCGCCAGCGCGCCGACCTGCCGGCCGGCGACGCCACCGCCTTCGCCGTGGGGCTGAAGCTCTTCAGCGAAGTGATGCTGCAGCACCGCGGTCTGCCCCTGTTTGCAGACTTCGCGCCGCACTTCAAGGCCTTCATGCAGCGGCTCAAGCAAGGCCCGGCCAGCCGCACTGGCGAGGACGCGTGATGAAGCGACGCGATTTCACGGCCGCCCTGGTC
This sequence comes from Roseateles sp., assembly GCA_016790285.1. Lineage (GTDB taxonomy): Bacteria > Pseudomonadota > Gammaproteobacteria > Burkholderiales > Burkholderiaceae_C > Pelomonas. Next base: position 20,204 of record JAEUPJ010000027.1, on the reverse strand, counting down.
GCCGCCACGGCCACAGCCGGCTGCGCCACACGAACGCCGGCGCCCGCCACCGACCCGCTGCGGCTGGACCCAGCGCGATACACGACGCAGGACCTGACCGTGGGCGGGCAGACCCTGCGCGTGCGCGCCTTCGAGGGCCTGCCCGTGGTGGCGCGGCCGGTGGAGCCGGCCTACCAGGCCCTGAATCTGTTCATCCCCGAGGCCTACTTCAACGGTGGGCGCGTGGGCGGCTACGACGCAAGCACGGCGCCCATCTTCCTGCCCAACGGGGTGGGCGGCTACATGCCCGCGCGGCCTGGCACGCTGGTCAACCGCATGCCCCCGCCTCCGGGCCAGGCAGCAGCGCCGAGCGCCAGTGCGATGGCACTCAGCCGTGGCTTCATCGTCGCCGCACCGGGCGCGCGAGGCCGGACGCTGCAGGCCGCTAACGGGCGCTGGACCGGCAAGGCCCCGGCCGCCATCGTCGACCTCAAGGCCGCCGTGCGATGGCTACGCCACAACGCCGCCCACATGCCGGGCGACATGGAACGCATCGTGTCCAACGGCACGAGCGCGGGCGGCGCCCTGTCTGCCTTGCTGGGCGCCAGCGGCAACCACCCCGACTACGAGGCCGAACTGCAGGCGCTGGGCGCGGCCTCTGCCCGCGACGACGTCTTCGCCGTGTCAGCGTACTGCCCGATCACGAACCTGGCGCATGCCGATGAGGCCTACGAGTGGCAGTTCGAGGGCCTGCGCGAGTACCGCAACGTGGCGACGTCGATGCTGGACTTTCGGGTGCAGCGCCAGGAAGTGCGCAGCGCACTGACAGACACGCAAATGTCGTGGTCTGCCGAGTTGCGGGCAGCGTTCGTCGCCTACGTCAACGGGCTGGGGCTGCGGGCTCCCGATGGCGGCCCGCTCGCGCTGCAGGTCGATGGCCATGGAAGCCTGCGCACCCACATCAAGGAGCTGCTGAAGACGGCCGCTCAACGAGCCGCCGATGGCGGGCAGAACCTCTCACAGGCCAATACCCATGCCGGCGTCCTGACCCTCCAGGGCCGGCAGGTTGTGGACCTGGATTTCGACGCCTACGTCCGCAGCGTGGGGCGGATGAAGGGGCAACCGGCGTTTGACGGCCTGGCTCTGGAAACCGGCGAGAACCAACTCTTCGGCGACGCCCGAACGGACAAGCGCCACTTCACCGCCTTCGCCGCCGCTCACAGCAGCGTTGCCGGTGCCTTGAGGGCAGACGAACACACCGTCCGGACGATGGACGCCATGCAGCAGTTGGGCGACAGGCGCTCCCGGGTCGCAGGCCACTGGCGGATCCGCCACGGCAGTGCGGACCGCGACACCTCGCTGGCCGTGCCGGCCCTGCTCGCCGCCGCGGCGCGCGAGCGGGGAGCCACCGTGGACCTGGCATTGCCGTGGGGCCGACCGCACAGCGGCGACTACGACCTCGACCAGCTGTTCGACTGGTTGCAGGCACGACTCCAGGCGCCCCGCTGAACTCGGCCTGGGGTCTTGCGCCAGCGCAACGCCAGGATGACGGCGTCAGAAACACCAAGGGCCCCACGATGGGGCCCTCGGGCGAGGTCTGCAATACCTCAGCGGCCTTGGCGGCGGCGGGCCATGAAGCCCACCAGGCCGAGGCCGGCCAGCATCAGGGCGTAGGTCTCGGGTTCCGGCACGGGCGTGGCCGTGAAGTCGAACTTGAGCTTGTTCTGCGGCTGGGCGCCGATGGAGGCGAAGCTGCCGCCCGATGCCGTCAGCGTGATGGAGGCGCCGGTCACCGAGAAGCTCGTGAAGGCACCCAGCGGAGCCGTGGACGAGCCCGAGAAGTAGCCGAACGACGGCGTGATGACCGTCTGCGTCAGCGGGGCCGAGGGCAGCGTGGTGCTCGGGCCGCCATCGACCGAGAAGGACCCGGTGGCGGTGAGGGAGGTCGTGGCACCGGCCCCGCTCATGAAGTAGACGATGTTGCCGAGGCTGCCCGTCAGGGGACCGGAGAGCGAGAAGCCGGGGTTGGCCGTGATCGTGAAGTCGGGGATGGCGAAGGTTGCCGTGGCGGCGGCGCCACCGACGCTGGTGACGTTGACGGACGGGTCCACCGACCATTCGAAGCCGACGGAGCTGCCGCTCCAGAACCAGCTGCTGATGAAGCCGAAGCCCGCCGTGGTCTCGTCATAGGTGACCGAGTACGAGCCCGCGTTCAGGGTCGTGGTCGCGCTGGCCAGACCCGAGGCGAGGAGCGCCGCGGCGGCGGCAATGGACTTCAACTGCATGATTCAACCTCCATAAATTCGCACCAGGCGTCAGACCTTGGCGAGGTGGCGCAATGCTAGCGAGGACTGGACCGTGACGGGATGCCGTTTCGGCCCGAATTGCGGTCCTAGGGGGGGCGAATTCACCCCCGATTCGAGGGGGGGGACGTCGCCCGCGGCTCAGTCCGGGAGCTTCAGCAGCTCAAACGGCCCGCGGCCGGCGGCCGCCGTGATCAGCCCCAGCACACGCGTCGGCTCGCTGCCGAGCATGCCCCAGTGGAAGCGCCAGCCCCAGTTGCCGCCGAGCACGCCGGGAATGTTCATGCGGTGGTGGCTGTCGAGGCCCAGCACGTCCTGCAACGGGTAGACGGCCATGTTGGCCACCGAGTTGGCGCAGGCGCGGATCATGGCCCAGTGCACATCGTGCTCGCCGCAGGCGAGGTAGGAGCCCGCGAACGCACGTTCACGCGGTTTCGCCTGGTTCCACCAGCCGCGCACCGTGTCGTTGTCGTGCGTGCCGGTGTAGGCCACCGACGCCTTGGGCCACATGTGCGGCAGGAACTCGTGGTCGCCCTCGCCGCCGAAGCCAAACTGCAGGATCTTCATGCCGGGGAAGCCGCAGCCGTCGCGCAGCGCATGCACGTCGTCGGTGATGAAGCCGAGGTCCTCGGCCACGATGGGCAGCTCGCCCAGCGCGGCCTTGATGGCGTCGAACAGCGCCATGCCCGGGCCGGTCTTCCACTCGCCGCGCTTGGCGTCGGGGCTGTCGCCGGGGATCTCGTAGTAACCGGCAAAGCCGCGGAAGTGGTCGATGCGGAAGACATCGGCCTGGCTGAGCGCGCGCTGCACGCGGGCCGTCCACCAGGCGTAGTTCTCGGCGGCCATCTTGTCCCAGCGGTACAGCGGGTTGCCCCAGCGCTGGCCCAGCGGTCCGAGGTCGTCCGGCGGCACACCGGCCACGACCGTGGTCTGGAAGTCGTCGTCGAGGTAGTACAGATCCGGGCGCGACCAGCAATCGGCGCTGTCGTGGGCCACGAAGATGGGCAGGTCGCCCATGAGGTGCACACCGCGCTCGTTGGCGTAGGCCTTGAGCGCGCCGATCTGCACGTCGAACTGCCACTGCACGAACTGCCAGAACGCGATCTCGTCAGCGTAGGCCTTGCGCGCCTTGGCCAGGGCCTGGGGCTCGCGGCGCTTGAGGCCGTCCTCCCAGGTCCACCACGGCTGGCCGTTCAGCGGCGAGCGGATGGCCATGAAGAGGGTGTAGTCGTCCAGCCAGCTCTGCTGCGACAGGCACCACGCGGCGAAGGCGATGCGGTCGTCATCCGCGGCGCTGGCGAAGAAGCCCTGGGCCGCGGCGCGCAGCTGCTGCTCGCGCCAGGGCGTGACGCGGCCGTAGTCGACGTGCATGCCGTTGAAGTCAGGCACCTCGGGCTTGGGCAGCCAGCCCTTGGCGACGAGCGGCTCCAGCGCCACCATCCACTGACTGCCGGCGAACGCCGACACGCCCTGGTAGGGGCTGTCGCCCGGGCCGATGGGCGTGGTGGGCAGCAGCTGCCAGATGCTCTGGCCAGCGGCCTGCAGCCAGTCGACGAAGCGGTAGGCATCGGGGCCGAAGTCGCCCATGCCGTGCGGGCCGGGCAGCGAGGTGATGTGCAGCAGCACACCGGAGGCGCGTTGGTTCAGGTTCATGTCGGTGCGTGTCGCAGGACGAGAAGGGAGCGGGCCGGCACGTTCAGCGGCTGGCCCGGAAGGACATCGACGGCGGCGGACTCGCCACTGCTGTCCAGCGCGAGCCGCCAGGGGCCGTTGCACAGCAGGAAGGGCAGCGGCGCCGGGTCGGGGTTGAAGACGATCATCAGCCGCGGCTCGGCGGCGCCGGCCTCGCGCAGCTGGGCGCCGAAGGCGCGCTGGCCGGCGTCGTGCCAGTCGTTGGGCGTCATCTCGTGGCCGCTCGGGGCGTACCACGCGATGCTGGCCTCAGCCGAACCGCTGGCAAACCAGCGGGGGTGGCGCAGCAGCGGCTCGGCCGCGCGCAGGGCCAGCAGTTGCGACACCAGCTCCGTCAGGCGGCCATCGGCGCGGTCCCAGTTGAGCCAGGTGGTGGCGTTGTCCTGGCAGTAGGCGTTGTTGTTGCCGCCCTGGCTGTTGCCGATCTCGTCGCCCGCGCACAGCATGGGCATGCCCTGGGCGAGCAGCAGCGTGGCCAGCAGCGCGCGGCGCACGCGCTCGCGGGTGGCGTTGATGGCGGCGTCGTCCGTCGGTCCCTCGGCGCCGAAGTTGGCGCAGAGCTCGCCATCGCGACCGTCGCGGTTGTCCTCGCCGTTGGCGTGGTTGTGCTTGGTCGAATAGCTCGTCAGGTCGGCGAGCGTGAAACCGTCGTGCACGGCGACGAAGTTGACCGATGCGGTTGGCTGGCGCTGGCCGTGGTGGAAGACATCGCTGGACGCCATGAAGCGCCGCGCCAGTTCACCCCGGCCCACGCCCGCCCCGGTGCCCAGCCAGTAGCCGCGCACGGCGTCGCGGAACTTGTCGTTCCACTCCAGGAAACGGCCCGGGAAGCGCCCCACCTGGTAGCCGTCGTAGGCCGCATCCCACGGCTCGGCGATGAGGTGCACGCCGGCCAGCACCGGGTCTTGCCGCAGGGCGGTGAAGAAGGCGGCATTGGGATCGAAGCCATGGGAGCTGCGGCCGAGCACCGGGGCCAGGTCGAAGCGAAAACCGTCCACGCCCATCTCGGCCACCCAGTAGCGCAGGGAGTCGAGCACGAACTGGGTCACGCGCGGGTGCGACGCGTGCAGGGTGTTGCCGCAGCCGGTCAGGTTCTCGTAGCGGCTCCAGTCGCCGCCCACGAGCCGGTAGTAGCTCTTGTTGTCCAGGCCGCGCAAGGACAGCGTCGGGCCGAACTCGTTGCCCTCGGGCGTGTGGTTGTAGACGACGTCCAGCACCACCTCGAGGCCCGCCTCGTGCAGCGCCGCGACCATGGTGCGGAACTCGGCCGTGACGGCGGTCGGGTCGTGCCGATGCGCCGCCTGCGCCCAGCGCGGGTCGGGGCAGAAGAAACCGAGCGTGTTGTAGCCCCAGTAGTTGTGCAGCCCGCGCTCGGCCAGGTGAGGCTCGTCGATGCAGTAGTGCACCGGCAGCAGCGACAGCGTGGTCACGCCCAGCCGCTTGAAATGCGCGATGGATGCCGGGTGGGCCAAGCCGGCGTAGGTGCCGCGCAAGGGCTCCGGCACGCCGGGGAGCGTCTTGGAAAAGCCCTTGACGTGCACCTCGTAGAGTACGACGTCGGCCGCCGCGCGGCGCGGCTGGTGGGGCCGCGTCTGCTGCACCGGCGGCGGGGCCACGCGGGCCTTCAGCGCCTGCGTGGCGTTGTCTCGCGTGTCCAGGGAGCGCGGGCCGTCGGGGTGACCCAGCTCGTAGCCATGGTGCTCGGCGCGCCAGCCGAAGTGGCCGACGATCTCGCGCGCGTGTGGGTCCAGCAGCAGCTTGTGCGGGTTGAAGCGGTGGCCCTGCTCCGGAGCGTAAGGGCCGTGCGCGCGCAGGCCGTAGACGAGCCCCGGCCCCACGCCCGGCAGGAAGCCGTGCCAGACGCCGTCATGCGGGCCGTCCAGCGCGTAGCGACGCAGTTCACGCTGGCCTTCGGCGTCGAACACGCAGAGCTCGATGCGGGTCGCGTTCTCGCTGAACACGGCGAAGTTGACGCCGCCGTCACGGGCGAGCGCGCCGAGCGGCTCGTGCCATCCTGCTTGGAGGTCGGGAAGATGGGCCATTCAACAAGACTGCAGAACACAGCCACAGAGGCACAGAGACACAGAGACAGCCGCAGCCTCTCTGTGCCTCTGTGTCTGTGTGGCTGTGTTGTTGGGCATCGGCGACATCAGATGGGGACGAAGAACAAGGTCGCCAGCGGCGGCAGGTTGATCGTGATCGACAGCCGCCGCCCATGCGCCGGCTGGGCCTGCACCGGCAGGCCGGCTGCGGCCACGCCGTTGCCCATGTTGCTGCCGCCGTAGTAGGCCGAGTCGGTGTTGAGCGCCTCGCGCCAGGCTGTCACGCCGTCTGGCACGCCCAGGGAGTAGCCCTCGCGCGGCACCGGCGTCATGTTGCACACGACGATGACCATGCGGCCCGTGCCGTCGCGGCGCACCCAGGCGTAGATGGAGTGCTCGGCGTCATGCGCGCTGATCCACTCGAAGCCGCCCGGCTCGCTGTCCAGCCGGTGCAGGGCTGAATGCTCGCGGTAGAGCTTGTTGAGGTCGCGCACCAGGCGCTGCACGCCGGCATGGCGGTCGTCTTCAAGCAGGCCCCAGGGCAGCGCCTCGGCGTGGTTCCACTCGTTGCGCTGGGCGAACTCCTGGCCCATGAAGAGCAGCTTCTTGCCCGGGTGGCCCCACATGAAGCCGTAGTAGGCGCGCAGGTTGGCGAACTTCTGCCAGTCGTCGCCCGGCATCTTGCTGAGCATGCTGCCCTTGCCGTGCACGACCTCGTCGTGCGAGATGGGCAGCATGAAGTTCTCGCTGAACGCGTAGATCAGGCCGAAGGTCATCTTGTCGTGATGCCAGCGGCGGTTGATCGGGTCCTCGGCCATGTAGCGCAAGGTGTCGTTCATCCAGCCCATGTTCCACTTGTAGTGAAAGCCCAGGCCGCCCGCATAGGTGGGCGCGGAGACGCCGGGGAAGCTCGTGCTTTCCTCGGCCACGGTGATGGCACCTTCGATCTCGCCGACGTGCTCGTTCATCTCGCGCAGCAGCGAGATGGCTTCCAGGTTCTCGCGGCCGCCGCGGATGTTCGGGATCCACTGGCCCTCGGGGCGGGAGTAGTCGCGGTAGAGCATGCTGGCCACGGCGTCCACGCGCAGGCCGTCCACGCCCCAACGCTCGATCCAGTAGGTGGCGCTGCCGACGAGGAACTCGCGCACCTCGGTGCGGCCGAAGTTGTAGATCAGCGTGTTCCAGTCGCGGTGGAAGCCCTCGCGCGGGTCGGCGTACTCGTACAGCCGCGTGCCGTCGAACTCGGCCAGGCCGTGGGCGTCCGCCGGGAAGTGCGCCGGCACCCAGTCCAGCAGCAGGCCCAGGCCCTGGTCGTGCACCGCCTTGACGAAGCGCGCGAAGCCCTCCGGCGGGCCGAAGCGCGCGCTGGGCGCGTAAAGGCCCAGCGTCTGGTAGCCCCAGGAGCCGTCGAACGGATGCTCGCTGACCGGCATGAGCTGCACGTGCGTGAAGCCCAGGTCGGCCACGTAGCCGGGCAGGTGTTCGGCAAGCTCGTCCCAGGTCGGGAACTCGCCCGACACGCCACGCCGCCACGAGCCCGCGTGCACCTCGTACACGCTGATGGGCGCGTGGCGCTGGTTGGCGCGCTCCCGCTGGCGCGGCAGGGCCGTGGGCTCGGGCATGGCGGCGACGACGCTCGCCGTGTCTGGCCGCAGCTGCGAGCGGCGGGCATAGGGGTCGGCCTTGAGCGGCAGCAGCGCGCCGTTGCCGGCCACGATCTCGAACTTGTAGAGGTCGCCCTCGGCCGCATGCGGCACGAAGATCTCCCACACGCCCGCCTGATGGCGCAGCCGCATGGGGTGGCGCCGGCCGTCCCAGTTGTTGAAGTTGCCGACGACGCTCACGCGCCGGGCATTGGGCGCCCAGGTCGCGAAGCGCACACCGCGCACGTCACCGTACTGCACGACGTGCGCGCCGAGGCTCAGCCACGGGCGGAAATTGCGCCCCTCGGCGAAGGCCTTCAGCTCGTCGTCGCCCAGCTGCGGGTAGAAGTTGTAGGGGTCGGCATAGACGCCCTCCCCGCCGCCGGCCCAGCGCACGTCCAGCCGGTAGTCGAAGCGGTGCTTGCGCCGCGGCACCAGCGCCTCGAAGAAGCCGCCGCGCCGGTGCTCCAGCTCGACGATGCGCTTGCCGCTGCCGGCGTCCAGCAGCGCCACGTCCGCCGCGCCGGGCAGCAGCACGCGCACCCAGAGCCGACCGCTGTCGTCCGCGTGCAGGCCCAGCCGCGAGAAGGGGTCGGCGTGGCGTCCTGCCAGCAGGGCATCGAGGTCGGCGTCGTTCAGCATCAGTTCAGGGACTTCACGGACCAGACACGGTCCACGTACTCGGCAATCGTGCGATCGCTCGAGAACGGCCCCATGCCGGCGATGTTGCGCAAGGCACGTTCCGCCCAGGCGGCGCGGTCGGCGAACAGCGCATCGACCTTGGCCTGGGTGGCCACGTAATCAGCGAAATCGGCCATCAGCAGGTAGACGTCGCGTTGCAGCAGGCTGTCCACCAGCGCGCGGTAGCGCTCGGTGTCGCCGTTGCTGAACACGCCAGCGGAGATGGCATCGATGACTCGCTTCAGCTGGCGATTCTCTTCGACATACAGCCGCGGGTCGTAGCCCAGCGACTTGATCCTGGCCACCGCGTCGGCGCGCAGCCCGAACACGAACATGTTCTCGACGCCCATGGCCTCGGCCATCTCGATGTTGGCGCCGTCCCAGGTGCCGATCGTGACCGCGCCGTTCATGCCGAACTTCATGTTGCCGGTGCCCGAAGCCTCGGTGCCGGCGGTGGAGATCTGCTCGGAGAGGTCGGCCGCCGGGATGATGCTTTCGGCCAGCGTGACGCTGTAGTTGGGCAGGAAGACGAGCTTGAGCTTGTCGCCCACACGCGGGTCGCTGTTGATGACGCGGGCCACGTCGTGGGCCAGGCGCACGATGCTCTTGGCCATCTGGTAGGCCGACGCCGCCTTGCCGGCGATGATGACCGTGCGCGGCACCCAGTTGGCGTCGGGGTTGTCGCGGATGGCCTGGTAGCGGCTGATGACGTGCAGCAGGTTCAGCAGCTGGCGCTTGTACTCGTGGATGCGCTTGATCTGGATGTCGAACAGGCTGTCCACGTTGATCGTGAGGCCCAGCTCGCGGCGGATGACGGCGGCCAGGCGCTCCTTGTTGGCGCGCTTGACGGCCAGGAACTCCTCGCCCAGCTCGCGGTCGGCGGCCAGCGGGGCCAGGTCGCGCAGCTCAGCCAGGTCCTTGCGCCAGCCTTCGCCGATGCGGCTGTCCAGCAGCTGCGACAGCAGCGGGTTGGCCTGCTGCAGCCAGCGCCGAGGCGTGACGCCGTTGGTGACGTTGTGGAAGCGCTCCGGCCAGACGCGGGCGTAGTCGGCAAAGATGGTCTGCACCATCAGCTCCGAGTGCAGCGCGGCCACGCCGTTGACGCGGTGCGAGGCCACGAGGGCCAGCGACGCCATGCGCACGCGGCGCTCGCCATGCCCATGCTGGCCGTGGTTGCCCTCGTCGATGAGCGACACGCGCGCGGCCAGGGCGTGGTCGCCCGGGAAGCGCTGCTGAAGCTCCTCCAGGAAGCGATGGTTGATCTCGTAGATGATTTCGAGGTGCCGCGGCAGCAGCTGCTCGAACATGCGCACCGGCCAGGTCTCCAGCGCCTCGGGCATGAGCGTGTGGTTGGTGTAGGCCACGGCCTGGCGCGTGATCTTCCAGGCTTCGTCCCAGCCCAGGCCGTGCTCGTCGAGCAGCAGGCGCATCAGCTCGGCAGGCGCCAGCGCAGGGTGGGTGTCATTGAGGTGGATGGCGTTCGTCCTGCCCAGGTTGTGCAGGGATCCGAACTCACGCAGGTGGCGGGCCAGGAGGTCCTGCAGCGAGGCGCTGACGAGGAAGGCCTCCTGCTTCAGGCGCAGCTCGCGGCCGGCTTCCGTGGAATCGTCGGGGTAGAGCACCCAGTTGAGCGCGTCGGCCAGCACCTGGTGGCGGGCGGCGCGGGCGTAGTCGCCCTCGCAGAACGGCTTGAACGCGATGGGCGCAGCGGTGGCCTGCCACTGGCGCAGCGTGGACACGCGCTCGCTGTGGTGGGCGGGCACGATGAAGTCGAAGGCCTGCGCCTCGATGCTGTCGGCCGGCATCCAGCGGCGCACGCCGCTCGCGTCGACCTCCACGCGGCCACCGAAGCCGACGTGGTAGCGCAGGTCATGGCGCGGCAGCTCCCACGCGGGGGTGTCGCGCGTCCAGTCGTCGGGCTGCTCCATCTGGCGGCCTTGCTGGATGACCTGCGCGAAGGTGCCGTAGCGGTAGCGCAGGCCGTAGCCGAAGGACGGCAGCTCCAGCTCCGCGAAGGAATCCAGGAAGCAGGCCGCGAGGCGCCCCAGGCCGCCGTTGCCGAGAGCCGCGTCAGGCTCGCGCTCCAGCACGTCACCCAGCGCCAGGCCCTGCTCGGAGAGCTTGTCCTGCAGGGGTTCCGAGAGCTTGAGGGCCGCCAGCGCATTGGACAGCGCGCGGCCCATCAGGAATTCCATCGAGAGGTAATGCACGCGGCGCACCGGCGCCTTCTCGCCGCGCTGCGCGTCCTGCGCCTGGGTGGCTGCCCAGCGGCGGGCCAGGGTTTCGCGGCAGGCAATGGCTGCGGCGTGCAGGGCCGCCTGCGGCGTCGGGCCGTGGCTGCTTTGCGAGAGCTCGCGCTCGTAGGCGGCCTCGAAGGCGGCGCGCAAAGCCTTGTCTTCAGCAGTGAGGGCGGCGGGCTTCTTCATCGCGGTGGCGGCCTTGGGCTTGGTCTTGCGTTGAACGGGCGGGCGGGTTGGGGTGTTCATCAGTGCCGACCCCCGGCGACGGGGGCAAGAATGCTACTCGACAGGCAGCGTTGGACGAAGTATCGGGCAGCTCCGGGCCTTTGTGTAGTTTGACTACATCGGGAAAACCCGGCCAGCATCGCAAATGCTTGATCTACAAGGGTTTCATCAAGATTCAAGCGGGTAGTCGCTGTTGTTGAAGCCGCCTTGGAAATGTATATTGTCTACAAACACGGGCGAAGACGAGAAATTTGAGCCCGATTCGGTGAGACAAGCGGGCGTAGTTCGACAACACGGCGCCCGGCGACTGAAAGGCAAGAAGTGGCTGACGTTCGACTGACCGGCGTGGAGAAGGCCTACGGCGACATCCGCATCCTTCATGGCATCGACCTGGAGATCCGCGACGGCGAGTTCATGGTCTTCGTCGGCCCCTCGGGCTGCGGCAAGTCCACGCTGCTGCGCTCCATCGCGGGGCTGGAAGAGATCACCGGCGGCGAGCTGAGCATCGGCGGGCGCGTCGTCAACGACGTGCCGCCGGCCGAGCGGGGCATCGCGATGGTCTTCCAGAGCTACGCGCTCTACCCGCACATGAACCTGTTCGACAACATGGCGTTCGGGTTGAAGCTGGCCAAGGTGCCCAAGGCCGAGATCGAGACGGCCGTACGCAGCGCCGCCAAGATCCTGCACATCGAGCACCTGCTCGACCGCAAGCCCAAGGACCTCTCCGGCGGCCAGCGCCAGCGCGTGGCCATCGGGCGCGCCATCGTGCGCAAGCCCGAGGTGTTCCTGTTCGACGAGCCGCTGTCCAACCTCGACGCGGCCCTGCGCGTGCGCATGCGCTACGAGTTCGCGAAGCTGCACGAAGACCTCAAGACCACCATGATCTACGTCACGCACGACCAGGTGGAGGCCATGACGCTGGCCGACCGCATCGTCGTGCTGTCGGCCGGCAGGATCGAGCAGGTGGGCTCGCCGCTGGAGCTGTACGAGCACCCCTGCAACCTCTTTGTGGCCGGCTTCATCGGCAGCCCCAAGATGAACTTCATCGCGGGCGAGCTGACGGCCGTCGAGCAAGGTCATGTCGACGTGAAGCTCGCCGGTAGCGGCGTGACGCTGCGCGCCCGCGTGGACGGCAGCGGCGCGCGGCTGGGCGACAAGGTGACGCTGGGCGTGCGGCCCGAGCACATCCGCCAGGGCGGCCATGGCAACCTGCTGCAGAGCACGGTGGCCTTCGTCGAGTCGCTGGGCGGCGTGACCTTCGCCTACTGCCCCTACCCCGGCCTGGAAGAACCCCTCACCTGCCAGTTCGAGGGCCGCAACGGCGCCGACCGCTTGCGCACCGGCCAGGCCCTGGACCTGCATCTGCCCGAAGAGGCGCTGTACGTGTTCGACAGCAACGGCCGCGCCTTGCGCCGGCTGGCGGCGCCGGAGTTGTCGGCATGAAGCAGCTTGGAACACAGCCACAGAGGCAAAGAGGCACAGCGAAAGTGCGCCTCCTCAGCCGCCTGAGCGTCTCTGTGGCACTGTGCCTCTGTGGCGCATTCCTTCAGCCGGTGCAGGCTGAATCCGCGCCTCGTCTGCTCGTCTGGATCAACGGAGACAAGGCCTACAACGGCCTGCAGAAGGTGGGCAACGCGTTCGAGAAGGTCTCGGGCGTCAAGGTCGTGGTCGAGCACCCCGTCGACCCGACCGACAAGTTCCAGCAGGCCGCCGGCGCCGGCAAGGGCCCCGACATCTTCTGCTGGCCGCACGACCGCGTGGGCGAGTGGGCCAAGGCCGGGTTGCTGACCCCGCTGCGCCCGTCGGCGCGCCTGAAGGCCGAGTCCGAGGACACCGCTTGGGCCGCCCTGACCTACCGGGGTCGCATCTGGGGCTACCCGATCGCCATCGAGACGACCGGCCTCATCTACAACAAGGCGCTCGTGCCCACGCCGCCCGAGACCTGGGAGCAGGTCATCGCGCTGGACAAGCAGCTGCAGGCCCAGGGCAAGCACGCCATCCTGTGGCACTACAACAAGAGCTTCTTCACCTGGCCGATGCTGGCCGGCGCCGGCGGCGAGATCTTCGGGCGCGATGCGCAGGGCGACTTCGACGCTCGCCAGGTCGGCGTGAACACGCCCGGCGCACGGCAGGCCGCCGAAACGCTGGACCGCCTGATCCGTGACGGCCACATGCCCAAGGGCGCGAACTACGCCGAGATGGAATCGGCCTTCGCGCGCGGCGAGGTGGCCATGATGATCTCCGGCCCCTGGGCCTGGGACAACGCCAAGCGCGCCAAGATCGACTTCGGCGTGGCGGGCATCCCGGCGGTCATCCCGGGCAAGCCGAGCAAGAGCTTCGTCGGCGTGCTCGGCTGCATGATCGCCGCCCCGAGCCGCAACAAGGACATCGCCAAGGAGTTCATCGAGAACCACCTGATGCGCCCCGAGGCGCTGAAGGTGCTGGACGCCGACGTGCCCATCGGCGTGCCGGCCAACAAGGCCTTCTACGCCGAGCTGTCGGTCAACCCGCTCATCCGGGCAAGCATGACCAACGCGCGCAACGGCGCGCCGATTCCCAACATCCCCGAGGTGGGCCGCTTCTGGACGGCGATGGACGCAGCGCTGGAAGCCATCACGAACGGCCTGCAAAGCCCCAAGGACGCGCTCGACGGCGCCGCTGCACGGATGCTGCTGAACAAATGAACGCGACCTCCTCCACTCTCGGGCAGGGCAGCTACACCACGCTGCCGCCCTCGCTGACCGAGCGCCTGGCCCGGGCTCTGCACTGGCCGGCCGCGATCGTGCTCATGCTGGGCGCGCTCTACCTCGTGTTCGCCGTCTACACGGCCGGCCAGGCCGCCTGGGCCAGCGGGCTGCTCGTGCTCTTCACGGCGGGCTTCTACGTGTACCTGAGCCGCGGCGGCTTTGCCTGGCGCTACCTCTTCCCCGGCATTGCCGGCATGCTGGTGTTCATCGCCTTCCCGCTCGTCTACACGGCGCAGATCGGCTTCACCAACTACTCCAGCACCCACCTGCTCAGCGAGAGCCGCGTGCGCGAGTACCTGCTGGAGCAGCGCGACGCCGTCGAAGACCAGGTGCTCGCCTACACCCTGCACGCCAGCGGCGCCGAGTACCGGCTCGTGCTGCGCGCCGAAGGCGAGGCGGCGCCGCGCTGGGTGTCGTCGCCGCTGGCCCTGCGCGCCGGCAAGGCGCTGCGCGTGGACCTCGCCGCCGCCGACGCCTCCAGCCTGCCGGGCGAAGCCGCCCTGCCCCTGCCCGAACTCATCAAGCACCGTGACACGCTGTCCAAGCTCGTGCTGGTGCTGCCCGACCAGACCACCCTGCACTACCTCGGCCTGCGCGAGTTCGGGCCCGTGAAGGCGTTGTGGACGGGCCACCCCGACGGCAAGCTCACCCGCATGGCCGACGGCGTCGTCTTCACGCCCAACCGCGACACCGGCTTCTTCCAGTCCGACGCGGGCGAGACGCTGCAGCCCGGCTTCAAGGCCTTCATCGGCGTGGGCAACTACACGCGCATGCTGTTCGACGCCGAGTTCCGCGGCCCCTTCCTGTCCATCTTCAGCTGGACGGTGGTGTTCTCCGCGCTGACTGTCGCCTTCGCCACCGCCATCGGCATGCTGTTCGCGGTGATGCTGAACTGGGAGGGCATGCGCTTTCGCACCACCTACCGCACGCTGCTGTTCCTGCCGTACGCGGTGCCGGGCTTCATCTCCATCCTCGTCTTCAAGGGCCTGTTCAACCAGAACTTCGGCGAGATCAACGCGATCCTGGACGCCCTCTTCGGCGTCAAACCCGCCTGGTTCGCCGACCCCTTCCTGGCCAAGACGATGCTGCTCATCGTCAACGTCTGGCTCGGTTACCCCTACGTCATGATCCTGTGCTCGGGGCTGCTCAAGGCCATCCCGGCCGACCTGTACGAGGCCTCGGCGCTGGCGGGTGCGAGCCCCGCCACCAACTTCCTGAAGATCACGGCGCCGCTCATCATCAAGCCGCTGGCGCCGCTGCTGGTGAGCGCCTTCGCGTTCAACTTCAACAACTTCGTGCTGATCGCGCTGCTGACCGACGGCCGGCCGGACTTCCTGTCCACCAAGCTCCCCGCCGGCCAGACCGACATCCTCGTGAGCTACACCTACCGCATCGCCTTCCGCGACTCGGGCTCGGACTTCGGCCTGGCGGCGGCGATCTCGACGCTGATCTTCTTCCTGGTGGCGGCGTTGTCGTTGATCAACCTGCGCCTGTCGGCGAAGGCACAGCGATGACGGCTGCGGCTTGCAGGGGTGGGGCCGGGCCAGGCCGGTTGGGCGGTCTTCTGCTCCGTGTCCCTTCTTTGCCGGCCCTGAACGGGCGGCATATTCATTCCTTTACCTGCGCAGCCCGCCCACCCGGCCTGGCCCAGCTGCAAGAGTTGGATCCATCGAAGAAAGCCGTTGGTGCCGGTTGGCGAGTGCGGTGGCCGAGGGACGCAGGTAAAGGAGGAGCCCGCGCAGCGGGCGGGGGACACGGAGTCCCTCGGTCACCGCGCTTGCCAACCCCCACCGATCTGGAGTTCTGAATGGCCATCGTCCTCGGCAAACAAGCCCGCTGGCGCACCTTCGCGGCCCACGCCGTGATGTGGGTGTTCATCGCCATCACGCTCTTCCCGCTGCTCGCGGTCGTGTCGATCTCGCTGCGCCCCGGCAACTTCGCCACCGGCAGCCTGATCCCGACCGAGATCAGCCTGGAGCACTGGAAGCTCGCCCTCGGCATCCCCTACCAAGCGGCCGACGGCAGCCTCGTGCAGCCGCCCTTCCCCGTGCTCACGTGGCTGTGGAACTCCATCAAGATCGCCACGGCCTCGGCCTTCCTCATCGTGGCCATCTCCACGACCGCGGCCTACGCCTTCGCGCGGCTGAAGTTCAGCTTCAGCAAGCCCGTGCTCAACGGCATGCTGCTGCTGCAGATGTTCCCGCCGGTGCTCGCCCTGGTGGCCATCTTCGCCATCTTCGAGACCATCGGCACCTACATCCCGGCACTCGGCGTCGAAACCCATGCCGGCCTCGTGCTGGCCTACCTGGGCGGCATCGCCACCCACGTCTGGACCATCAAGGGCTACTTCGAGACCATCCCCGTCGAGATCGAGGAAAACGCCAAGGTCGACGGCGCCACCCACTGGCAGGCCTTCAGCCGCGTGCTGCTGCCCATGGCCGTGCCCATCCTGATGGTGGTGTTCGTGCTGGCCTTCATCGGCACCATCATCGAGTACCCGGTCGCGTCCATCCTGCTGCGCGAGGAAGGCAACCTCACGCTCGCCGTGGGCTCCAAATACTTCCTGCACGACCAGCGCTTCCTGTGGGGCGACTTCGCCGCCGCGGCCGTGCTCTCGGGTCTGCCCATCACCCTCGTGTTTCTGCTTGCGCAACGCTGGATCGTCTCCGGCCTGACCGCAGGCGGCGTCAAAGGCTGAACGCCATGTCAAGACTCTCCGCGCTGTGCACAGCGCTGCTGGCACTCGCCCCCACCCTGGCCATGGCTGCCCCCTGCAAACCTGCCCCGTTCGGCGACACCACGCTCTACCTGCGCGGTGGCCTCAACAACTGGGCCGCCCAGGATGAGCAGGCCTTCGAGTACCGCTGCGACGCCTACTTCCTGAACCTGCAGGCCCAGGGCACGCAGGAGTTCAAGATCGCCGACGAGGAATGGACCGCCGCCACGACGTTTGGGGGCAATGCCAAGGGGCAGCCCGAGCGGGGCGCTGGCGGCAACCTCAAGCGCGACTTCCGCGGCGCCCACACGCTGCGCCTGAGCTTCGCGGCCGACGGCAGCGCCCGGCTCGACGTGGGACCGAAGACCTTCAAGCCCACGCCACCCCAGCCCATCACCGACCGCGCCGCGCTCACGACGCACTTCTCCTCCCGCGAGGCGGAGTTCAAGGCGCCGTTCGGTGCCCAGGCGGCGGGCACGGAGGTCACCTTCAGCGTCGGCAACGACGTGCCGGGCCTCAAGCGCGCCACCCTCGTCATCGAGCGTCGTCGCATGACCGGCAACCAGGAGCAGCTCGCCTATGAGCCGGTCGCGCGCATCGCCATGACGCCACAGTCGCGCGGCCTGGGCGTCGGCTTCTCGGCGCGCTACCGGTTCGCCGACACGGGCGTGTACGGCTACTGGTTCGAGCTCGAGACCGACCAGGGCCGCTACGCCCTGCAGAACAACAAGGACGCCGTCTACTGGACCCGCGAGAAGGGCTCGATGGGCGAGGCGACCGTCGAGCGCCTGCCGGCCAACACGAACCGCGTCCGCCGCTACCGCCAGACCGTCTACGCGGCCGACTTCCAGGTGCCGGCCTGGGCGCGCGACGTCGTCTACTACTACGTCTTCCCCGAACGGTTCCGCAACGGCGACAAGGCCAACGACCCGCGCCCCGGCGGTGGCCGGCCGCAGGACCGCTACCAGGACCGCGACGTGGAGCGGCATGCGCGCTGGAACGAAAAGCCGTTCAAGCCAACTGGACCTGGAGAAAAGGGCGACGGCTCCGACAGCCTCTACAACAACGACTTCTTCGGCGGCGACCTCGCCGGCCTGATCCAGAAGCTCGACTACATCCAGAGCCTGGGCGCCAACGCGCTGTACCTGACGCCCGTCTTCCGTGCCCCGAGCAACCACAAGTACGACGCGGCCGACTACAAGAACATCGACCCCGCCTTCGGCAGCAACGACGACTTCGTGCGCCTGTGCGCCGAGGCCGCCAAGCGCGGCATCCGCGTCATCCCCGACACCTCGCTGAACCACGTCGGCGCCGACTCGCCCTACTTCAACCGCTTCAACAACTTCCCCGCGGGTGGCGCCTTCGACGGCGGCAAGATCAACCCCGCCTCGCCCTATGCGAGCTGGTTCAAGTTCAAGCCCGAAGAGAAGGACCCGAGCAAGCAGTACCAGGGCTGGGTCGGCGTGAGCGACCTGCCGGAGATCGACAAGAGCAGCCCGTCTTTCCGGGCCTATGCCTACGGCGACAAGGACTCGGTCACCAACCTCTGGCTCGACCGCGGCGCCGCCGGCTGGCGCATGGACGTGGCGCCCTGGGTGCCGGATGACTTCTGGCGCGAGTGGCGCCGTGCCGTCAAGGCCAAGAAGCCCGACGCGCTGACTGTGGCCGAGACGTGGTTCGACAGCTCCAAGTACTTCCTCGGGGACATGTTCGACAGCACGATGAACTACATCTTCCGCAACGCCGTGCTCGACTACGCCGCCGGCAAGAGCGGCAAGCTGATGGCCGCCAACCTGGAGCTGATGCGCGAGGCCTACCCGCCGCAGGCCTTCTCGGCGCTGATGAACCTGCTGTCCACCCACGACCAGCCGCGCGCCCTGCACCACTTCGGCGAAGACCAGGACCTGGCCCTGGCCAAGCAGCGCCTGCGCCTGGCGGCGTTCTTCCAGATGACCTACCCCGGCGCGCCCACCATCTACTACGGCGACGAAGTCGGCGTGGGCGGCGGGGACGACCCCTACAACCGCGCGCCCTACCCCTGGGCGGACGAAGGCGGCCAGCCTGACGAGGCCCTGCTCGCCGACTTCAAGCGGCTGACCGCCCTTCGCCAGGCCCTGCCGGTGCTGCGCCACGGCACGCTGCAAGCGCCGCTGCACGTGGACGACGCGGTCGTTGTGCTCGCTCGCCAGGACGGCAGGACCTGGGCGCTCACCGCCACCAACAACAGCCGCACGCCACGCACGGTGAGCGTCGTGGTGCCGCTGCCCGCCGGCACGCTGCGCGACGCGCTGGGCGGCGACGCCGTGAAGGTGGCTGACCACCGCATCCAGCTCACCGTGCCGCCGCTCTTCGGCCGCGTGCTGACCGCCGACCTGCCATGATCCAGCGCCCCGTGGGCCACACGGGCCTGACCGTCTCGGCGCTGGGTTTCGGCGCGATGCACATCCACGACGAGCGCACGACCGAAGCCGAGGCTGCAGCCCTGCTCAACGGCGTGCTCGACGCCGGCATCACCCTCATCGACACCGCCCGCGGGTACGGCCTGAGCGAGGCGCGCATCGGCCGGCACCTGCGCACGCGCCGCGCCGAGTTCGTGCTCTCGACCAAGGTCGGCTACGGCGTGGAAGGCGTGCCGGACTGGACGTACGAGTGCATCGTCCGCGGCGTGGAGCGCGCGCTGCGCCTGATGCAGACCGACTGGCTCGACATCGTGCACCTGCACTCCTGCCCGCTGCCCGTGCTGCAGCAAGGCGACGTGACCCGCGCGCTGCAGGACTGCCGCGCCGCCGGCAAGCTGCGCGTGGCCGCCTACTCGGGCGACAACGCGGAGGCCGACTTCGCCGTCGCCAGCGGCGCCTTCGGCAGCCTGCAGACCTCCATCAGCCTGTGCGACCAGGCCCACCTGCGCACGCGCGCGGCGCGGGCCGACCACGCGGGCATGGGCGTCATCGCCAAGCGGCCGCTGGCCGGTGCGGTGTGGCGCCACGGGCAGCGCCCCGACGACTTCGCCGAAGGCCAGTACTGGGACCGCTTTCGAGCCATGGGGCTGCCGGGCGGCGAGGACTGGGCGGATGTGGCGCTGCGCTTCGTCGCCTTTCACACCGGTGCGGCCAGTGCGATCGTCGGCACGGCCAAGCCCCAGAACCTGCGCCGCAACCTCGACGCCATCGCACGCGGGCCGCTGCCGGCGGCGCTGGTGTGCACCCTCCGTGACGCCTTCAGCCGCCAGGGCGAGGCTTGGCCAGGCCTGATCTGAACCTGGACGCACCACTGCGCGGCGTCACGCGGCGCCGTCAGGCCTGGCGCAACAGCTCGCCCACCGCGGAACTGCATCGGGGTTGACGCCAGCACCGGCGTCGCGCCGCCTGCCCCATGATGGGGCAATGGCCGTGCCCTTCCCACCCCTGCCGCGACGTCGCCTGCTGGCGCTGCCGCTGCTGCTGTCGGCACGCCCGCTCGTGGCACAGGCCATCGAGCCGGTGCGCATGCCGCGGCACATCAGCATGCCCGACCCGCAGATGAACTATGTGCGGCGGCTGGTGGAGCTGGCGCTTAACCGCATGGGCAGCCGCGCCGAAGTGCGCCAGGTCGAGCTGGAGATGACCCAGGGCCGCTCGCTGGTGGAGCTCGCCACCGGGCGCAGCCCGATCGACCTCATGTGGACGGTGACGGACAACCAGCGCGAATCCAGCGGCCTGCTGCCCGTGCGCATCCCGATCGACCGCGGGATGATGGGCTGGCGGCTGCTGCTGGTGCGCCAGACGGAGCTGCCGAAGTGGCGCCGCGTGCGCGGCATTGTATTGACCCAGCAGAACCTGCACAGGTCAGGCCGCTAACGCGAATGCCTCAGCGGGGGTCTTCATGTTCAGCGCCTGGTGCGGGCGCCGGTGGTTGTAGAAGTGGATCCAGTCGCCGATCAGGCGGCTGGCGTGTTGC
>JAEUPJ010000093.1 GCA_016790285.1 Roseateles sp. | reverse complement strand
CAGCACCTGGTCGCCCGGCCCGATGTCGAAGCGCTCGCGCTGGAAGGCCGCCAGGTTGCAGGCCCCCTCGTGCGTGATCATCACGCCCTTGGGTCGGCCGGTGGAGCCAGACGTGTAGATCACGTAGGCCAGGTCCTGCGGACTCACCGCCACCCCGGGCGGCTGTGCCGGCCACGCCGACAGGTCCTCGTCCGCGCACACGCAGGTGGAATCGGGCGCGGCAAGCACCGCGCGGGCGAGAGGGAGCAGCGCGGTGTCCGTGACCACCCGCTGAACGCCACCATCCTCCAGCATCCCCACGAGGCGCTGCGCCGGGTAGGCGGGATCCAGGGGCAGGTAGGCGCCGCCGGCCTTCAGGATCGCAAGCTGGCTGAGGATCATGTTGATGCCGCGGGCGTGCAGCATCGCCACCACGACGCCCGGACCGACACCAAGCGCCCGCAGCCGATTCGCCAAGCGGTTGGCCTGGGCTTCCAGCGCCCCGTAGTTCAGAGAGCCCTGGGCCGACCACAGCGCCAGACCGTCCGGCGTGTGGCGAACCTGGGCCTCGAAGCAGCTCACCAGCGTCTGCCCTGCCCAGGCGTCCGCCGCCGTCGCATTGACCGTGTGAAGCAGTTGGCGGCGCTCGTCGTCGTCCAGCATCGGCAGGCCCTGAACGGGCGCACCTGGTGTGGCGACGAGGGTATCGAGCAGCCGGGCCCAATGCCGCACAAGGGTCTGCATGCGCGTCGGCTCGAACAGGTCGACGTCATAGTCGATCGACAGGTGCAGGCCTTCGGCACCTTCGCTGGCATGGAAGGTCAGGTCGTACTTGGCCGTGACCGTGTCGTCGCCCAGCGGCTCGATGAGCAGGCCGGCCGGGTCAGACGCCGTTGGCGCGTGCGGGCCGGGCAGGCCCATGCTGAACGCAATCTGGAAGAGCGGGCTGAACTGCGGGCTGCGCACGGGGCGCAACTGCTCCACGAGCAGCTCGAAGGGCAGGTCCTGGTGCGCCTGTGCCTGCAGGTGGACGGCCTTGGCCCGCTGCAGCAGATCCGTGTACGACAGGGCCAGGTCGCAGTCCAGCCGCAACACCAGCGTGTTCACGAAGAAGCCGATCAAGGGCTGCAGCGCCGGGTCCGTGCGGTTGGCCACAGGCGTGCCGATGACGATGTCACGGCCTGCCCCGTGGCGCGTGAGCAGCACGCACACCGCGGCGTGCAGTGCCATGAAGAGCGTGGCCTCATGCCGCGCGGCAAGCTGCCGGAGCGCCTGCAGCGCTGCCTGTGGCAGCGTCAACGCCACGCGCGCGCCGCGCCCTGCCGGCTGGGCCGGGCGCGGACGATCGAGCCGAAGCTCATGCACCGGGGGCAGGTCTGACAGCGTCTGGCGCCAGTAGCCCAGCTGCGCCTGCAATGCCTCGCCTTGCAGCCAACGCCGCTGCCACACGGCAAAGTCACCGTACTGAACGGCCAGCGGCGGCAGGCGCAGTGCGGGGTCGTCCGCGAGGCCTTGGTAGAGCTGAAGGAACTGTTCTGTCAGGACCTGCAGCGACCAGCCGTCCGCGGCGATGTGGTGCAGGGCCAGGAGCAGCACGCCCTCCTCGGGGCCCACGGCGATGTGGCTCGCCCGCAGCATCAGGTCGCGCGCGAGGTCGAAGGGGCGCGCCGCATCCTCGGCCGCCAGCTGCCGGGCCCAGGCCAGGGCCTGCATCCGCGGCAGGTGGCGCGCGTCATGCCGGCGGATGGCGAACGACACCGTGGGCTGCACCTGCTGCTGCACCGTTTCGCCGTCGGCATGGAAGATCGTGCGCAGGGTCTCATGGCGCTCGATGAGCCGAGCCAGCGCCTGTTCAGCACGGTCGAGGTCGAGCGCGCCCTTCACGTGCAGGGCCAGCGGGATGTTGTAGTGCGCGCTGCCGCCGCTGAGTCGGTCCAGGAACCACAGGCGCTGCTGCGCGTGCGACAGCGGCAGCGGCGCCGTGCGATCCGTGCGCGGCTGCAGCGGCGGGCGCGTGGCCGCCGAGAGGCTGCTCAGCGTGGACGCCAGGGCAGACAGGCGAGGATGGGCGAAGAGATCGCGCACCTCCATGGCGAGTCCCAGCCGGGCCTTCACGGCCACCACGAGCCGGATGGCCAGCAGCGAATGTCCGCCCAGCGAGAAGAAATCGGCCGCGGCACTGATCTGGGCGACCGGCAGCCCGAGCAACTCGCCCCAGATCTCGGCCAACGCCTGCTCCATCTCGTTGGCCGGGGCGATGAACGCCTGCACGGCGGTGACCGCAGGCGGCGCCGGCAGCGCCTGGCGATCGATCTTGCCGTTGGCCGTCATCGGCAGCTGCGCCAGCACGACGAACTGCGCCGGCACCATGTAGCCAGGCAGCCGTGTGGCCAGGCGCTCGCGCAGGGCCTCGGTCCATGCCGGTGAGACGTCCTGGGCGCCGGCCATGCCGGCAGCGGGGGTCAGGTACGCCACCAGCCGCTTGCCGGCCGGGCCGTCGTCCCGCGCCTGCACCACCGCCACCTGGACCTCCGGCTCGGCCATCAGCTGCTGCTCGATCTCCCCGAGCTCGATGCGGAAGCCGCGGATCTTGACCTGCTCGTCCAGGCGGCCGAGGTAGTCCAGCTCGCCCGCATTGTCCCAGCGCACCAGATCGCCCGTGCGATACAGGCGCGCGCTCGGCACGCCGCCCTCAGGCGTCGGGAAGGGATTGGGCACGAAGCGCTGCGCCGTCAGCGCGGGCTGGTTCAGGTAGCCCCGCCCCAGCCCCAGGCCGCC
>JAEUPJ010000092.1 GCA_016790285.1 Roseateles sp. | reverse complement strand
CAGCACCTGGTCGCCCGGCCCGATGTCGAAGCGCTCGCGCTGGAAGGCCGCCAGGTTGCAGGCCCCCTCGTGCGTGATCATCACGCCCTTGGGTCGGCCGGTGGAGCCAGACGTGTAGATCACGTAGGCCAGGTCCTGCGGGCTCACCGCCACCCCGGGCGGCTGTGCCGGCCACGCCGACAGGTCCTCGTCCGCGCAGAACACCTGCGGCCGGTTGCTCGGGGCGCCCAGCTGGGCCGCGCGCCGGCGCAGGCGCTCCTCGGTGACGATCCAGCGCAGGCCGCTGTCCTCCACCATGTGCGCCAGGCGGAACTGTGGGTAGCCTGGGTCGAGCGGCAGGTAGGCGCCACCGGCCTTCAGGATGGCCAGGATGGCCACCAGCATGTCCACACCCCGGTCGAGGTAGACCCCGACGATCGAATCGGCCGCCACGCCTTCTTCGCGCAACTGCGCAGCGAGGCGGTTGGCCTGGGCGTCCAGCGCCTCATAGGTGAGTGTGCAGCCCTCGCTGAACAGCGCCGTCAGCCCCGCATGGCGCGCTGCGCAGGCTTCAAAGGCGGCCGTGAGCGTGGGCTCCGGCAACGCGGGAGCCTGCGTCGCGTTGCGGGTGTGCAGCAGCGTCCGCTGCTCGGCGGGCGCCAGCAGGGGGAGCTCGTGAACCGGCGCCACCGGGTGGTCACACACGGCGCGCAGCAGCTGGATGAAGCGCTCACCGAGCCCTTGGATGCGGGAAGCGTCGAAGAGGGCGACGTCATGGTCGATCGCCAGGGCGATGCCCTCGTCGGTTTCAGTGGCGCTCACCAGGAGGTCGAACTTGGCCTGCACCACGGGGCTGGGCAGCACCTGCAGCCGCACGCCGCCCAGCGTCGCCGGTGCGCCTTGCGCGCCGCCCGGTCCGGCCTCCATCGTGAACATGATCTGGAACAGCGGCGCATGCCGCGCACTGCGCACAGGGTTCAGCGCCTCGACGAGCTGGTCGAACGGCAGATCCTGGTGCTGCTGCGCCTGCAGATTGACGTCACGCACGCGAGCCAGGGCGTCGATGAACCGGGGCCCGTCAGCCAGGTTCACGCGCAGCACCAGGGTGTTCACGAAGAAGCCGACGAGGCCTTCGAGGTCCACCTGCGTGCGGTTCGCGACCGGAGCGCCGACCACGATGTCGCTACCCGCCCCATGACGGGACAGCAGCACGCACAGCGCCGTGTGCAGCACCATGAACAACGTGGCCTGGTTGGCCAACGCGAGGGCGCGCAGGCGCTCGTGCATGGGGCGGTCAATCAGCCAGGTGCTACGGGCGCCGACGAACTGCGGCTGCTCGGGACGCGGGCGGTCCAGGGGCAGGCTGTGCACGGGGGGCAGTTCCGCCAGTTGCTCGCGCCAGTACGCCAGCTCCTGCACCAGCACGTCGCCCTGCAGCCAGTTCCGCTGCCATTCGGCGAAGTCCGCGTACTCCAGATGCAACGGCGGCAGGGCGTCAGGCAAGCCTTGGCGGATGGCGTCGTACTGCTGCGCGAACTCGCGGAAAAGCAAGGCCATCGACCAGCCATCCGACGCGATGTGGTGCATGTTGAACAACAGCACACCTTCCTCATCGCCGCACTGGACGTGGCTGGCCCGCAGCATCAGGTCCTGCGACAAGTCGAAGGGCGTGCGCGCATCCTCCTCGGCCAGCCGCTCCAGTGCCGCATCCCGGGCGTCGGCTGGCAGATGGCGCAGGTCATGACGGCGCAGGGTCAGCGGCAGGGGGTCGCGGATGCGCTGCCAGGTGTCGTTGCCGTCCATCTCGAAGACGGTCCGCAGTGGCGCATGGCGGGCCACCACGCGTGCAAAGGCGGCCTCGGCGACGGCGATGTCGAAGGGCCCCGTCACGCGCACGGCCATTGGCATGTTGTAGTGCAGGCTGCCGCCTTCGAGGCGGTCCACCAGCCACAGCCGCTGCTGGGCGAACGATGTGCGCGCGCGCGGCCCGCGGTCAGCCCTCGGGCGCATGCGGCCGCCCTGCCCGGCCGCTGCATCGGCAGGCTGCGTCGCCTGGCTGTCCTGGAGATGGCGGATCAACGCCTCCCGGGCAGCGCGGATGCGCTCCAGGAACGGCTGCTCCGCGCCCGGCGTGTAGCTGCGCAGCTTGAGCTTGCCGTCTTCCAGGCGGAGCTGCACGCCCGCGCTTGCCAGTTCCTTGATGAAGGCGCGCATTCAGACGTCCAGTTCGCTGTAGGGCGCGGCGGCACGCGCCTCGAAAGCCTGCTGCACGTCGCGCAGTTCAATCGCGCCGTCGATGAAGTCGGCCAGGCGTTCGATGTCGGGCAGCTCGAATACCTTGCGGATGTCCAGTCGCACATCGAATGCGCTGACGATCTGCGACACCAGTCGCACCAGCAGCAGCGAATGACCGCCGAGCGCGAAGAAGTTGGCCCGGATGCCGATGTCCTCCGGCGCCATCTGCAGCAGTTCGGCCCAGAAGGCCACCAGCCGGCACTGGGTGCCCGTGGCAGGCGGCACCACCTCGCCCTGCAACAGTCGCGGATCGGGGGCCGGCAGGCTGCGCTTGTCCAGCTTGCCGTTGGGCGTCAGCGGCAGGACGTCCAGCACCACGTACAGCGCCGGCACCATGTAGTCGGGCAGGTCCCGCGACAGCGCCGCCTGCCAGGCGCGGCTCAGCGCCGCGTCGTCCAGCGCCGTACCGGCAGCCCGTGCGACGTAGGCCACGAGGCGCCGGTCTCCGGCACCGTCGTCCCGCGCCAGCACCACGGCATTCGCCACCCCCTCCAGCCCGGCCAGGCGGCTCTCGATTTCGCCCAGCTCGACACGGAAGCCCCGCACCTTGACCTGGTCGTCCAGGCGATCGAGGAAACGCAGGTTGCCGTCCGGCAAGTAACGCACCCGGTCGCCGGTGGCGTAGAGCCGCGGGCTGCTGGCACTGTTGCCCGGTACGTGGAAGGGGTTGGGCACGAACCGCTCAGCCGTCAGCGCGTCCTGGTTGAGGTAGCCACGCGCCAGCCCGGCACCACCGATGTAGAGCTCGCCCGGCGCACCGTAGGGTGCCAGCCTGCCCGGCCCCTGCAGCACGAAGAGGCTGACGTTCTCGATGGCCCGGCCGATGTGATCGGTGCCATCGGCCAGCGCGGCCACAGCAGCGTCGACCGTCGCTTCCGTCGGCCCGTAGTTGTTGAGCAGCACGATATTGGCGGCGCGGGGCTTGCGATACCAGGCCTGCACCAGCGCCAGGTTCACCTGCTCACCACCGATGTTGACGCGGCGCAGGCAGGCCGGCGGCATGGCCTGTGGGTCATTCGCGAGCTCATGCCAGTAGGCAGTCGGCAGCGACAGGATCGTCACGTCATGGCGCTCACAGCTGGCCCAGAAGTGCGCCACCGACGCCATCCAGTGCGCGGTGCGCAGCACAAGCCGGCTGCCACTGCACAGCGCACTGAAGATGTCCACCACCGACGGGTCGAAGTTGATCGTCGAGAACTGCAGCAGGCCGTCCGACGGCGTCAGCCCGCAACGACGCTGGGTCGACATCGTCAGGTTGACGAGGCTGCGGTGCTCCACCATCACGCCCTTGGGCTGCCCCGTGGAGCCGGAGGTATAGATGACATAGGCCAGGTGATCGGAGCGCAGGCCCAGGGCGCCCGGGTCGATGTCGTCGTCCGGTTCCAGCGCCAGGCGGGCCTGCAGCAGCGGGTCGTCCAGGCAGGCGGCATGCGCCCCGTCAAATCCGGTCTGCGCCAACAGATCCTGCTCGGTGAGCACGGTCGTCAGCGAGGCGTCGGCTGCCATGAAGGCCAGTCGATCGGCCGGGTACTCGGGGTCGAGCGGCACGTAGGCAGCGCCGGATTTCAGGATGCCCAGGATGCCGACGATCATCGCCATCGAACGGCCGACGCACAGACCCACGAGCTGGTCGGGCCGAACACCGCGCTCGCGGCGCAGCCAGCTGGCGAGCCGGTTGGCGCGCTGGTTGAGCTCGCCATAGGTCATGTGCTCGTCATCGCACACCAGGGCCCAGGCCTGCGGCGTCCGGGCCGCCTGCGCCTCGAACAGGCACTGGATGGGCTGGTGCAGCGGAAAGTCCACCTGTGTGGCATTGAGCCGGTTCACGAGGTGCGCCTGCTCCTCGGCATCGATCAACGCCAGATCATGGATGCCAGTGCCAGGATCAGCCACGATGGCCGTGAGCAGCCGCTCGGCGCGCCGGGCCATGCGGTCGATGGTGGCCGCATCGAACAGGTCGACGTTGTATTCCAGGCCGATCAGCAGGCCCTCGTCGGTGCTGTCGTCGGCGTCGTGCGGTTCCTCGATGCTGATGCTGAGTTCGTACTTGGCACTCAGGCCCTCGGGCGTCAGCGGTTCGAAGCCGACACCATCCGGCCCGGCCGCGGGCGTCGTGCCGTCGGCGGGCGCATCCAGGCGCAGCATGATCTGGAACAGCGGGCTGTACTGCGCACTGCGCGTCGGGCGCAACTGCTCCACCAGCAGCTCGAAGGGGATGTCCTGGTGGGCCTGGGCGTGCAGGTTGACCTGCTTGACCCGATCCAGGAACTCGGCGAACGGCAGGTTCTCCTGGCAGTCCACACGCAGCACGAGCATGTTCACGAAGAAGCCCACCACCGACTCCAGCTCCTGCTGCAGCCGATTCGCCACGGGCGTGCCCATGACGATGTCGTGGCTGTCGCCATGGCGGGCGACCAGCACGCTCATGGCCGCGTGCATCACCATGAACAGCGTGGCGCGGTGTTCGCGCGCCAGGCGGCGCAGGCCTGCCGTGGTGATGGCATCGAGGCGGAACTCGCAGCGCGCACCCTCGAAGCGCGCCTGGGCAGGCCTCGGGCGGTCGAGGGGCAGGCCATGCACCGGCGGCAGGTCGGCGAGTTGCTGCGTCCAGTAGCCCAGTTCCGCCTGCAGTCGCTCGCCGGACAGCCATTCGCGTTGCCAATGGGCGTAGTCGGCGTACTGGACAGGCAGCGCGGGCAGCAGCGCGGCAGCGTCCTCGTGCTGGCCCATCGCGTTGTAGAGCGTCGTGAACTCGCGGGTGAGCACCTGCAGCGACCAGCCGTCAGCCGCAATGTGGTTCATCGTCATTAACAGCACGGCCTCGTCGTCCTCCATCGCGACGTGGTCGACACGCAGCATGAGGTCGTGGGCGAGGTTGAAGCCCGTGGCGGCATGTTCGGCGGCCAGGCGGCGGGCCTGTGCCTCGCGCTCGGGCACGGGCAGCGCGCGCAGGTCGTGGCGCGTGATGGCGAAGTCCACCGTGTCGCGGATG
>JAEUPJ010000085.1 GCA_016790285.1 Roseateles sp. | reverse complement strand
TCAACCACCACCGCTTGATGGAGCCGCTGGGCTATATCCCGCCGGCCGAGTTCGAGGCCAACTACCATCGACAACGCGCTGGTCAGGCCGCGACCGTCTGACTTAAACCAATCGGCCTCCGCGATACCCGGGGCGGTTCAGGTTGCCCAGCGCGTCGGTGTGCGAGATTGCTCCATGACTTCCCCGATGCGGGGCCCTGAGGTGTGCGGTGCCATCAGGGCATTGACAGCTTCTTCCTGATGGGCGCCAAGTCCTTGGTCCAGGACTCGTCGGCGATGAAGTTGCACGAGTTGCTGGACTGGGCCGAGATCGCGCACAAGCTCAAGGGTCTGTACAAGCGTGAGGCCACGCACGGCGGCGGGCCCGAGCCCTATGCGCCGCTACCGATGTTCAAGCTGATGCTGCTAGGCCAGTGGCACGGCCTGTCGGACACGCAGTTGGCGCACGCGCTCAAGGTCCGACTGGACTTCGTGGTGTTCACCGGGTTTGAGCCTGACGACGGCAGCTTCCCAGACGCGACGACCATCTGCCGCTTCCGCAACCGTCTGGTGGCGGCCAAGCTCGATCAGGTGCTGCTGCGCCGGGTCAATGAGGGCAAGGACGCCTTCTTCGGCTACCGCGGCTACAGCGCTGTGGACACCGAGGACGGCTATGTCGAGCACGTCGAAGCGCACCCGGCCAACCAGGCCGAGGTGATGCAGAACACTACCGAACAGCGGTCGGCTGGAAGGGGTGACGCACAGTGCCCATGAAGCCGAACCACATGGAACCCATGCCTGCATCTGACGAGTCAGAACCGAAGCAGCCACGAACCTTGGCCGAGCGCCGCATGCGCCTGGAGCAAGCCCTCGCCAGCACCCGCATCGAGGGCCATCAGCCCAGCCCCGAGTTCCTTGCCGATATGGAAGCGCTCATCACCGGGAGCTTTGTGATGAAGAGGTGCGGCGGCGGAGCCCAGAGTGGCCAGGCCTGGCAGGTCTCCAAGCCTCATTTGTTCAAGCGCGTTGTATATAAGCAGGCGGGTCTTGACAATTACCCTAATGACTGCAGTTCACTTTAGACCAGCACTTCAATCCCGATGACAACTCCGGCTTCATCCAAATCAATATATATATCCGCCCCTTTATACTGAAGCAGGTCCGACAGTCGAATTTGCCTAGAAACCGCACCCGCAACTCCGCTTCCGGGATGGCCCGGCAAAACTAAATATGCAACGTCCGGATCATCGGCGCTGATTTTTAGAGAAAATTCCTTTTCCATTACTTGGAAGCCTCCACGATTTCATTAAGAACTGTCTTGAGCTTTGCAGTGCCATTTTTTGCAACCTGGTACACCGCCATACCAGCATTGCCAATGGGCACCAACACTCGATCAGCGTGCGCAGTATCAGCTATTGATCCAGCGGGGAAACCAGTTTTTCCGATTGTTTCGCTCAACTCCCTTAGCGCGTTGGCCGCGGCATCTGCTGTATCGAAAATGTTTCTTTCCACCGCACGCTCTACTGCATGTGCAAGATTGGAGTTAACTGCCTTCGATACAGCGGGCAGCTCCTTTGCTCCCTTAGTAGTCGCTGCTCCAAGTTTCGCAACAAGCAGCATCCCTGCAGCCTTCGAAACGCCCGCATCGCTAACGACTCCTACAGCTGCAGCAGAGAACGAGACGCCAGCTCCTACCTTGTCTCCCTGAGCTAAGTAAACTAGGCCGTCTGCTGCTGAGAACGCGGATCCGCAGATAGAGGGGCAAAATGAGAGCGCAGTCAATCCGCCATGAATCCAATCGATCGGCGCTCTTCCATCCGGGTCAATTTTTGCATAGGGATTGTTGTCAACGTACGAATACAATCCGAATGCCTTGCCCGTATTGGCATCGGTCACCACAGGATCAACGCTGAGGAACCTGCCAGCGATGGGGTCGTAGTACCGCTGCTGCATGTACACCAAATCCGTCTCGGCATCTTGTACATGGCCGGTAAAGCCGATGACGCTGGTGTTGGCGCTGGGTTTGGTGCCGGCGGCCACGTAACCGTAGGGTTCGAAGCGGGTGCGGTTGATGAGCGTGCCGGTGCTGCCGGTGTGCGCCACCGGGCTGCCCAGCGCGTCGGTGTGCACGTATTGCGTGCCGGCTGCGCTGTTCACTTCGGCGATCTGCTTGCCGCCCAGGTAGATGTAGGCCGTGGTGCTGGCGGGCCGGCTGCCGCCGGTGCTGGTGGCCCACAGCAACTGCCCCGCTTGGCTGTAGAGCTGCAGGCGCGTCGAGCCATCGCTGCTGGTGACCTTGATGCGCCGGCCCAGGCCGTCGTAGGCGTAGCTGCCGCCCAGGCTGGACCAGCTCATGCGGTTGCCCAGGTCAAAGCCAAACGTCTGCGCTCCCTTGGCGGTCAGGTTGCCCCGTGCGTCGAACCCGTAGTTGGCACTGCTGCCGTTGAGGGCGACGCTGGTGACCTGGTTGGTGCTGGCGCTGACATTGATGGTGGTGCTGCGCGTGCCGACGTTGGCCCGGCGCAGGTTGTCCACGGTGTCGTAGGCGTAGCTGGCGTTGCCCCACACGCCGGCCGCGTTGGCTGTCGCGAGCCGGTCCAGGTCGTCGTAGGTCATGGCCCGGCTGAAGACACCTTCTTGTTGGTCGGTGATGCCGGTGACGTTGCCGTTGGCGTCGTAGGCGTACTGGTCCTGCATCACGCCAGCGTCACGGTTCACCAGCGGCAGGCCTCGGGTGTTCTGCGTGAGGCTGTGCACGATTGCGTTGCCCAGCGTGTAGCCTGCCACCGCGCCGTTGGGGTGGTAAGCGATGCCGCTGGCATGGCTGCCCACGCTGGTGGCTTCGCCCAGCGCGTTGGGGCTGTAGCTGACGGTGCTGTTGTTGGGGTAGGTGAGGGTGCTGAGGTTGCCAGCGCTGTTGTAGCCCCAGCTGAGTCCGTAGTTCTGGCCGCCGTAGTTCAGCGTTTCAGTGACGGGCAGGCGCAAGGCGTTGTAGGTGTAGGTCCAGGTGCTGCCATTGCTGGCAATGGTCTCCAGCAGACCGTCCGGCGTGTAGGTGCGGCTGATGCTCGGGCTGGCGTCGCCGTAGGTGACGGTCTTGAGCCGGTTGAGGTTGTCGTAGCCGTAGACCAGCTTGGCGGTGGCGGCGACGCTGGACAGGTTGCACGCGCCCGCGGAGGCGTCGGGCAGGTTCTGGCCGGGGGCCTTCCAGGCGATGTTGTTGGCGGTGTCGTAGTCCTGGACCGTCGCGCCCGCTTCGGGTTCGATGGTCTTGCACAGGCGTTGGCTGCCGTCGTACACATAGCGGCGTGTGACGCTGCTGGTGTAGCCGGCGTTGCCGCCCACGCTGGTGCCTCCGCGGGTGATGGCGGTGGGCTTGCCGAAGGCATCGCGGGCGATGGTGAGCGTGACGCCTTCAGGTGCGGTGATGCCAGCGAGCTGGGCCTTGGACGGGTCGTCGAGCGCCCAGAAGGTCTGCGTCGTGACCTTGTTGCGCGGATTCGTCACCTGGGTCTTGAAGCCACCGAGATAGCTGGTCGAGGTGGTGAGCACGCCCAGCTCGCTGTCGGCCCGCACCTGGGTGACGCGGCCCAGGGCGTCGTAGGTCGTGCGCGTGCCGGTGGGCGTGCTGCTCACGCTGGTAATGTCGCGCTGGGGGTAGCTTTCATAGGTGGTGCGGCCGCCGTAGTCGAACTGCCGGGCGACCACCCTGCGGGTGCCGGCCTCATTGCCCGTGTCTGACGTGCGCGTCATCACCGGCCGCCAGAAGCCGTCGAAGTAGGTCGTCGTGACAGCCGCACCTTTCGTGACGGTCTGGCGCCAGTGGCCAGCGGGAAGACCGTACGCAGCCACGCTCTGGGGCGCGAACACCAGGCTGGTACCCGTGAAGCCGCCTGGCGGCGTGATGCTGGACAGCCGCCCCATGGCGTCGTAGCCGTAGCTGGTGGTGTAGGAGGCCGCATTGGTCCAGCTGCTCACCCAGCCGCGCTCGTCCACCACTGCGCTTTCGCTCGCGCCGGTGGGATAGGCCACCGACTGCGGCAGACCGCGGTACCAGTTGGAGAAGGTCGTCGCGCGCCCCCCGGCGTCGGACTGGGTCTTGAGCGTGCCGTCGGCGTAGTAGGTGTAGCTGGCCTGGGTGATGCCGAACTTCTTGGTGCTGAGCAGCGTGCCGTTGGCGCTGTCGTAGCTGTTCTCCACCGTCACCTGGCCGTTGGACACGACCTGGTAGACCTGCCCCATCACCCACAGGCTGGGGAAGTCTGTGTAGCTGATCGCCTCGGTGAGGCTCGGGCCCAAGCCACTGCTACGCGTTACGTTGGCAGGGCGTGCATAGACGTCGAAGGCGTTGACCGTGCGGGTGAAGTTCACGCCGGCCTGATTGATGACGGTCTGGCGCTCGGGCGTCCAGCGGCCCTGGGTGAGCGTGTTGACGCGCTTGCGCATGTCATTGCCCACCTGGACGGGCCAGGGATACGGGTTGGACGCACCCGCACCCACCGTGGCGTAGGCATGGTCAGTGCTGCGCAGCAACGGGCCGGATGCCGAGTAGACCTCGTCTCGCAACAGCTTGCCTTCCGTCTCGTCGAACTTGGTGCTGTAGAGGGTGCGGTGACGGTTGCCTTCGGGGTCGGTCACGTCGGTCCAGGCTGTGCTGGCGCAACTGGTGGGCGTGGCGCACTCCGAGTACCAACTGGACACAGGTGCCGAGTAGCTGTACGACCACACCATCGTCGGCAGGCCGGGGCCGGTGACGGTGCGCCGGTCCAGGGCCCACGCGTACCACTCGCGCGGGTAGCTCGCAAAGCCCGAGCCGGGCTGCGCGGGATCACCCCCCCAGCACGACTTCGTGACGTAGGAGCGAGCGAAGCGCTTGCGATTGAAGCGCAGCGTCATCGTGGCGCCTGCCGGTGAGGTGATGTTGCCCTCGGTGAATTGGTCGTAGTCGTTCACGGCCAGCGTGCAGTTCTGCATGTCGGACTGGGTGTTCAAGTCCGATGACAGCAGGACGGGCAGCGTGTACTGCCAGGTGGATTGATCCGGCTGTGTGACGGTGAGCGCCGCCACCCCCAGCGACGAGCCCGTGTAGGCATACGTCCAGGTGCGCGCTGTTGCGCCAGAGCCGGCTGTGACGGTGCTGATCCGGCCGTTGGCGTCGAATGCGATGCCCACGTGGCGGCCATCGCTGGCGTCGATGCTGTTGAGACGGCCGCTGCTGTAGTTGTAGGTGACCCAGTTTCCGAAACGGTCCTCGACCCGCGTCACCAGCATCGACGCGTAGCGGCGTTCCAGGTAGTCGCTGTCAGCAACGAGCGGCTGGGGCTTGGGGCGGCTGGTTGCGGTGACTGAGGCCGCGTCTTCACCGGCGCTGACGGTCTCCGCGGCCGGGTTGCTGCTCAAGCCTGAGGTGTTGGACCACAGCGGCTTTTGCAGGGTGTCGGCCTGCGTGTAGACGAGGTAGTTGAACCAATACTTGGTGCCGTCCGGCGCCACGGCGTAGAAGGCCTCGCCGGGTTGGCCGCTGGCCGTGGCGCTGAGGCAATTGAGCAGCCAGTTGCCGCTGGTCATCAGCTTGTAGCCGGGATTGGCGGTGGCATTGATGCGGCTCATCAGCGCTTGCTGTTGGCCACTGTCGTCGACGACGTAGTAGCCGTCCCACCATTCCCAGGGGTTCCAGCTGCGAGCTGCATCGTTCTTGATGGTGATGCGATCGGGGCCTGAGAAGCTGCTGCAGCGCATGTTGCGGGCGGCGTCCGTGCTGCCAGACACCTGCCATCCCGTGGGGCTCTGAGACGTGACGCCCAGCGTGCTGGATGTGATGGTCTTGATGCGGGGGATTTCCAGCTCCCAGGCGCCAAAGGCATTCCCTGAGGATTCCCGGTAGTCCTGCCCTGACTTGCTGGCCTGGAAGCTGCGCGTGATCCGGATCGTGGGACCGGTGCCCTTGAGTTCGATGTCCGTGGCCCGTATGACCAGGGCGCCGTCGCGGAGGCTCACCTGGTCGCCGAACTCGGACATGGGGCTGACCGCGCGAGCCCGGTCGACGAACTTGCCGTATTCGCTGCCGGGAGTCTGGCTTTGAGCGGATGCTGTGCCGGCCAGCGCCGCGCACACCGCTGCCACACCAATCACATGGAGCTGATTCATCCGTTGGTTCCTCCCGAGACCGCGCGGCGGCCGTGTCCTTGTTCGAGCAATGCCGCTTTGTATCTGCGCCATGGCCCGAACCTGCCTGGTAATGTTTCCAGGTAGGGCGATGGGTGGGGAGCACTTGAATCCGGAGGCACAAGCCGGCAGCCGCGATGCCTGCTAACGCAGTTCGTTCATCCATCCCGATCATGGAGGGTTTCGGAGTCGGCGGCCGCTGGTTTGGTCTGCACCGAGGCGCCCATCTTCATCGCCGCCTTCCCCCGAATGGGTGAGCTTTCAATGCGCCTGCTGCCGATTGCCGGCACAACTGGCGCGCCGAGACGTGGGGCTTCAGTACAGATCCCTCGCCGCCAGCCTCACCTCGTGCAGCAACTGCCGCGCCCCTGGCGACATCAGGTGGCCCTCGCGGGTGATGATGCCGAAGGCGTCCATGTGGCAGGGCAGCTCGATGGGCAGGATGGCCAGCACCTTGAGCGACGCGTAGTAGCGCGCCACTTCCACGGGCATCACGTGCAGCGAGTCGGTCTGCTGCAGCAGGGCCGTGATGAGCAGCAGCGCCGTCGTGTCCACGACGTTGCCCGGCGGCTCGATGGCCGCGCGCCGGAACATCAGCTCCCAGCGGTGGCGCAGCACGCTGCCCGGGGGCGGCAGGATCCAGGGCTGGTCGGCCAGGTCGGCGAGCTTGAGGTTGTCGGCCCGCACGAGCGGGTGGCCCACGCGGGCGACGGCGCAGGCAGGCTCCACCGTCAGCTCCTCGTAGTGCAGGCCGGCGGCACTCTCTTCCTCGACGATGCGGCCGATCATGAAGTCCAGCGAGCCGCGTTGCAGCATGTCCAGCAGCACCTTGCTGCTGTCCATCTGCACGCCGATGCGCAGGCGCGGTGCCTGCAGCTTGATGCGCGAGATGGCACGCGGCAGCAGGCCCATGGCCGGGGTCATGATGACGCCCACCTCCACCTGGCCGGAGAGCCCGTGCTTGAGCGCCACGATGTCGTCATGCGCGGCCGACAGCGACGTGAGCGCCATGCGCGCGTGGCGGATCATGGTCTCGCCGTAGAGCGTCGGGATCATGCCGCGGGGGTGGCGCTCGAAGAGCTTCACGTCCAGCATGTCCTCCAGGTCCTTGAGCTGCTTGGACGCGGCCGGCTGCGTCATGCACAGCACCTCGGCGGCGCGGTGGATGTTGCGCTCGTCGTCCAGCGCAATGAGCAGCAGCAGCTGGCGCGTCTTCAGGCGCGCGCGCAGGAACCAGTTGGGGTTGGGGCTGGCGTCGGTCAGCGCGGTGTCGTTGTCGTCGTCATCGAGGGCCATGGCTGTCTTTCACTGCGCCGCGGGTGCTTGGCGGAAGAACTTGGAACGCAAAGCACAGCCACAGAGGCACAGAGACACAGAGAGGCTGGTGACGTCTCTGTGCCTCTGTGGCCGTGTTGATGGACCTGGGCATGCAGACCCGAGGCATCAGGCCAGGTTCACGCGGCCGTCGGCGGCGAGCACGGTGTTGATGTCGTCGCCGGTTTCTTCCAGCTGCACGAGCGTGGCCTGACGCGCGCCGAGCGGGTCGCGGGCCTGCAGGGCGGTCAGGATGGCCTTGTGGCGCGGCAGCGAGAGCTCGTGCGTGTTGGGCAGCTGGCTGGACAGGATGATGGATTCGCGCAGCGCCAGGGACAGCATGTTGCCGATGTAGGCCAGCAGGTCGTTACCTGTGGCCTCGGCGATGCGCCGGTGAAAGGCCAGGTCAGGCTCCAGCAGCTCGGCCGTGGTCTTGGCGGCCGCCATGCCCTGGTAGGCGGCTTCGATGGACTGGAGCTGCTCGTCGCTCGCGGCCTTGGCGGCCAGGGCGGCGGCGGCCGGCTCGAAGATGCGGCGCACTTCCAGCAGCGTCTGCACGAAGTCGCGCTGGGGCTGGGCCTGGATGAGCCAGTACAGCACGTCGGGGTCGAGCATGTGCCACTCGTTGCGCGGCCGCACGATGGCGCCGGCGCGCTGGCGCGACACGACCAGCCCCTTGGCCACCAGCACGCGCACCGCCTCGCGCAGCACGGGGCGGCTGATCTCGTAGCGCTCCAGCAGCTGGGCCTCGGGCGGCAGCTTGTCGCCGGGCTTGAACTCCCCGCCAACGATGGCCAGCCCCAGCTCGCTGACGATGCGGCCGTGCTGGCTCTTGCCTTCGGGTTGGGCGCTGTAGGTGGAATGGTCCGCTCGGGTTCGCATCGGCGGCAGGCTCGCAGCTGAAAGGCTCATTATCGAAAGCGCGCGACGAAGCCGCCGCGCGGGGCCAGTGTCAGCGCAGCGGACGGCGCCGACACGGCGCGCTCGACCAGCTCGCGCGCGCCCTCGCCGTCGGTGATGAGCTGGCCGCGGCGCTGGCCCAGCCAGGCCAGGTCCAGCGTCACGTTGCGCGGCGTGTCGTCGGCATTGAAGCCGGCGACGAACCACTGCCGGCCCGCGCGCCGCGCCAGCACGACGAAGCGGCCCGGTTCGCCGTCCAGGAAGCGCACCTCGTCCCAGCGCCCGGGCAGCTCGCGCAGGAAGGTCTTCACGAAGCCCGGCACGGTGGCCATGCCCTC
Organism: Roseateles sp.; assembly: GCA_016790285.1. Classification (GTDB taxonomy): domain Bacteria; phylum Pseudomonadota; class Gammaproteobacteria; order Burkholderiales; family Burkholderiaceae_C; genus Pelomonas. Next base: position 7,447 of record JAEUPJ010000085.1, on the reverse strand, counting down.
GGGCGTCTCGGCGTAGTGCTGGATCCCCGACAGGAACAGCACGCTCTGCGCCAGCTCGAAACCGTTGCGCGTGGCTCTCTGGATGTTGGGGATGTCGCCGAACACCATTGGCGTGAAGTCCATGGGGTCGAAGAGGTTGCGCGTGAACGGCAGCATGGCCGCGTGGCGCACGACGGCGTCCTGGTCGCCTTGTGTGAAGGTGGCGAACTCGAAGCCCTTCACGGCCTCGGTCGTCATCAGCTGCGGGAAGGTGCGGCTCCAGCCGCGCGGCAGCGTGGCGCCATGGAAGTTCAGCAGCAGGCCCTGCGCGGCGGTTTCCTTCAGCAGGTCGACGTAGTAGGCCTGCATGGAGGCGCCGTCGCCGCCGAAGAAGTCCACCTTCAGGCCCTTCACGCCGATGGCCTTCATGCGGGCGTACTCGCGCTGGCGGTCGGCGGGCGTGAGCAGCGCGCTCTTGGGTGTGTAGGGCGTGTCGTTCCACGCGCCCGAAGAGTTGTACCAGGCGAGCAGGGCCACGCCCTTGCGCCGGGCGTGGTCGGCGAGCTGCTTCATCTTCGCGTCGCCGATCTTGCGGTCCCAGTCGGCGTCCACCAGCGTGTAGGGCCAGCGCATGTCGGCCGCGTAGTCGATGAAGCGCTTCTGCACGTCAAAGACGGTGGCGTCGTCCTTCAGCAGCGCCCAGCTCCAGGCCGCCGCTCCCGGCTTGAGCACGCGCGGGTCCACCGGCACGGCGGGCGCGGCGAGGTCGGTGCCGAGGGTGGACTCCATCACCGTCTTGAGCGGCCCGATGGCGAGCACGCGCCAGGGCGTCGTCAGCGGCCCGTCGGCCTCGGCAAGCAGGGCGCCGTCGGTGAAGACCTCGCTCGGCTCCGGCCCGTCGATGCGGTAGGTGCCGCCGGCGGCATCCGATGCCAGGCGCGAGGCGTGGAAGCGTCCGTCCATGCCCGCCTCCGTCACCGCGACCCAGTTCGCGCCGCTGCGGAACAGTGCCGGGAACACCCAGCCCGCGTGCGAGGGCGCGGCGGTGCCGACCGGGATGTCGGCCTGGTAGTGCTCCTCATAGGACGGGTTGGTGCGCTTCCAGCCCGTCTTGGCGACGGACATGGGCTGCAGCCAGGCTCGCGCATCCGGCGCGAAGGCAAAGCTGGTCGCCTCGCTCTTGAAGCGCTTGCGACCGGGGCCGTCCACGGTGTAGCGCAACGCCACGCCGTCATTGGCGGCGCGCACCGTCAGCACGAGCTGCTGGCCCGCCGCATTGGCCACCGTGAACCGCTGCTCGTTCGCCTGCACGCTCACCTGGCTGCGCTTGCCGCTGTACAGGGTGTAGCGCTCGCGGTGCAACGTGACCGGCGACGTGGCCTTGAGCTGGAGCCCGTCGGCGAAGCGGGCCTCCTCCAGCACCAGGCCCAGGCGCGAGGGCAGCAGCACCGGCTGGCCGCCGCGCTGCACGGTGTAGACGAGCTGCTGCTGCGCATTGACCGACACGTCCACCTGCAGCTGCCCGTCGGGGCTGCTCAGGGCGTGGGCCAGCGCGGGCAGGGCGAGCATCAGGCAGGCGAAGCGTTTCATGTCGTCCTCGGCAGGGTGTAGGGGCCGTCCGGCACGGGCGTGCCGAAGTCGGGGAAGCCGTCCGCGCGCCAGCCGAAGGCCTGCACGCGGGTGTGGCGGTTGGGGTCGTTGAGCGGGTCGCCGGCGATGTCGCGGTAGTTGCGCGCGTGGTACACGAGCAGGTCGGTCGCGCCGTCGGGCGTCGTCGTGAAGCTGTTGTGGCCGGGGCCGTACTGGCCGGCGGCCTCGCTGGTTGCGAACACCGGTGTGGGCGACTTGTGCCAGCTTTCCGGTGCCAGCAGGTCGGCCTGTTCATCCGCCCACAGCAGGCCCATGCAGTAGTTCGCATCGGTGGCCGCGGCCGAGTAGGCGATGAAGACACGGCCGTGGCGCTTCAGCACGGCCGGCCCTTCGTTCACGCAGAAGCCGATGCGCTCCCAGGCGAGCGTGGGGCGGCTGATGCACACGGGCGCCGTCTTCAGCCTCCATGGGTTGGCCAGCTCGGCGAGGTACAGGTTGCTCTCGGTCGGCGGGCTCTTCTGCGCCCAGCACAGGTAGCGCCGGCCGGCGTGCTCGAAGGGCGTCGCATCCAGCGAGAAGCCTTCCTCGGGGGTGTGGATCTGGCCCCGCTCCACCCAGGCGTCGCGCAGCGGGTCGGGGCCCTCGCACTCGAGCACGTACATGCGCAGCTTCCAGATGTCGTCGCGCTCGCTGGCCGCGAAGTAGATGAACCAGCGGCCGTCGATGCGGTGCAGCTCGGGCGCCCACACATGAAAGCTCATGGGGCCGCTGTCGTGCCGGCGCCAGATCACGCGGGGCGGTGCCGCCGGCAGCTCGCCGACGGCGGCGGCACTGCGGATCTCGATCGCGTCGTAGCTGGGCACGGAGGCCGTGAACCAGTAGCGGCCGTCGACCAGGCTCAGGTGCGGGTCGGCGCGCTGCTCGATGAGGGGGTGGTGCCAGTTCATGCGCGGGGGCTTTCGGTGACGAGGACGGCCCAGGACGCGGGCGGCAGCGTGGCGCGCAGCTGCTCGCCGTCGATGCACACGCCGTCGAGCGGTATGGGGGCCACGCGGTCGGGCGCGGCGCGCGTGTTGCTGGCGTGCAGGTCGGGGCCGTGCAGCTGCTCGGCGGCAACGAGCCGGCGTTCGCCGCCCAGGCCGCGCAGCGTGATGGTGAGGTCCATGGCGTCGGTCAGGTGCCGGTTCAGCACGAAGACGGCGGTGCGGCCCGTGGCGGCGTCGTCCACCACGCTGGCGCACAGGTAGGGCAGCTCGCCATGCCGCGCGTGGGCATAACCCGGCGACCGCAGGACCGACCGCAGCACCTCGCCGCGTGCCCAGCGTGCGGCCTGCGCGAAGGGGTGGAAGATGGTCTGCCGCCAGGCCGGCCCGCCGGGCTCGGTCATGATGGGCGCGATGACATTGCACAGCTGTGCCATGCACGCGACCTTGAGCCGGTCGGCGTGGTTCATGAACATGGTGAGCATGCCGCCGATGAGCAGCGCGTCTTCCAGCGTGTAGACCTCCTCCAGCAGCCGCGGCGCCACGGGCCAGCCGGCCTGCCTGAGGTGCTCGCCATGGCGGGCGCGGTACCAGACGTTCCACTCGTCGAAGGACAGCATCAGCCGCTTGGCCGAGCGCTTGCGCGTGGCCACCGCGTCGCAGATGGCGACGGTGTCCTCGATGTAGCGCGCGTTGGTCTCGATCTGCGCGAAGAAGCTCTCGGTGCTGTCGTCCGCCGGCGGCTTGACGAAGTAGCTGTGCAGCGAGAGGTAGTCCACCTGCTCGAAGCAGTGCTCCAGCACGCGGTCCTCCCAGTGGCCGTAGGTGGGCATGTCGTAGGCCGACGAGCCGCAGGCGGCGAGCTCGATGGACGGGTCCACCCAGCGCATGAGCTTGGCCGTCTCCTTGGCGATGCGACCGTACTCGTCGGGCGTCTTCTGGCAGATCTGCCATGGGCCGTCCATCTCGTTGCCCAGGCACCAGAACTTCACGCCCAGCGGGTTCTCGGCGCCATGCTGTCGGCGCAGGTCCGACAGCGCTGTGCCGCCGGGGTGGTTGCAATACTCGAGGTAGTGCCGCGCTTCATCGGGCCCGCGGGTGCCCAGGTTGACGCCGAACATCGGCGTGATGCCCACCGCGCGGCACCAGTGCATGAACTCGTGCGTGCCGACCTGGTTGGTCTCGGTGGAGAACCAGGCCAGGTCAAGACGGCGCGGTCGCTCGGCCAGCGGGCCGACGCCGTCTTCCCAGTTGTAGCCCGACATGAAGTTGCCGCCGGGGTAGCGCACGAGGGTGGCGCCCAGCTCGCGCGTGAGGGCCATGACGTCCTGCCGGAAGCCCAACGCGTCGGCCGTGGGGTGGCCGGGCTCGTGGATGCCGTCGTACACGCCGCGGCCCAGGTGTTCGACGAACACGCCGAAGAGGCGCCGGTCCAGCGGCGCGAGCGGGAAGTCGCGGTCGACGGTGAGGGACGCTTTGAACATCTCAAGACTCCGTTGGGTGCCAGCGCCTGATCGCAAGGCCCACTGAAGCAAAGCCACAGAGGCACAGAGGCACAGAGGGGCCTGGACCCCGCTGCCTCTGTGTCTCTGTGCCTCCGTGGCTGTATTTGGGGTTCATGTCATCGCCTCGCTTTCGACAAGGCCTTGTTGACGCGCTTTTCCACGCTCGCCTGCACCTCGGCCACGGGCTTGCCGGAGATGAGCACGTTGGCGACGTCTTCGCCGATGAGCAGCTCGATGCCGCGCTGCGTGGGCACGTTGCCCGGCATGCCGACGCCGGTCTGCGTGATCTCGGTCAATGCCGCGCGCAGCGGCAGCGCGCGGAAGGCCTCGCTCTGCGCCACGGTCCTGCTGACGGGCAGGTGGCCGGTGCGTGCCCACTCGGGGCTGCGGTCCCAGATGAACTTGAGGAACTTGAGCGCCGCCTCGTGCGACTTGGCGTCGCGCGTGCCGCCCTTGAAGAGCGCCCACGAGTGCCCGTCGGCGAACACCGCCGGCCGCTCGTAGAGCTGCGGGAAGGGCTGCACCGTGTAGCCGCCCTGCAGCCTGGACTCGGGCTTCTGCGACTCGCGCAGGAACTGGTCGATCGTCCACGTGCCCACGACCACCACGCCCGCCTCGCCGTTCAGGAAGGCCTGGTTGGCCGCGGCGTAGTCGAGGTTGGGGCGCACGTGGCCCTCGCGGTAGAGGGTCTGCATCAGCGTGAGCGCGTTGGCGACGGCCGGCTGGTGCATGTCGATGCGCTTGCCGTCGGCCGAGAACAGCGGCGCACCCTGTTGCGCCACGAGTGTGAGGAAGGTGCGGTTGTTCGCCGCCGTCTCGTTGGCCACGGCCCAGGCGAAGTAGGGCTTGCCGGTGCGCTGCTTGAACTGCCGCGCCTGGGCGAGCAGCTCATCCGGCGAGCGCGGCAGCACGGGCTGGCCGTCGGCGCCGAGCAGCCCCGCCTGCTTGAAGAGCCGCGTGTTCATGTGCCACAGCCACGCCCAGGTGTCGAAGGGCAGCGCGTAGGTCTGGCCGTTGAAGGTGGTGCCGCGGCGGGCGTGGTCGGTGAAGTCGTCCACCGGCACGCCCAGCCGGGCGAAGTCGGCGTCCAGCGGCAGCACGAGCTGGCGGCGCACGTAGTCGCCCAGGGCGGACTCGTGCATGACGGCCACGCTGGGCACGTCCTTGGCCACGAGCCGCGCGGTGAGCTGGTCGTAGTAGGGGCCCCACTCGCCGATCTGCGTCTTCACGACGATGCCGTCGGTGTTGGTCGCATTGAACTCGTTGACCAAGGCCGTGACGATGCCGCACTCGCCCACGCCTTCGCTCGTCTTCGCGACGCTGCCGAACTGCGCCTCGCAGCTGCCGAAGAAGCGCATCAGCGTGATCTCCGTCTTGCCGGCGTCGGGCGTGCGCGCGCCGCAGGCGGCCAGCAGCGCGGTGGTCAGGAGCAGGGCCAGGTGCTTCATGACTTGCCCGTGCCGGCCACGGCAGTGACGAGGTGGCGTTGGAAGAAGAGGTAGAGCATCAGCGCGGGCGCCCCGGCGAACACGGCCTGGGCCATCAGGAAGCCCAGCCCCTCGGACTGGGCGAAGTTGGTCTGCGTGGACGCCAGGCCCCGGGTGAGCGTGTACATGTCCGGCTGCGTGGCGATCACGAGGGGCCAGAGGTAGTCGTTCCAGCAGGCCAGGAAGGTGAAGATGCCCAGCGTCGCCTGGGCCGGCAGGCTCAGCGGCAGGATGATGCGCACGAAGGTCTTGAGGCGCGAGGCGTTGTCCAGCATCGCGGCCTCCTCCAGCTCGGCCGGGATGGCCTTGAAGTATTGCGTCATGAGGTACACCCCGAACGGTGCGGCCAGCCCCGGCAGGGCCAGGCCCGCGATGGTGTTCTGCAGGTCCCAGTCCGAGAACATGCGGTGCAGCGGGATGAAGACCGACTGCGCCGGCACCGCCAGGCCGAACATCACCAGCGCGAACAGCGGCTTGCGCCCCGGGAACTCGCAGCGCGCGAAGCCGTAGCCGGCCAGCGACGACAGCACCAGCACGCCCGCCGTCTGCAGCAGCGCCACGAGCGCGCTGTTGCCGAGCCAGCGGAACACCTGCGACGTCTTGAGGATGGCGAGGTAGTTGTCCAGCGTGTAGGGCGGCGCGAGGAACACGTCGGTGCGCGTGAGCAGGAAGTCGTTCGGCTTGAACGACAGCGCCAGCACCCACAGCAGCGGCGCCATCCAGGCCAGGGCCAGCAGCGTGAGCGCAACGAGCACCGCGCGGTCGAACCAGCCGCGTCGAAGCAAGGGGTTCATCGAGCACCTCCGGTCTTGTCGCGTTCCAGCCAGAGCTGCGTCGACACACCCACCAGCATGATGGCCAGCAGCACCTGCGACGCGGCCGTGGCGTAGCCCAGCGAGAGCTGCATGAAGGCCTGCTCGTAGATGAACTGCACGACCGAACGCGTGGTGTTGTTGGGCCCGCCGTTGGTCATGAGCAGGATCTGCGGGAAGACCTGGCACTGGCGGATGACCTCGATGAGGGCCACCAGCACGATGGCGCGCTTGAGGCTCGGCAGTGTGATGTGCGTGAACACGCGCCAGCGCGGCGTGTTGTCCAGCGCGGCGGCCTCGTAGATGTCGCTGGGGATCTGCTGCAGCGCCGACAGGAACATGATCATCGGCAGCCCGACGATCCACCAGACGGTGACGAGGGCGATGGTGACGAGGGCGAGGTGGTCGCTCGTGAGCCAGGGGAGCTCGGGCCAGCCCATCGACTGGAATGCCTGCGCGACGAGCCCGCGCTCGGGCATGAGGGCGAGCTTCCAGACGAGGGTGATGAGCGTCACCGAGAAGACGGAGGCGCAGAAGAAGGTGGCGCGCAGGAAGGTGGCCAGCCTGCCCGGGCGGTTCAGCGCGAGGGCCAGCGCCAGCGACAGCACGACGAAGATCGGCGTGCTGATGCCGACGAAGCGCAGCGTGTTCCACACGACCTGGTGGAAGACCTCGTCCTGCATCAGCTCGCGGTAGTTGGCCAGCCCGATCCAGAAGCTGTCGTTGGACAGCAGGTCGTGGTCGTGGAAGCTGATCCACATGCCTTTGGCCAGGGGCCACAGGAGCAGGGTGGCGTAGAGGGCGACGAAGGGGAGGACGAAGAGGGCGTAGCTTGGGCGGGAGGCGCGCAGGCCGACACGGGTCGCGGCGGTCATGGGCGGCCTCCGTGGCGGGGGGCTTTTGCGGTGCGCGGCTTTGTGGACAGGCCCATGCCGGGACGTCGCCCCGGCGGGCGACCTTCTTTTTGAGCGACCAAAAAGAAGGCAAAAAGTCGCCCCCGTTCCGTCCGGCCCTTTGCTTCGCAGCGGGCTGCCCTGCGCTGCTCAGGCCTTGAGGGCTCGCGCGGAACTCGCTTCGCTACGCTGCGCTCA
>JAEUPJ010000073.1 GCA_016790285.1 Roseateles sp. | reverse complement strand
GGCGGCCTGGGGCTGGGGCGGGGCTACCTGAACCAGCCCGCGCTGACGGCGCAGCGCTTCGTGCCCAATCCCTTCCCGACGCCTGAGGGCGGCGTGCCGAGCGCGCGCCTGTATCGCACGGGCGATCTGGTGCGCTGGGACGAGGCGGGCGAGCTGGACTACCTCGGCCGCCTGGACGAGCAGGTCAAGATCCGCGGCTTCCGCATCGAGCTCGGGGAGATCGAGCAGCAGCTGCTCCAGGTGCCCCACGTGGCAGCCGCGGTGGTGACCGCCGAAGCGCTGGGGCAGGCGGGCCGGCGTCTCGTTGCGTTCGTCGTGCCGGAACAGCCGGGCTCGGCTCCCGATGACCTCCCGGCCGTTTGCCGGGCCCAGCTGGCCCAGGTGCTGCCCGACTACATGGTGCCGAGCCAGGTCGTGGTGCTCGATCAGCTGCCGATGACCGTGAACGGCAAGGTCGACCGTGCGGCCCTCGCGCAGGCCCTGTCCGCCGTCTCGGAGCAACGCCCTCATGCCGCCCCTTGCGGCCCGATGGAGGTGCTGATCGCCAGCGTCTGGCAGGACATGCTCGGCGTGTCGCCGGTGGGGCGTGACGACAACTTCTTCGATCTCGGTGGCCATTCGCTCGCCGCGGTGCAGCTGATGGCGCGTTTGCGCCAGAGGCTGGGGATCGAGGTGCCGCTGCGCCGTCTGTTCGAACACCCGACGTTGGCCGAATTTGCGGCGTCGCTGGAGGGGGGCCGGGCCGGGGGGCACCTGGTGCGCATCCGTCCTGCGGGGCAGCTGACGCCGCTCTTCCTGGTGCATCCCGGGGAAGGCGAAGTCGACTATGTGCGGCGGCTGGCCGCGGTGCTGGACCCGGATCTGCCCCTGTACGCGCTGGCTGCGACCGGGTTGGCGCCCGGCGAGACGCCACTGGACGACATCACCGAGATCGCGCGCCGCTATGTGAACGAGGTCCGTGCGGTGCAGCCCGACGGGCCCTACCGATTGGGTGGATGGTCGGCCGGCGGCAACATCGCCTACGAGATGGCACGCCAGCTGATCGACGCTGGCGCCACCGTCAGCCTGCTGGCCCTGATCGACTCTGCGCCACCGGGCGCGGTGGGGGAGGGCGTGCCCTTGCCCACGCAGGCTGATGCGCAGGCGCAGGCCCACGCCGCGGGTGTGACCGACCTGGATGCCGACACCCTGCGTCGCCATCTTGCAGTGCGCGCCGCGTTGGCGAGGGCGCTGTCGCGACAGCAGGCCGTGCCGGTGCCCACGACCGTCACGCTCTACATCGCGCGCGACGAACGCCGCACGCCACCGCCACACGGCTGGGAGCATCTGCTCGGCCGCGCCCTGCGCACCCGCGTTCTCGCGGGCGACCACTACAGCCTTGTCGAGCCGCCCCATATCGCTGCGCTGGCAGCAGCCCTGACCCTTGATCTGGCCGCCAGCCAGCCCGCGCCCGCGCCATGAAGCACGCCATGCTCTCCACGCCCCTGAAGTTCCTGAAGGACTCGCCGCTGCTCGTCCGGTTCGTGTTGTTCCTGGTGCTGCTGGTGTTCGGCAGCCGCTGGCTGTTCAACGCTTACCTGGACAGCGATCTCCCCCCGGACCAGCAGACCCTGACGGGCGCAGGCCTGACCGCGCCGGTGCGGGTGCAGCGCGACGCCCATGGCGTGCCGAGCATCGAGGCCCGCACGGACAACGATGCCTTCTACGCCATCGGCTACGTGCACGCCCAGGATCGGCTGTGGCAGCTGGAACTGCAGCGCCGCATGATCCACGGCGAGCTCAGCGAGGCCTTCGGCAAGACGACGGTCACCAGTGACATCTTCTTTCGTACGCTGGACCTCTACGGCGCAGCGCGCACCGCCTGGCCGGCCCTGAGCCCGCAGGCCCAGGCGTCGCTGAAGAGCTACACGCTCGGCCTGAACGCGGCGCTGGCGGCCACGCGCGTGCTGCCGGTGGAGTTCGGCATTCTCGGCGTCAAGCCGAGGCCCTGGACCGAGCTGGACTGTCTGGCCTGGTTGAAGATGTTCGCCTTCAACCTCGGCGGCAACTACAGCAGCGAGATCACGCGTTTCGTGGCCAGCCAGAAGCTGCCCGAGGCCAAGCTGCGGACCTTCTTTCCGGACTACCCGGCGAGTGGGCCGACGACGGTCTCGACCGACGCCCCGCGCCTGTCGGCTGACGCGGCCGACAGGGCCGTGGAAGGGCTCGTCGCGCTCCAGGACGCCCTGCAGCACGACTTCCAGCTCGGGCTGAAGGGGCGCGGCAGCAACGCCTGGGCGGTGTCGGGGCGCCACACCGCCGATGGCGCGGCCCTGCTGGCCACCGATCCGCATCTGGCCCTGCAGATCCCTTCGATCTGGTACGCCATCCGCGCCCGGGGGGACAAGCTGGATGTCGCGGGCATGGGACTGGCGGGGCTGCCCATCGTGTTCTCGGGCCGCAACGATCGCATCAGCTGGGGCGGCACGAGCATGATGGCCGACACCCAGGACCTGATGCTGGAGCGGCTGGACCCGCTGGACCCGACCCGCTACGAGGACAACGGCCGCATGCGCCCGTTCGAGCAGCGCACGGAAACCATCGCCATCAAGACCCGCCCGCCCGAGCTCCTCAACGCACCCTACCGGCCTATCAAGGCGCTGGTCCGGTCCACGCGGCACGGGCCTGTCATCTCCGACCAGTTCCAGGTTTTCGAGCAACCCGTGACCATGCGCTGGGTGGCACTGGAGCCTGGAGACACGAGCTACGAGGCGCTGTTCCGCGTGCAGTACGCGGGCGACTGGGCGACCTTCACCGACGCCTGGCGGCATCTCGTGGCGCCCGCCATGAACCTCATGTATGCCGACCGCGGCGGCAACATCGGCTACCTGGGTGCGGGCCGCATCCCCGTGCGCAAGCAGGGGCAGGGCATGGCGCCGGTGCCGGGCTGGAACGATGACTTCGGCCTCAAGGGCTACGTGCCCTTCGAGGCCTTGCCACGTGCCTACAACCCGCCGTCGGGCTTCCTCGTCAACGCCAACAACAAGGTCGTCGACGATCGCTACCCGTACTTCATCTCCAGCGAATGGTCAGAGCCCGCCCGGGCGCAGCGCATCCTGGACCTGCTGCAGGCCGGCGTGCGCGACGGCCGCCGGTTGACGGTTCAGGACATGGAGCGCATCCAGGCCGACAGCATCGACTTGGCGGCCGCCGACCTCGTGCGGGATCTCGGCAACCGCTTCAAGCCCCTGGACGCGGATCAGGCGCGCGCCATCGACCTCATCCGCCGCTGGAACGGTGACATGGGCGGCGACAACCAGGCCGCGGCGATCTTCAACATGTGGATGGCGCACCTGCGCAAGCACCTGTTCCACGACAAGCTGCAGTGGTACTGGAACAAGCCGGGCCAGGCGAGCTACCTGCAGCACCTGACGCAGAGCGTGGGGCTCGACGGGCTGCACGAGATCCTGACCAGCGGCAACTCGCCCTGGTGCGGCCAAGGGGACGACGCAACCCCCGACAGCTGCAACGCCATCCTGCAACGGACCCTGCGTTCGGCGCTCATCGACATCCGCAAGCTCTCGCGCGAGCAGTCGATGGATGACTGGCGGTGGGACCAGCTGCAGCGCTCGGTCTACGTGCACCGGCCCTTCAGCGACGTGCCACCGCTCAACCTCCTGTTCGAGCAGCGGGTGCCGGTGGGCGGCTCACCAAACACCATCAACGTGGCGGCACCGCGCTTTGACGACAAGAAGGGCTTCGTGCAGGGCCTGGGTTCGAGCTCTCGCCAAGTCATCAGCATGGGGCGTGACCGGGTGGTGCACCACTACATGAACTGCACCGGGCAGTCGGGCAACGTGATCAGCCCGCACTACGACGACATGGTCGAGCCCTTCAGCAAGGTCGAGTTCCTCGCGTTTCCCGGCAGTGCGGGCTCGACGCCGTCGGAGGCCGCGCGATGAACATGTACTCCCTGCTGGCCCGCAGCGGGCCGAACCGGATCTTCCTGTCGCTGGTCGTGGGGGCCTTGTCGGGCATCATGTACTCGCTGCTGATCCCCATGGTGACCAGCACGCTGCAAAGCAGCGATGCCGATGCCGAGAAGGTGCCCACGCTGCCTTTCGTGCTGTGGCGTTTCGTCATCGAAAGTCCGGCCATGGCGGCTGCCTTTGCCATTGCCTGCGTGACGATCCTGATCACGCGGACGTGGTCGGAGGTGTCGCTGGCGCGGGTCTCGGTGGTGATGGCATCGCGGCTTCGCATCGACCTCTACCACCGCATCGCGCGCGCGCCGCTGGCCGCCATCGAGCGGATCGGTCAGCCCCGGCTGATGACGGCCCTGAACAATGACCTGCCCAAGGTCGTCGAGGGCGCGCTCAACCTCCCGCACTTCCTGATGGATGGCGTCACGCTGATCGGGCTGCTGGCGTTTCTGTTCTACCTGAACCCGGATGTGTTCTGGAGTTCGATCAAGTGCATCGTCTTCGGCGTCGTGACCAACGAGCTGATCATGGCCGCGGCCAACCGCTACTTCGTGCGTACCGCACGGCTGCGCCAGAACCTGCAGGAAGGGGTGCATGGCCTGGTGCGGGGCTTCAAGGAACTCAAGCTGAGCGACGAGAAACGCGGGGAGTACTTCCGCAAGGTGCTGCTCGCCACGGAGCAGGAGCTCATCCAGGTGGAGAAGGTCGCCATCTCGATTCCGAGCGTCGCTGCCAACTACGGACAGCTGCTGACCTTCTTCATGATCGGGTGGGTGATCTTCGTCTTCGTTGGCGACCACTTCATCTCCCCGCAGGCCCTGGTGGGCGTGGTGATGACCCTGCTCTACATCAGCTCACCGGTGGGCACGATGGTGCGCGTCATTCCGCAACTGCAGGAGGCCAAGATCGCCCTGCGCCGGGTGACGGCGCTGTTCGACGAACTGCCCGAAGAGTCGATCGAGCCCAGCAGCGGCCCTACGCCGAGCTGGGACGCCGTGCGCTTCGAGGGCGTGACCTATCGCCATGTCAGTGACCAGGAGGGCGAGGGCTTCACGGTGGGACCGGTGGCGGCGGAGTTCCGCAAGGGCGAGATCACCTTCGTGGTCGGAGGCAACGGCTCGGGCAAGTCCACCTTGGCCAAGCTGCTGACGCTGCACTACCACCCGACTGGCGGCAACGTGTATTTCGGGGCTCATCGCGTGACCCGTGAGGACATCAATGTCTTCCGGCAGAGCATTTCGTCCATCTACTCGGACTACTACCTGTTCGACCGCCTCCTCGTGGCCAACCGAGACCCAGCGCGGGTTGAGCAGCTCCTGCGCATGCTGGGCCTGCACCACAAGGTGAGCTACCAGGACGGCAGATTCTCGACGCTGTCGCTGTCCGATGGCCAGCGCCGCCGCATGGCGCTACTGGCGGCCTTCGTCGAGGACAAGCAGTTGTACCTGTTCGACGAGTGGGCGGCGGACCAGGACCCCACGTTCAAGGAAGTCTTCTACCGCGAGATCCTGCCGGCCCTCAAGGCGGATGGGAAGGCGGTGGTGGTGATCACCCACGACGACCGCTACTTCGATGTCGCGGACCGCCTCATGGTGATGGCTGACGGTCAGGTGTCGGCGACGCGAATCAAGGGCGAGGAGCCCGTAGGCACCGCCCGACTGGCGGTGCCCGCTGGGCCGCAGGTGTCGACGGTCGAGCAACAGTTTTGATGGTGTAGAGGTATCCGTATGTCGGTTTATGTCCTTGGCGTGAACTGCGCCTATCACGAGTCTTCCGTGGCGCTGATAAACGATGGGGGCGTGCTTGCCGCCGTCGAGGAGGAGCGCACTAGCCGTGTCAAGCATGCGAAGCCCGCCCTGGTGAACAACTCCGACGAGCTCCCCTTGGGCGCACTCCAGGCCTGCCTGGACATCGGGGGCATCTCGCTGGCGCAGGTGAACTTCATCGCCTTCTCGTTCAACCCGCCGCGGCGGCTCCAGCATGGGCTCAAGGCGGACGAGCCCGCGGTGCAGGGCAGTTGGGGCACGCTGGATGGCGAGACGCTGTTCCATGACAAGCTCATGGGCCTGCCCGCGCAGTTCCGGGCCATGGGCTTTGCAGGCGAGTTCGTGTTCGTCGACCACGCGCTTTCGCACGCCGCTTCGGCCTACTACCCATCCTCGTTCCAGGAGAGCGCGATCCTCTCCATCGATGGCATCGGGGAGGTGGAGTCGACAACCCTGGCCGTCGGGCGTGATGGCTACATCGAGGTGATGGAGCAGATCGGCTACCCGCACTCGCTAGGCTTTCTCTGGGAGAAGGTCGCCGTGTACCTGGGCATGACGGAGTACGACGCCTGCAAAGTGATGAGCCTCGCGTCCTTCGGCGACCCGACGCGCTTCTACGACCGGTTCCGCACCTTCGTCCATGTCGGTGAGACGGGCTTTCAGCTCGATGGCGACTTTTGTCGCTTCCGTTCGGGGGACTTCTCCACGTTCGAGACACTGTTCGGCCTGCCCGCACTCGCGCTCCATCAGCCGGTGGTACAGGACCACATGGACGTCGCTGCCGCACTTCAGCGGGTCACCACCGAGATCCTTCTGCAACTGGCCCAGCGCTGCCACGCGCTCACCGGGTCGCGCCAGCTCTGCTTGGCTGGCGGCGTGGCACTCAACTGCGTGGCCAACACGGAGATCTTCGAGAACGGCCCGTTCGAGCGCATCTTCATCCAGCCCGCGGCCAACGATGCGGGTACGGCACTGGGTGCGGCGTTGTACGTTTATCACGACCGCGTCCAGCGGCACAGCGGCAGCGCCTTCCACATGCGAGACGCCTACCTGGGCCCGGGCTATGGCCGCGACGAGATCTTGGCAGCCATGGCGCGGCACGGCGTGCGCTTCAGCGAGCCCGACGCGATCGAGGACGCGGTGGCGCAGCTGATCAGCCAGGGGCAGGTGGTGGGATGGTTCCAGGGGCGCATGGAGTTCGGCCCCCGCGCACTGGGCAACCGCAGCCTGCTGGCGGACCCGCGCGACCGCGCCATGGTCCAGCGCCTGAACCGCGTCGTGAAGCACCGGGAGGATCACCGGCCGTTCTGCCCGAGCGTGCTGGCCGAGCATGCGGGCGGCTGGTTCCGGATGCGCCGGGATGCGATCAGTGCGCGCTACATGCTGATGGCCTACCCGGTGCAGCCCGAGCGCCATGAGCAGATCCCCGCGGTTGTGCATGCCGACGGCACCAGCCGCATCCAGATGGTGGAGGAGGGCGCCAACCCCCGCTATCACGCGCTGATCTCGCGTTTCCATGAACTCACCGGGGTGCCGATGCTGCTCAACACCTCCTTCAACGACCGGGAACCCATCGTCTGCACGCCGGACGATGCGATCCGCACCTTCCTGCGCACGGAGATCGACTACCTCGCGCTGGGCGACTTCCTGCTGCGTCGCAGTGACAACGTCTCCGCCACGGGAGACCGCGCATGACCACGATCGACACCGTGCAGCGCCCCCGGCTGACGCCCGATGCGGCGTCTTGCATGGCCGCGATCGCGGCCGGCCGATTCCGGCATGTGCGTGTGGCGCCGGGTCACCCGGACATGCCCCTCGTGAACCTCCGCGATGCCGGATCGGCGGACCCGTCGGCGCGCCGTGCACTGGCGCTGGAGCTGGGTGAGGTGTGCCGGCACATCGGCTTCTTCTCCGTCGAATCGCACGGGCTGGACCCGGCATTGATGAGCCGCGCTCAGGCCGAGATCGAGGCCTTCTTCCGGCTGCCGGCAGAGGTCAAGCAGCAGATCCACATCGGCAAGTCGGACCGGCACCGCGGCTACGTGCCCTACGGCGAGGAGAAGGCCCTGGGCGGCAGCGCCCCCGACATCAAGGAAGTGTTCGACATGGCGCGCGAGCTCCCGCTGGATCATCCTGCGGTGCTGGCCAACAAGCCATTCCACGGCCCCAACGTCTGGCCCGAGGGCCGCCCGGGATTCCGGGCCAGCGTGTCGGGTCTCTTCGATGAGATGCTGGCGCTGACCACCCGCATCAGCCGGCTGTTCGCGCTGTGTTTCGACAAGCCCGAGCCCTTCTTCGACGCGACCCTGCAGGAGCATCTGTGCGAGATGCGCCTGCTGTGCTACCCACCGCAGCCCGGAGGCGCCCCGGCCGGCCAGATCGGCTGCGGCGAGCACACCGACTACGGCATCGTCTCCGCCCTGTGGCAGATCGATCAGGGCGGGGTGGAACTGCGCCGGCATGACGGGCAGTGGGTGCAGGCCGGGCGCATCGACGGCAGCTTTGTCTGCGTGCTGGGTGACATGACCGAGCGCTGGACGAACGGCGAATGGCCGGCCACGCTGCACCGGGTGGTCAACCGCGGGGGCGCCCTGCGGCATTCGGTAGCCTTCTTCTGCGACCCCGGCTACGACTGCGTGGTCGAGCCGCTGCCGGCCTTCGTCGGCCCGGGGCGCCCGCCACGCTATGCCCCGACCACGATGGGTGCCCACATGGCGCGCGGCTATGACGGCAGCTTCCAGTACCGGGCCGCCGTCTGAGGCGCGGCCGCACAACGAGAAGGACCTTGGCATGAAGACCCCGTTCTACGACCTCGCCCGCTTCCCGGCACTGCATGAACTGTTCAGCCAGTGGCAGATCGTGCGCGACGAGTTCCTGCAACTGAAGGCGCCCACGATGCGCCTGAGCCGCGTCGGCAAGGACCATGAGGAGGTCATGCAGGAACTGCAGGACTACATCGCGGCGGGCCATCCGTTCGGCTGGATCCAGGGGTGGGGCGCACAGGGCGACAACCCCGACTGGCTGCAGTACGGCCTCGTCGCCTTCGACGAGGTCATTCCCTACGTCAGCCCGGTGCTGCATCGCACGCTGGGCCTGCTGCAGCGCATCGACGGCATCAAGATCTGCGCCTTCGCCCAGCTGAACTCGGGCGCCATGCTGCCGGTGCACACGCATCCGGAGATCGACGAGGAGGACCTGCTGCAAATGCACCTGCCGCTGGTGACGGCCACGCAGCGCAACTACGCCTACTTGAACGTCGGAGGCGAGTTCCGCCAGTTCGTGGCTGGCCAGCCCCTCATCTTCGACGGTTCGATGGACCACTTCGCCCTCAACGAGTCGCCCACGAACCGCGTCATCCTCTACATGGAGTTTTCCCGCAAGCTCCTCGTGGCCGACTGATTCCCTTCTTCACCCTTACCCGCCAGGATTCCCGTGAGCGATAACGCACAACCCCTCCAACCCCACCAGTTGCAGCACATTCACGCCGAGGAATATGTGAGCGCCCTGCAGACGCACTACGCCGATCTGCCATGGACCCAGGAAGCCGCTGCGGCCCTGGCCGAGGTGCCGTTCGACCGTGGTGCCCCGAATCGCTATCAGAAGCCCACCGAACGGATCAACGACGGCGTGACCGGCTGGATCACCCACAGCTTCGGGCCGCGGCGCTACAACATCTCGCGCGTCTACAAGGGCCTGCTGTGCGGCAAGTCGCCGATCGACCTGTGGCTGTATTCCGCCAACATCTGGGAGGTCAAGCCGCGCACGATCATCGAGCTGGGGTCGTTCCAGGGCGGCAGTGCACTGTGGCTGATCGACCAGGCCCAGGCCATGGGGCTGGACTGCTCCGTCCATTCTTTCGACATCCTGGACAAGGCCGTCAGCCCGCGCGCGAATCATCCGCGGCTGCGTTTCCATCATGCCGACCTGAAGCAGCTGGAGACGTTCGACGTGGGCCTGCTGGAGTCGCTGCCACATCCGTGGATCGTCATCGACGATGCCCACGTCAACATCCTGAATACCTTGTCGATGTTCCGGCAGCACATGCAGCCAGGCGACTACTTCATCAAGGAAGACACCGACGGCCTTGGCACGGCCGGCGAGGCGTTCGAGTACCTCAGCCTGGCGGAGAAGCTGGGCTTCTGGGTGGACGGGGTGTTTGTCGATGGCTTCGGCTTCAACGTCACGACGGCGCGCAACACCTGGTTCACGTTACGCAGCAGCGAGCCGCATGTGCACGTGCATGGCAGTTCGCGCGACATCACCTGGGACCCGCTGTGATTTGGATGGGGGCGGGATCTGCACATGAGTGACCTCGTCTATCTGCGGCCCGATGTGAAGCTGGAGCCTCTGGTGGCTCGGTGGTACGCATGGTCGCACCTGATTTCGCCCGCCCAGCTCGCGCTGCACCTGCGGGAGCGGCTGCTGCCGCTGCTGGCGTCTTTCATGGCATCGCCCGGGCCGCATCTGGCCGCCGGCCGCGATCCGGGCCTCTACGGCGGCCCGTTCGTGAGCCTGACCGAGGCCGACGCGGAAGCTGTCGCGTCGCTGCACCGGGACACGGTGGACCGCTGCCGCGGGCTGCTGAGCCTGGCCGCGGACCTGCGCCAGCTCGCCGTGCGGCTGCAGGAGCAGGCGCGCGGTCATGCCTTGCATGAGTTCTATGCCCAGTTGCCGCCCTCGCTGCAGGGTCTGGTGGAGCTGGTGTACGACACGCATCACCACGCCGACTTGCGCCTCTTCGAGGCCCTGCTCATGCAGGAGTACCCGACCCAGGAGTTGCAGGAGCTGATGCTGCACCGCATGCCGGAGGGCGAGCGGCCGTTCTTCATGAGCACGCCACGCGTGCCCACGCCGGACAGCCTGTTCCTCGAGCTGGACTTCGCTGACGACCGCATCGACGCCCTGGCAGCCATGCGATGCCGGCCGAGCTCGCTGGCAGACATCGCGCGCCGCCTGCGCATCCGGCCGGCGCAGATGCCTTTGTTCGAGCGCCTGTTCACGCCTGAGGCGCCGCAGGTGAGGGGAGGGCAGCCGCCTGCGGGCGACCAGCTGCGCATGCGCTTCTTCGGCCACGCCTGCGTGCTGCTGGAGACGGCTGACGTGTCGGTGCTGCTGGACCCGTTCGTGGCGACCGAGACCGCCCAGGACGGGCGGCTGACCTTGCACGACCTGCCAGACCACATCGACCACGTCGTGTTGACACACTCGCACCACGACCACTTCAGCGTCGAGATGCTGCTGCAGCTGCGGCATCGCATCGGCAGCATCATCGTCCCCGGCAACCACCGCGGCGCTTTGGCCGACCCGTCCATGAAGCTGGCGCTGCAGTCACTCGGGTTCGAGCGCATCCAGGTGCTCGAACCCTTCGAGACCGTGGCACTGCCGGAGGGATCCATTCAGAGCCTGCCCTTCACCGGCGAGCATGCCGACCTGGACGTCGCCAGCAAGCATGCGATCGCGGTGACCCTGAAGTCGCACCGCTCGATGTTCCTCGTGGACTCCGATGGCCGTGATCCGGTGCTCTACCAGCGGCTCGTGCAGCGGCTGGGGCCGGTGGACACGCTGTTCATCGGCATGGAGTGTGTCGGCGCCCCGCTCAACTGGCTCTATGAGCCGCTGCTGACTACGCCGGTGAGCCACGAGGACAACGAATCGCGGCGGCTGTCGGGGTCGGACTGTGAACGGGCGTGGGCCATCATCAACGCTCTGGGGCCGCAGCAGGTCTTCGTGTACGCCATGGGGCAGGACCCCTGGATGAAGTACGTGATGGGGCTGGAGTACGCCCCGGGCAGCCTGCAACTGGTCGAGTCGGATCGGCTCCTTGAACGCTGTCGCGGCCGTGGCCTGCAGGCCACACGCCTGGTCAGCGGGTATGAGGGCATCCTGTGATCCGACGCCTGCCCTCCAGCACAAGGACGCGCGTCCAATGAGCATCGTCAAAGTCATCGATCTCCTGCCCGGCAAGGTCGTCCCCCTGCAGGCCATCTCGGCCGAGGCTCTTCAGGCGGACGAGTTCTGGCATCGGTTCGTGTGCCGACATGAGCCCGTCATCATCCGAGGTGCCGCCGCTGGGTGGCCGGCAGTCCGGCATTGGGCGGTGCCGGGCTACCTGGAGTCGCGCTGCGCCGATGAAGCCGTACGGCTGTGGCGCACCTTCAACCCTGCGCCTGTCCTCGAAGGCACGGCGGCCATGACGCGAAGGCCGCTGAAGGACTGTCTCCGGGAGATGCGGGAGGCGCCTGGCGATGCGACCTTCTCCATCCCGGGGCTCGACCTGCCGGCCGGCTGGGCGCCAGACATCGGCTCGCTGGGGATGCTCAGCCCGCGCCACGAGCGCGCGCCCTATGGCTATCCAGGCAAGCGCCTGTTCGTCTACCGAAACGCGTCAACCGAGTGGCACTACCACACCATCGACGAGACGCTTACCAGCCAGCTTGTCGGACGCAAGCGGTTCTCGTTGTTCCGCCCGGACCGTCTCACGTGGGATCACGTGGAGCCTCTGGTGCGCTACAACTACCACCACATGCCCTGTGGTCGGCAGTTCTTCCATGCCGACACGAATATCGTGAAGCACGAGGGTGAGGCAGGACCGGGGGATGTGATCTACATCCCGCCGTACTGGTGGCATGGCGTCGATCCCGTGGACGCCGAGCTGGGCGTGACGCTTGCCACCTGTTTTCGCTCACCATTGCGGCGCTTTGGATCCTGGAGCGACCCGGTGACGCAGGAGCTGATCGGCGACGTCGTCCGCAGCAACAAGGCCAGCGTGCCCTTGCTGCTGGCGGTGCTGGCGGCGAGCTCCCTCAGCCGAAAGATCAAGGGCGAGCCTTGGTGGCCCATGCGCAAGCAGCCGGGTGCTGCCTCGTCCTGAGCGTCGGCTCGCGTGGGGCGCGTCCCGACCTCGCTGGCTTCGACTTCGAGGCTGGCGCAGTCGATGAGGCGTGAGGCAGGTCGGTCAGCGGTCTGAACCCACGGCGTCGCGCAGTCTACGG
This sequence comes from Roseateles sp., assembly GCA_016790285.1. Taxonomy (GTDB): domain Bacteria; phylum Pseudomonadota; class Gammaproteobacteria; order Burkholderiales; family Burkholderiaceae_C; genus Pelomonas. The sequence continues at coordinate 37,568 of JAEUPJ010000073.1, read as the reverse complement.
TTCGCTGTCGCCCTCAGGCAGTCGGTCAGGTCTAGCCTCGCTCATTTCGGACTCAACTCTCGGCGGCGTAAACCGGCCTGGGAGGATCCATAACTTTGCCTATCGACCGCAGAAGGCATAAAGCTGCCGAGGAGGCAGCTTTATGTGTCGAGGCGCACGGTGCAGGACCGCCTGGAATGATCGGTTGGTGGAGAGGAGGAGGATCGAACTCCCGACCTCCGCATTGCGAACGCGGCGCTCTCCCAGCTGAGCTACCCCCCCAACGCAGGGCAGCAGTATAGCGGCGCTTTGGCGCTGCTATCGTCGCTGGCCATGACGCCCCGCAAGCCACCGTCCTGGTTCGATGACGAGTACAACAACCGCGCCCGAGTGCCCGAAAGTGCGGCCATCCTGGCCCGCTGGGCCGAGGCCTCTGCGCTGGTGCGCGAGCGGGCCAGTTGCAGCCTGGATGTGCGCTACGGCAGCGGCGCCAAGCAGACGCTGGACGTCTTCGCACCGGACCCGGCCTTCGCCGGCGGGTTTGCGCCGGTCATGGTGCTCATCCACGGGGGCTACTGGCGGGCGCTGGACAAGTCGGACTACGCCTTCCTGGCCGCCAGCTTCACGGACGAAGGCGCGCTCGTGCTGGTGCCCAACTACGACCTGTGCCCTGACGTCAGCATCGAGCGTATCGCGATGCAGCTCACCGAGGCGGTGGCGTGGGCCTGGCGGCATGCCGCGGCGCATGGGGGTGACCCGAGCCGCATCACGCTGGTGGGGCACTCGGCGGGCGGTCATCTGGCGGCGATGCTGAGCTGCTGCGACTGGAAACGCGTCGGCCGCGACCTGCCGCGTCGCCTGGTGCAGGGCGCGATGTCGGTGTCGGGTCTGCACGACCTCGCACCGCTGCGCCACGTGCCCTTCCTGCAGGCAGACCTGCAGCTGGACGCCGCCAGCGTGCGGCGCCTGAGCCCGGTGCATTTCCCGGCGCCGGCCTCGCCGCAGACGCTCTTCGCCGTCGTGGGCGAGCAGGAGAGTGACGAGTACCGCCGCCAGAACCGCTTGATCCGCACTGCCTGGGGCGCGCGCGCCGTGCCGGTGTGCGAGGAGTTGCCCGGGTGCAACCATTTCACCGTCATGCACGATCTCGCCGACCCGCAGGGGCGTTCGCACCAACTGGCCCGTCAGCTGCTAGGGTTGCGGTGGTACAGCGGGCTGCTTTGAGGCCGCCCGCGTCGAGGAGCACCCATGCGCTTGAAAGAATCGCGGACCGCCCAGAACCTGCGGGAGGCCTTCGCCGTCGAATCGCAGGCCAACCGCCGCTACCTCTACTTCGCGAGCAAGGCCGACCTGGAGGGGCAGGACGGTGTGGCCGCGTTGTTCCGCTCCACGGCCGAGGGCGAGACGGGGCATGCGCACGGCCACCTGGAGTTCCTGGAAGCCGTGGGTGACCCCCTCACGGGCATGCCCATCGGCCGCACGCTGGACAACCTGCGTGCGGCCGCCGCGGGCGAGACGCATGAGTCCACCGACATGTATCCCGGCATGGCGCGCACCGCGCGGGACGAGGGTTTCGACGACATCGCGGACTGGTTCGAGACCCTGGCCAAGGCCGAGCGCTCGCACGCCCACCGCTACCAGAAGGCGCTGGACGGCTTTGACGAGACGCGGCGCGAGCCATGAGCATCCCTCGCGACTCCTTGCTGAGCCTGGAAGCCTATGCGCGGGTGCGGGAGGCGCAGCGGGTGGCGCTGCGCGCCCACCGCCGGCTGCGCAGCGTGCGCTTGGGCGAGCACCTGCACCTGCAGTTCGAGGACGAGCGCACGGTGCGCCACCAGATCCAGGAGATGTTGCGCGTGGAGCGCGTGTTCGAGGAGGCCGGCATCCAGGCCGAGATCGACGCCTACGCGCCGCTGGTGCCCGATGGCGGCAACTGGAAGGCCACGCTGTTGATCGAGATCCCCGATGCCGAGGCGCGGCGCCGCGAGCTGTCGCGTCTGGTGGGGGTGGAGCATCGCCTCTACGTGGAGGTCGACGGCCACGCACGGGTGCACGCGGTGGCCGACGAGGACGCCGTGCGCAGCAGCGAGCACAAGACGTCGGCCGTGCACTTCCTGCGCTTCGAGCTGACGCCGCCCATGCGCGAGGCCGTGCGGGCGGGCGCTAGTGTTCGGCTGGGGTGCGACCACGCGCACGTCGCGGCCGAGGTGCAGGTCCCGCCCGAGACGCTGGCGAGCCTGGCGGCCGACCTGCACTGACTCAGGTGGCGATGTAGCGCCCGGGCCGGTGGTTGATGGCCAGGGCCGCATTGATGGCCGCCATGCCCAGGAGTGACAGCGCCACGCGCCCCGGCGGCACCAGGGGCAGGGCGGCCAGCAGGATGGCGGCGTCGAGCGCGGCCTGCACGTAGCCGGCGCGCCAGCCGCGTTTGTCCTGCAGCCACAGCACCAGCACGTTGAGCCCGCCCAGTGACGCCCGATGGCGGAACAGGATGATGAGCCCGGCACCCACGAGCAGCCCGCCACCGATGGCGCCGAACGCGGGGTTGAGTTCGCTGATGCGCAGCCAGCCCGGCAGCGCCTCGGCCAGCGCCGCCAGCAGCGCCACGGCCAGCAGGCTCTTGACGGTGAAGGCCGGCCCCATGCGGCGCCAGGCCAGCGCGTAGAAGGGCAGGTTGATGGCGAAGAACAGCAAGCCGAAGGACCAGCCGAACGCGTAGTGCAGCACGAAGGCCAGGCCCACCGTGCCGCCGCTGAGCAGCCCGGCCTGCTTGAAGAGCGCCACGCCCAGCGCTGCGAACAGCGTGCCGGTGGCAATGGCCTGCGCGTCCTCGAAATGGCTGTGCCGCAGCGTGCGGCTCACCACGCCGGGCTTCACCCGATCACCCCCGTCAGGAAGTACTTGATGACGCCCTTGGCCGCGAAGCCCACGAGGCCGAACCCCAGCCCCAGCAGCAGCACGAAGGTGCCGAAGCGCCCGGCCTTCGACTCGCGCGCCAGCTGCAGGATGATGAACACCATGTACAGCATGAAGGCCGAGACCCCGAAGGTCAGGCCGAACTGCGCAATCTCTGCTTCCGTGTAGCCCCACATCGTGCTGGCCTTCAGTCGGGGCGGCGGGTGACGAGGTCGCGGTAGGCGTGCCAGCTCGCGTGGCCCAGCCATGGCGCGATGAACACCAGGCCGACCAGGGCCGTGGCCATGCCCACAAGCGTGAGCGCCAGGATGAGGGCGGCCCACAGCGCCAGCGGCGCGGGGTGTTCCAGCACCACCTTCCAGCTCGTGAACACGGCGCCCAGCACGCCGAGCTTGTTCGGCGGCAGGTCGACGAGGGCGGGAATGGCGACCACCGTGGACGCGAACATGGGCGCAGCCAGCACGGCGCCGAGCATCAGCCACGTCGAGAAGAGGTGGGCGTCGTCGTTGAGCACCACCTTGACGAGGAAGTCGCGAGGGTTGTGGATGGGGTCGGCGACAAAGCCGGTCACGAAGGCGGCCGAGCACAGCACCCAGCCCGTGCCGGCGAACCCGAGCAGCACGCCGAAGAGGATCAGCCGCCCGTCGCGGGGGCGCCAGGCCTCGCGCACCGTGCGCCAGCCGGGGTGGCCGCCGCGGTCGAGCTCGCGGCTGATGGCGTACAGCCCCGTGGCGAGGATGGGGGAGACGATGAGGAAGCCCGTGAACGCGCCGGCCAGCAGCCAGAAGCGCTCACGCGCCACGACGAACAGCAACCCGCCGAAGAGCGCCATGGCCAGGCCGTGCCCGAGCGACGCCAGCGGCGCGTGCCAGAGATCCTGCCAGCCGCGCGCCAGCCAGCCCAGCGGGCGCAGGACGGGGATCTGGCGGACACCGAAGGCCTGCGACTCGCGCAGGGCCTGTTCGCTGAAACGGTTGGGCATGGCGGCGCCGAGTGTCGCGGCGCTGCCAGGCGGCTGCCTTGATCCGGCTCAAGCGGCGTTCATGCCGCCATCCTGTCGTGGTCAGGCGGCCGCGATCAAGCCGCGCGCTGCGCTGCGCAGGGTGTCCGGGCGTGCGTCCGGCAAGGCCAGCGGCGGGGTGTCGGCCACGGCCGGGAAATGACGGCGCAGCGAGCTGGCGTAGCCGGGGTCGTAGTGCTCGCGCATCAAGGCGGCAAACACACCCGCCCAGTCGCCCGCCCGCGCCTGGGCCTGCCAGGCGTGCACGCGGGCGCGGCCGCGCAGCTCCACAAGGCCGTCCAGCATGGCGCAGAAGGCTTCCGGGTCCGCGGCGAAGTGGGCGTAGTCCTGCAACAGCAGCTCCACGCGGGCGTCCTCGGGCAGGTCGAGCCACAGCGGCCGCCCCTGCCGATGCAGGGCCGTGAGCAGCTCGGCAGGCAGGGCGATGCGGCCGATCTTGCGGCTCTCGCTTTCGACGAACACGGGGCGCGCCGGGTCGAGCCGGCGAAGGTGGTCCCAGAGGGCCGAGTCGAAGCCCTTCTGCGTGGGCTGCGGCCGGTCGGGGAGGGCGCCCAGCACCGAGCCCCGGTGGGCGGCCAGCCCCTCCAGGTCCAGCACCTGCGCCCCTTCGGCGCTGAGGGCCTGCAGCAGCCGCGTCTTGCCGCAGCCGGTCAGGCCGCAGAGCACGCGGTAGTCGAAGCGTTCGGGCCAGGCCTGCAGGTCGGCACGCACCTGCGCGCGGTAGGCCTTGTAGCCGCCGACCAGCTGGCGCGAGCGAAAGCCGATCTGGCCCAGGAACCAGTGCAGCGAGAGCGACCGCTGCCCGCCGCGCCAGCAGTACACGAGCGGCCGCCAGGTCTTGGGCCGGCCGCCGGTGCGCTCGTCCAGGAGCCGGGCCACGTTGCGGGCCACCAGCGTGGCGCCCAGGCGCCGGGCTTCCAGCGGATCCTGCTTGTACAGGGTGCCGACGACGCGTCGTTCGTCGTCGTCGAGCACCGGCCAGTTCTCGGCGCCGGGGAGGTGGTCGTCGGCGAACTCGCCGGGCGAGCGCACGTCCAGGATGGCGTCGAACTGGTCGAGCTCGGCCAGCGCATCGTTCACGCCGATGGTGTAGCTCATGTCGACGGGCCGGTCATGCCGGCAACGAGACTGCGTCGAGCAGCTCGCTCTCGATCTGCAGCTGGGCCTTGTTCTGCTGCAGGGCGGGGCCGTCGAGCAGGAAGGTGTCTTCCACCCGCTCACCCAGCGTCGAGATCTTGGCCAGTTGCAGGTTGATGCCGTGGCGCGCCAGCACGCGGGCGATGGCGTACAGCAGGCCGGCGCGGTCGCTCGTGGAGATGGTCAGCAGCCAGGCGGTGGCGCGCTCGTCCGGGCGCAGCGAGATGCGTGGCGTGTACGGGAAGCTCTTCACCCGGCGCGACAGCCGGCCGCGGCGCGGTTCGGGCAGCGGCCCGCCGGCCTTGAGCGCCGCGCTGAGCTTTTGCTCCACCAGAGGCACCAGGTCGCGGTGGTGCACGTCGGCCTCGGGGCGGATGACCTGGAAGGTGTCCAGCGCGTAGCCGTTGCGTGTGGTGTGGACCTTGGCGTCCAGGATGCTGAAGCCGGCGCCGTCGAAGTAGCCACAGATGCGCACGAAGAGGTCGGGCTGGTCGGGCGCATACACGAGCACCTGCAGGCCTTCGCCGATGGGCGAGGGGCGGGCGCGCACGATGGGCTCCTGCGTGTCGACGTGTCGCCACAGCGACCGGGCATGCCAGGCCAGCTCGGCACCGTCGTGGCGGGCGAAGTAGCTGACCGCCAGGCGCGCCCACAGCGGCTCTTCGGTGCCGGGCAGTTGGGAGTGCAGCGCCAGGTCCTGGCGGGCTTCGGCCTTGCGGGCCTCGATCTCGGCGTCCAGGTTGATCTTGGCGCCGCCCAGCGCGCGCAGCCCGATGCGGTACAGGTCCTCCAGCAGCTTGCCCTTCCAGGCGTTCCAGACCTTCGGGCTGGTGCCGCGGATGTCGGCCACCGTGAGCAGGTACAGCGCGGTGAGGTGGCGCACGTCGCCCACCTTGGCGGCAAAGTTGGCGATGACGTCGGGGTCGGAGAGGTCTTCCTTCTGCGCCACGCGCGACATCGTCAGGTGGTGCTCCACGAGGAACACGCACATGGCCGTGTCGTCGGCATCGAGCCCGTGCTGGCGGCAAAAGCGCCTGACTTCCACGGCCCCCAGCTCGGAATGGTCGCCGCCGCGCCCCTTGGCCACGTCGTGGAAGAGGGCGGCGATGTAGAGCAGCTCGGGCTTGTCCCACTGCGCGGCGAGCTGCGAGCAGAACGGGTACTCGTGGGCGTGCTCGGGCACGAAGAAGCGGCGCACGTTGCGCAGCACCATCAGGATGTGCTGGTCCACGGTGTAGACGTGGAACAGGTCGTGCTGCATCTGCCCGACGATGGCGCGGAACACCCACAGGTAGCGGCCCAGCACCGAGGTCTGGTTCATGAGCCGGAACGAATGTGTCTGGCCCTCGTGGTGGCGCAGCATGGCCAGGAAGGTTGCGCGGTTGACCGGGTCGCGCCGCCAGGCGGCGTCCATCAGCCCGCGGGCGTTGTACAGGGCCCGCAGCGTGCGAGCCGACAGGCCCTTGATGCCGCGCGTCTGCTGGTAGACGAGGAAGGTGCGCAGGATGGCGTGCGGGTCGCGCTGGTAGAGGTCGTCGCTGGCAACCTCGAGCATGCGGCCGCGGTCGAGGAAGTCCGTCTGGCCCTCCAGCGGGCGCACGAGGTTCTGCTGCGAGCCGGTGATCTGCTCTTCCAGGTTGAGCAGCAGGATCTGGTGCAGCTGCGTGACCGCCTTGGCGGCCCAGTAGTAGCGCCGCATCAGCACCTCGGAGGCGCGCTGCGCGCCGGTGCCCTCGAAGCCGAAGCTCTGCGCCACGGCCGTCTGCTGGTCGAACACGAGGCGGTCTTCGCGCCGGCCGGCCACGGCATGCAGCCGGGCGCGGATGAGCTTGAGCTGCCCCTCGTTGCGCTGCAGCTGGCGGCTCTCGAAGGGCGTGATGAGGCCGCGTTGCGCCAGCTCCTTCCAGGTCTTGCCCAGGCCGGCTGCGCGGGCGATCCAGATCAACATCTGCAGGTCGCGCAGGCCGCCGGGGCTTTCCTTGCAGTTGGGCTCCAGTGCGTAGGGCGTGTCGTCGAACTTGGTGTGGCGCTGCAGGCTCTCCAGCGTCTTGGCGCGGAAGAAGGCCTTGGCGTCCATGGCCTGCATGAAGCGGCGCGACATGGCCCGAAAGAGCCTGGCTTCGCCCGCCAGCGGCCGGGCTTCGAGCAGGGCGGTCTGGATGGTGACGTCGCCCTGCGACTCGCTGAGGCATTCGTCCACCGTGCGCACCGAGGAGCCGATCTCCAGGCCGACGTCCCAGCAGGACGTGATGAAGCTCTCGATGGCCGTCTTGGCCGGCCCCGGCTGGTAGGGCTCGACGCCCTCGGGCAGCAGCACGAGCACGTCGACGTCGGAATGGGGAAAGAGCTCGCCCCGGCCGTAGCCGCCGACGGCCGCCAGGCAGCTGCCCTCGGGCATGCCCGCGGCCAGCCACAGCGAGCGCAGGGTGTCGTCGACGTGCCGGGCCAGGCGGCGCAGCAGCGTCTGCGCGCCGGCCTGCGTGGGCCGTGCGGCCATGAAGTCGTCGATCAGGCTCTGCTTGCCCGCCTTGAACTGCTGGCGGAGCTCCGCAACGGTGGCCACGGCGTCAGGCGGTGGCCGTGGCGGCCTGGGTGATGAAGGCCGGCGGCGGCGGGCTGCCGGCCGACAGCGTCATGACCTCGTAGCCGGTCTCGGTCACGAGGATGGTGTGCTCCCACTGGGCGGACAGGGACCGGTCCTTGGTCACGATGGTCCAGCCGTCGCCCAGCTCCTTGATCTCGCGCCGGCCGGCGTTGATCATGGGCTCGATGGTGAACATCATGCCGGGCACGAGTTCGTCCAGCGTGCCGGGGCGCCCGTAGTGCAGCACCTGGGGCTCCTCGTGGAAGACGCGGCCAATGCCGTGCCCGCAGAACTCGCGCACGATGGAGAAGCCGGCGTTCTCGGCGAAGGTCTGGATGGCGTGGCCGATGTCCCCCAGCCGCGCCCCGGGCCTGACCTTGGCGATGCCCTTCCACATGGCCTCGTAGGTGAAGGCGCACAGGCGCTTGGCGGCGATGGAGCCGTCGCCCACGACGAACATGCGGCTCGTGTCGCCGTGCCAGCCGTCCTTGATGACGGTGACGTCGATGTTGACGATGTCGCCGTTCTTCAGCGGCTTGTCGTTCGGGATGCCGTGGCAGACCTGCTGGTTGACCGACGTGCAGATCGACTTCGGGTAGGGGATGTAGCCCGGCGGGCAGTAGTTCAGCGGGGCCGGGACGGCCTGCTGCACGTTGACGATGTAGTCGTGCGCAAGCTTGTCGAGCTCATTGGTCGTGATGCCCGGCTGGACGTGGGGCGTGAGCATGTCGAGCACTTCGGACGCGAGGCGCCCGGCGATGCGCATGCCTTCGACATCCGCTGCGGTCTTGATCGTGATGGCCATGGGGCCGGATTATCAATCCGCCCAAATGACCGTACCCGTGAACCAGGTCACCAGCACGACGATGCCGAAGGCGATGCGATACCACGCGAAGGGCACGAAGGTGTGGCTGGACACGTAGCGCAGCAGCCAGCGCACGCAGGCCCAGGCGGCCAGGAAGCTGACGATGAAGCCGACCGCGAACATCGGGATGTCGGCCACAGACAGCGCATGGCGCTCCTTCCAGAGGCTGTAGGCACCGGCGGAGATGAGCGTCGGGATGGCCAGGAAGAAGGAGAAGTCGGTCGCGGCCTTGCGCGACAGGCCCAGCAGCATGCCGCCGATGATGGTGGCGCCCGAGCGGCTCGTGCCCGGGATCATGCCGAGGCACTGCACCAGGCCCACCTTGAGGGCGTCAAGCGCCGTCATGTCGTCCACGCTCTGCACGCGGGCCACGGGCTGGGCGCGCTTTTCCGCCCACAGGATGATGAGGGCGCCCACGATGAAGGCGCCGGCCACGACCGGGGCGTTGAACAGGTGGGCCTTGATGGCCTTGTAGACCGTCAGGCCCACGAGACCTGCGGGCAGGAAGCCGATGGCGATGTTCAGCACGAAGCGCTGCTGTTTGGCGCTATTCGTGATGCCGCCCAGGGCCTCGCGGATGCGGGCCCAGTAGACGATGAGCACGGCCAGGATGGCGCCGCTCTGGATGGCGATGTCGAAGACCTTGGACTTGGCGTCCGTCATGCCGAGCAGGCTGCCCGCCAGGATCAGGTGGCCGGTGGACGAGACGGGCAGGAACTCGGTCAGCCCCTCGACGACGCCCATGATGGCGGCCTTGATCAACAGGATGGGGTCCACTTCTACAGCTCCGGGGCGAACAAAAGCCGCGCAGTGTAGCGACGGGCCCCGAGCCGGCCTTGCCGCAGGCTGGCCCGGGGGGCTACATTAGTGACCCTTCGGTCATTAACTCCGCCACCTTGGCCACTGCCCCCGCCCGCCAGCGCCGCAAGGATGCCCGCCCCCAGGAGCTGCTCGATGCCGCCCTGGCGCTCTTCGTCGAGAAGGGCTTTGCCGCGACGCGCAGCGAGGAGATCGCCGCGCGCGCCGGTGTCGCCAAGGGCACGCTCTACCGCTATTTCCCGAGCAAGGACGAGCTCTTCAAGGTCATGGTGCGCGACAACCTGTCGGTGCACATCGCCGAATCGGCCGCGCAGGCTGCGCAATACGAAGGCGCCATTGCCGACCTGCTCAGCGAGATGATGCGCGCCTGGTGGGCCAAGGTCGGGCACGGCAACGCCGGGGTGGTCTGCAAGATCATGATGGTGGAGGCGCGCAACTTCCCCGAACTGGCGCGGTTCTACGTGGATGAGGTCATCACGCCGTCCAAGGCCCTGATCGGCAGCATGATCGACCGCGGCATCCGCACGGGCGAATTCCGCGCCGTGCCCATCGAGGCGACCGTGCACATGCTGCTCGCGCCCATGCTCCACATGCTGCTGCACGAGCACTCGTTCGGCGCTCACGACAACTGCCACGACACTATGAGCCCGGAGGCCTTGCTGGACGCCCAGATGGCGCTCCTGCTGCACGGGCTGCTCGCCGCCTCGCCGCGCACCTAGAATTTTGGTTTTCAGCCAGCCGTACCGCGCCCCGGAGAACAAGATGAATCTCGAACAAGCCCGCTTCAACATGATCGAGCAGCAGATCCGCCCCTGGGATGTGCTGGACCCCGCCGTGCTGGAGCTGCTGAGCGTCGTGCACCGCGAGGATTTCGTGCCCGAGGTGCTGCGCGCCCAGGCCTTCGTCGACACGGAGCTGCCCCTCACCGCCGGCCGGCGCATGCTGGCCCCCAAGGTCGAGGCGCGCCTGTTCCAGGAGCTCAAGGTCCAGCGCCACGAGAAGGTGCTGGAGATCGGGGCCGCAACGGGTCACATCGCGGCGCTGCTCAGCCACAAGGCACAGCGCGTCGTGGCGGTGGAGGCCGACGCGGGCCTGGCTGCACTGGCGCAGGCCAACCTCAAGCGCGCCGGCATCATGAACGTCACGGTGCTCAACCAGGACGGCGCAGCCGGCGTGCCGGCCGAGGAGCCGTTCGACGCCATCCTGCTGTCGGGCTCGGTGGCCAGCGTGCCGCAGGCGCTGCTCAACCAGCTCAAGGTGGGTGGCCGCCTGGCCGCCATCGTCGGCGGCGAGCCGGTGATGCGTGCCGTGCTCATCACGCGCACCGGCGCCAGCGACTTCCGCACCGTGGAGATGTTCGACACGGTGGCCGGCCGCCTGCCGGGCTTTGCCGAAGCGCCGGCGTTCAGCTTCTGAGCCCGCGCCGCGGATGCAGCCCGTCGTGCGAAAACGACCATTGCTCCCGCTGCGGGCGCAAGTCGTCGCATGGCTTCAGTCACCGGCGGGCTTTGCCTCTATAAACCCGGCCGCGCTCACTACATTGCTCCAGTCAAGGAATCCCATGCCCTTCGTCACTGCTCCCCGCCTGATCCTGCAACCGCTGGCCCTGGCGGCCAGCTTCCTGCTCGCCGGCGCGGCCCAGGCCCAGAGCCTGCAGGAGCTCTACGACGCGGCGCGGAGCTATGACGCGACCTACCTGGCCACCCGTTCGGCAGCTGACGCCGCCGCCGCCCGCGCCGCCCAGGCCGAAGCCCTGACCCGCCCGACGCTGGGCCTGGGCGCCTCCGGCACGCTGGCGCGCAGCGACCCGCCGACCACCGGCGCCGTGAACAGCCGCACGCTCGCGGCCAACCTGCAGGGCAAGTATTCGGTCTACAACGCCGCCAACGCACCCACCATCGACAAGGCCCGCCGCGCCTACGCCGTGGCGCAGGCCGACCTGGAGTCGGCCGAGCAGGACCTGATCGTGCGCCTGGCCACGGCTTATTTCGACGTGCTGGCCGCCAAGGACGCGCTGTCCACGACGCGCGCCAACAAGGCCGCCATCTCGGAGCAGCTGGCCTCGGCCAAGCGCAATTTCGAGGTCGGCACCGCCACCATCACCGACACCCGCGAAGCGCAGGCCAAGTACGACCTGGCCGTCGCCCAGGAGCTGGCGGCCGACAACGACCTGCGCGTCAAGCGCGTGACGCTGGACCAGTTCGTCGGCCGCGTGGGCGTGGAGCCCAAGGGCCTGGCGCAGCCGGTGGCGCTGCCGGCGCTGAGCAGCGAGAACCTGGACACCTGGGTGACGACTGCCGACGAGCAGCATCCGGTGGTGCGCAAGGCGCGCCTGGGTCTGGAACTCGCGCAGCTCGACACGCAGATCGCCCGTGCCGGTGAGAAGCCCACGTTGGACGCGAACGCCACCGTCGGTGCGAGCAACCTGCACAACAACCTGAGCGGTGCCGCTGCGGCGGCCCAGGGCGTGGGCACCAGCAAGCAGGCCACCGTGGGCCTGACCTTCACCTACCCGCTCTACACCGGCGGCCTGACGCAGAACCGCATCAAGGAAACCCTGGTGCTGGAGGAGAAGGCGCGCAACGACCTGGACTTCGCCCGCCGCAGCGTGTCTGAAGCCACGCGCCGCGCGTTCTTCGGCGTGCAGTCGCTCAAGGCCCAGGTCGCGGCCTACGAGGCCGCCGAGTCGTCCACCAAGCTGGCGCTGGAAGCCACGCAGCTGGGCTACAAGGTCGGCGTGCGGGTGAACCTGGACGTGCTCAACGCCCAGACCCAGCTCTTCAGCACGCAGCGTGACCTCGCCAAGGCCCGCTACGACGTGCTGGTCAACAGCCTCAAGCTGCGCCAGGCCTCGGGCCAGCTGCGCCCCGAGGACGTCAACGCCACCAACGCGCTGCTGGCCAGGTAACCCGGCACCGGCACGACGCGCATCAAGCCCCGCCGCGGCGGGGCTTTTTCGTGGCCGGCTCGGGTGAGGGCGGCGCGGCGTCGCCGGGCGGCAGCGGCTTGAGCGGCGCGTGTTCGCGCAGCGTGCGCAGGATGATGGCCGTGGACGTGGGCGTCTGCTGGCAAAACCGCGACAGCACGGCGCTCAGGTGCGCCACGTCGCGCACGGCGATCTCGAAGATCCAGCTGTCTTCGCCCGTCACGCCGTAGGCCGTCAGCACTTCGGGGCTGTTCGCCAGCGCGCGCAGCAGGTCGGCTTCGTCGGTGTTGCCGATGCGGATCACGGCGCGGATGCCGTAGCCGAGCTTGCCCGCATCGATGACGGCGCGGTAGCCGCGGATCACGCCCGCGTCCTCCAGCTTGCGCACGCGCTCCGTCACTGCCGGCTGGCTCAGGTGCACGCGGCGGCCGAGTTCGGCCATCGTGAGCCGGGCGTCGGCCTGCAGCTCCGCCAGGATGCGGTGGTCATGGGAATCCAGCTCGATGGCCATGATTTTCTTTCCGTAAGGATCAATCGTCCTGCAATGTTATGGAACGCGGCGCCATTAACCTTGAAACCGCCATGTTCCGCGCGGGTGCAAATTTCTACGATGCGCGGCATGAACACGACGACGCTGCCCCTGAAGGCCCCGGCCGGCCTGACCCCGAAATTGCTGCTCTGCCTGGCCGCCACGTGGCTGGTGTGGGGCTCCACCTACCTCGCCATCAAGGTGGCGCTCGTCAGCTTGCCGCCGTTTTTCCAGATGGGCAGCCGCTTCCTGGTCGCGGGCGTGCTGCTCGCCGCGTGGGTGCGCTGGCGCGGCACGCCCTGGCCGGACCGTCGCGCGTGGCGCAATGCCTTCGTCATCGGCGGGCTGATGCTCGGTGGTGGCATGGGCGGCACGGCCACGGCCGAGCAGACGGTGGGGTCGGGCCTTGTCGTGGCGTTCATCGCCGTGATGCCCCTCATGATCGCCGGGCTCAACCTGATGTGGGGCGAGACGCCGACGCGGCTCGAATCGCTCGGCATCGCCTGCGGCCTGGTGGGCGTGCTGCTGCTGACGCAGGGGCAGGGGTTCGGCGCATCGCCCACGGGGCTGGTCGCCATCAGCGTGGCCTGCGCGAGCTGGGCCGTGGGCAGTGTGTTGTCGCAGCGCAGCCTGCCGCTGGCGCCGGGGCCCATGGGGTTCGCGAGCGAGATGCTGGCGGGCGGTGCGGTGCTGATGGTGCTCAGCCTGGCCAGCGGTGAGGCCTGGCCGCGCCCGGCCGAGGTGCAGGCGCAGGCCTGGTGGGCCTGGGGCTACCTCGTCGTGTTCGGCTCGCTGGTGGCCTTCAATGCCTACATGGTGCTGCTGGCCGAGGCGTCGGCCGGCCTCGCCTCGAGCTACTCGTTCGTGAACCCGGTCATCGCGATGCTGCTGGGCGTGACGCTGGCGGGCGAGCACGTCAGCGGCCACGAATGGCTGGCGGCCGGCGTGGTGCTGATGGGCGTGGTCTTGCTGCTCAGCGCGCGGGCCCGCCAGGCAAGGCATTGAGCGGGATGCGCAGGTAGCGCACACCGTTGCTGTCGGCCGGCGGCATCTGGCCGGCGCGGATGTTGACCTGCAGCGACGGCAGGATCAGTGCCGGCGCGCCGAGCGTTGCGTCGCGCGCCTGCCGCATGGCGACGAACTCGTCTTCGCCGATGCCATCGTGCACGTGGATGTTGGCCGCGCGCTGCTCGGCGACTGTCGTTTCCCAGCGTGCCTCGCGGCCCTGCGGGTAGTCGTGGCAGACAAAGAGGCGCGTCTCGGGTGGCAGTGCCAGCAGCCGGCGCACCGAGCGGTAGAGCTGGCGCGCGTCGCCGCCGGGGAAATCGGCGCGGGCGCTGCCCACGTCGGGCATGAAGAGGGTGTCGCCCACGAAGACGACGTCGCCGACCTGGTAGGCGAGGTCGGCCGGCGTGTGGCCCGGCACGAGCAGGGCGGTGATCTGTTGCCCGCCCAGCGGCAGCGTGTCGCCGTCGCGAAGCAGGCGGTCGAAGCCGTCGTCGGTGACAGGCTGGTTGAAGAAGCGGCCGAAAGTGGCCTGCACGGTGCGGATGTGCTCGCCAATGGCGATCAGCCCGCCTGCCTGCTCGCGCAGGTAGGGCGCGGCGGACAGGTGGTCGGCGTGCGCGTGCGTCTCGAGGATCCAGCGCAGGGTCAGGTCGTGCTCACGCAGGTGGGTGAGCAGCCGGTCGGCCGAGCGCGTGGCGGTGCGGCCCGCAGCGGCGTCGTAGTCCAGCACGGGGTCGACGATGGCGGCCTCGCGGGTGGCGGGGTCGTGCACGACGTAGCTGACCGTGCCGGTGGCCGGGTCGTGGAAGGCGGTCAGGGCGACGGTCATGGTGGGCCTGCGGGTGGTGTTGCGATGCTTCATTATATTCATCGATATAATGTTTGCATGTCCAAGCCCGCCGCCCTCGACACCACCGTGCTGCGACTCGCCGCTGGTGAGGCCGTGGCTGCGCTGAAGGCGCTCGGCAACCCCGAGCGGCTGCTGCTGCTGTGCCAGCTGTCGCAGGGCGAACTCAGCGTCAGCGAGCTGGAAGCGGCGCTGGACATCCACCAACCCACGCTGTCGCAGCAGCTCGGGGTGCTGCGCCGCGAGGGCCTGGTCAACACGCGGCGCGACGGCAAGAAGATCTTCTACAGCATCGCCGACGAGCGGCTCCTGACCCTGCTGCAGACGCTCTACACCCTTTACTGCCCCAAGGAATCGACATGACCCTGAACTGGACGGCCTTCACGCCGGCAAGTGCGCTGGCCGGCGGGGCGCTCATCGGCCTGGCCGCGGCGCTGCTCATCCTGCTGGGTGGGCGCATCGCCGGCATCAGCGGCATCCTGGGCGGGCTGCTGCGCCGTGTGCCGGGGGAGCGCGCCTGGCGCGCGGCCTTCATCGGCGGTCTCGTGGTGTCGCCGTGGATGTACGCGGCGCTGGCCGCACCGCTGGCGCCTCGCATCGAGGCCGGCTGGCCCACGCTGCTGGCTGCCGGCTTGATCGTCGGCATCGGCACGCGCTACGGCGCCGGCTGCACCAGCGGCCACGGGGTGTGCGGGTTGTCGCGCCTGTCGTGGCGGTCGGCGGTCGCCACCGCCACCTTCATGGCGGCGGGCTTCGCCACCGTGTTCGTGGCTCGGCATCTGTTTTGAGGAGGTGGGTCATGGGGACGTTCATTGGTGCGATCGCGGGGCTGGTCTTCGGCCTCGGGTTGATCGTCTCGGGCATGGTGCAGCCCGACAAGGTGCTGGGCTTCCTGGACCTGGCTGGCGCCTGGGACCCGTCGCTGGCCTTCGTGATGGGCGGCGCCATCGCCGTCGGCCTGCCGGCGTTCGCGCTGGCACGGCGGCGCCGCGAAACCTTCCTGGGGCTGCAGATGCAGCTGCCCCAGTCCACCGTGGTGGACCGGCGTCTCGTGGTCGGCAGCCTGCTGTTTGGCATCGGCTGGGGGCTGGCGGGCCTGTGCCCGGGGCCGGCGCTGGTCGTGGCCGGTGCGGGGGACGTCAAGGCGCTCGGCTTCGTGGCGGCCATGCTGGCCGGCATGGCGGTCTTCGAGTGGCTGGAGCGGCGCTGAGCGCAGGAGGCGTCAAAATCCGCGCCCATGCTGTTCCTGCTCTCGCCTGCCAAATCCCTCGACTACGACACGCCGACGCCGCCTGACCTGGCGCCGGCCCTGACCCGCCCGCAGTTCCTGGGCGACACCGCCGCCCTCATCGACGTGCTGCGCACCAAGTCGGTCGCCGACGTGCGCGAGCTGATGGACCTGTCCGAGCCGCTCGCTCAGCTCAACGTGGACCGCTACCGGGCCTGGCGCCCCCGTTTTACCGATCACAACAGCAAGCCGGCCGTGCTCGCCTTCAATGGCGACGTCTACGACGGCCTGGACGCGCGCACCCTGTCGGCCGAGGACCTCGCCTGGGCCCAGGCCCACGTGCGCATGCTGTCGGGGCTCTACGGCATCCTGCGCCCGCTGGACCGCATGCAGCCCTACCGCCTGGAGATGGGCACGCGGCTGCAGACGGACGCCGGCGCGAGCCTCTACGAGTACTGGGGCGACCGCCTTGCCCTGCACCTGAACAAGCTGGCGCGCGCCGAGAAGGCGCCCGTCATCGTGAACCTCGCGTCGCAGGAGTACTTCCGCGCGGCTGATCGCCGCGTGCTCAAGCCGCGCGTCATCGACTGCCAGTTCGAGGACTGGAAGAACGGCGAGTACAAGATCATCAGCTTCTTCGCCAAGCGTGCGCGGGGGCTGATGGCGCGCTTCGCCATCCAGCAACGTCTTGAAACGCCAGAGGGGCTCCAGGCCTTCGACCTGGACGGTTATCGTCTCGCTCCCGAGGTGTCGTCGCCTGATCGACTTGTTTTCCGCCGCAAGCCATGAGCCAGCAAATCATCACGCCCGAACTCTGTGAATGGATCAGCGAGCAGTCCCGCGCGGGGCATGCGTCCGAGAGCATCCTGGCCGCCATGCTGGGCAGCGGCTGGGACGAAGGCGTCGCCCGCCAGGCGCTGGCCCGCACGCTGGGCCAGTCCGCCACGCTCACACCCCCGCCCGGGGCCACGCCCGGCCTGCCGGAGCCTGACCTGAGCCGCTTCGCGCCCGTCATCGACGCGGGCGACCGGCAGGTCAAGGTCATGATGGCGCTGCGCCAGCCGCGCGTGGTGGTGTTCGGCGACCTGCTGTCCCACGAGGAATGCGACGGCATCATCGACCTCGCCACCAAGCGCCTGGCCCGCTCCGAGACGGTGGCCAGCAGCAGCGACGGCAGCGAGGTGAATGCGGCGCGCACGAGCGAGGGCATGTTCTTCGAGCGCTGCGAGACCGAACTGATCCGCCGCGTGGAGTCGCGCATCGCGACGCTGCTGCGCTGGCCGCTGGATCACGGGGAAGGCCTGCAGGTGCTGCGTTACCGACCGGGTGCGGAGTACCAGCCCCACTACGACTATTTCGAGCCCGGCCACGTCAGCACGCCCAACATCCTCAAGCGCGGCGGGCAGCGCGTGGCGACGCTGGTCGTCTACCTCAACACACCGGTCGCGGGCGGCTCCACGATCTTCCCGGACATCGGCCTGGACGTGGCGCCCGTCAAGGGCAACGCCGTGTTCTTCAGCTACGACCGGCCGCACCCGGCCACGCAGACCCTGCACGGCGGCTCGCCCGTCATCGAGGGCGAGAAGTGGGTGGCGACGAAATGGCTGCGCCAGGGCGTGTTCACCTGAGCTGGCGGGCCGTCCTTCAGGCCGTCAGGGCGATGAGGGCCGCCATGGCCATCGCCACCACGCCCAGCAGCACGAAGTACAGCACCGACAGCAGCATCGCGCGCCAGGTCGCACCCCACCAGCCCAGGCCGTACACCCGCCGCATGGCCACGAGCCCGTGCCCGAAGATGGCCATGGCGACCGGCCCTTCGAGCTGGGTCGCGAGCCCCAGCAGCAGCGCGAGGAACCACAGGCTGTGGCTGTGCAGCGAGAACACGAAGTGCTCCGCGTACCGTCTGCCGCTGCCCAGCAAGGCCAGCAGAAGCAGGGCCGCGAACATCGGCTGCATGAGCAACATCGCATAGGGAGCCACGCCCCGCGCGCGCAGCTTCCATTGGTCGAGCGTCATGGCCTCGGCCTTGTTCGCCACGCTCGTGAGCCATCGCTCGGCGCCGACGCAGGTGTCCGGGTGGTCGAGCTCGCAGCGGCCGAACTTGGTCTTGACGTGTTGCCCGCTGCTGTCTGCCCCCGGCGTGGCACTCGCGCCCTGCGCCATCGCCTGCGCCATCGCTTGCGCCTGCGCGGCAGCCTGCGCGGGCGTCATGCCGGGGCGCACCTGGACCTTGACTGGCTCTCCGGCCTGCACAGGCGTCGCCGCCGTCTCGATGACCTGGCTCGGCCCCTGCGGCAGCAGCGCCCAGCCCAGGAAGAACACGAAGCTCGCGCTCAGGTACACCCGCAGCGGCAGCACATAGCGCCGCCGCCGGCCGTGGAAATAGGCATTGGTGAGGTGCCCGGGCAGGGCCACCAGCGCCCATAGCGTGCGCCACAGCGGCCCGTCCAGCGCCACGTAATGGCCGAGGTACTCGGTCACCATCTCGCGCACCGAAGGCGGGTGCAGGTCGGTTTCCTGGCCGCAATGCCCGCAATGGCGCGGCCGCGGCACGGCCAGCGTGTAGTGGCAGTTGCGGCAGTAGGGCAGGTCGGGCGCGCCGTGCGGTGAGCTCATGCGGACAGCAGCTTGTTGATCAACTCGGGCGTGCTGCCCGCCTGGTACTTCTTCATGAGCCGGCCGCGGTACACGTCGACCGTCCGCGGGCTCACGCCGAGCTGGCGGCCGATGAGCTTGCTCGTCTGCCCCTCGACCAGCAGCGCGGCGATCTCGCGCTCGCGCGGCGTGAGTTCGGCCGTGATCTGCCGGCGCGCCGACAGGTCCTCGAAGCTCCAGATGCCCCGGGCGTGCGGGTCGGCGGGGTCGAGCGCCCGGCCGGTCACGTGGCACCAGAACAGCTCGCCGCTGCCCAGGCGACGCATGACGCGGTCGTCGGCGTAGCGTCCTTGCGCGTCCAGGCTCGCGACGATGCGCGCGCCGGTGCGCTCGAACTCGGCGGCACTCGGGTACATGACGGCAAAGCTCTGCCCGACGAGCTGCTCGCGCGTGGCCGAGAACATCTGCAGCACGCGCTCGTTGCAATCCACGATCTGGCGCTGGGCAGACAGCACCAGCCCGATCGGGGCGAGCAGGAAGGCGCTGCGGTAGTCGATGGCGTCAGGGCTCACGCGGGCGGGTGGGTGAGGGTGGGCAAGGGAGCGGGCGCGATCCTACCCGGCATGGCCCATCCGGCTGCGGGCCATGGCTCCATCGGGCGATGTGCCGCCGGCCGTGCAGGGCGACAGTGGCGCCTCCTCCCGTCAATGGACAACATCATGCGTTTGAAGACCCTTTGTCAATGGGCCCTGGCGGCCAGCGTCGCCCTGGCCGGCACCGCCCGCGCCGACCTCGTCGCCACCGATTTCTGGACTGCCGGTGACCGCTACCTCGTGCAGGACGACAGCACCAGCCGCGAATGGCTCAGCCCCGTTGCCACGCGTGCGCATGCCTTCGGCGACAGCTTCATCCAGAGCCTGTTCGCTCAAGGCTTCCGCTATGCCACGCGGGCGGAGGTGCTGGACCTCATCGAGGACAACTTCGGGCTGCCCACCCCCGTCGCGCCGGGCGACGCCACGGGCTTCGCCATCGCACAGGACTTCTTCGATGTCTTCGGCATTGCAGACCGGATGGGTTGCTACGAAGGCAATGTCCTGGTCAAGTGCCCGCGCACCCAGGGCCTGACGGCGGATGTCACAGCCCCCGGCCAGCATGCGGCGGTCGGGTTGATTCAATTCGGCCCGCGTGGCTACCTCATCGACAACGCCTGGCGCGATACCAGCTCGGACACCCAGCTGGGCAGCTGGCTCGTGCGTGGCGGCAATGCCGCGCAGGCGCTGCCGGAGCCGGGCAGCCTCGCTTTGCTGGCCGTGGCGGGCCTGGCCGCTGTGCCGCTGTCGCGTCGGCGCAAGCCCTTAGGCAATCTTGCGTAATCGACTGCGGGGCAGGGGGGCGCTACGCTTCGCCCCTCTTTCCAGCAGGAGACGGCATGAACAAGGTGTACCCGAGCGCCGATGAGGCGCTGCGCGGCGTGGTGAAGGATGGGCAGTTGCTCGCCGTCGGGGGCTTCGGCCTGTGCGGCATCCCGGAGGCGCTGATCGCGGCGCTGCGTGACAGCGCCGTGAAGGGCCTGACGGTCATTTCCAACAACGCGGGTGTCGACGGCTTCGGCCTCGGCCAGCTGCTCGAAACCCGCCAGATCAAGAAGATGATCTCCAGCTACGTCGGCGAGAACAAGGAGTTCGAGCGGCAGTACCTGGCCGGCGAGCTGGAGCTGGAGTTCACGCCGCAGGGCACGCTCGCCGAGAAGCTGCGCGCCGGTGGCGCGGGCATCCCGGCCTTCTTCGTGCGCACGGGCGTGGGCACGCTCATCGCCGAGGGCAAGGAGGTGCGTGAGTTCGACGGCGAGACCTACATCCTCGAGAAGGCCTTGGTGCCCGACGTGGCCCTGGTCAAGGCCTACAAGGCCGACAAGAGCGGCAACCTCGTGTTCCGCCGCACGGCGCGCAACTTCAACCCGGCGGCCGCCATGGCGGGCAAGCTGACCATCGTGGAGGTGGAGCACATCGTCGAGACGGGTGAGATCGACCCCGACGCTGTGCACCTGCCGGGCATCTACGTGCACCGCATCGTGCTGAACGCCAACCCCGAGAAGCGCATCGAGAAGCGCACCTTGTCCGAGAAGAAGGAGGCCTGACCATGCCGTGGACACAAGATCAGATGGCCGCGCGTGCGGCCCAGGAGCTCGAAGACGGCTTCTACGTGAACCTCGGCATCGGCATCCCGACGCTGGTCGCCAACCATGTGCCGGCAGACAAGGAAGTCTGGCTGCAAAGCGAGAACGGCATGCTCGGCATCGGACCCTTCCCGACCGAGGACGAGGTCGACGCCGACCTCATCAACGCCGGCAAGCAGACCGTCACGACGCTGCCCGGCAGCAGCATCTTCGGCAGCCACGACAGCTTCGCGATGATCCGCGCGGGCAAGATCAACCTGAGCATCCTCGGGGCCATGCAGGTCAGTGGCAAGGGCGACCTCGCCAACTGGATGATCCCGGGCAAGATGGTCAAGGGCATGGGCGGCGCCATGGACCTGGTGGCGGGTGTGAAGCGCGTCATCGTGCTGATGGAGCACGTCGCCCGCAAGAAGGACGGCACCGAGGACATGAAGATCATCCCGGCCTGCACGCTGCCGCTGACCGGCGTCGGCGTGGTGGACCGCATCATCACCGACCTGGGCGTGTTCGACGTGGTGCCTGAGGGCATCCGCGTGGTCGAGCTGGCCGAAGGCGTGACGCGTGAATTTGCGCAAAGCAAGACAGGGGTTCCGTTGCTGTGAGGTAAATCCTCGACCGCACCCCCAGATCGTGGGCGAATACGGGTCGGCGCAAGCCGGCCCTTTTTCGTTGGGCGCCGACTCTCACCCCAGAAGCGAGGAAGACATGCACCCGCCACCGATGCCAGAGGTCCAGACGATCGAGCCCGCGCAGGAGACCGCGGCCGCCGCCCCCCATCATCATCCCGTTGTTCACCCTGCCGGACTGACCGCCGCGGCCGTTGCCGCCACGCTGCTGGCCGCCTGCGGCGGTGGAGGCGGGGAGGGCAGCGCGCCGACACCCTCGCCCCCGCCCCCTCCACCGCCCCCACCACCGCCACCCCCTCCGCCCGGCATCACCGACGCCGAGGCGGCCCGCTTCCTCGCCCAGGCCGGCTTCGCCGCAACCGTCGCCGACATCGCCACCGTCAAGGCCGGCGGTTACGCCGCCTGGCTGGACGCCCAGTTCGCGCTGCCGGTGAGCGACGGTCATTTCGACTGGCTCGTGGCCAATGGCTTCGCCGTGGTCGACCACCGCAACGACTTCGGCGGCGTGGACAACACGCTCTGGCGCAAGCTCATGTCCGCCCCCGACGTGCTGCGCCAGCGCGTCGTGCTGGCGCTCAGCGAGATCTTCGTCGTCTCCATGTCCGGCCTGCCCGTGCCGTGGCGGGGCTTCGCGGTGGCGGCCTATGTCGACATGCTCGAGCAGCGCGCCTTCGGCACCTACCGCGACCTGCTCAACGCCGTGACGCTGTCCAACGCCATGGGCGTGTACCTCAACATGCGCGGCAACCAGAAGGAAGACGCCGCCACCGGCCGCGTGCCCGACGAGAACTACGCGCGGGAGGTGATGCAGCTCTTCAGCATCGGGCTCATCCAGCTCAACGCCGACGGCAGCCCCAAGCTCGACGCCAAGGGCAAGCCGCTGGAGACCTACACCCAGACGAACATCACCGAGCTGGCCCGCGTTTTCACCGGCTGGGACTTCGACGGCTACAGCGGCGCCGACCCCGGCTTCATGAAGAAGCCCATGACCCACATCGCGTCGCGCTTTTCCACGGGCGCCAAACGCGTGCTGGACGTGGACATCCCCGCCTCCGCCGACGGCCCCACCGCGCTCAAGACCGCGCTGGACACCCTGGCGGCCCATCCCAACGTCGGCCCCTTCATCGGGCGCCAGCTCATCCAGCACCTGGTGGCCAGCAACCCGAGCGCGGCATACGTCGCGCGTATCGCGGCCGTCTGGGCCGACAACGGCGCGGGCGTGCGCGGCGACCTGAAGGCCGTCATCCGCGCCATCCTGCTCGACACCGAGGCGCGCACGGCGTCCGCCGCCCCTGGGGCGGGCAAGCTGCGCGAGCCGCTGCAGCGCTTCCTTCAGTGGGGGCGCAGTTTCGGTGCCGGCTCGCCCAACGGGCTGTGGAACATCGGCAACACCAGCGACCCCGGCACGCGGCTCGGCCAGAGCCCGCTGCGCAGCCCCTCGGTGTTCAACTTCTTCCGCCCGGGCTATGTGCCACCCAACTCGCAGCTGGGCAGCAACGGCGTCACGGCCCCGGAGTTCCAGCTCTGCAACGAGAGCACGGTCGCCGCCTACCTGAACTACCTGCAAAAGGCCATCTCCGACGGCGTGGGCGACGTCAAGCCGAGCTACACCACCGAGCTGACGCTGGCGGGCGATGCGCCCACGCTCGTGGCCAGCCTCGCGCTGCGCCTGGGCGGCGGATCCATCTCGGCCGCCACGCAAGCGACCATCGCCACCGCGGTGGCCACCATCGCTGGCGGCACCGATGCCGGCAAGCTCAGCCGCGTGCAGGCCGCCATCCTGATGTTGATGGCCTGCCCCGAATACCAGATCCAGAAGTGAAGGGGATGACGATGAAACTCAACCGCCTCCCCGAACTGCAGCGCCGCGAGTTCCTGCGTCGCGCGTCCGCGCTGGGTCTGGCCGGCACGGCAGCACCCTGGGCGCTCAACCTCGCGGCCCTCGGCGAAGCCGCGGCCGCCACGGCGCCGGGCGACTACAAGGCCCTGGTGTGCGTCTTCCTGTACGGCGGCAACGACCACGGCAACACGCTGGTGCCTTACGACACCGCCAGCTACAACGCCTACGCCGGCATCCGCCAGACGCTGGCCACGCCCCGCGAGCAATTGGCCGCCACCGTGCTCAGCCAGAACGTCGGCGGCCGGCAGATGGCGCTGGCGCCCCAACTCGGCAAGCTCAAGGCGCTGTGGGACGCCGGCCGCCTGGGCGTGCAGCTCAACGTGGGCACCCTCATCCAGCCCACGACCCTGGCCCAGTACAAGGCGCAGAGCGTGCCGCTGCCGCCCAAGCTCTTCTCGCACAACGACCAGCAGTCCGTCTGGCAGAGCAGCTCGCCCGAGGGTGCCACGTCGGGCTGGGGCGGGCGCATGGGCGACCTGTTCCTGTCGGGCAACGGCTCGGCCACCTTCACCTGCATCAACGCCTCGGGCAATGCCGTCTACATGGCCGGCAAGCAGGCGGTGCAGTACCAGGTGTCCACCAGTGGCGCGGTGCCGATCAACGGGGTGCTCAAGCCGTTGTACGGTTCCCAGGCCTGTGCCGACGCGCTGCGCGGGCTCATCACGGCGGAGCGGACGCACTGGATGGAGGCCGAGCTCAACCGGGTCGTGAACCGCTCCATCACCGCCCAGGGTACGGTCACTGCCGGGCTGGCCGGCGTGCCCGCGCTGCAGACAGCCTTCGACACGACGAGCCCGCTCTCGGCCCAGCTGTTGATGGTGGCGCGGCTGATCGCGGCGCGGCAGACGCTGGGCGCCACGCGCCAGGTCTTCTTCGTGTCCCTCGGCGGCTTCGACACCCACGACTTCCTGCTCGACGAGCACCCGGGCCTGCTCACGGCCGTGAACGACGCGCTGGCGAGCTTCTACGCCGCCACCGTTGAACTTGGCGTGGCCAACCAGGTCACCACCTTCACGGCGAGCGACTTCGGCCGCTCGCTCACGAGCAATGGCGACGGCTCCGACCACGGCTGGGGCAGTCACCACGTCGTGCTGGGCGGCGCGGTGCAGGGTGGGCGCTTCTGGGGCACGCTGCCCTCGGTCAGCGTGAACGGGCCCGACGACGTCGGCCAGGGCCGGCTGCTGCCCACGACGGGCGTCGACCAGCTGGGCGCCACGCTGGCCACCTGGATGGGCATCAGCGCGACCGACCTGCCGTCGGTGCTGCCGCAGATCGTCAACTACACGCAGCGCGACATGGGCTACTTCTGAGCCCCGAAAGCAAAAACAGCCCGGCGGGGCCGGGCTGTTCAAGAGAGGTTGCGCTGCTCAGTGCTGGCGACGGCGGCGGGCCACGACGGCCAGCACGCCCAGGCCCAGGGCCAGCATGCCGTAGGTCTCGGGTTCCGGCACGGCGGCAGCCACGGTGAAGCCGATGTTGTCGACACCGACCCAGTCGTTGTAGTCGCCCGGCGTGACCACGACGAAACCGATGTTCGTGCCGGTGTAGCTCAGCGTCTGCTGGCCGGTGCCCGTGGCGAACACGCTGGTGACGTAGTTGCCCGAGGTGGAGTAGATGTCGATGCCGGTGCTGCTGGGCAAGGCGATGCCGGCAAAGTCGACGCTGACCGCGGTGATCGGCGAGCTGAACGTCATCAGGATGCTGGCGTCGCCGTCTTCGCCCAGCCAACCGTCGAACGAGCGCAGGATATTGCCGCTGACCAGCGAGGGCGAGCCCAGGCCGCCGGTGTCACCGCCGCCAACGGCGACGATGGTCATGTCGGTGTTGGTGGCCCAGCCGCCGGTCGGGCTGTCGGCGCCGGTGTAGGGCGAGGCCGAGAAGGTCACGCCCCAGGCCGCGTACTGGCTGTCCAGGGTGTCGCCGACCGACAGGTTCTCGAAATCGATCAGGTAGCTTCCCGGGCCGAGCGCCGCGGACGGGGTGGCAGCCAGGCTGCCGCCGGGGATCAGGCGTGCCGGATCTTCGGTCTTGCCGGCGGCGAACGCCGGGGCCACGGCCATCAGGGCCGCACCGAAGAACGTTGCCTGGATGGCGGTACGCAGAACACTCATGGGAATCCCTCGCAGTTCCGTGATTGAAGTCACGAGTATGTCTGTCGCCAAGCTTGCGCACGTCACCGGAAACAGTGTCAAGACTTCCCTGATTCGCCTCTGCCTAAGATGCGCTCCATGCGCCGTCCCGCCTTCCCCGCTTTCCTGGCCGCTTCGCTGGCCGTGTTTCTCGCCCCCGTCCACGCGCTGGATCAGCCGGAGGCTGCGACCACCCGCACCGCCAAGGAAGGCAGCCTCCAGGCACCGGCCAGGCGGTTTGCCGTGACGGCGGCCAATCCCCTGGCCGTGGACGCCGGGGTCGAGATCCTGAAATCCGGCGGCTCCGCGCTGGACGCCGCGGTGGCGGTGCAGGCGGTGCTTGGCCTGGTGGAGCCGCAATCCAGCGGCATCGCGGGCGGCGCCTTCCTGCTGCACTGGGACGGGCGTGAAGTGCAGGCCCTGGACGGCCGCGAAACCGCGCCAGCCGCGGCGACGCCGGGGCTCTTCCTCAAGCCCGACGGCAAGCCGCTGCCCATGCGGGAGGCCATCCAGAGCGGCCTGTCCACCGGAGCGCCCGGCGTGCTGGCCATGCTCGCGGAGGGGCACCGCCGCCACGGCAAGCTGCCCTGGGCGCGCCTGTTCGAGCCCGCCATCCGGCTGGCTGAGCAAGGCTTTGCCGTCAGCCCGCGCCTGCACGAGTTGCTGTCCGGCGAAACGGCACTGCGCACCGACCCGGTCGCCGCCGCCTACTTCTTCGACGCCGCTGGCGCACCCAAGCCTGTGGGCACCCTGCTGAAAAATCCCGCCTACGCCGCCGTGCTGCGCGCCGTCGCCAAGGAGGGCGTGAAGGCCTTCTACGAGGGGGCGGTGGCCGAGGACCTGGTGCGCCGCGTGAAGGGGCACGCGCGGCCGGGCCTGCTGACCACCGACGACCTGGCCGCCTACCGCCCGGCCGTGCGGCCGCCGCTGTGCAACGACTGGCGCGGCTACCGCGTGTGCGGCTTCGGCCCGCCCACCTCGGGGCACCTGACGCTGATGCAGATCCTCGGGCTGCTGGACACCCAGCCCGCCGCGCGCGCGGCCAGTGGCATCACGGCCGACTGGATGCACGCCTATGCCGAGTCCGCCAAGCTCGCCTTCGCCGACCGCGCACAGTACATCGGCGACCCGGCCTTCGTGACGGCCCCGGGCGGCGACTGGCAGAA
Source organism: Roseateles sp. (assembly GCA_016790285.1). GTDB lineage: Bacteria > Pseudomonadota > Gammaproteobacteria > Burkholderiales > Burkholderiaceae_C > Pelomonas. The sequence continues at coordinate 11,117 of JAEUPJ010000073.1, read as the reverse complement.
CCTGCTGTCCAGCGCCTACCTCAAGCAGCGCGGCGCCTTGATCGGCCCCAAGGCCGGTGGCATCGCCACAGCCGGCAACCCCGCACCCGTGCAGCAGGCGCTGGCGCCCCAGGCCGAGCAGCTCGAGTCAGGCACGAGCCACATCAGCGTGGTGGACCCCCAAGGGCACGCGGTGGCCATGACGACAAGCATCGAGTCTGCCTTCGGCAACCGCGTCATGAGCGACGGCGGCACGGGCCTGGCGGGCGGCTTCCTGCTGAACAACCAGCTCACCGATTTCTCGCTCAACCCCGTGGGCGCCGATGGCAAGCCGGTGGCCAACCGCGTGGACGCCGGCAAGCGCCCGCGCTCCAGCATGGCCCCCACGCTGGTGTTCGACCGCGAGGGCAAGCTGCTGATGGCCGCCGGCTCACCGGGCGGTCCGGTCATCATCCATTACGTGGCCAAGGTGCTCACCGGTGCGCTGGCCTGGGGGCTGCCTGTGCAGCAGGCGGTGGACCTGCCCAATTTCGGCCACTTCAACAGCGGCTCCCTCATCGTCGAGCGCGGCGGGCTGACCGCCGAGCAGCTGAGCGACTTGCGCGGGCGCGGCCACCAGATCGTGGAGACGGACCTCACCAGCGGCCTGCAGGTGCTGCTGCGTGTGCCGGGCGGATGGCTCGGCGGGGCCGACCCGCGGCGCGAAGGCGTGGTGCGCGGCGAGTAGGCCGGCGCCTACCGGCGCTGGCCTAGCACCCACAGGCCCACAGCCGCGAGGCCGGCGAACAGCAGGCCGCTCCAGACCTCGTACGGCAGGCCGATGAAGCGCGCGGCGGCGGCGTCGGCGCAGTTGGCCGTGACCATGAACACGGAGGGCCAGAGCTCCTCCAGGCCGAGCGCCGTGATGATGCGGTCGGCCAGGCCCATGGCGCAGCTGGCGGTCTGCGAGGCGACTTCGTGCTGGAACACGGCGGCCGTGACGCCAGCCACGCACAGCAGCAGCGCGGCGATGACCGCCGTCTGGCGCAGCACGCGCTGGCCCTGCACGAGCCAGCCCAGCAGCGCGAACGTGCCGATCAGCAGGAAGATGCCCCGCTGCAGCACGCACCACGGGCAGGGCTTGACGCCGAACTGATGCTGGGCCACGAGGGCCACGCCGACGGCGGCAAAGCTCAAGGCCGCCATGCCGGCCAGGGCGCGGGCCGGCAGCTTGGAAGGCTGGATGAACATCAGTCGGTGATTTCCGCGATCAGTTCGATCTCGACGCAGGCGCCCAGCGGGATCTGCGCCACGCCGAAAGCGCTGCGCGCATGCTTGCCGGCGTCGCCCAGCACCGTGGCCAGCAGCTCGGAGCAGCCATTGGTGACGAGGTGCTGCTCGGTGAAGTCGGGCGTGCTGTTCACCAGGCTCATGACCTTGACGATGCGCACCTTGCCCAGGTCCCCCGTGGCGGCCTGCAGCGTGCCGAGCAGGTCGATGGCCACGGCGCGCGCGGCGGCCTGGCCGGTGGCGGTGTCCACGTCGCGGCCGAGCTGGCCGACCCAGGGCTTGCCGTCTTTCTTGGCGATGTGGCCGGAGATGAACAGCAGGTTGCCGGTGCGGGTGAAGGGGAGGTAGGCCGCGGCCGGGACGGCCAGCGGCGGCAGCGTGATGCCGAGTTCGGCGAGCTTGGCTTGGATGGCGGAGGAGCTCATGCAGGGGGAGCGCTAGGGCGCGTTCAGGAAACGCCGGCATGCTACACCCCGACCCAACAGGCGAAGGCCGAGGAGACGGGGTGGCGCAAGGGCGCTGGGGGCCTGTGGAGCTGCTGACGGCCGGCCTGGCCTGGCTGGCCGGGCTCGCGCTGCTGCACCGCTGCGAGCGGCTGCCCACCGGGGGCGAGCAGCTCGTGCTGGGCGCGCTGCTGGTGCTGTCGGTGGTGCAGTCGCTGGTGCTGTCGCTGGTGTCGATGCGGGCCATGCGACGCGGCCACTGGGCCTGGCTTGCCGTGGCCGTCGCCACGCTGGCCTTCCTGCAAGGTGCGTGGCGTGCGCAGGAGCGGCTCGGGTCGGCGCTGCATCCGGCCTGGGAAGGCCGGGACCTCGTGCTCACGGGCCGTGTGGACAGCCTGCCCGTGGCCGTCACGGGGCAGGGCGGGGTGCCGGGTTGGCGTTTCGAATTCGCCGTGGAGGCCGTCGGCCCGACCGGCACCGCGCTGCCGCCCGAGGTGCCGCGACGGCTGATGATGCTGGCCTACGACGCCCCGCCCATCACCGCGGGTGAGGTCTGGCGCTTTACGGCCCGCCTGAAGCGCGCCCATGGCCTGGCCAACCCGGGCGGGTTCGATGCCGAACTGTGGCTTTTCGAGCAGGGCCTGCGCGCCAGCGGCGTGGTGCGCTCGGCCGAGCGGCTGGCGCCCGCGCCATGGTGGGCACTGGACGCGGCGCGCCAGCGGCTGCGCGCGGCCATCCGTGCCGAAGTCGCCGACCCCAGCCTGGCCGGCGTGCTGGCGGCGCTGAGCCTGGGTGACCAGAACGCGATCTCTGAGTGTGAACATTAAAGTTCTACGCTCACGCTGCCTATGGCGATACGTAGTCCGATAGCGACAACAGACAAAGGGTTCTACGCTGATGTTGGGAGCGTTGTCGCCCGCAATGACAATCAGCTTCTACTCTGGTGCTCTTCTCGTTCTAGGGGGCCGGTTCACGGCAGAGCCTGGGCAGTGTAGGAACGACACCTCTCAGCGCGCCAGCGGAGTCACCGTCCTCACCGAGCACACCTTGACCACATCCTGGTCAGTCGAGGTCATTTGCGCCAGCACATCCCAGTCCCGCTTCGTGTTCAGGACTTGGAGACGGCTCTGGGCAAGCTCAGCACGCGCTCGGACCAGAACCCAAGTGGTTTCCTTTGGAGCAACTGAGACGTATCTGACCTCGTTGCCGCTCGCGTCCAGAACTCGCTCAATCTCCAGCTTGATGCTGTCGCCGGTGCACCTGTCGTCGGAACTGCGTCCGGCTCCATCGGACAGGCGCATCTCTATCCGGGATGTCTCCCAGCCTTGCTGCTTCGTTCCGCGGTTTGCAAGCAAGAGCGGGAACGCTACGGTCACTGCTTGACGCTGGAGAGCCGACGTACCGTCACCAACGGTGAGGTCCGGCTTTGTGGGGGCAGCAGTCCGAGCCATCACAACTGTTGGAATCGTCGTAGCCCAAAGCACGGCGACATGGCCGCCGAAAACCGTGGCCGTGACGATGGCGGCAACCGCCAAAGCAGTTGACCGGCTGACGCGCCAGATTCGCCTCAGCCTCAAGACGGAGAGCATGAAGGCGAGCGGTCCGAAGAATGCCAGTGCCAAGCCTCCGAAGATGGCTCCATAGACGCCAATGGCCATCAGGTTGGCGCCAAAAGCCCCACCTGGGGGCACCCAGCCTCCTACCATGGTAGCTGTGACCACAAACGCAAACGCGACGGCGAAGATTGCGAAGGCTTGCGCGCCAATGGCGTAGCTCAGTGCGAACGAAACGAGACGCCGCGACATGCTGAGCCGGCGAAGTGCGACCTGTAGCAACAGTGCTATCGCAGCCACCACGGCTACGCCAGGAAGCGCTTGTACTGCCACCTTTACCAGCGACACCTCTTTGCTCAGGGCGTCGGTCACCTTGTTGGCCAGGTCGTCGACGAACCAAATCCAGTCCAGTACGGACAAGCCGGCTACTTGCCCCATCAGCGATAGCAGGAACAGGCCAATGGACAGGTAGGTCAGAGGCAGGACAAATGCGGGCTTTGGCGTGTGTCGGTCGGCCAGAATTCGACGCCAACCGTGACGAGGCCGAGTCACAACGAGCCATCCGGTCCTGAAGTATCGAACCAGAAAAACCAGAAGTCCCTCTACGCCGGATTCGACCGCTTCTGCAACGCGAATTCGCGGCTTCTTGGTGGGTTCTGCCATTGGACTGCCCAAGGTTGGCCCGGACTCGCTAAGCCGCACCGTGCCACAGCGAGCGCTCCGCCGAGGTTGTGGGCCAGTCTATATGGGCGGTTCGTTAAGAGCTTCCTCGTGCTTGTGGTCGGCCTGAAGACCCCAGCAATGTCTCATAAACCCCGACTAGAAACTGAACTGCTTGGCCGCAACCTGTCGTGCTCAGCCCTTACGGGAAGCCGTGAACGCCAATCATGTGAACAAGCTTCAGGGATGCTATCGCTGCACGTCCGGCAGCGCCCGGAGTCCCAGAAGTCCGAGGCGGGCTTACCTCAGCCTTCTAAGACTCCGCCCATGGAGCAAATTCGCAGCTATCACGCTGAGGATGGTGTGTGACTTTGGTGGCCGATGACAGAGCTGTTTGTGCGCAGGGGCTCATCAATGTTGTGGAGGCCCGTGTCGACGTGGGAGCCAATGAAGGTGGAGTGGGCTAGTGTTGCCGCTGTCGGTTGACTCCAAGTGAGTTCATCGTTAGCTTCCTCGTCCTACGCTAGCCGGTGCCGTCAATAGTCGAGTTGCCACAGGCTGGCTGAGATGAAGGAAGTCATGTCTGCGGGTGGGTTAGCGGGCAGCACTCTAGGCTGCTACAGAGCGCTTGAAGACTTCACAGATGCGCTAGACGCGACAGATTCAATCGTCCTGCGCGCTAGCGAGCTTGAGCTGGGTCCTCTTGCAGAGCTCCTTGTTTTGCGTCGGCAGTGGCAATCGCAAGGAAAGCCTTTCAGACTGGATACCGAGGGCGATAAGAGATGTGCGGCGGTTCGGCACGTTGCCACCCCGGGTCAACCGCCCGTCTGGCACGGTGAACGTGTTGGCGCGCTAAACATCTACGGTGGTGGCGAAGTGGCAGACCTAGCGGCTCATGAGTTTGCGATGCGCGCCGGCCGGCTGGCGACTGATGCCGGAATGCCAGGAGCGGCTGCAAGACTATGGAAGGGGGCATTTGCCGAGCTCATCGGTAACGTCAACGAGCACGCGGGCGACGGGGCGCGAGGCATTGCGGTTTACGAGTTCTATACCAACGCCGTATGGATAGCGGTGGCCGACAACGGCCAAGGAGTAGTTCGCGGCTACACGTCGACTGGCCAGGGCTTGGAGGCCTTGGAGACAGCTACTGCGTTGAAGTGGGCCGTGGTTGACCACCGGTCACGGCTGAGTGAACCTGGTCGCGGAACAGGTTTTTCGACTGTCATGCGAGCCATGCTCACTTTGGATGCTTCGCTACGGGTGCGTAGCGATGACGCAAGTATCGAGACGGAGAGGCCTGCGCTTGGTGTGAACTGGGTAGTACGCGACCAGGATAAATTGAGAGGCTTTGTTGTCAGTATGTTCGTTGGCTGGAAGCCAACCCGCCTCGCCTAGAAATCCAGTAGAAGCTGGTCATCGGAGGCCCTTGACGATGGACGTTCGACCACCTTCTTCGGAGGGGCCTGGAATAGTCCCCCTTGTTGTTGGCTGCCCGGGCTAGATGCTCGGGCGTACACAGCAAGCCGTGCCTTAACGTTGTGATGAAAGAGCGCCCTGACGTCGGCCGGCAAGCGCGTCTTGTGAGTCCGATAGACGAGCCGGCCATCGATGCTGAGTTCAGTGCGCTGCCGATTGACAGTCTTGAAATACGCTCCTGAGTCGATGACGAAAATTTGCCCGAAGTGCGGCTGCAGTTCCGTCAGCCAGCGTTGACCTCCACGTAGCACCAAGAGAAGGTCGCCTCGACCGCTCTCTTTCACAAACAGCTTCAGTCGCTCTACATATCGCTGACCATCCTCGTTGTTGGCCGCACCAGTTAGGAACTCGAACGCCACAGCCCGTAGGTGGTGCTGCCGTCGTGCAAACTGGCCCCAGCGCACGAAGTCGAAGTCTGTGCGGCCATTGAGATGGAGTGCCGTAGGGAGGCCCGCATCCACCATGTCGTGCCATGTCAGCGCGATGCGCATCATCGCGTGAAGATTGTCATGGCGCGGTACGTCGGCGATGGTGCTGAAGTTGGGAGTGGTCGCGAAGATGGCGCCCGCCTTCCGAAGTCCTTCGTAGACCTTGCGCGGCGAGTGAAGGCGCCACATGCGTTCAACATAGCTGTCGCGCTCTACCCCGGTCAGTATCCAGCCGTCTCTCGGCGCGAGGCCGAAAGTGAGCTCGAGTTCCTTGCGTGTCTTTGCGCGAGTCAGTTGCCCAGCCTCGGCGATGGCCATCGATAGTGGCACTGCGACGTGTTGGAGGGCCCTAGAGACACCGTCCTTTACGGCATTGCCCTCGACTAGCACCGCGTAGTCCGGGAGTTTTGGGATGCGGTGCGCCTTGGCAACCGGAATGACCGAGAGGTCAAATCCACCAACTTCGGTGAGCCGTCGCATGTAGCGCTTTGGAGCGGCAGGGCAGACGACGTCACATTTCTCGGGGTCGTCGCACCGGCAGGTGGCCATGCAGTCGAGGGCCTTTGCTCCGCCGGGGGTCACCTGCAGCCCGCCGCAAGTCTTTCGGTCAAGGCAGCTACCGCAGCCAAGCATTGGCTGACCGTTGCTCAAGTCCTTGAGGGCCCACAGTTGGTCGTTGTCGCTCGCTGGCAGCACAACTACTCCTCGACTTGCAGGTCCACTCGGCTCGTCGTTGGCGACACGCGCTGCACGACTGCCGTTCCGACGCCCTGTCGGGTGCGAAGTAGCTCGAGCAGTGCCGTGGACGGCTTCACCAGCGTCGCAACTTGGACGATGCCTGCCGTGGCCACAACTTGGTTGTCCGCCACAAGGCGCAGCAGAACCGGCTGATTAGCCGCAAGCGAACACGGCCCGTCGCTCTTGGCGCGATAGACGCGGGTGACTCGCTGCCCGCTGGGGAGCCAGTCGGACTCGGTTCGTACTACGCCGTGGCGCCACGCCTTGGTAAAGCGCTCCTTCTTGTTCCGGAGAAAGTCAGTTCCCATCGACCAGCCCTTTCAGCGCGAGTGAGTAGTACTTCGTTTTTCCGACTTTTCGCTCCGTCAGCAGTCTCGCCTGTGAGAGCGCAGCGAACCGGTTATTCCAAGCGGTTGCTCCCATGGAGTTACCGGTGTAGGCGTCGTTTGCGCCCTTCGCATCCGTTTCGCCCAACCTGGACACGAGTTCCAGCGTTTCCTTGACTTTCTCATCGACAGGACCAAGGAGCCGCAAGCCCTGAGGGCCGTCAGGCTCCATTGCTTCTGCGACCACGACGAGCTGGCGACTGGCTTGAGCCGCAAACTCAATCTCGTCACAGGTCTCAGGGTTCAGGTTTACAAGCACAGCGAGGGTCCTGCGGTCTGCCAGGTGCTCCACGAGCTTCAACACGGCCTCGCGGGCAGCGCTGGCAGTGACCATTTCGACCCCGCTGAAGTCGAGCAAGGCCCAAGGGGAGGCCGGAAGCTTGTTCGCGGCTTCTGCCAGCTGAGGCAGCGCGGCTCGTCCTGCGGCGATTCCGAGCAACGCTGAGGTGCCGCATGCGTGCCGAACAGCTAGGGTAGGGTAGAGACTCATCCGTCACTCATTCATGTGAGTGAGTGAAGATTACTCCAGTCCGGCGGGAAGTGCAAGGGGACGCGACGAGCAACTTCGCTGGCAACGCTCAGCAGGACAGCCTTCGTCAGGGAGCGGCCGGTGCGACCGTGTGGGCTAGTGAGGTTCAGGTGGCGGGGCGGGCGCCGAAGACCTGAAAGGAGCAAAAGCCATCGTGGCCGTCCGACTGACCGAGCAACACGCGCCGCTCGGCACCTTCGCCTGGACGGTCAGCGAGCCGGTGAGGTCGCCGCGTCGTCCGGCCCTTGGAGCCGTATCGCGTCTTCGATAATCCGCCAAAGTGACACGGCGATGGCAACAATCTTCTTCTCCTACAGCCACAAGGACGAGGTGCTTCGCAACGAGCTCGAGGCGCACCTTGCGCTGCTCAAGCATGAGGGGTTGGTGGACACGTGGCACGACCGACGCATCGTGGCCGGTGACCAGTTCGACGACGCCATCTTCGGCCAGCTGGAAGCTGCCGACGTCGTCCTGCTGCTGGTGAGCTCGGACTTCATCAACTCGCCGTACTGCTACTCAAGAGAGATGACGCGGGCGATGGAGCGGCACAACGCAGGGCAGGCGCGCGTCATCCCGGTCATCCTCCGGCATTGCGACTGGACGCGAGCCCCCTTCGGAAAGCTCCTGGCCGCTCCCCGGGACGGTAGGCCGGTGATGTCGTGGCCCGACCGCGACGAGGCCCTGGCGGATGTGGCGAGGCAAGTCCGCCAGGCTGTTGAGGCGATGGGAGCCGCCTCGGCGAGAGCCAAGCGGTCCCCATCCGCTGCGCCCGGCGCGTCGGCCAAGGCGAGCGCGACTGCTGCTCTACCGCGGTCCAGCAACCTGCGCCTTAAGCAAGAGTTCACCGAGAAGGACGTCGATGACTTTGTTCGGTCATCCTTCGACTACGTGTGTCGATTCTTCGAGGGTTCGATTGACGCCATCGGCGAGCGCAACCCGGGCGTCAGCGGAACTTTCGACCGCATCGACTCGCGCCGGATGGCTGCCATCCTCTATCGAGGGGGCAAGAAGATTGCCGAATGCTCGGTTCGGCTCGACTCCCTGGGGCGCGCAGGCGGAATCGCCCTCTCGTACGACTCTTCGGCAAGCCCGGGCTCATACAACGAGATGCTGACCCCTGAGGCCGGCGAGCAGTCCCTCCATTTCAAGTCCATGGGGATGTCTTGGGGAGGAGGTCACAACAAGCACCTGTCGCAAGAGGGCGCAGCTGAGTTCCTGTGGGAGCTCTTCATCAAGCAGGCGCAGACGTAGTAATCCGCGCTCTCGTTCAGGTTAGCCCGCAGTCTTTCTGCTCAGCCCGCTGGGGCCTGTCAGTCGGAATGGTCAGAACCAGAAAGCTGTCTCAAATGGGCCTTTCATGAGGTGCCAGACCGAACGCAACCTAGGCGACAACGCGGCGGTCAGCGCGTGTAACTGTCGGCTTGCGTGGCAGGAGGGCGCTCTCGCATCACCTTCAGGCGATGCTCTACCTCTGACCAACGACCGTCCGCCTTCCATCGGGACAGCGTGGTCGCGGCCCAGCTCTGACCGCAGCCGAGCCTCTCTGCGACCTCCTTCCAGCTACGGTCTTCGCTCAACTTCCAAGCAAGGGCGTCAAACAGGTCTCGAGTACCGGTCGGTATCGCGCCCTTGCTTCGACGCAGGATGGGTTCGATTGCCAACCACTCATCGTCAGTAAGAGGCTCGAATCCTGTGTCCACAGGGCGGACTGCTGGCGCAGATTTATTCTTACCTCTTGGTATGCGCGACCTCGCTGAGGCCAGAATGTGGCGAGGGCAATTCGATGCGAAGGGGAACGGTTCCTCGACTGCTTCGATGCTGATGGTGGTCATAGAAGTGACATAGCTGACCCATTTCTCGCGGCGGCTACGAACCCTAAAAGAGACGATTGCTTTCGGAAGTTGAAAATCGAGGAGTCCGTCAGTCGCGCCACGGTAGACACTCGCCCAAGCTTGGCGTGCTGAAGGAAAGCAGTAGAACCAAGAGATGGGCAGGACCATCTGCGGCTGATGCTTGACTCTGCTATCGCCTAGCCCCGTAGCTATCATGGAGACGCCCCCGAGAGCGCTGCATGAGTCAAAGCTGCAGATGTCGTCGAGCGACTGAGGCTTGAAGAGTTTGGGGAAGAGCGAACGGTTTGGTCGAACCATGGCCCGCAGAAGCGCAAGGGCCGGTACGACGAAGCGGGTTTGTCCGGAGAAGAACTCCCATGCCGTGTGCTGGGTTCCGGCTGCTACCTCGAACCCGACACCACGCGCGTAATCGCTGAAATCCACTGAACGCCACGTTCTGAGGTCCGTGGTCACTTGGCGCGCGTGCCGCGAAGTGCTATCAGTGCTGGGCAGTCCGCGGGTAGACAAATCTGCGGCGGCGATTAAAACGGCTTGCTTGCCTTTGGTTGTCGCCTTCGCGAATGCGCTGCCACCAGTGCTCTCCATTGATACCACGAGTTCCATAGGGCTTCCCAGATGTGCTGAGAAGCCTAGGACGGCGGTTTATCCTGGACTGGCCTCTACGTCGCCCGGCTGCTCACCGGTGCCGAAGTGGCGGGAAAGCGCACAAATTGCCTCGGACAGGCATTCGCCGGCCACTTGGCAGCTAGGCACTTGCGACTCGGTCCAGGTGACCAGCCTTAGCAGTAAAGAGTCGCCGCTGACAGCCGATAGCTGATGTCAACGCAACATCAGGACGAGAGGGAGCGCCTTGAAGTCGAGTAAGTTTGAGCTCGCAGCGGTCGCGGCTGCCGCGGCCTCGCAGAAGGTGACAGAAGGGCCTGCACGCAGAGTACGCAGGCCCACCGGCGTTCTGGTCGTCAAGGCGGTCAGCGCGCGCAAGCGTCCGAAAGGTCCATTCGCCATGGACGGCGGCTGCCGAGGCGTGCTGACCGTCGGTGACTGTACTGTCGAGGCTATGGACGGCCATCTTCTTGGGTTGGCCGCGTGGGTCATGAACGCCGGCGCAGTGAGCGTTGAGCTATCCAAGCGCCCGGGCGCCAGTTGGCGAGTCAAATCGAACGCGCACTTCAACGCCGGCGACATAGAGCAGATGGGCACCTCAGCCAAGACGGCAGAGCGTGATGAGGCCTGGTTCGTAAAGCGCTTTGCCACCGCCCTGTTCAACGGCCATAGCTCGGCGCGGCAATCGCCAGAGGTCATGGGGTGGTGGGCAACCAAGTCCTTACCCCAGGTCTTGCAGCTGGTGCCGAAGGAGCGGCAGGTCAACACCGCCTTCGGCAAGGGCGGAACCTAGGACGCTTCGTGCGTCCTTGCCCGTCGCCCACGAGGGCTCCATGGCTTAAACGGCTTCTGACGCCCCTCCGAGATAGCCTTTAAGCGCTTCGCGTGAGCCTGCCGCCCACCTGCCTTCCGTTCAGAAGAATCGGTTCTCCTGAAGGCAGCGACCTGGGCGTCCGTCAACGGGAGGAGCTTGCGCTGGTGCCTGAAGGTCTGCCAGTACCCAGTGGCCTGCAGCAAGCTCGTCACGGTAGCAGTTTGGCCCTTCTGAACAAGGTTGGCGTGTTGGCGCCGATCTAAATTTGACCCACCCTGCCGATTGAACTCTGACCCAGGGCTTGGGGCCAGCATCGCGTGATGCCGGCTGTGGACAACTGTAGTGGTGAGCTTCCTCAGGCCGCTTCGTCGCCCTTGTTGCGCCGC